>JAPPGA010000058.1 GCA_028821515.1 Gammaproteobacteria bacterium | reverse complement strand
CACGATTGCGCACTATGCGCCATCTTCTGTCCTTGCGTCAAGTGAATAATCCCGCAACGAACCGGTGGATCTGGTGGTGGCGGTGTACCTGCTCAACTACGCGAAGACGCCCGGACAGCTTCTGCGTTTCTGCCAGGTCTGCCACGAGGCGCTGCAGCCGGGCGGACGGTTGGTCGGCCTGAACAACAACGTGCACAACATCGCGGTCCAAACTGGGTCGTTACAGAAGTACGGCCTGGAGCGCACCTGGGAGCCTCCGCTCGCGGAAGGGGACACCATCCGCTACACGATGATCAATGCCGACGGCGAGCAATTCGGATTCGACAACTTCTACCTGACGCCGGCGACGCATGCGGCTGCGTTCGAGCGTGCGGGTTTCCGCGACTTCCGGTGGATCGACGTCGGGTTGCGCCCCTCCGAAGCGGACAACCCATTCTGGGATGAGTTCATGGCGAATCCGCCGATCATGGCTTTCGTGGCGGAGCATTGATGCCCGCCGACATGATCAGGCCGTGCGCGGGCTGACCTCGGCGTGGGTACCCGGCTAAGCCGCGTCCCCTAGCGCTTCGATCAGCGGCCCCAGGTGTTTCTCGTAGCGTTTCCACGCCGCCACGGATTCGGTGTAGATCGGTCGCCGGACCTGGCTCGCGCTCGGGGTCTTCACCAGCCGCTCAGTCTCGTGGAAAGCCAGCACTTCCGGCTCGAAGGGCAGGTCGAGGAAGTCCAGCATGCGACGGCTCTGCCCCTCTACGTCCGCCACCGTGTCCTCGTAGCGCACCGTGAGAATGCGGCCCGGGAAGAGCGACTTCCAGCGTTCGACGAGGTCGCAATGGCGGCGGTAGTACTGGCCCAGCGCGGTCAGCGAGTGCGCGTAAGTCTGTTTCTCGTCGAAGGGGATTCGGTGAATGGCCCAGCAGTTGGCGACGGCATCCCGGCGGCAGTAGATGAAGCGTGCCCGCGGCAGGGCGATGGCCAGCAGGCCGATGTACTGGAAGTTGAGCGGCGTCTTGTCGACCACGTACCGGGCCACGAGGTTGTCCGGCGCGTGCCGGGCAACGTAGTACTCGCCGAGTTCGCGGAATGACGAAGGGGTGAGGCGGTCCATGTTGTCCGGGAACTTCTGTCCGGTGATGTCACGCGTCCGGTGGGCCAGGTCGTAGGCGAAGCTCAGTTCGCCCGCACCCGCCACGGCGCTGTGGGTCGCGAGGATCTGCTCGGTCAGACTGGTTCCGGATCGGGGCATTCCGACTACGAAAACCATGTGCCCGTCCTGGCATCCCGCGTCGAACCCGACCCGTGCCGCCGCCGTCTCGGCATAGCTGTAGAGCCCGTCGATGTAGTCTGCGGTCTCGGCATCGTCGTACGGCCTCATCGCTGCCTTCACGCCATTTCCCTGCGCCAGGTATTCGTAGGCCTCGTCGTACTGGCCACGCTGCTCCAGCGCCCGCGCCAACCCAAATGCCAGGTACATGCGGTCATTGCGCGAAAGGTCCCCTTTCTCCCACGCCGAGCGCATGGCGGACAGTTCGGCATCGGTCCCATTCCGACCGTTGATCTGTGCAAGCTGGTAGTGGGCGATCCCCATTTGGGGCGCTGAGTCGATCGCCGACTGGAAGTGTCGCGCGGCGTTTGCCCGATCGCCCATCTGCTCGTGCAATACGCCCATCACGTGATGTGCCTCGGGGTGGCGAGGTTCCATCGCGAGGACCTTGTCGAGCGTCTCGAACGCGTCCTCGGGGACCTCCATGTCGCGCTGCACGCGGGCCATGTTGATCATGGCGGCGGCGTACTTCGGGCTGAGCGCGGCGGCTTTCTGGTAGTGCGTGAGGGCGTCCTCATACTTCGCCTGCTTGAGCAGGATGTCGCCCTTGTTGTTCCAGGCCTGGGCAAGCCCGGGATCGAGTTGCAGCGCCCGGTCCACAGCCTGGAGGCCGCGCTCCAGCCGATCCGACTCGTTCATCGCGGCGGACAGGTTGCTCCAGCACTCGGCGAACGTGGGCTGCAACTTCAGTGCACGCTCGTAAGCTCGGGCCGCTTCCCGAGGCTGCTCGACAAGGCGCAGCACGTTGCCCAGGTTGTTGTAGACCACGGGATTGCGGGGATCCAGCCGAACGGACTCGCTGAAGTGATGGATGGCGTCCTTCGGCTTCCCGACGTCCTTGTAGGCCAGGCCAATGTTCGCGTGCGCCTGCGGGTCGCTGCCGTCCACGGCCAGCGCCTGCTCGATGAACCTGATCGCCTCCTTCGGCCGCCCCGCGTTGACGCAGAGCATGCCGAGGAGGTTGAGCGCGTGGACGTTGTCAGGATCACGGCGAAGGATGTCCCGATAGAGCTTCTCCGCCCGGGTGAGGTTCCCGGCCTGCTGCGCCTGGTACCCCGCCTCCAGCGCGCGGATGATCGATTCCAACATGGTGCCTATGTAACCCGGTTTAGCTGGAACGCGCTACCCGGCCGGAAACGCTCCCGATGGGAGGCGACAAAAAAGCCCCGGCGAGCGGGGCTTTTCTGTTCCTGTTTCACGCCGACCGGTTGGCCGGCGGAGCCCGATCAGAAGTTCCAGGCTACCCGGAGACCCATGGTGCGCGGATTCTTGAAGTCCGCCACCGCCCGTCCCTGGCTGTACTGGTCGCCGCCGATCTGCACTTCCGCGTCCGTGGCGTTCTTGACGAAGGCCTGGACGGTCACCGGAGAGTCGTCGCGTGTCCAGTTGGCGCGCAGGTCCACCATCGTGTACGCGTCCTGGTGCGTAAAGAAGTACTCGATGTTGGTGGTCTTGTAGCTGGCAGAGCGGTACAGGTAGACGCCTGGTTCGAACCGGCCCATGTTGCCCAGGTCGAACGCGTAGGACACGTCCACCGCAAGGGTGTAGCTCGGCGAGAAACGCGCGTCCTTGCCGTCGAGCAAGTAGACCTGCGAGCAGGTGTGGTTGCACGGCGTGGTGGTCACGATCTGCTGGTCGCCCCCGCTGCGAAACACCCGGTTCAGCACGGAGCGGCCAAATTTCTCCAGCTCCGAGTCGTTGAGCGCGAGACCGCCCCTGATGCTCAGGTCCTCGTTCGGCATCCAGTTCAACTCGACTTCGAGTCCCCTGGAGGTCATGGATCCGCCCACGTTTCCGACCGCGACGATCGTCTGACCCTGCGCCACGAACGACGACGTGGTCAGTCCGCCGTAGCTGCTCTGGTATGCCGCGAGGTTCAGCACCATGACGCCATCGAGAAGCCTGTTCTTCATCCCGACTTCGTAGGTGTCGACTTCGTTGGGATCCGTCAGTTCGGTGGAGCCTCCGCCCTCGATGGCACCGGCGATATAGCCGGTCGCAGCCGAGGCGTAGAGCAGCATTTCGTTGCTGACGTCGTACTGAACCGACGCCCTCCAGTCGACGTTGGATGCTTTACCCGTTTGTCGGCCTTCGGCGCTCGCGTCGGTCGCGACGAACACCGGCCACGACGCGAACCGGCTGCCCGGGTTGTCGAGATGCGCATCGGTATAGCCCGCGGCCCAACCATGGACGCTGGGACCCCAGTCAACGTACTTGTTGAAGAAGTTCCGC
Organism: Gammaproteobacteria bacterium; assembly: GCA_028821515.1. GTDB lineage: Bacteria > Pseudomonadota > Gammaproteobacteria > Pseudomonadales > Azotimanducaceae > VXNE01. Next base: position 144,800 of record JAPPGA010000058.1, on the reverse strand, counting down.
TCGTCCGTGGATCGCCGCACGCCGGCCGTGACGCGCAGACGGTCCGTCAGCGAGTATTCCGCCTGACCGTAAATGGCCGTCGACTTGGTGCCGCCGTTGCCCTGGTAGAGCCAGTGGCCCCAGGTCACGTTCTGCGGCGCGGACGCGTCCGTATAGCCCCACACGAACTCGCTGCTGGTGTCGCCATCACCCGAGTCGTCGTAGGAGAAGTAGCCCAACGTCCACAGCAACCGCCCTTCGCCGAGGTACGTCAGGTTGATGTCGGCCTGGGTGGCATTGGAATTCACGCGCTGGCCGGCGGCGAGGCCGCAGGACGGCCCGCCCCAGCACTGCGCCCAGTAAGTCCGCCCGGTGGATGTCGGCGGCGTCATTCCGGAATTGCGCTGGGCCCAGCCCGTTGGATTGGGCGAGAAGTCCGAGTCGGTAAGCCGGAATTCCTCGTAGTCGAAGCTTCCCATGTTGGCACGGAGCGTGACGGGCCCCATTTCCCAGTTGACGAGCACGCTGAACGACGTCTCGTCTATCTTTCGCAAGGGCGTGAAGTCGCTGCTGATCCTGTGGATGCCCGGCGTTACGGAAGCAGCGGGATCCACTCCGAAGGTTCCCGCCTGGTTGCGCCCGCCGCTGCCCGGCCAACTGTCGTTCTCCGTGCCCGGAATCCGACCCTGGCGGGGCTGCATGACGCCATTGATGCCATCGGTCAGACCTGTCGTCGGATTGACCGGTATGCCCAGGATTACGCCGGCATAGTCGGCGTTGCCGTTGGAGTCGTCCTTCCAGTACGTGGACGAAAAGGTGACGTCGAATGTCGCGGTCAGATCAATGCGCAACTGCGCGCGGGCATAGACGCTGTCGTCGTCCCGCATGCCGCCTTCGTCGTTGAAGACGTTCTCGATCAGGGGGTCGCGGAACGTGTCACTGCCCGTGACCCGGAACGCCACCGCCTCGCCGAGCGGGACATTCACGAACCCTTCGAGGCGGCGATACGAGTAGTCGCCCACAGTGGCTCCGCCGCCCCAGTCGAAGGCGGTCGCGTCGGGTTTCCGGGCGATGATGTTCGCCAGGCCACCGAAGGTATTGCGGCCGAACAGCGTGCCTTGCGGCCCGCGGAGCAGTTCCACCCGCTCGACGTCCAGCCAGCTCGCGAGGCCCTGACCGTAGCGGGGCCGATACAGGCCGTCGACGTAGATCGGCACGGCGACATCGTTCGTACCCGCCGTCCCGGCGCCGCGGACGATGATGGACGGGTCGGCACCCACGTACCGGATCTTCAGCCCTGGAACGACCTTGTCCAGGTCGAGGACGTTGGTCATCTGCAGTTCGTTGATCAACTCGTTGTTGACGACGGTCACGGCCACCGGCAAATCCGATACGGCCGCCTCGCGCTTGGTCGCGGTGACGATGACCTCCTCAATGGTGTGGCTGGACGCCTGCTCGGCTGCCCATGCTGGCGTCGCCAGGACCGCCCCGATGGCCGCGGTGAGTGCCGTGACCTGGAACGTCGGTTTCTCTCCACTTGTTTTCTTCATCAATCATGATCCCCTGGAATTCGCGCTGGCCCGCATTCCTCTGCGAGGCTCCTGCTTTTCGAGGCGGGAAGTATACGACGACCGTACTGCGAATGTAAGTTCGCGGGACGATTTCGGGCGTTCCGGGCTACACCCCGAAAAAACACAAAATGGTTTTTGTTATCAATCTCTTACAGAAATTCAGTCCGTGTGCCTTCGACAAAAGGCAACGCGTCCAACCACGGTGATCTGAGTGCGTGAAGCAAATTAATGTGACTTCGGAGTACGCCCGCTGAGAATTAACCGGCCCTTTGGCCGCCTTGTCAATGCGCCGCCGGGAGTCGGTCGTCCGCTACGGGGCCATGAGCGACCGGAAGAACGCCCCGTCGCGCGCCGTGGCCTCTTCGAGGTCCGCACCCTTGAACAGGTGGTCTTCTCCCGCGTAGGTGTGGAACTCGTACGGGTGCGACCGCAGGTAGAGCTCTTTCGCCAGGCGGGCCGCCCACATGTAGGCGGCGCCGCGGTCGCCGATCGCGTGGTGGATGATGATGGGTGCCTTGAGATGCTCAAGGTAGTCCAGGGGCTCGCCTTGTTCCCAGGCGAAAGGTCCGTCCAGCGCGGCCATGTCCTCACGGAGCTTGTCGATGACCTCTTTCGGGCGTTCGGCGCTGTCCATAGCGAGCGGGTCCTTGTAGCGCGAGTAGTAGAACGACTGGTCCCATATGTCACCGCCGACGCTGGACCACAGCGAGGCGCCCTTGACCACATCGGCGGCCAGCAGTGCCCTGAGCGTGACCTCGCCGCCCAGGGAGTGGCCCCACATGAAGACGTTCTGCGGATCGGCATCTTCGATGTCGCGAAGCGCTGCGACCAAGCCGAGAACGTCCTCGGTGCAATAGAGCGACTCAAGCATTCCATCGGTGAATTCGAACCCTTCGGAGTTGCTGTGGCCGCGATAGTCGGGCATGACCACGAGAAACCCCATCGCCGTGTACAGTTCCGGAATCGCGCGGTAGTAGTCCCCGGGCCGCCAGTCGACGCCGTCCGCCGTGATGCCGTAGCGCGGAGGGTCCGAATGGTGGCCGTGGTTGGCGACGAGCACCGGGAAGCCGCCAGCCGGCTGGTCGCCCCGCGGCGTCGCCACGAGCGCGTGGACCTTCAATCCCGCAGAGATGTAGGAGACGAGGTGTGCGTCGAACGAGTCGCCGCCCTTGACGTCGTGCACGAATTCGAGGCGCGTGTCGAACACCTTGGCCCGCAGTTCGTCGATGGACAACGGCGGTGGCTTGGCGACGACGCCCACGGCGGTGAGCAAGGTGATGGCGATGCAGGACGCTTGGCGTTTGGTCAGCATGATGGGTAGATGGGTGGTTCGTTCCGCTTGAGGTTGCCCGGAGGATTGTGCCACGCGCGGATGTCAGTACTCAGGGTATTCCTGGTGGAGTTTGGTCGGAATGCCACCACCCTGATACACCCTGAGTTGCGGCTCGTTCAGGTTCGCCAGCAGGTGACTGAAGTACTCCGCCAGGAACTGATCGCGCACGCCCAAGAGCCGCGGTTCGTTCACGAGGTTGCGAAGCTCGTGTGGATCGTTCTCCATGTCGTACAGTTCCAGCGGCTTTCTCGTCAGTGAATCGATGGTCATCTTGTACCGCTCAGCGCGAGCCATCGAGTGCAGGTTCACCTCGCTGAAGACCACGCCCTTGCCCTGCTGCGCATCGGGAGCGTCTGGACCGGTCTCGATCTTCGGAAGCAATGAAAGTCCTCGGTCGACTCCAAGATGGCCGGCACCCGCGGCGTCAAGCAAAGTTGAGCAGATGTCGAAGTGGTCCGTGAGGCCGCGCGCGGTCCAGGGTCTGGTTCCGCCTGGTGGTCTCACGATCAGCGGCACGTTCAGCGCGCCCTCATAGAACACCGACTTCTGGCAAAACCGGTGATCGCCGAGCATTTCGCCGTGGTCGGAGGTATAGACGATCCACGTATTGTCCAGCAGACCCTTTTCCTCGAGAGACTGAAGCACAATACCGATCGCGTGGTCGTCGAACGCGACCTTGGCGTAGTAGTGGCTCGTCAGCGTTTGGCCCTGGGACTCGGTCATGTCCTTGAGTCCTCTTCGCGCGAACATCCTCCTGATCTGGGGTGACATCGGCTCGGCCGGCGGCTCCATGATCGCCAGAGGCATATCCTCCGGGTCAAACATGTCCCTGTATCTCGCCGGCGCGTCGAACGGGGGATGCGGCCCCATCAGGCAGACCTGCAGGTAGAACGGCCTGTCGTCCGCATACCCTCGTATCCACTCCGACGCCGTGTTGGCGATATACATGTCGATGTGCTCGTCCTCGTCGAGGAGGTTGGGCAGGTGTTCCCAGGGGCGGAGAAATCCCGTGCTCTGGCCCAGCCGGAAGTTGCGCGCGCAGTCCTCGTAGACCTGCAACTTCCTTCTTTCGGCCAGAAAGTCCGTGTAGTAGCAACGGTGGGTCGCCGAGGGGATGGTGTCCTTGACCTCGTGGGCGAACTCGTATCCCCAGTCGTGCAGTCCCGAAGCATGGTCGCGCGTGTGGCCGTCATCAGCCTGGTACAGCCGGAAGTGGGTCTTGCCGACCACGGCGGTGCAGTACCCGGCGTCCCGGATGTTCCTGACGTGACTCGGCCCGTGGCGATCCGCCTCGGTGCGATTGCCCCATGCGCCGTGTTCGTTGACGTATAGGCCCGTGATCAACGAAGCCCGCGCCGGCATGCACAACGGCGAGTTCGTGTTGCAGTTTCGGAAGGTCACGCCTTCGGCGGCCAGGCCATCCAGGTTGGGTGTTCGAACCACAGGATTTCCCACGCAGCCAAGCGCGTCGCCCCGATGCTGGTCGGAGAAGATCAGGACGATGTTGGGATGATCTGGCACGGTCATAGGTCATATTTCCCCAGGTACTGCGGATGTGAGAGTCGCAGGGACAGAACCGTTATCAGGCGCCCTACGGTGTCCCAAACTCAGTTCTGGAAGGTCCCGGTCTCGCCTCGTAGCCGACTCCTCAACTCGACGGCATCACCGACCCTGACGTTGAGATGAAGTCGAAATGCGCCCGTCTCGTCGGTGATGGTGGCCGAGGCGGGGTCGTCGCCGAGGAAGGACAACCCAGGCTCCGCCTGCACGACCCAGCGTTCGTCCCCGGCCTTAGTCAGGTACAGCGACCGCAACGTGTAGACGTCCTCGTGGCGGGTTACTGCCAATATGACACGGTGCCCCTCACCAGACGGCGACTCCAACAATGCCTCGGACATCCGGCCCAACCCGACCAGCAGGTGCGGCGTGAAGACGCGCTCGCCGTTGAGTTCGACTTCGAGGTCGACCAACGCAGCGTCGGGCGTTCCGGGTTTCGCAGCGAGTGGCAACGTGGCGAGAAGTGTGAGGATGGCGGCGGCGTTTCGGGCGTTCATTCGAATGAACCAGGTGACTCGCGGGAACTGCAATCCTAGCGGTTTCTGCACCACGTGGGTGTGATCCTCCTGAAACACCCATGCCATCCAATCCGTCGTGGTGCACTTGCCCGCATCCGGAAAGCGGACCCAGGTGGTGATATCTCCTTGCGGGTCAAGGTAACCTCTTCTACGAGGCATCGGGACGCGAACAGCGTCGAAGGAGGTTGGCGTGCAGGGTGACGACCATGGCGTCTTGCGCATGACACCGGAGGCGATGCGGCGGCTGGCCCGCAAAGCGACGGAAGCGCTCATCGACCGCGCCGACGGCTTGAGCGACGAAAGACCCTGGGACGGGGATTTCCGCGAAGTGCTGGCTGGCCGGCTGGCGGCCCCGCCCCCCGAACGCGGCAAGCCTGCGGAGGAGGTCCTGGACCAGGCCCTGCGCGACGTCCTCCCGTACGCGGCGCGGCTCGATCATCCCCGGTTCTTCGGTTTCGTTCCCTCGGCACCGACCTGGCCCGGCGTCGTGGCGGATTACCTTGCCGCCGGCTTCAACATCAACTCGTGCACATGGCTCATGTCGAGCGGAACCGGCCAACTGGAACTCGTCGTGGTGGACTGGATGCGGAGCTGGATCGGCTATCCGGAGACCGCTGGCGGACTGCTCACGAGCGGCGGTTCGGGGGCGAGCGTCGAAGCGCTGGTAGCGGCAAGGGAAGCGGCCGGGCATCCGGAACGGCCCGCCGTCTACATGAGCGACCAAAGTCACAGCGCGCTGAAACGGGCGGCCCTGATCGCCGGCGTCCGTCGGGAACACATCCGGCTGGTGCCCTCCGGCGACGATTTCCGCATGGACATGGCGGAGTTGCGCCGGTACGTGGCCGACGACCGCGCCGATGGACTGCGACCCATCGCTGTATGCGCGAACGCGGGCACCGCCGGCACCGGCGCCATCGACCCACTGGCACCGATGTCGGATTTCTGCGAACGCGAAGGCGTCTGGCTGCATGTGGATGCCGCCTACGGCGGATTCGCCCTGGTGACAGAGGGCGGCAAGGAACTGCTGGACGGCATCGAGAGGGCGGATTCGATAGGCATGGACGCGCACAAGTGGCTGTTCCAGCCCTACGAAGCGGGCGCGCTCATGGTGAAGGACGTCAAGCACCTCGAAAACGCGTTCGGGATTGCCAACGATGTCCTGCAGGACACCGTGTGGGGCGCCAACCACCCGAACTTCGCGGACCGGGGGCTCCAGTTGAGTCGGGCGGCACGCGCACTGAAGATCTGGATGTCGGTCCAGACATTCGGGATGGCCGCGATTCGCGCGGCGGTTGAGAAAGGACTGGAGCTGGCTCGTCGTGCCGAGGCCTACATCGAGGCGAATCCGATTCTGGAGTTGATGACGCCGGTGTCGCTGGGCATCGTCTGCTTCCGGGTGAATCCCGGCGACGGGCGCGACGAGGAGAGCCTGGACGACGTCAATCGAATCGTGCTGGCTCGCGTGTTCTGGGACGACCTCGCGTTCTTCTCGTCGACATCGTTAAAGGGCGTGTTCTCGCTTCGCATGTGCATCATCAATCACACGACGACGTGGGAAGACGTGCGCACGACACTCGACCTCGTGGCGCGGCTCGGAAGGGAAGCGTTGGCGGGCGAGTGAACGGGCAACAGGCATTGGCGTTCGGTCGGGGTGAGCGTGATGGCAGCTGTTGAAGGTGAAGTAGCCCTTCTGATCGATTTCGAGAACCTGGTGAGGTCGGTGGACGAAGAGAACATCGACTGTGAGGCGGTCGTCCGCCTGGCGGACGAATACGGACGTGTTCTCGTCGCCAACGCGTACGCGGATTGGCGAATGAAGGACGTGAACCAGTACCAGTCTGATCTGTACGGACTTGGGATCGAGCTGGTCCATGTGTTCGGCCAGCGGCGGGGAGCGTTGCTCAAGAATGCGGTAGACGTGAAGATGGCCGTCGATGCGGTGAGTTTGATCTCCTCGCTTCCTCACATCGACATCTACGTCATCGTGTCGGGGGACCGGGACTTCATCCATGTGCTGAAGGAACTCCGCCGACACGGGAAGACGGTGATCGGCGTTTCTCCGAACAGCGCCGTGAGCAGCGATTTTTCGTCCTTGTGCGACCGATTCGTGCGTTACGAAGCGCTAACGTCGACAATGGAGCCAACGGGTGTGGAGAGCATGGCGGAGGTGCGCGCGAAGCTCGCCGAGATCGTGCGGGACAATCCTGATGGACTGCATGGCTCCGAGGTAAAGACCATGCTGCGCCGCGCGCTGTCTTCGAGTTTCGACGAGAGCGCGTACGGCTTCGCGAGCTTCGGGAGTTTCCTCGGGGACATGGGCGAGGTCGTAAGGGTGGTTCCGGCCCCGGCTGCCGGGGGAGACCTGCGGGTCTACCCCGTTTCAACAGGCGGAGCCGACTCGACCGACGCCGATGCTGCCCGCCTCGTGCGGCAGGTCAAGCTGGCGAAGATGGGCTACGAGGGTGATGCGCCTCGCCGCCGACGCGTCCTTTCACGATTGTTTGACGTAATGACGCGCGCGAACGGGACGTTCACTCTGAGTAATGTGCACGGTTCGATGGAGCGGACGGACGAGGATGCGCCATCGTCGTTCTCGGACATCGTGAAGTACGCCCGGATTCTGCGAATGGGCGGCGCACTGGTCGTCGAAGAGAGTCCGGAAGATGTGTTCTTCCGTGATCGGAGCATGTCGCTCACCGCCGATATCAGCACAGTGGAATCGATGATCCTCGCATACGAGAGTACCGTTACGACGCGACTCGTAGTCGTCGCCGGCGAAACACCGATCGACGCGCCAATGGTGTGCGCCGTACTAGGCCTCGATCACCACGCATCCGGCGATCTGGCGTACTGCGAAGAAGTTCTGGAATCCGCCAGGTGTCGGGCGGTCGAGCTTGCGATGCGGGGTACCTGACGGCCTACGAATGAATGGAGCCCCGCGTCGGGCGGGCGTCTGTCGAGGTGTTACCGGCAGTTGAGCGTAATGTCCGTTGCTACCCCAGGTGCCCTTAACCCGTGTTCACCTTTCGACCAAACAGCAAGCCGCTCTCGAACCAAGTTCACGTCAGTACCGGTATGCCTCGATCCCCTCCCCCTCCATCGAATAACCCGCTTCAACGAAGTCGGAGGCGAAGCGTTCGAGCCCGAGTTTGCCGGTGACCCATACGGGGTCCCAGATGCTGTCGATCTCTACCGGTTCCTCAAACTTGACGTAAACGATCTGGTTCGGTGGCGGCGGGGGCACGTGGATGCAGGCGCCGAAGTAAGGGACGAGAAGGGAACTCGTGACCTTTCCCTCGACCAGGTCGAGGGGAACCATGAAACCGGGGATCTTGACCTTCTGGCCGTTGAGTTCGGGCACGACGCCAGTGGGGATCTGGAAGTTGTCAAAGGAGGGCATCGCAGAGTGATCGAGCCATGTGGTAGATGCGGGGGGTTCCTGGTCGGGGGGCAGAAGGTCCTCCCATTCCAGTTCCCGTACCTCGGTGCCCTTGTCGGCGCCTGCTGCCAGGGCAAACGCGGCGAGGATCACCCAGAGAAAGCGGCGTGCCAAATGAAGCCTCCTTGTCGATGGCGGGCATTGTGTCCCTTAACATGCGTCGGGGCAATGCCGTCGCCGAACTGGTCTCAGGTTCGGATCGAGAGACCGTCGGCGAGCGAGTAGCGGTACGCGCGCCAGGCCGGCAGCGCCGCGATCACTCCAGCAGCGATCGTGACCACGGCCACCACGGCGCCGTCGAACCAGCCCGGCAGGCCCGGAGCGAGGTAGAGCCCGAACTGCTCCAGCACGAATGGACGGGCAGCGAACATGCCCGCATGGATCACCGTCACGCCTGCGACAGCGGCCGTCCCGGCCAGAATGACCGCTTCCGTGACGAGAAGCCCGAAAACCATGCCGGGACCCGCACCCATGGAACGCAGCACGGCCATCTCGCGGCGCCGTTCGGCGAGACTGGTCAGGAGCGTCGTCAGCAGGCCGACGAGGCCGGCGGCGATCACGAATGCGCTCACGCCCAGGAGCGCCATCTCCGCGACGCCGACAAGTTCCCAGAGCTGTTGCAACGTCACGCCCGGAACGATGGCCATCAGCGGCTCGCGCTCGTACTCGTTGATGAAGCGCTGAAGGCTGAACACCATCAGGCGCGAATTGAGGCCGACGATGCAGGCCGTGATCGCGTCGGGCTCGAGCGTGCCTGTTACGATGCCCGCGGCGTCCACGCTCTGCCCCGCATACTGGCGCGGGTCGGCCGCGTGGATCGCCTCGATGCCCGCCAGGGTGACGTGCACGGTGCGGTCCACCGGCGTCCCGGTGCGGCGCAGGATGCCGGTGACCAGGAACGGCAGTTCGTCGTGATGCTCGAAGCTCACGTCGCCGATGCCGTGGGAGACGATGATCCGGTCGCCGACGGCGTAGCCCAGGGCATTCGCGACGTCCGCGCCAAGCACGGCGTCGTTCACGCGCGCGAAGACCGCGCCTTGTGCGAGCTCGAGACTCCGCTCCCGCCCAAAGCGGTAGTGGGTGAAATAACCGGTATCGGTGCCGAGTACCCGGAACCCCCGGTGCGCGTCGCCGAGGGAGATGGGTATGGTCCACGCGACCCCCGGCCGGGCGGCGATCTGACCGTAGCTGTCCCAGGAAATGTTGTTCGTGGCGTCGCCGATGCGGAACACGGAGTACAGGAGGAGGTTGATTGGCCCGCTGCGGGCGCCGACGATGAGGTCCGCACCAGAGATCGTGCTGGTGAAACTGGTACGCGCCTCGGTCCGCAAGCGGTCGACCCCGATCAGGAGGGCGACGCTCACCGCCACTGAGAGGACGGTCAGGCCTGCGGTCAGGCGCCGGTTGGCGAGACTCCGGAAAGCAAGTGAGACGAGGACCCTACCCCGCATCATCGGCCTCCATGGGCGCCCGGTTGATAGCCTCGATGGACACGTTGTGGTCGAACGAAGGTGCCAGGGCCGCGTCATGGCTGACGAAGATGACGGTGCTGCCCGCCGCCGTACACTCGTCCACGAGCAGATCCACGAACCTGAGCCGCGTGTTGGCGTCGAGGGCGGAGGTCGGTTCGTCGGCGATCACCAGTGCCGGACGGCCGATGAGCGCCCGCGCCACCGCGACCCTTTGCTGTTGCCCGATGCTGAGTTCCGTGACCCGACGCTCGCGGAGCGCCTCGCTCGCAAAACCCAGGCGTCCCAGGAGTCGCAGCGCCTCCTCCCGCGGCGATCCGGCCGACTCGATGGCCGCTTCCGCACGGGCGCTGGAGAACCGGCACGGCAGCACCACGTTGTCCACCATGGAGAGATACGGCAGGAGGTTGAACATCTGGAACACGAACCCGATGTGGTCGGCACGGAAACGGTCCCGCGCCGCGGCTCCGAGTTCGCCGAGCGACTCGCCGAGAACCTCCACCGTACCTTCGCCCGGGGTCAGGATGCCTCCTACCAGGCCGAGCAGCGTGCTCTTGCCGCTGCCGCTCGGGCCTTCGAGAAACAGGCTCTCTCCGCGGGATACCGCGAATTCAGCGATATCGATGACGGGCTCGCCCGCGCGATAGCTGAATGTGGCATTCGCCAGCCGTACCGCTGGCGGTTCGGTCGTCACCCCCCGAACAGGCCGCGGAGGTCCACCCGCGGCGAATCACGCTCCGGGGATTCCGCAACCGCGCCCCCGGGCCCGACGGCACGCAGTTCGACCTCCGACATGCGTTCAAAGGACTCGAAGGCCGTAATGTCCAGGGAGTCCAGCCGGTCAGGGTGGTCACAGGTGTATCGGACCGCGACCGTGGCATCGGCATGCTGCTCGCCGTGCTCGCCGCCATCTTCCTCGTCGTGATGGCTTTCGTCCTCCTCCGTGAACGCCGCCTCCCAGTGGACGTCTATATCGACCGCCTTGCACGCGGCGTCGGCATGCAGCAGCACGAGGTTCGCCGGGTCGCCAAGGAGGGCGAGCGCCACGGCGACAGCCTCGCGGTCCTCCTCGTCGCGTGGTGCATGCTCGAAACCGACCAGGTTGTACACGGGGCTTGCAAAGTTCACCTGGACGTCCGATCCCTCCACGGCCACCTCGATTTCGGCCATGCCGTGTTCGTGAGTTCCGGGGGATATCTCCGTTGCGGTCACGCCGACCGTCCCGCACGCGAGAACCAATACAGTCGCCGCCACGCAGAACGCACGCGGTTTCGAATCGGGCAACCCCTCTGTTTCCTGGACAGCCATTGTTTCGCCTGGGTGGTTCGCTTGAGCGGCGCAGTCTAACAGGGCGAACTGCGCGTGTAGCGGAAACGGCAGAGGACAATTGGCAGTCCGATGCCATCGGAGCATTGCGCGCCAAGGCGCATCCTCATCATCATCTCCGCGAAACACAGCGGTGCTATGGTTGCCGCGCTCAACCGGAGCCCACCGACATGAACCAGTCCATGTTCCAGCTTATTCGCGGCCTCCTCGGTGCCGCAGTCGCGTTGGCGGCTTCCGCCGCGATCGCCGACGTCACCGCGGCCACGCTGCACGGCCACGTCCGCACGGCCGCCGGCGAGCCGGTCGCAGGGGCCCGAGTCGAGATCGTACACACGCCCTCGCGCACGACCCGGGCGGCCGTCACTGCCAACAACGGCGCTTTCTATCAGGCCGGTCTGCGGGTGGGCGGCCCCTACGAGATACGCATCATTCGAGACGGCTACCGGGACCGCGAGTTCGCGCGGCTCGCTTTGAGACCCGGCCCGCAGGCGCCACTCGCTGTCACGCTGGTGCCCCTCGAGGTCGAGGAGATCCTCGTCACGGCGAGCGCCCTGGATGCCGCACGCGATCTCAACAACGGCGTCGGGTCCGCATACACCGCAGCCGACATCGCGGACCAGCCGTCGGTCACGCGCGACGTCATCCGCACGCTGCTGCGCGACCCGCTTGCGCAGTCGACCGGCGAGGGGAACCTCTCCGTGGGAGGCGTCAACCCCCGTTTCAACGGACTCGCCATCGACGGCTCGCTACAGCAGGACGACTTCGGCCTCGGCACGAGCACCTACGCGACCAGCCGCTCGCCGATCAACCTCGACGCCGTCGAGTCCGCTTCGCTGGTCGCATCCGACTACGCCGTGAGCGCCTCGGGGTTCACGGGAGGCCTGGTCAACATCACGACAAAATCAGGCACCAACGAATGGGACGGCGCGGCGTTCTATTACTTTCACGGCAGCGACCAGGTCGGCGATACCTACGACGGCGACCGGACCTTCATGCCTGCGGCCTTCGAAGAGGAGGAGTACGGACTCTCCGCCGGCGGACCGCTCGTCGCAGACCGGCTGTTCGTCTTCCTCTCGTACGACGAGTTCGAGGCCGTGACGCCGGTCGACTTCGGCGCGTTCGACGCGAGCAACGGCATCCAGCCGGGCTTTTTCGAGGCTCTGCGCGGGGTGGTACGTGACATTTACGGCTACGATCCGGGCGGGCGACCGGCGTCGGCGGCCACGCCGGAGGGCTCGAAACGCGCGCTCGTCAAGTTCGACTGGAACGCGGGCGAGGCGCACCGGGCTTCTTTCACGTATCAGCGCAGCCGGGAGACGGGAACGTCTGTCGCAGCCGATCGGCTGACTTCCGCGTGGATCGACGTGCCGGTGGACCTCACTGCCTACACGGTACGGCTCTTCTCCGACTGGAGCGATCGCGTCTCGACCACCCTGCGCGCCAATCTCAAGGCGTTCACGCGCGGCCAGAACTGCCGGGCCCAGGGCGTCGGCGCACTGGAGTTCGACAACCTCGACGCGGCGGGCGTTGCCGGCACGCCTCTCGATGGACTGATCACGGGCAGCGTGGACCTCATCGCCGGCTGCGACCGGTTTCGCCACGCCAATGCCTACGACGACGAGCGCCTGCAGTTCTACGGCGCGCTCGACTACCTTGCCGGCGGCCACATCCTGCGGGTCGGCGGGGAAGTTGAATCCTTCGAGCTTTACAACCTCTTCATGCCGAGTTCCAACGGCCGCTTCGTGTTCCGCAATTTCGCGGCAATCACAAGCCGCACGGCCCGCGTCGACTATGTCAACGTGCCCACGAACGACGCCGCCGACGGCGCTGCGGCATGGGACTATGGCAAGACGACCCTGTTCGTGCAGGACACCTGGCAGGCGCGGCCCAACCTGGAGCTCACGGCCGGCCTGCGGTACGAGCGCTTTACTCAGGACGATCCGCCGGCGTTCAGCCGGTCGATCGCCGACACCTACGGTATCCATACGGATAGAAGCCTCGACGGGCTTGATCTCCTGATGCCCCGGCTTAGCTTCCGCTGGACCGGCCTGCCCCGCACGGTCGTGACCGGCGGGCTCGGGCGGTTCTCCGGCGGCGACCCCAAGGTCTGGACATCCAACGTGTTCCAGGTGCCGACGGTCTTCGCGCGTGTCACCGCGACGGGGGTCTCCCCAACCACGGTGCCGGCCGAGCTGCGCGCCGCGGTGGCGGAAGGCAGCCCGGTGCCCATCGGCGCCATTGCGGCCGATTTCGAGGTGCCCTCGGACTGGAAGGCATCGCTGCGCGTCGAGCACGACCTCGATCTCGTCTTCCGTGGCCTGGATTTCGGCACGGGCTACACGCTGACGGCCCAGGCGCTATTCACCTGGACGGGCAACGGCTTCCTCTGGACCAACCTGGCGCAAACGCAACTGGCGGCGGCCGGGCCGACGGGCATCGCGCCCGACGGCAGGACGATCTACGCGGATCTCGACGACCTCGGGATCCTCAACCTCGTGGCGCTCGGCAACCACGGCGAGGGCTCGAGCAGGATTCTCACGGCGGCGCTCGGCAAGCGCTACGACACCGGCTTCGAGCTGCAGGCGAGCTACGCATGGCAGGACGTCGAGGCAGTCACCGAAGGCCTCTCCTCGCGCGGCATCTCCAACTGGCGGGGCATTGCGGACGCCGACCGCAACCGCCCGTCCGCCCGAACCTCGCCCTACCAGGTCACCCATTCGATCAAGCTGAACGCCGGCTACGAGCGCGCCCTTGGCCGGGGGTTCCGCATCCGCGCCGACCTCTTCGCCCGCGCATGGTCCGGGGACCGCTTCACGTACACGTTCGACGTCGACCGGGGCAACGCGCTCTTCGGCCGCGCCGGCGCCGGGGAGAGCCCTTACGACAACAACCCGCTATACGTCCCCGCCCGCGGCGGCGACGCGGTCGTAGCGTATGGCGCCCGCTTCGACCAGGAGGCGTTCTTCGCGTACCTCGACGCCAACGACGTCGAGTCCGGGATTCATGCGCCTTACTCGGCGGATGCGGGCATCAACCAGGTGTGGGATCTCCGCGTGCGGCTGGAATTGCCGGGCATCGGCGCTCTCAACCGGTGGGTCGGCGAGAACCGCACAAGCCTGGTGCTGGATGTCGAGAACGTCCTCAACCTCCTGAACGACGAGTGGGGCACCTACGATGCGGGACCCTCTTTCGGGCAGGCGGCCATCGTTCGCGCGGATCTCGTCTCGGCTGCGGATGTTGCGGCTCTCGGTGTCGACGGCCCACCGGCGCTTGTCGGCGACATGCCCCGGACCACCTGCCGGCAGCGGAGCGACTGTGTCTACCGGTTCAACAGCTTCCGGGACGTGGCGGCGGCGTTTCCCTCCGGGCCACGGTCGGTCTACCGGATCCGGCTCGGCTTCCGCATCGATCTGTGAGGTCTCGAGACGGCGGAACTCCAAGCAGGTCGCAGAGGCCGTGCTCAGGCCGCTTCCCCACCCGGCAACCGGCGGCGCAACGCCTCGAATTCCGCGGGCTCCCACTCGCGTAGCGCGACGAGCAGGCAGCTCCCCTTGGTTCGGTCCTCCTCGGCAGGCCGGATCTCGTCCCCTCGGGTCAACGCATCGAACGATTCCATGAGTTCCACCAGCTTCGCCCGCAACGCCGCAGCGGATTCTGCGGAAAGCATGCCCCAGGCAAACCGATGCAGGTCCCTTTTTGGTTCGAATGCGCCCGACAAAAACGAATTCTGCACATGCTCGACGAAATAGCGGTGAATCGGTCCATTGGGCAACCAAGTGAAACTGCGGGCGACGCGCGGCCTGATCCGGTTTCCGGGCAGCAACTCGATCAGGCCCATGCGATCCAGGCGGGCGAGATGCTGAATTAGCTGCAGTTCGGAGATCCGGTACCGCTCGACGATGCGTTCGAACGGCCAGCGGTTCAGTGCACAGGTGGCGACCAGCAGCAGAACCGGATTGGCGACCAACTCCCGTTCCAAATCCCTGTTCAGCGAGGTGACCCGCAACCGTTGCGCCTCCGCCCGGCGAGTCAGTTCGAGCATGTCGATGTCCGCCATGTCACACACCGCCTCGAGGCGCTGAAGGGTAAAGCCGCCCGTCGAAAACAAGCGCTTGACGCTGCTGAGCGACAGACCGAGGTGGTCGGCGACCTGCTTGTACGACACTCCGCGGTGCCGGAGCGCCTGCTTGAGTGCCTGAACAATCCGAGTCGATTGCACCATTAGGTATTACTATTTGATTCCAAAGGAGGTCATATCCTGACACTTTAGAACTAAAGGTTGCAAATAACAGTCCCTCGCCGATGATCCGTGTTGTTTCACACACGAGGAGCGCAACCGATGATGATGATTTTGACCGTGTTGGCCGTGGCTCTCGCCATGATGGCCATCGAACTGTTTTTTCCTGCCTGGCGGCGAGCTCTCGACGGCCGCTGGGTGCTGCGGGCAGTCGTGTTCAACGCGTTGCAGGCGGCTACCGCTCTGGTCGGCGCGGTCACCTGGGATTCGTGGTTCGCCGGGTCGTCGTTGGTCGAGCGCGGCGCATTGACAGGGGCGCCCGGCATTGTGACCGGTTATCTGCTCGTCACGTTCGTGTACTACTGGTGGCACCGGGCCCGGCACGAAGTCCCGCTCTTCTGGCGTTTCCTGCATCGAGTGCACCACAGCCCGGCCCGGATAGAGATCCTGACCACGTTCTACAAGCATCCGGCGGAACTGGTTCTCAACGGTCTCCTGACCAGCGCCCTGCTCTACTTCGTGCTCGGCCTCGAACCCGCGATCGTCACCGGCGTCGTGCTGCTGACCGGCCTGGCCGAACTCTTCTATCACTGGAACATCAGGACGCCACGGTGGATCGGCTGGTTCCTGCAGCGTCCCGAGATGCACCGCATCCATCACCAGCGCGGGTGGCACACGTGCAACTTTTCCGACCTCCCCGTCTGGGATGCGCTCTTCGGGACACTCGACAACCCCAGGGGCGACGTCGAGCACTGCGGTTTTGTCGAAGAGGAAAAGATCGCCGCGCTGCTGCTTGGCCGCAGCGTGCGGGAGGTGTGACGATGCGCATGAATGCCAAGCCGATCGCACGATTCCTCCCACCCGAGGTCCTGGCGAGATCGTGGCCGCAGGCGACGATGATCGTCTGCCTAGGGTGCCTGCAGATGGCGGGTGACATCTTCGATCTGCCCGTCGTCAAGGCCCTCGGGGCCGTCTCCCACATGTCGCCGGCGCCGAAGGTCTTCACGACGCAGAACGGGTTCGAAACCTTCTCCTCGACCTTCGTGCTGCACGCCTGGGACAAGAAGCACGGCGTGACCGCCCTGCCACTGACCCCCGAAGTCAACGCGCTCGTACGCGGTCCCTACAATCGCCGCAATGCCTACGGCGCGGCGCTGTCGTACGGGCCCGTGCTGGCCCGATCTCCGCGCACGGCGCCCATGTTCTGGTCGGTGCTGCAGTTCGGGTTGTGTAGCGATCAGGGCGTTGCCGCCGACCTCGGCCTGGCCGGCAGGCGCCACTACGCGGTGGAGGTCTCACCTCACGACCGCAATCCGGCCCACGAATCACCCATCCGGTTCCAGGTCGACTGCGAAACCGAACCCGTCACGGAGGACACCCCATGATGCGCGCGATCACCCCCGTACCTGGCTACACCGGCGGACAGTACAGCCTGTTCCGCATCCTGTTCGGCGCTTACCTCGCCGTCCACTTCGGATACCTCAGCCTGTATGCCGCCGAACTCTTCTCTGCATCGGGGATGCTGCCCGAAGGCGGGCACAGTCCGCTCCTCGCGATCGCGCCAAGCCTGTTTCGGCTAAGCGACACCCCACTGACCGTGGTGCTGATCACCCTGTCCGGGGCCTTTGCCGCAGTCGCGTTCGCCGCTGGGCGATTCGACAGGCTCAGCGCCGCCTGGATGCTCCTGGTGCTGATTAGCCTCTTCGCGCGCAACCCGTTGATCGCCAACCCCGCGCTGCCCTATGTCGGACTCATGCTGTTCGCCCACCTGTGTCTGCCGCCCGCGCCGTTCGGGTCGCTCGCCGCACGGGGCCGCACGGATCCCGCGGGTGACTGGGCCATGCCGCGTCCGGTATTCGCGGCGCTGGTCATCGTTCTGTGCCTGTCCTATTCCTACAGCGGCTACACGAAACTACTGTCGCCCAACTGGGTATCGGGCGATGCGGTGGCCCTGGTGATGCAGAATCCCCTTGCCCGGCACTGGTTTCTGCGCGACCTGCTCCTGGCCCTGCCCGAATGGGTGACCACGTTCATCACCGTGTTCATTCTCTACGTCGAACTGTTCTTCGCACCGCTGTTCCTCTTCAAGAGCCTGCGGGTGTGGCTGTGGAGCGCGATGCTCGTCGTGCAGTTCGGGTTCCTGTTCCTGTTGAGCTTTCCCGACCTGACCATCCCGATGCTGCTCTTCCACCTGCTGCTGTTCGACCCCCGCTGGCTCCCGCGCCGATCCCTGAACGGGGCGACCTTGCATTACGACGGCGAATGCGGCGTCTGCCACGCCGCGGTGCGATTCGCCCTCGCCGAAACCCCTCGCGCCGGTGCGGCACTGGTATTTCGACCGATGCAGCTCGATGTCGCCGATGTGGAGAACGTCGGCAGTTGGCGCCTCGTGGACGCGTCGGGCAAGGGGTTCGAAAAGACGTCTGCCGTGGTGCGGCTGCTGGAAGCCGGCGGCGGGGTGTGGCGTCTCTGCGCAACAGGTCTTCGACTGACTCCCGGATTCCTGCGCGATGGCGCGTACGATGTGCTTGCCCGAGTGCGCCGTCACCTCGCGGCCAAGCCGACCGGATTGTGTCCGGTGATCAGCCAGGAACTCGCCGGGCGGTTTCGGACGGGTCCGGAATAGTCGTCGCCGGCAATCCCCCCGAGAACCAGGCGCCCGTCTGGTCAGGATGGCCCGGATCAGAACCCGCTAGACTTCAATGTTCCGCAACGCTGACGGGATCACAATGCCGCCTACCAGCCACGACATTCGCTACCAGGCAGACGAACGTCCTCCCGTCCCGCTCACCATCGGGCTCGGACTCCAGTATGCCGTGCTCGCGCTTGCCACCGTCGTGCTGACTCCGGCCATCCTCATCAGCATCGCAGGAGAAAGCGAGGCCTACCTGAATTGGGCCGTGTTTGGTGCCCTGGCCGTGAGTGGCATAGCGACGACAGTGCAAGCCGTGCGTATCGGCCGGCTCGGCGCCGGGTACATCCTGGTCATGGGCAGCACCGCAGCGTTCCTGCCGATGAGCGTGACGGCACTCGTCCAGGGGGGACCCGCGCTGCTCGCCACGCTCATCGTCATGTCCTCCCTTGTCCAGTTCATACTCGGCGCCAAGATGGCCGTGCTGCGGCGGGTGTTCACGCCGACCGTCGCCGGGACGGTGCTCATGCTGATCCCCGTGAGCATCGCGCCGATCATCTTTTCGAAAACCACGGATGTTCCCGCCGGAGCGCCGGAGGCCGCCGCCCCGGTCACTGCGATCGTCACACTCGGCGCCATCGTGCTCGTCGCACTGCGTCTGTCCGGTGCATGGCGGGTCTGGGCGCCTGCGATCGGCCTCGCCGCGGGGGGTCTGACGGGCCTCGCTTTCGGTATCTATGACCTCGAGCGGGTGGCGTCAGCCCCGTGGATTGGGCTTCCCGATTTCTCCGGATACCCGGGCCTGGACCTGAGCTTCGGCACCACGTTCTGGGCACTGCTGCCGGGGTTCCTGATCGTCACGCTGGTCGGGGCCATGGATACCCTCGGCGACGCCATTGCCATTCAGCGCGCTTCGTGGCGCACGCCCCGGGCCATCGACTTCCGGTCGATCCAGGGCGCGATCAACGCGGATGGCCTCGGCAACCTCCTGTCCGGCCTCGGCGGGACTGTTCCCAATACGACCTACGGAGCCAGCATCGCGGTCGCCGAACTGACCGGAGTCGCCGCACGGTCGGTCGGAATTTGTGTCGGAATCCTCTTTGTGGCAATGGCGTTCCTGCCGAAACTCGTGGCGGTGGTGGTCGCCATGCCGGGACCGGTAGCCGGCGCCTACCTCGCGGTGATCGTGGCGCTCCTGTTCGTGTTCGGCGTGAAGATACTGACCAATGACGGGCTGGACTACCGCAAGAGCCTGATCGTGGGGTTCGCGTTCTGGGTGGGTCTCGCGTTCCAGTTCGACATGGTGTACCCCGAACTTCTGACGGGACCGTGGGGTGAACTCCTCGGCCAGGGTATGACTGCCGGAGGAATCACCGTGATCGCCCTCTCGGGATTTCTCGACCTCACGGCGACCAGGCCCAGACGGCTGCGGACCGCGCTCTCCACTGACGCGCTATCCGAGATCGACGCGTTCCTGCGCGACTTCTCGGAGCGCGTGCATTGCGACGAACGCGTGACGGCACGCCTGCGCGCGGTGGCCGAAGAGACGGTACACACCCTCCTTGGCGAAGGCCTCCAACCCGTCACACGGGAACTCCTGCTGGTGGCAAGGGCGGACGGCCCATCCGCAGACCTGGAGTTCATCGCAGGCGGCTCGGACATGAACCTGGAGGACCAGCTCGCGATGCTGAGCGAGGGCGCCACCGAGATTCCCAACGAGGCGGAGGTGCCCCTACGGTTGCTGCGGCACTACGCCACGTCCGTGCGCCACCAGCAGTACCACGACACGGAGATCGTGACGATTCGGGTGGAACCGCAGGGACGCGACGAACACTAGGCGAATGGCACGTACCCGATCCACACTTCTGCCGAGCCTGGAACCCGACCGGGTGTCTGCGTGATGTGAGCTTACTGGCCAAGAGGCAGACCGCCAACAAGTATTCCTTGGGAGCTCTCCAGAATCCTACAATTACAGCTAACATATTGATAAATCGTATTATATCCATCTAAAGAGAGTCCTTGACCGACCGTCGAAACCCCCGGATACTGGCACCAAACAGGATTCGGGTACGACCTTGGCGAAATTCACGGTGCGACGGATCGAATCTGAAAGAGTCCGGCGAACCCGCGCGTGTCTCCGCGCAGCGCGAGCATGACCGACGACTGCATCTCATCCATGCCCGACCGGCAGGTCGATGTCGGCCAGGACACCGGTGAAGGGTTATCTGGCAAGGTGGCCATCGTCACGGGCGCCGGCGCCAGGGACGACGGCATCGGCAATGGCCGCGCCGCCGCCATCCTGCTGGCGGATGCCGGCGCCCGCGTGCTGGCCGTCGACCTGGACGCCGCGCTGGCCGAACGTACCGCGCGCATGATCGAGGAGCGGGGCGGCGAAGCGCACACGTTCGCCGCGGATGTCACCGACGAATCTGGTTGTGCAGCGATGATCGACGCGGCGATGACGCGCTGGGGCAGGCTCGACGTCCTCGACAACAACGTCGGCATTGGCAGCCGCGGCAACGTGCTCGAGGAAACCCCCGAACGCTGGCAGCGCGTCATGCGCGTCAACGTCGACAGCATGTTTCTCGCTAGCCGGTGCGCCATACCCGCCATGCGAGAGAGCGGCGGAGGCGCGATTGTCAATGTCTCCTCCATCTCGGCCCTGCGCCCGCGGGGCCTCACCGCGTACAGCACGTCCAAGTCCGCCGTCATCGGCCTGACCCGGGCCATGGCAGTCGACCACGGCAGCGACGGCATCAGGGTCAACTGCGTGGCTCCCGGCCCCGTCTACACGCCGATGGTGCGGGGCGTGTCCGGGATGCCGGACGAGGTCCGAGAACGACGACGGAGGGCGTCCGTGCTGGGCATGGAAGGACTCGGCTGGGACATCGGTCACGCGGTGCGCTTCCTGGCGTCCACGCGGGCGCGTTACATCACGGGACAGGTGCTGGTGGTCGACGGCGGGGTGACGCTACGGGGTCCGGAGCGGGGCACCTGATCGGAGGCGCCGCACCCGGCTGGTCCGACAGTCACACGTCAATGGCTCAACCCGGACGTCTTGGGGACGGACCGCCATTAATGATCGAGCGCTTCGCCCACACAACCACATCGCCGTCTAGCTGATCACGTTCCTGACGCTTGTGCTCGGATTGGCGGAGAGGCAGGGATTCGAACCCTGGGTGCCCGCAAGGGCACACCTGATTTCGAGTCAGGCCCGTTCGACCAACTCCGGCACCTCTCCGAACGGTGCGGGACGCCAAGAGCATGGAACTCCGTAGCGTCGGCGCAACGGTCAAATTCTCTTCGACTTCTTCCCGCGAGTCTATCGGGATCTCCGGGGCAATGAGTCAGGAATTATTCGCCGCATCCGGCGGCTCGCCCCTTTCGGGGCCGCTCGGCGCCTCCGTCGCCCGCGCGGTGAGACACCTAATGCTCCAAGTGGGGAATCACCTCTGCTGCAAATAGCCGAGTCCCTTCCACCCGTGGGGCATCGGAGAAGTTGACCACGAACATGTCCGCGCCCTGTTCGATCTCTTCGAGCAGGGTTTCCGTAACCTGCTCCGGCGTTCCGGCCAGGCTATTCGCGCCGGACCTGACGTCGGAGTCGGCTCTCAGGTGGTTGAGTTCCTTTTCGTTTTCGGCAATGAGGACGACTCGGCAGATGACTTGCCTGATCTCATCGTAGTCACGGCCAACCGCACGACAGTGGGATTTGAGGACCTCCTGCTTGTGGCGATAGGTCTCCAGGTCTTCGAAAACGTGGTTCCACCAGTCGGCCTGTTCAGCCACCACGCGCAGGGTGTATTTCTCGCCTGAGCCGCCAACCATTACCGGCGGCATCGGATCTGGCACGGGCTCACAGTAGGCATCCCTGACCTGGTAGTACTGACCCTCGAAGCTGGCCGGGGATTCCGTCCACATCAAGCGGCAGATTCTTATCGCTTCGTCCAGTTGCGCGATGCGTTCCTTCGCGCTCGGGAATGGCCAACCGTAAGAGAGGTACTCCTCTTCACGCCACCCAGCCCCAATGCCCAACACGGCCCGCCCCCCGGAGATCGCCTGGGCGGTTGCCATCATCTTCGCCAGGTGGGCCGGATTGCGAAAACTGTTGCACAGGACCTGGTGGCCAACGGTCTTGCCTGGGTAGCGCCCCAGGGCGAACGACATGAAGGTCCAACCTTCGCCGACCTTTTGACGGTTGCTTTGCACGTGGTCAGGGATCCACAAGGAGTCAAACGGGGCCAGAACTTGATCCAGGTAAGGGAAGGCGTCTTCCATCAAGCGGGACCAAACATTGAGACCGACAGGGACTGTCATGCGGACCTCCTGGACCTGGTTTTCCTGGATGCGGCCGACCTCCGGCGAGGCCGTGACGCAAGACATGATAGTGCGATTGGTGGTAGGGCGAGACGATCAGATCGGAGATGCCAGTGGCTCGCCGGTGCATCTCGGTTGACACCTGGAGAGAGCCCACCGCCAACGCGGGCTAGAATGGATACCCTGCGGGCAGGAATTTGCTCGTTTGCGGGACGGGGGAAATGAAGAACAAGGTCTTGCCGAGTTTCGAGGCGGCGGTGGCGGACGTGCCGGATGGGTCGACGATCATGGTCCCGGGATTCGGCACGCCCGGGACGCCGAGGAACCTCATGTCGGCGCTGGTCGATCAGGGCGCGACGAACCTGACCACGATCTCCAACAGCGTCAACCGTGACATCGCCGTCCTGGTTGAGGCCGGCCGCGTCCGCAAGGTGTATTGCGCCTTTACCGCGCCGACGCATCCGTCGCGGGAGACGCCGTTTGTCCGGATGTACAACAACGACGAGATCGACGCGGAGCTGGTGCCGCAGGGGACGCTGGCCGAGCGCATACGGGCCGCGGGGGCCGGGATCGGCGCGTTCTATACGCCCACCAGCGTCGGAACCGAGCTGGCCGAAGACAAGGAGCACCGCGAGATCAACGGCCGCATGCACGTGCTGGAGTACGCCTTGCCCGCGGACTACGCCTTCATTCGCGCCTGGCGCGCCGATACGTTCGGCAATTTGCAATTCCGCTTCGCGCAGCGCAACTTCAATCCGATCATGGCGATGGCGGCAGACGTGACCGTCGTCGAAGTGGAGCATGAGATCGTCGATGCCGGGGGGATTGACCCGGATTGCGTCCACGTACCGGGCGTCTACGTCGACCGCATCGTGAAGATTCCCCCCGATGGAATCTTCGACTAGGGGAAATCGTGAGGGAGGAGAGCCGTCATGGCGGATAAACCGAGACTGTCGCGCCAAGCCATGTGCGATCGCATCGCGATGGAATTCCAGGACGGGTGGGTCGTCAACCTGGGCGTCGGCATTCCGACGTTGTGTTCGAACTACGTCGACCCGTCCAGGGACATCATCTACCACTCAGAAAACGGGGTCATCGGATACGGGCCCCTCGCCCCCGAGGGCGAAGAGATTCCGCACCTGGTGAACGCCGGGGCGCAGAAAGTGACCGCCGCGCCAGGCATGGCGATCGTGCACCACGCGGACTCGTTCGCGCTGATTCGCGGCGGCATGATCGATGCCACGGTCATGGGCGCCTACGAGGTCTCCGAGAACGGGGACTTCGCCAACTGGCGCTTTCCCGAACGCAAGGGCGGGGGGATCGGCGGCGCGATGGATCTCGCGGCCTGCGCCAAGCGGGTGTTCATCGCACTCGTGCACAACACCCGCGACGGCAAGCCGAAGCTGTTGCACCGCTGTCAATTGCCCATCACGGCGCCGGGTGTGGTGACCATGGTGGTGACGGACCTGGGGTTGTTTGACGTGACGCCGGAGGGGTTTCAGGTGCGCGAACTCGCCCCGGGATGGACGGCCGAGGAAGTGCAGGAACACACCGAAGCGGAACTGGCGGTTCCCGGCACGATCCCCGAATTCCGGTTGCGGGCCTGATGGCAGACCGGAACATGCGGGCGACCCCGATGGATCGAGTGACGCGCCTGCTGTTGGCCGCGCTGGTCGGATTCGGATCTGCCTATTCGACGGCAGAATCCGTGACGGTGGTTTCGTGGGGCGGATCGTACGCCGATGCGTGCGAGGAGGCCTACCTCAAACCCTTCGCTGCAGAAACCGGGATCGAGGTCCTCCTGGATGACTACAACGGCGGCCTTTCGCAGGTACGCTCCCAGGTAGAGGCGGGCCGTGTTTACTGGGACATCGTCGACATCCAGTTTCCCGACCTGGTGCGGGGTTGCGACGAAGGACTCTTCGAGATCCTGGACCCCTCGCTGCTGGCGCAAGGGGCAGACGGTTCGGCCCCGGAGGACGACTTCTATCCCGACCTGATCAGCGAGTGCGGCATTGCCATGCTGTTTTTCTCCACCGTCGTTGCCTACAACCATGAACGGACAACGGGCGTGGTTCCGCGCACCATCCAGGATTTTTTCGATCTGGAGCGGTTCCCCGGAAGGCGCGGCATGCGCCGCGTGCCGGTGGCCAATCTCGAGTTCGCGCTCATGGCGGACGGCGTCCCGGCCTCGGAGGTCTACGCCGTACTCGATACCCGGGAAGGCATCGACCGGGCCTTCCGGAAGCTCGACACCATCAAGGATCAATTAGTGTGGTGGGATGCGGGCGCGCAACCGCCGCAAATGCTCGCCGATGGCGAAGTGGTCATGACCACCGCCTACAACGGCAGGATCTTCAACGCCCAGGTGCTTGAGAATCAGCCGTTCACCATCGTCTGGCACGGGCAGGTTCTCGAGATCAGCAACCTCGCCATCCTGGCCGGGTCCCCCAACCTGTCTGCGGCACGTCGGCTCATCGCTTTCGCCTCACGGCCCAGTTCGATGGCCGGGGTCAGCCGCTATATCGCCTACAGCCCGTCGCGCCGTTCCGCGGAGGGGCTGGTCTCCCACCACCTTTCCACGGGCGTGCCAATGGAAAGCCACATGCCGAACGCGCCGGAGAATACGAAGCTGGCCCTACGCAGCGACTGGGTGTGGTGGGCGGACAATGGAGACGACATGAACGAGCGTTTCGGTTCCTGGCTGCTGCGCTGACTGCCTATCCGACGCCGATTTCCTCTAGCACCCTGCGCTGTAGAACGGCACGTAGTGCCGGTCAAGGCGCAGGTTGGTAAGTGGGCTTGGGCGGGGGTGAAAGACGGCACGCCCGCAGGGCTGGCGGATTTCATGGCGCTACATCCCCGCCTGGGGTAAGACCCATATGGGCGACGTCCAGGCGCGCTCCTGCAGCGTGGGCTCCTTCTCCGGGCGCAGCGGGAGGCCCAGTCGATTCGCGTCCCACGTCGACCACCGGCAGGTCGGGTTCTCGAGCGCACGCACGTAGTAGAAGGCACGCTCGTCGGGGTCGAAGTCCGGATCCTCCCACATCGCCTTCAATTCGACGTCTCCCTTGTCGAAGTCGAAGTCGCAGGTCGCGAGGTCCACGCTGGCCCCGTTGTCCGGACAGCGGTGGCTGTCAGGGCTCGGTTCGAGGCCATCGGAGCACGCGACGTCATAGACCCGCTCCTGCCGGACGCCATCGTCGAGCCAGCCCTTGACGATCTGCAGCCGCTGAAGCCACGCGCTCGAGGGATCCCGCAACGCCCAGGCGAAAAAGCGCGGCGCACCGCTTGGCCGCGCCTCGAGATCGCCGCCCATCGGAACCCCTGTGGCGTACAGCCGACTGGCGTCGAGATCGTAGCCGGCGAAGAATTTCACGCGGAGCCGCGTACCGCTGGTGGCGAAGGTCTCCTTGCGCCGCAGCGCCGCATAGATCGCTTCGCGCGTGTTGGCCTCGGCCCACACGGCCGCCAGCCCCGACGCGCTCCAGTCGAATCCGGTAGTGGTGATACCAGGCAGCCGGTTCAGCTCGGGATTGTCCTCGTTGGGAATCGCAAAACGCCACTTGGGAAGCCCATCGAGAATGCCAATCTTGCCGTGATACGTGGGTTCCTCATATGACCCGCCCGTGTTGTGGGTATCGCTGGAGCCGATGAATCCGAACCGGTACGGGTTGAATCCCTGGCTGTGTTGCAGCTCAAATCCCGTGAGCAACGCATCGCGCACGTACGAGCCCTTGATCTCGTCAATGCTCCTGTCGCGCACCTCGAAGTTGGCCCACTCGTCGTTCGGCGACAGCAGCGGATGCGTCTCTGACGTTCCCTTGATCTGAGTCATCTCCACGATCGGCTCGTTGCGCATGCGGATTTCCGCATAAGCCGCGTCCATCGGCTCTCCGGCGAATGTCGTGGTCTGGAAAAAGTTCCCCCGGCTCGAATTGGGATTGTGGGGAATCGCCAGCGCCTCGATGCCTTGCGCCCGCAACCGTTCCAGCCAGGCCCACAGGTCTTCCGGATTGAGAGAATCGTAGGCGCCGAAGGGCAGCTCGGGCACGCGCGCGCCCTTGAAGATGACGTTGCGGTGCAGCATGCCGTCCGGCGCCGAGGTGTACTCGTAGCCCACGAAAGTGGTGAATCGACCCGGCGCATAGTGGCGTTCGGCCGCCTCGATGGTGCGTTGCCACGCGTCTCGGCGCATCGACTCCTGCCAAAGTCCACGATCGAACTCGCCGGCGTTGATGGCACGATTGAAGACACTGTAAGCGTCGGCGAGCTCCGAATCGGACATTGGGTTGCCCGGGTCGTCAATTGCCGCGACGTTACCCATATACTCGGCGTGGTCGGTGACGGCCATGAAATCCAGCGGCGCACCGCGCATGCGGATGGTCTGCCCGGCCGGATGCCGCAGTGGGGCGCCCTTCGCATACGCGTAAGCCGCGTCCGGCCCCGTGCGTGCGCCGAACCTGTAGGCGTCGGCCGAGTACTTCGTGTGCACGTGCAGGTCTCCGAAGTAGGCGTTCCGGACCGGCGGTTCCGCACCTGCCTGGATCGCGAAAGACGAAGCCGCGACCGCCAATGCACCGAGCGCGCGAGTCATCATGAGCCGCACTGTCCGTCCGCTGTCCAAGTCAAGCTGTCCCATGATCCACACGCATCTTCCAACGTCGTTGCCGAATGATAACAACGGGTGTCGCAAGCGACGGTGCCTGTGTGATCGGGGCGTTGCCTTGAACATCGTCAAAAAATCAGCACCGTGCGCGACACGAACCAATAGGACGCGATACTGCCGATGCCGTAAAGCGGTGCGTTGATGAGCCATCGCGGTACGGAGAGCCTCGCATGGCGTACGCAAGCAACCACCGTGAGCGCGGCGGCGACGATCATTAGCAGGCCGATCTCGACGCCCAGGTTGAAGAGGAACAACGCCCAAAGCGCATTCGCCTTCGGCAGGCCAATGTCGGCAAGCGCGCCGGCAAAGCCGAAACCGTGCAGGAGTCCAAAAACGAATGCCACGATCCAGGTATGGCGGGCGGTGATGGTTTCCTCGGCACCACGTAGACGTTCGACGGCCAGAAACAGGATCGACAATGCGATCACAGCCTCCACGGGCGCTTGTGATAGCCGCACGATCTCGAGAGCCGCCACGCCGAGCGTAATGCTGTGTGCGATCGTGAACGCGGTAATCGCTTTGATGAGCGGGCCCGGCTTCAAGATGAAAAACATCAACCCGATCACAAACAGAATGTGGTCGAAGCCGAACAGCAAGTGTTCGACTCCGAGCGTCAGGTAACCGAGCAGATTCGTGCGCCCCTTCGAGTCAACCGTCAGGTAGGGCGTTTCCGGTCGAAGCAAAGCCGAAATGGACGTCCCGTCGAGCAGCGCAACGTTTACCAGCACATCGGTGAGCGTGCCCGACAGCCCCTCGATGCCGATCACGGATCCAGAAAGACCTCCTAGTCTGCAATTGGCCGTCCAGCGTTGAATCAACGCCGCATTGCGAACATCGTCGACGCTGCGGACCGCGAGTATGCAGTGCTCGGGCAGCACGGGCTCGAGCGGCAGGCGAAGGTCGCCGAGCAAAGGCTGCTTCCACAACACCTCGAAGACGTTGGGGCTCGTTTCCGTGATCCCGAGGTAGGCCGGCCGGACCTCGTGGCCGGTTGCCGAAGCGGCGCAAACGACGGCAGCAGCGAGCAGCCACCGAAACCTCAACGTTCGACCTCGATCTCGTATCGCGAACGCAACGACTCGTAGTAGCGTGCGTTTGCGTCTTCACGGCGTTTCGCGTCGAGGTCGCCTGCGACCTTCTCTTTCACCTCTTCGTAACCAGGTGCGCGTGCCGGAGTCCGTTGGTCGACGCGCACCAGGTGGTAGCCGTAGGCGGACTCGACCGGGCCTTGCCAACCGTCTCCGGCGAGCTTGGCCAGTGATCCGGCGAACCTGGCGCCGAAGTCCTTGCGAACGTCGGCCTCAGAGACGTCAGTGAAGGTGTCGCGCAACATGAAAGAATCGCCGAGTGTGCGCCAGTTGGTCTCGTCGACATCGTGTGCCGCCGCGATCGCATCCTCGCGCGGCATCGCACGTGCATCGGGACTGAAGTAAACGTGTGAGAAGGAATATCGCGCCGGTATTCGGTAGCGCCCGGCGTTCGCCTGGAAAAACTCGATACGCTCCGCGTCGGTCGGCGGCTCAAGTAGCGCGACATCCTCGGTCAAGAACGTCAGCTTCTGGGCGAGACGGCGCCGGATGATGACGTCGTTATCGTCGAGACCAATCTTGCGCGCCTCCCGCACGAATATCTCTTCGCGAACATGCGCGTTGATCAAGCCGTCGAGCTCTGTCTCAGTCGGCTGGCGGCCCATTTGCATTTGCCATTGATCCTGCAGCCGTTCGATATCCAGCGATCCGACGCGCACGACATCCGGTCCGCTGGAACGCCACGCATCCACGCCAAAGATCGCAGCGCCGATCAAAAGGAATGCGACCAACGGGTCTTTGAGATACTTCACGGGCTCAAGGGCGCACCAAAAAAAACAGCCCGCACCTTTCGGTACGGGCTGCGCCAAGGTTCAACTCAGCAAGCGGCTTAAGGGCTATCGGTTATAGCTGAACTGCAACCCGAGTGTCCGCGGTGGGTTGAATCCATTATAGCCGCTGCTACCGAGCGTAAAGGGGGCGATCGCATCGGTGACATTCTGCGCAAAGACGCCAACCTCGTAGTTGTCGCGGGCCAGCAACAGCTTCAGATTCAGGAACCGGTTGGTTGGCGTCGGCCGCTCGTTGTTTTCGCTCCTGAACAACTCCTTGCCCCGGTAGTAGAAATCGCCACGCAGCGTAGCGTCGAAGCCAGCGAGCTCGAAGCCATACATCAACGAGGCGAAATAGGCGTGTACCGGCGTATAGCTGATGCGGTTGCCCGCGTCGATGTTCACGCGGACCCCCGCACCCGCGATCTCACCGCCCGACTGCTGCGTCTGGGTTTCCGCATCGGGGACATATGCGCCGCCCGCGTGCAAGCGCAACGAGTCGGTCAGTTTGCCCCGCAGCTCAAATTCAAAGCCTCGGGATGCAGCTTTGCCGATGTTGGCATTGACGTCCGGGTTATAGGGTGTGGTAAGCAACGGGTTATCGGGATCCGGCAGAGCCGGGAAATTGGTGCCGGTGCGGACCACGGCATTGTTGATCGCCGTGTCATACGCGCTCGCGATGAGGTCGAGGCGTCCATCCAGGACCGTCGCCTTGACCCCCAGCTCCCAGGACTCTATGTCGTCGCCTTCGAAGTTCAGCAGTTGGCTGGCGGCTTCTGCTAACGGCGCGGCGCCAGCGACGCCCCGCGCGACGGCATCCTCATAGTCCTCCAGTCGGGACACGAGCGCTGTGTTTATTCCTCCAGCGCGGAACGCCTGCGCATACGTGAGGTAGACCATCGTAGCGTTGTTGGGCCGCCAGCTAAGGGTGACCTTCGGCGCCGCTTTCTCTTGCGTCGCCGGCTCGGCGCGCGGGTTCGCCTCGCTCTGCGGCACCCACCTGCCTCCCGGGCCTCTCAACAGCTCCACCGTACTCTCGGCGTACCGCACGCCGGCCAGGATATGGAACTGATCGTTGATGCGATAGCCCACCTCGCCGAAGATGGCCTCCGAATCCCGGTCTGTATAGCTGGCGCCACCCCTGCGCCCTACACCTTGCAAGAGATTGTGGACCTGCCGCATCTGCTCGAGCGTCATCACGTCGGGGTTGAACGTGAAGCCCCCGGTGCAGACCACGGGATCCCCACTCTCGGTATACGCAGTGACACCAGTGGCAGTGTTCGCGTAGCCGGTTCCACTTGCCTCGCCCATTGATCCGCAAGGCTCCCAAAGCCTTGGATCGGCATCGAGGTCGATGCGCTGGATGTAGACACCGACGCTCCACTCCAACCGGCTGTCCGTGTTGGAGACTAGGCGCGCCTCGGTGGCCCAGCGTTCATTAAGACTCGAGTTGGCCCGGACACTGCTACGGCCCCAGAATCCACCGGTCCCGCAACCTACTCGCTCACATGCAGCATCGGTTCGTATGTCCCAAAGCCCTCCGGCGATGGTCCCGAAGGCGCCACCAACGCTCTGCTCCTCCGCAAAGGTGATGTCGTGCTCGTAAAACCCCGAGGCCGCCATCAGGTCTGCCCACGGCAGCTCCCACTCGGCGCTGAGGTTGATGATCGACGTCTCGGAAATTCCACCGTCTTTTAGTTGCGGCGAGCCCATGTGCGTCACGTAGACGTGGGACGGGCCGTCTTTGAATCTCTGGGTCTCCCCGTCGAACGTGCCGTTCTCCCCGGTTTCGCAACCCCCTATGATGGGATATTGCGGTACTTGAGGGAGTCGTTCGCCGCGAGGGAAATTGCCGCCTGCGGGCCGTTCCTCCGAGAAGCAGTGAAAGGCGATCCCGGGGCCGCCGATATCGCTTTCGACATAGTAGTACGTCGCGTTGAGCATGAGCGTGTCGGTGGGATAGAAGGCGAGTTGGGCCCGTACTCCCCTCTCGTCGATCCCATCGACATCCTCAAGGATTTCGGGCCCCACCTTGTCGAGGATACCGGCCTTATTCCGCGCATAAGGGGTTATGCGCGCCGCCAGCCGCTCCCCGAGCGGGATATTGACCATGGAGTCGATGCGCAACCCCATGTCACTGGAATGCGACGGATCCGAAATCCTCGTCGCGATCGACCAGTCGAAGCCCGCCGGATTCGGTTTCTTGGTGATGTAGCGGATCGCCCCCGCCATGCTGCCTTCGCCGTAAAGCGTGCCCTGCGGCCCCTTGAGCACCTCGATGCGCTCCAGGTCGAAATTCGGAAGCCGAGGCTGCCGGGTGCTCGTGCCCGTGACGGGTACGTTGTCCACATAAATCGATACCGGCGAAGTCGGCGCCCGGAACTGGGCGATCCCGCGCGCAACGACCCTGTGCCAGGTGTTCGTGGCGTTGCCGTAGTTCAATCCGGGGATCGCCAGAAACAGGCTTGTGATGTCCTCGACGCCCCGTTGCTCGAGGTCGATGTCCGTTAACGCCGAGATGGTGACCGGCGTGTCCATCAGGTTGGTGTCGCGGTACGTGGCGGTAACCACGATCTCCTCGACCAGTGAGCCGTCTTCGGCTGCTTCGTCTTCATCGGACTGTGCCGCGGCAGGCAAGCCGAAAATCGTGCCGATTGCGGCCAATGCCGCAATGGCGAGCCGTAACCGGCTCGTGGAATAGATAGTCATCAGGTTTCCCCTCCAGTTTGGCCGCAAAGGCCAACCGGCGACGTTGCATCGCCCAGGGGACGGGGTTGTTACACCACGCGCCGACCGGCGATGCCGCGCCGACGGTGTCCTCTCACGTAACCGAACCTTTGTACCCCCCCCCGCCTGAAGCTGTCAACAAATACCGTAAAAGAGGCCTTCGTCGCTCTCGCGAGCGCCCGATTTAACGGCGCGGATAGAGCCCGGGGACAGATTCTGGCGTTTCGCCGATCCGAAGGGCTAGGAGGGTGCGCCGTAGAACGGCACGTTAGTGCCGATCAAGGCGCAGCGTCCGGGACGGGTGGGATGGGTGAGACCGGGATGGGCGGGATGGGCGAAAAAGAGCGCTTGGGCGGGGGTGAAACACGGCACAGGCGAAGCCGTGACGGATTCCATGGCGCGAATCCCCGATCAGAGATCCGCCAGGTCCACCGCCTTGCCGGTCCGTGCCGACTCGTAGATGCCAAACAGGACCTTCATCGAACCGAGGATGTCCTTGGCGCTGCTGATCGGTTCCTTGCCCTCCTGACAGCACTCGGCGAAGTGGAGAATCTCGTTGGTGAAGCAGTCGCCACTGGGCAGCCCCCAGTTGCCGGGCGCAAGCTGGTGATAGTAGCCCATGATGTCTTCCATCCCCTTCAGCTCCCTTACCGGGTCGCGGCGATGCAGCACCGGTTCGGTTCCCGGTTCGTCACGCTCTGGCGACGAGACTACGACGGGGCCGAAATGGTCGCCGCGATAGATCGGGAATACCGGCAGCGAATGCAGGGCGCCCTTGTCCCCAAGGAGCGTGTACTGTTGACTCACCGGCCCCCGCACCGCGCACCAGAGACAGAGCACCGTTCCCACGGCGCCGTTTTCGAATTCGAGCGTGGCGCAGAGAATGTCCTCGGCGCCGTTTACGAGTCGGGATGAGACTGTCCTCGTGACACCATTGACTCGCTTCACATCCCCGACGAGGTGCCTCACCAGGTCCACTTCGTGAATGGTGTTGGTCATACCGATGCCACCGCCGGCATTGCCATCGAGCATCCAGTGCCCGTCGCGCAGTCTCCCGATGGCGTTCATCAGG
The DNA here is from genome assembly GCA_028821515.1 of Gammaproteobacteria bacterium. Classification (GTDB taxonomy): domain Bacteria; phylum Pseudomonadota; class Gammaproteobacteria; order Pseudomonadales; family Azotimanducaceae; genus VXNE01. The sequence goes on along the minus strand of JAPPGA010000058.1, from coordinate 112,096 downwards.
ATGTCGATTCGCGCCGCCCGGATCGTACCGAGTTCCCCGGCCTTCAAGAGCTGCCGCACTGCCTCTGTGGATGGCGAAAAGCGCAGCATGTGGGCGATCATGAGGGTCACGCCCGCCTTGTCGGTGGCGGCGATCATGTCGCGGCATTCCTGCATGTTGTTGCCCATCGGCTTTTCGACCAAGGCATGTTTGCCGGCCTCGGCCGCGGCGATCACGATCGGCGCATGGGTGTGGTGGCTGGTGCAAATGTCCACGCCATCGATGTCCGCTTCCCGCAGCATCTGCTCGTAGTCGAGGTAGATGTCATCGACGTTGGCTTCTTTGGCGCGCTCCCGCGCCGCCTCTTCGACGATGTCGCAGACAGCGGTCAGCTTCACCTTGTCCGGAAACTGTTCGTATACCGGCAGGTGTGCCCGTGATATTCCGCCCGTTCCGATCAGACCGATCTTGAATGGCTCAGACATTGTTCTCTCCTTACTGCATGGACACGCCGGTCACTCCACCCCCGCTGCGGCTGAAGCGTTCGGTCGCTTCGATCAGCGGCAGGCGGATCCGGGAAACGCGGGACGCACAAGAATAACTGGAGTCCCCGCAAGCGTCAGATTCTCTTCGACTTCATCGCCTGAGTCTATCGGTCCCGGCACGGGTGGCGACCGCCTCCCCTCGAGTCCCGGCATCCGATGTAGAAGCGTGCGGGTCCGGGTGCTAGACTCGCCCGCCCTCCCGTCCTTGAGAACCCCAATGACCCGGTTTCGCGTCGTGCTATCAGGGTGCCTCGCACTCGCAATTTCCTGTCCCGCAATGGCCCAACCGTTTCATTTCGTCGCGCTGGGCGACACGGCGTACAACCCGCCGGACGACTACCCTGTGTACCGGGCGCTGATCGAGACCATCAATTCGACCGGCCCGGCGTTCACCATTCACGTCGGCGATACGTGGGGAGTGATGGACTGCAACGACGCCGAACACCAGCGGATCCGCGACTTTTTTGCAGAGTACGACCATCCGGTGGTCTATACGCCGGGCGATAACGAATGGGTCGACTGTGCCAAGTCGGAAGTCATCGAACTGGGCCGTCGATTCCTGTCGGGAACACCAACCGAGGAAGACATCGCAACCGTTACGGCGGCGAAGTCGCTGGACGGCAGTTTCGCCCGCACGCTCTCCGCTGACGGTTTTTCCAGTCTCGCAAGCATCCGCAAGACGTTCTTCGCTACCAGCAAGAGCCTCGGCGCGAAGCCCATGGAGCTGACCAGGCAAGCCGATGTCTCGGAGTTTGGCGACATGGTCGAGAATGCCCTCTGGACGCACCAGGGGGTTGTCTTTGGCACCGTGCACGTGACCGGGACCGCAAACAACTTCTTCATCAACGACCAGGACCGAGCGTTGGAAGCGATCACCCGCAACAACGCCAATGTCGCGTGGATCAAGCAGATCTTCGCGAAAGCGGAGGAGAGCGAAGCAAAGGCCGTGGTGATCGCCCTGCATGCGGCACTCTTTATGGATCGCCGCGACGGCGAGTTTACCGGGATCTCGGTGCGTGGCGGTGCCACGGGCCCGTTCTACTGGACCGCATGGGCCATTCGCGACCTGGGAGGTGAGTTCGGGCGTCCCGTCCTCGTCATCCACGGCGATTTCCACGAGTTCGAGATCGACCGGCCGTTCATGGTCTCGGCCGGCGAAACCCAGCCGCCGCAATACGCCAACATCACGCGGTTGCAGGTGTACGGCTCACCGGAGATCAAGGCAGTGCGCGTGTCCGTCGAGCCGGACACTCCCTGGGTCTTCAGCTTTTCGCCGCTGCACAACTGAAGCAACGTCGAGTTCGCCTTGGGCGTAGCGCAGGGTCAGGGCACATGTTCCAGCGGTAGCTGAAGCGTTTCCCGCCCCAACTCCGGTTGTCAGCGATCCAATGCCGCCATCATTACGAGCAGGTCGCAGACCCGGTTCGAGTATCCCCACTCGTTGTCGTACCAGCACAGCGCCTTCAGGTATCGGTCTCCCGAAACCTGGGTAAACGAAGCGTCGTAGATGGATGAGTGCGGGTTGCCGATGATGTCGGAAGAGACCACCGGCTCGCGTGTGAACTCGAGGACGTCACGCAGTCGCTGAGAGTCCGAGGCAGCCTGCACAGCGTCGTGCACGGCATCGACGGTGGCGGGCTTTTCCAATTCAACGAACAGGTCCACGACCGAACCGTCCGGCACCGGCACACGGGAGGCGATGCCGTCGAGACGTCCGTTCAGTTCCGGCAGGACTTCCCCAACCGCCCTGGCGGCGCCGGTGGAAGTGGGGATGATGTTCTCTGCGGCCGCGCGGCTGCGGCGCCAGTCCGAATGGGGCACATCCGCCAGGCTCTGGTCGTTCGTGTAGGCGTGTACCGTGTTGATGACCCCTTCACGGATACCGAAGCTGTCGTGGAGCACCTTGGCGACCGGCGCAAGGCAGTTGGTGGTGCAGCTTGCGTTGGAGACTACGCGGTGCCCGGGTTCAAGCTCGTCCTCGTTGACGCCAAGCACGACGGTCAGGTCGACCCGGTCCTTTGCGGGAACCGTGAGCACGGTCCGTTTCGCACCCGCCTCGAGATGCATCGCCACCTGGTCCCGGGTGAGGAAGACGCCGGTGGACTCGACGACGGCGTCCACCGCGAGCTCCGCCCAGGGCAGACTGCGGGGATCCCGTTCCTGGACCATGCGCGCGCGGGTATGCGGCGTGACCAGTTCGCCGTCCTCGATGGCAACGCCGCCTTCGAAGCGGCCCATCACAGTATCGTAGTTGAGCAGGTAGGCCAGGGCGTCGTGGTCGAACAGGTCGTTGATCGCCACGATCTCGATCTCGTCGGTGGCCTCGGCAATCCGGAAGACGGCGCGGCCGATCCGCCCGAATCCATTGATGGCTACGCGCATCAGGCAGCCTCCCGTGCCGGTGGGGCCTCAAGCCCCGAATAGAGGGCAGCGAGATCCAGTATTCGCCGCGCATGGCCAAGGGATTCGTGCCAGGCGAGCAGCTTGACCAGGTTCGATCCGGCCTTCAGGGTCCCTTTCAGGTCGAAGAGTATGGATTGCGAGCAACCCTTCACATCGGACGATACGATCGGGTCGGGGGTGACGGCGATCAGTTCGGGTTCGCGCACGGCTGCACCGATGAAGAGGTCGTTCACCGCCTCGGCGTTGACGGCCGCGTCGGCGAACGCCACGGTCATGTCCAGAAGCGATCCCGCCTGTACGGGCACGTTCAGCGCAAACCCGCTGAGCTTGCCGGCAACCTCCGGCATCAGCCGCTCCACCCAGTAGGGCGCGGGTGTTTCGTTGGGAATGATGTTCTCCGCGCCGGACCGGCTGCGGCGGTAGTCGGGGCCCGCGTAGTCCTGCAGGGTCTGGTCGCTCGTGTAGGCGTGCACCGACGTCATGGTGGCATGCTCGATGGAGCCCGCGCCCGCGACGACCTTGATGGCGAGCGCCATCGCTGTCGTGGATGCGGAACCCGCGGAGACGATACGGTCGTTGGCATCGATGCTGTCCTGGTTGATGCCGTAGAGGACGACGCGGTCGATCTCTCCTTCCGGAAGGGTCGAGAGGATGACCCGGGGGGCGCCGTTGGTGAGGTGCGGGATGAGCGCTTCTGCAGAGCGAAACCGTGCCGTGGTGTCGATCACGAGATCCACGCCGAAGACATCCCACAGGACATCGGAAGGCCGGGCAGCCGGGAACAGCCTGGTCTTGCGGCCATGTTGGCCTCCGACCAGGTAGTTGCCTTCGAGCCGCACGGAAACGCCCCGCGTCATCGACTTGTTGACGAGGTGATGGAGGATGTCCGGCTCGCCTATGTCGGACACGGCCACGACGTCGAATCGGTCGTCGTCCAGTGCCAGCCGATAGACCTGTCGGCCCACCTGGCCGAAGCCCATCATCCCGATTCGCAAGGGGTTCACCGCTTGCTCCAGATGCCTGTCTTGTTCATGTCTGGTTTGTCACTGCACGTTGAGTGTTTCGGGGCGACCCCCTCAAGCCCTCGCGCTCGGACGCGCCGACACATCCGCGTGCCAGCGCGCCACGTTCTCGCAGTCCTCCGGCACGGGAACGCGGGCCGCCACCGAGGCGAAGTCAACGGCGCAGAGTGCCGTGATGTCCGCGATGGTGAACTCGTCACCGGCGACATACCGGGACTGGCCGAGATGTGCATTCAGCCTGTTGTAGAAGCGCAGCAGGGATGCCTGGCCGCGTTCGACCAGCGCGGGGATTGCGTCGACCTCGCCGACATTCCCGCCAAGCCCCCGCTTCGAGAACCTTGGAAAGGCGTTCCGGAACGTCTCGGCGGCGGCGAGCAGCCCTTCAAACTCCATGTGGCGCTGGCGCGATTCGATCTGCGCCTTTCTGACAGCGTCCGTGCCCATCAACGGAGGCTCCGGGTGCGTTTCCTCGAGGTAGCGGCAGATGGCAACCGACTCGTCGAGGACCGTGCCGTCGTCCAGCACCAGGGTGGGCAGCAGGCCGCGTGGATTCACGGCCAGAAAGTCGTCACTCAGGTTGTCTCCCTGGACGATGTTGAGCTGCGCGGTCTCGCAGGAGATGCCTTTCTCCGCCATGAAGATGCGGACGCGGCGCGGGTTCGGTGCCTGTTCGCAGTCGTAGAGCTTCATCCCAATCCCCTTGCGTGAGTGCCGGTGCGTGAAACGGGGCGCAGACTACCACAGGCCTGCCCGTATAGACCCCGTGTTATGGCACCGATCCCGGGAAGGCGAAACGCTTCTTCTCGGGGGGATAGCAGAAGCCGAAATCCGCGCATCCCTGGTACCCGATCGTGACCTCGATGCCGGTGGCCCGGCGCAGCACCGGCACCCGTATGGTCACCTCCCCGTAGTACACCTCCACGTCGCCGAAGAACTCGTCCGTCCTGGGTTTGCCGTCGGGAATGATCGGGTCGCCGAGCGCATCGTCGGGCCCCGAAAACGCGAACCGGTGCCGGTACAGGTAGTAACCGGCGGGCATGCGCCAGGTCGCGACCAGGAAGCCGTCCTCGGACAGTTCCGCTGTCAGGGCAAACGCCCTGTCGACGGCCAGGATCTCCCGTTGTTCCTTTTTGGCATTCGCGCCGAGCGGATCGGGACCGGCCTTCAGTTCCGTCGCCGTTTGCGCCGCCGGCCACGCCAGGATGCAGAAGAGGAGTAAGGCTGTTCGTTCGGCGTGCCCCGGCATGCACGCCAATATGACACCGCCGCGCCGCCAATTGAAGTGTGCTGCCCGCCGCTATATGTTCCGGTTCCTCCCGCCGATTGACGTTGACGTTGAACCGATCCGCACTGCTTCGAGCCTGCTTCCCGCTGTTGTTCGCCGCGCTGCTGGCCGGTTGCCCGCAGAGGCCGCCGGACGAGATCGAGGAGCAACCGCCGCCACCCCCCGTCGAGCCGCCGGACGTCAATCCGATCCTCGACCGCGCGGAAACGGCGTTTTCCGAGGAACGGCTGATCGGTACACCCGGCGCCGCACATAGCCTCTATCTCGAAGTTCTCGAGATCGACCGCGACAATCCGGACGCCCTGTATGGCATCGAGCGCATCACCGAGGCGTTCATCCAGCGAGCGCGCGACGCCATCCGCCAGGAGCGCTGGACAGTGGCGGGACTCCTGCTCGACCAGGCCGCGAGGGCCGACGCGGACCACCCCTCCCTGCCCTCCGCGAAAGCCCAGCTGCGGCAGTTGCGTGACGCCGAGCGCCTGCAGTTGGACCTCGGCCGCGATGAGGTGCGGGGAAGGCGGCAGTCGGTTGCGGGCGAGCTTGCCGCGTTCGGCGCCCACGCCCGCAAGCCCAACGCCCGCGTTATCATCCGCGCGGGATCCGACGTCGAAGGACGTTGGATATATGCGCGGTTGAACGATGCACCGGGCGACAGGCGAATCCGTGGCGAGATCGTGATCGGCTACCCGCCGCGTGTCGTTATATTCCTGCTACCGGGGGCCACGCCCTAACACCGCTTTTCGAGGAGGCAAGGTGAACTGGAAGTTCTGGCAAGCGAGCCCGGACACGGGCGCGCAGGCCAACTGGGCCCTGCGTGGCGCCGGCATCGCCGTCGGCGTCTACCTTCTCATCGTCACGGTCTTCTGGTGGTGGTGGGACACCAAGCCGGACTCGTTCGATGTCGTCGAGGTGGCGCGCCAGTCCGCGCAGGCTTCGGGGGAAGATCTCGTCACGGGCGCCATCACGACCTCCACCATCATCCACATGGGCGAGATCCTGCTCGACAAGCCCGGCGGGTACCTCTCCAACGACCTGTTCCCGCCCGGCGTGTGGATGGACAACGTGCCGAACTGGGAATTCGGCGTCATCGTGCAGGTTCGGGACCTGAGCCGCGTCATGCGGGCCGACCTCAGCCGCTCGCAGAGCCAGTCCACCGAGGATCCCGACCTGTCGCTCGCGGAAGGCAAGTTCTTCTTCGACAACTCGAGCTGGATATTCCCGCGCACCGAGGACGAGTACGGCGACGGCATCGACTACCTCAAGGGCTACAAGGCGCGCCTGAGCGATGCTGAGCGGCCCGAGGCGCAGTTCTATGCCCGCGCGGACAACCTGCGCGCCTGGCTGACCGCCGTCGAGACGCGGCTCGGAAGCCTGTCGCAGCGCCTCTCGGCGAGTGTCGGCAAACGGCAACTCGATACCGGCCTCGCGGGGGACCCCGCGGCAGTGCAGTCGACACCGACGCCGTCCGATGCGGCGATGAAGACAAGCTGGTTCGAGATCGACGACATCTTCTACGAAGCGCGTGGACAGGCCTGGGCGCTGCTGCACCTGCTGCGCGCGGTGGAGCGTGATTTCGCCGACGTGCTGGACGACAAGAACGCGCGCGTGAGCCTCCTGCAGATCGTGCGCGAACTCGAGGGCACCCAGAAGACCATCTGGAGTCCCGTAATCCTGAACGGGACGGGCTTCGGATTCACGGCGAACCATTCGCTGGTCATGGCGTCGTACATTTCCCGCGCCAATGCAGCCATTATCGACCTGCGGGCGCTGTTGGCACAGGGGTGACCGGGAAGTACAGACCAGGACTCCTCCTCGAATGTGAGGATTGGAGCTGCCGGGCGCTTGTTCGAGAGTTCGCCTTCGGTATCATGCGCGGCCAATCGACCCTTTGCGATGAACTGTGCGCCCGAGCGGCGCGACGCTCTCGGTTCGCCATCGCCGCACGCGGCACGGTCCCGAGTCGGCGGGCCGCAAGGGGTCCATTGCAAAGAGCCAACAATTAAGGGAACCCATGCTGGAGCAAACGATCCTACCGCCCGTACTAGGCCTTTTCGGGCTTGCCTGCGCCTTCATCGTCTATGCGCTCGTCAAGCGCTACGCCGAAGGCGAGGACAACGTCCGAAAAATAGCAGATCAGATCCACTCCGGCGCCATGGTGTTCATGCGCCGGGAGTACCTGATGCTCGCGCTCTTCGCCGCGGTTCTCATCGTCATCCTGTACCTGTCACCCGGCCTTGGCCAGCAGACCGTCTTCGCGTTCATTCTCGGTGCGCTGTCGTCAGCCGGCGCCGGCTGGATCGGCATGTACACCGCCACCAAGGCCAACGTGCGCACCACCACCGCAGCGCATACGCAGGGCGCGCCGGCGGCGCTCTCCGTCGCTTTCTTCGGCGGCTCCATCATGGGCTTGGCCGTGGCTTCGCTCGGCCTTCTGGGCCTGGGTCTCGCCTACTACTTCTTCGGCGGCGATCCGCATACGGCACACCACATCCACGGTTTCGGCATGGGCGCCTCGAGCGTGGCGCTGTTCTCCCGGGTCGGCGGTGGGATCTACACCAAGAGCGCCGACGTCGGCGCGGACCTAGTCGGCAAGCTCGAACAGGGCATTCCGGAAGACGATCCTCGCAACCCCGGGGTTATCGCGGACAACGTCGGCGATAACGTCGGCGACATCGCCGGCATGGGCTCCGACATCTTCGAGTCCTATTGCGGGGCCATGATCGCGTCCATCGCCATCGCGGCGACCCTTGGCCTGATGACGCTCGACAACCTGACCACGGGTCTGGCGGAAGCTGACGCCCGCGCAGCGCTCATGTTCCTGCCGCTGGCACTCGCCTCCACTGGCCTCATCTGCTCGATCATCGGCATCGGCATCGTGCGCAGCCGCTCCTCCTCGAACGCAGCACTCGCATTGCGAATCGGGATGATGGTCTCTCCAGTCATGTTCGTCGTCGCAGCGTTTTTCGTCATCACCGAACTTCTCGACGTTTCGACCGCGATCTGGTGGTCCGTGGTAGCCGGTGCCGCAGGCGGCATCATCATCGGTCTCACCACCGAGTACTACACGTCGTCGAAACCCATCGAGCGGATCGCGAAGGCGGGGGAAACCGGTCCGGCTACGGTCATGATCACGGGCCTGGCGGTGGGCATGCAGTCCGTCGTCGTACCGCTGCTTGCCATCTGCGGGATCATCTTCGTCTCGACTTCATTGGCTGGTCTATACGGCGTCGGCATCGCCGCTGTGGGACTGCTCGCCACCGTCGGCATGACCATGGCAGTGGACGCCTACGGCCCCGTCGCGGACAACGCCGGCGGCATCGCGGAAATGGCGGGCCTGGGGGAAGACACCCGCGCCATAACAGACTCGCTGGACGAACTCGGCAACACCACCGCCGCCATGGGCAAGGGATTCGCCATCGGCGCCGCCGCGCTCGCGGCACTCGCCATCATCGCCGCGTTCGTCGAGACCGTCGCCTACAACCGCGGCGGTGACTTTTCATTGCATATCGGCAATCCCGAAGTGCTGATCGGACTCTTCCTCGGCGGCATTATCCCGTTCCTCATCGCTTCCATCACCATGACCTCGGTGGGCGACGCCGCCATGGACATGATTCAGGAGATCCGGCGGCAGTTCCGGGAAATTCCGGGCCTGATCGAAGGCACCGCGGAGCCCGACAACGCCAAGTGCATCGATATCGCGACATCCGCCGCGCTCAAGCGCATGCTGTTACCCGGCGCCATAGCGGTCGCCGTGCCGCCGGTCATCGGCTTCGGCATCAGCGCGGAAGCGCTGGGCGGGGCGCTCGGCGGGGCGCTGTTGGGATGCGTGTTGATGGCGCTCACCATGGCCAACGCCGGCGGCGCCTGGGACAACGCGAAGAAGTTCGTCGAGAAAGGCAATCTCGGCGGCAAGGGATCGGAAGTTCACGCCGCGACGGTGGTCGGCGACACGGTCGGAGACCCGTTCAAGGACACCTCCGGGCCGAGCATGAACATCCTGATCAACGTCATGGCGATCGTCAGCCTGGTCATCGCGCCGCTGCTGTAAGTGCCCGTCGCGCTGAAGCGCGCGACGGCGTCTTCCAGTACATTCGAGGATGGGCGGGTCACCCCCGATACGGCGCCATGTCCATCCCCGGGTACCTTGCGCTGACGCCCGCAATGGTCTCCTCGGTCCAGTAGGGGTGTTTCGGCGGCGGGAAGCCCAGCAGTTCGCGTTCGGCCGGCGTGGCCTTTTCTATCCACTGCTGGAATTCGGGCAGCTTGGCCTGCACCGACCAGCCCACGATCCCAAGCCACTTCCACGCGGCCGGGGCGTAGGTGATGAACTGTGCAATGCGCCCGCCGACGGCCCTGAATGGCGTGCCCCGATGGAACGTTCGCATGCTGTAGATGAATAGCGCCCCCGCCGGGACGATGATCTTGCGCTCGTTGTCGTAGATCTCCGGACGCTCTTCCCGGGTGTAGTGATTCGGCCAGCGGACCCTCTCCGGGTAGTGACGCCAGGAACATACGGCGGTGGGGGCGAGGTCTGCCGTCACGTCCGTGTAGTAGACCAGATAGGCCGTCTGCCAGTATTCCGGGCGCATCGGGGGATAGGCGAGCGTGTGGTTTATGAAGTCGCAGTGCATGACCTGGTCCCTGTCCTGATCCGACCCCTTGTACTTGGCGTGCAGGTGCGACTGTTCGCAATAGATATCGTCGTGACCGATGTTCCCGGCGGCGAAACGGCGCAGTTCCGGATGCATCGTGATGGCATTGAGGCGGTCGCCCCGGTAGGGGAACACCGTGGTCGACGCACGGGCCTCCGGCGGGTGCACCGGCGTGGGCCGCGTCGGGTCCTCACAGTACTCCACCCAGCCCGGCAGGATTCCGCGCAGTTCCTCCAACGCGTCATCCAGTTCCTCCTGTTCGAGGAAGTTCTCGACGATCGCATAGCCGTGATCCCGGTAATGGGCAGCGTGAGCCTCGGTTATCTTCAGCACGTCAGGGATCTGCTATCGCGCAATCTCGACATCACCCGACTCGGTGCGGCGGGCACCGATGGCTGCCAGGAAGCCATCGACATATTTGGGCGTGACGACCACCACGCGGTCTCTGTACACGCCAAGGCTGTAGTAGATGCTGACTCCTCCGCGTATACCCAGTCCGTACAGCGTGCCTCGGAACAGCGTGCCTCCCACTCGTATCCTGGAGATCGACTTGAGATCGACGCTTCGGCTAAACGGTCCCTGGTGCAGGTGGAGGACACCGTCCACAACCCGGTATTTCGTGCTCAGCATGGAATAGACCATGAGGATCACCGAAGCAACAGACAAGGCCAGGATCGCAAAGGACACTCCATCGAGTGGAGGAAACTGGGTGACAATGAAGAGGTTCATACAGACAACGGCCAGTGTCACAAAGACCTGGAACCCAAACGTCGTGCGGAACACTGCCGGTTCCGGGCTCGCGTCCTTTGCTTCAGTTCCCATCGTTCGTCCGGGTCGCCGCTGGTTCGTTGACGTGCTCGTTTGAACTTACGTCTCGCCGCGTGGTTTGTCGAGAACCCTCACTTTACGCGCGCTCCATATCACCGCAAACTCCGGCCTGACGCTCTCAGTGAGGACCAATGCAGGACGATGCTGACAAGACGGCGGCGCCTGAACTGACAGGCGAACGCCTCACCCAGTTCCAACTGCTTGCCTCACGGCGGTTGCTGCCGCTGTTCGTGACCCAGTTCCTGGGCGCGTTCAACGACAATCTGTTCAAGGCCGCGTTGATGATCCTGTTCGTCTATGGCGGACTGGTCGCCGAGGACAGTTCAGACCTCGCGGTCAACGCCGCCGCAGCGCTCTTCGTGCTGCCGTTCTTCCTGTTCTCGGCGACCGCCGGAGAACTGTCCGACAAGTACGAAAAGTCCCGGCTGATCCGTTTCGTGAAGATCAGCGAGATCTGCGTCGCATTCCTCGCCGGCGTATCCCTCTATTTCAACAACCTCGCGCTGATGCTGGTCGTGCTGTTCCTGTTCGGCTTGCAGTCGACTTTCTTCGGCCCGCTCAAGTTCTCGATCCTGCCGCAACACCTGCACCAGACAGAGCTTGTTGGCGGCAATGCCATGATCGAGATGGGCACGTTCGTCGCGATCCTTCTCGGCACGATCTTCGGCGCCATCATCGGCGGCATGGACCAGGTCTCGGCATGGTTGTTCGTGCTCGTGCTGGCGGTGGCCGCGGTCGGCTGGCTCGCGAGCTGGTACATCCCCGTCGCTCCCGCGAGCGCGCCGGAACAGCCCGTGAACTGGAACCTGTTCACCGCCACCGCGCGCCTGATCGGGCTTGCGCTGAAGAACCGGGCAGTCTTTCTCTCAATCCTCGGCATTTCCTGGTTCTGGCTCATCGGGGGTGTCTACCTGGCGCAGATCCCGAATCTCACGCAGGACTACCTCGCGGGAAGCCAGATCGTGGTGACCCTCATCCTCGCCGTATTCACCGTCGCCATAGGCACCGGGTCGCTGCTCTGCGAACGCATGTCCGGGCGCAGGATCGAGATCGGCCTGGTACCGTTCGCGGCATTCGGCATCAGCGTCACGGGCATCGAAGTCTACTTCTCCATCACGGCGATCGACGCCGTCGGCCAACGCGATATCTGGGCCTTCCTGGCGGGCGACGGGAGCATCCGCGTGCTGTTCGGACTGCTGCTGACCGGCATCTTCGGCGGCATGTACGTGGTGCCCTTGATGGCGTTCATCCAGGCGCGCACGCCGGAGGCACGCCGCGCGCGCATTATCGCGGCGGCGAACATCCTCAATTCCGCGTTCATGGTAGTCGGCGCGGTGTTCGCCATCGTCTGGCTCACGGTGCTGGACCGAACGATTCCGGAACTTTTCCTGCTGATGGCGGTGATCAACATCGGCGTCGCCGTCTATATCTTCAACCAGGTTCCGGAGTTCTCCATGCGCTTCATCGTGTGGCTCCTGTCGCACACCATGTACCGCGTGACCCACCGCGGGCTCGAGTGCATTCCCGAGAAAGGCGGCGCCATCATCGTCTGCAACCACGTGAGTTACGTGGACGCGCTGCTGCTCGCCGGCGCCGTGCGGCGTCCTATCCGCTTCATCATGTTCAAGCCGATCTATGAAAAGCCCGTGCTGAACTTCGTGTTCCGCACCGGTCGGGCCATTCCCATCGTCGGCCGCAGCATGGACGAGGCCGCTTACGAGGAGGCCTTCCGCGAGATTCGCGAAGGTTTGGCTGACGGCGACCTGCTATGCATATTCCCCGAGGGCAAGCTCACCCACGACGGGAAGATCGACGCGTTCCGGCCCGGCATCGAGCGCATCCTGCAGGAAACCCCGGTGCCCGTGGTGCCCATGGCGCTGCGCGGGCTCTGGGGCAGTTTCTTCAGCCACCACGGGGGCATTTTCCGGGATCCGAAACGCTTCTGGAGCCGCGTGGAGATAGTCGCCGGGGACCTGGTCGCACCGCAGGCCAGCGCCAGCGAACTGCGCGAGAAGGTGTCGGCGCTACGCGGCGAGTTCGCCTGAGCTCCCGCGGCAGCGGGTACCGTTCAAGCCCCTGGATGTCAGAAAGTCGCGCGAACCGAGAGCGTTGCTGTCCTCGGATGACCTATGAAGTAACGATCCAGCGCCGATTCAGCCGTCAGGCCCCCTATGACACCGAATTCCGGGAGTGTTGACGTGGCCCCGGTCACTGCGCCGATGAATTCCTCGTCGAGCAGATTGTCAATATTGAGTTGCAGGGTCAGTCCCTCAAATCCGGCGATGCCGACCAGGTCGTAGCTCGCCAGGAAGTTCACGATCCAGTGGGTGTCCAACTGTTGGGACTCCAGGAATTGGAGGGGATTGACTCCGTTTCCGGCCCCGTCGAAGCAGAAAAAGCGGTTGCAGAAGCCCGGTACGAATATGTTGCCGCCGGTTCGCTCGCCCGTGTACTGGACGTTCAAGGCCGCCCTGAAGCTGTCCGAGGGCCGCCATCCAATCTCTCCGAACAGGCTGCGTTTGGCAATATCCTGCACCTGGTCGCCCTTTCGAATTCCCTGCGAAGGATCGTCCTCCTGCCATTCCGACGCCCGGTGGGCGTAAATGCCATAGAGGTCGAATATCCCGGCGAGCACGGCCGCGGTCACCTCGAATCCCGTGCTCCTGATGCCGCCCTGGTTGATCACCTGCGTGGATGAGTTGCCGTTGATCACGTCGGCGATTCGAGCCGGATCGATATCATTGGGACCTGTTGTCAGGCGGTTGTCGAAATCGATCACGTAGGCCTGCAAGGAGACCGCTACATTGTCGGTCACGTAACGAAGGCCAATGTCGAAGTTCTCGGAGGTCTCGGGCTTGACTACGTCGGTGTCGATTGCGTCCGAGGAACCGAGGAAAGTATCTTCAAAGATCCCGCCGAAGTTCTCGGAATAGCCAACGAATGCTTCCCAGTCGCCAGTCAATCGGTAGACGCCGCCAAACTTGATGTCCACGTCTTCGGTCTCGGCGTCGATGATGTTGTTTCCGGAGAATTCGATCGGGGAGCGATAGTCGTATTCGAGGTCGTGCCTTGTAATACCGAGATTCAGCGACAGATCGGCGCTCACCGTCCAGCTGCCTGCAAGGTAGTAGTACGCCGTATCCGTCGCTACATCGCGTTCGTACTGGATGTAGTTCAGCGCGTTGCGTGAAAAGTCGATTCCGGTTGCGGCGTTGTTTACCCGGTAGAAGTTGCGGTCCTCGTTGGTCTCGTCATTCTCGAACCAGACGCCCGCGCGGATATCGAGAGCATCCGCGACTTGCGTGACCTCCAATTCGGCAGTTACGCCCGACCGGTCCCGGTTGCGCGGCGTAATTCGCAGGTCGGCAACCCTTGTTCCGTTCTCGGTGCGGATTGTGCTGACATTCTGGTCCCGGGGGTCGCCGGATGCGGTGATTCGTGCCTGTGTCTGGTAGGCCAGGGATTCGCCTCGCAGAGAGTGCCAGTAGGGAGTTATGGACAGCGTCAGATTGCTGGCCATGGGAAGAGTAGCCTTGACGTAGTGAAGCTTGTCTTCGCGTGTACCGCCCAGGGCACCTCCGAATCCGGTGAAACCGCCATCGATCGACGGATCACCTGCAAAGAAATCGTTGACCGTGTCGCTCCTCGGGTCGTTCTGGAAATCTCCGAACGACACGATGCCGAAGTCGTTGTCTTCAAGTTCGTTGAAGCTCGACCGGTATGCGACCCTGACACCATTGGCGAAGTCTTTCTGCAGCTTGAGATCCACATGATCGCGCTGTCGATCCCGATGATTGGGTCCGGCAAAGATGTCGTTGGCCTGGTAGGAATAGCTCGCGTACGCAGAGAGGCCGTCAGCGATCTCGCCTGTATCGATTCGAACTGCGTAGCGGCCGTATTGTTCGCTTCCGACTCCCGCCTCGAGATTGAGGCCGAAGTCCTGTGCGGGAGCATCGGTAACGAAATCGATGAAACCACCCAATGCGGAGCGCGACGGAGATCCGATTTCGCCGGAACTCTGCGAGACGACGATCTGCGAGACGTTGAAACCATCGACGAACCGATTGGGCGGAGAACCGCCGTTGAACCGGGCGTCACCGGTAGGAACTCCATCGACGGAAAGCCCGATCTGCTGGTCGTTCAATCCACGGAGGTAGAGTTCGAAGGAGAAGCTCCCCCCGCGCGAATCTCCCGTCGAGACCTGGACCCCGGGCACCTTGACGAGGGACTGGGTAATTTCGGATCCGGCCGGCCTTTGCCGGACGTCCTCCTTGCCTACGCGATACTCCGCCCGGCCAACACCGCTGCTGAATCGGTCCGCCAGCCCGAGTACGAGTATTTCTTCGACAAGCGCATCGTCTTCGGCTTCTTGTTGTTGTTCTTGTTCTTGCGCCTGGCAGACGATCGAGGCCATCACCACTCCAGAGAGCAGACAGAGCGTGAAGGGATGCTGGTGGCGGCAACCGTTCATGGATTCCCCCTTTTTTAATGAAACGTTTAACCTTTCCCGAGGCGACTATACAACAGAACCAAGGTCCTCAACAACAGAAGGACTATTCGGGGACTTGGAGCTGAAGGAAGCTTGCGGTCAAACCCCGATCAACGTTTAGGTGGCCTCGGGGAGATTGCTCGAGTTCCAGGAACGTCTTGCGTCCCAATGGGGGCATCGCCGGGCGGTCATCGCGGGTGCGAAGGAACGGTTTGAGGCATCGGTTCGCCACGCCACGTGAACGAAGCACCTGGTTGCTTCGGCCTGGCTACCAGACGGGCGCCAATCTGGAGGGATCAAGCAGTTTGCCCTGGGCGCCCAGGACTTCGAGCGTTTCGGCTGCCGCTCGGCTTGCCATTTTCATGGCATCGGCCAGGGATCGTCGCGAGAGGATTCCGGCAACGAGTCCGGCCCTGTAGGCGTCTCCGCAGCCGGTGGGATCGACGGGTTGGTCAACCCTTGCCGGTTCCACATACTCGACCGCGCGGCGGGTGAGCAACTTGGAACCTCTGCCTCCCAAGGTGACGATCAGGGCCTCGAGGTCTTCCGCGAGAGCCTCGATACGGGTTCCCGTCTTCGTTTCGATCCATCCCTGCTCGAATTCGTTGACGGCCATCCATCGAGCCGCCTTGACGGCCTTGAGCAAGTCACCACCGGACAAGCTTGAAACGGCTTGCCCGGGATCGAAGAGTATCGGGATGTTGGCGGCGGAGAATTGCCGCAGTCTTGCAAGCATGGCGTCCCGGTCGTCAGGTCCTACAATGGCGATGTCCGCCCGCTGACCACCTGTGTCACATCGGATCGCATGCGCCATCGCTCCGGGAAAGAACCCGATCAGCTGGTCCTGGTTCCGATCGGTGGAGATGAAGGCGCGCGCTGTCATCGTCCCCTCGACGGCCAGGATGAACCTTTGGTCGACACCGCATTCCGACAGCCATTGGCCGTAGGGTCGGAAGTCGTCTCCTACGGCGGCGACGGGAGCGGCATCAACGCCCATCCTTGTCAGGTGATAGGACACGTTGGCGGCGGGACCGCCGAACCCGATGCTGAGTGAACGTACGGGATATCCGACGCTCAAGGACTTCACTGAACGGTTGTCGATCAGCTGGCTGAACGAACAGTCGGCGTTGATCAGAATGTCATAGGAGACCGAACCGGACACGAGCACCATTTTCGATGAGACCGTCAAATCGTGTTAAACGAATAAGCGAGATTATGCCCGGCTTTTCTGTGCTTTACGTACGACCCGTGCGCATGTTCGGGCCATCCGCTGCCGTAGAACGGGTAGTCCCGGATACGGAGGATCGCTCAAGACGGGTGAATGAAACCGCAAGGTGGCGCATGTTAGAGTGGCTCGTCCATTAGGAAGCGCGAATGCCTACTGCAACTCGACCACGGAAATCGCAGCGAGTCACCGTTCGGGACATCGCGGACGCTGCAGGGGTGTCGATCGCAACCGTTTCCTACGTGCTTAACGGCAGGGGAGCCATCAGCGAGGAAACCAAGCGTCGCATCCAGAAGGTAGTCAAAAGGCTCGGATACCGGCAAAACCAGGCTGCCCGAACCATGAAGACCGGTCGCACCGCGATCATTGGCCTGGTGTTTCCCAACATCGAAAACCCGTTCTTTGCGTCGCTCGCAAGGTCGATCCTGAACGAGGCGCAGCTCAGCGGTTACCAGACCTTTCTGGTGGATACCGAAGGATCGCATGATCGCGAACGGGAGGTTGTCACCGGGCTGCTCCAGCATGGCGTGGATGGCATCGTCTGGTTCCCGGTCGACGACGAGGACACGCTCACAAACGTTGGCGTCGATGTTCCGCTGGTCGTTTTAGATCGCGAATTGCCTGGGCAGGATCTGGTGCAGGCTGAGTACTACGCGGGGGGAACAACAACCGCAGAGTATCTGATCGCTCTCGGGCACCGTCGATTCGGGTTGCTCGAGGGTCCGCAGGCCGTTGGCAACGCGCGTGAACGAAGCAAGGGATTCGTCGACGCCGTCGGAGACAGCTCAAAGATCGCATGGCGGCTTGAGCACGCTTACACAATGCACCTCTCCGAGGAAGCCCGGGAACGATTGCTCGCTCGAGATGTGACTGCCGTAGTCTGCGGCAACGACCTGATCGCGATCGGAGCGCTCTCGCTCTTCCAGATGCACGGGATATCCGTTCCCCGTGAAGTATCGGTCGTCGGGTTCGACGACATTCCGTTTGCGCGCATGATCAGCCCCACGCTTACGACGGTTCGCATGCCTTTCGAAGAAATGGGGCGGGAAGCAGTACGTTTGCTTCTGAGGCGATTGGCGGAAGAACAGGCGGGGCCGAGAAGCCAGATCACCTTGGGTATCGAGTTGGTCGAGCGTGCATCCACTGCCGCGCCGCCGACAATCCGGCTTGAGAACGCCAGAATGGCAAAATGAGTTAAACGTGTAACCCCTTCCGATCACTTGCACGTTTCCACGGATCCAATACCACCACTGGCGGGGAAAGGTACAACTCGTCGCAATTGGGTTCCGTGGCAATGCGGTCGATGACGAGGAACTCCTGTCCGATCTCCGGCGCGACGAGCGGCATGTGCCACGTTCCCCGGCGATAGTTGACACCTTGCCGCCCATTGGTCACGAACGCACGAAGGTCCGATGGCTCGATCTTTTCCCGGGGAGGCCCGACTACAACAACGAAACGGCAGGGTTCAAGCGGAATGAATGCCTGACTGCCAAGCGGATGCCGTTCGATTTTGTCCAAACGATACGGCAGCGATGTAGCCACCTTTGAGCGGACTATGCCGACGGCGATGCCGGCACCGCCGTCCGACTCGATGCGGCACAGGTCAGCGAAACGTTCAAAGCGGCCGTCGTTCATTTCGATCGCATGCGCGCCGACGGCCTCGATAACGTCGCCAAAAGGCGCGAACTGTGTCGGCGTCAACGGGCGCGGTCGCAAACGGAGCATGCCAGGTCAGCCAAGCGGCTGAGGGCGGCCGAAAAGACGCAGTCGGCTGACACCGCCGTCGGGATAGATGGACATGCGAACGTGGCTTACGGGACCCAAGTCTCGCAGCTCACTGACGAAAAGGTGTCGACGGTCCATTTCAAGCCTGGTCTCGGAGAGGAGCGTGCGCCATTGCGAATGGTCAACGTCGACTGCGGCAGCGGGGCCGAATAGTGCTGCCTCGAGAGAAACCCGATCCGGATAGTTCCCCTTGAAGTGGGCGGTATCGACCTCCGCCCGCTCGACGGATCCGCAATGACCAAGCTGGATGATGACCCAATCGTTCCCTGGTCCCCTCCTGCGAGCGGTCTCCCACCCGTCGCCCATGTCGGTGCTCCGACCAGGCAGATTCAGGTTGTGCATGCTGCCGAAATGCTCGTCGCTGCAGCTGATCGCGCGGCCACCGTTTTCTACGCCGAAGAGGTCGATCAGGTCGTCCGATACGGGGGTGGGAGCTTTGACCTCCCCATAGATCCGCAATCTGGCTATCCCGCCGTCGGGATAGATGTTCAGGCGCAAATGCGTCCAGACGGCACCGCTGTCGATGGGACGATAGTGGTGCGAGTCCCCCGAAAGAGCGGTCTTGGGCAGGATCTCGACCCACCCGGATCGAGGGGCCTCCGCCTCGCTGGAGTTGCCGTCGATCGACGCGAATGGTGGGAAATTACCGGTGAAGTGACTGGTGTCGATGTCCACTCCACGCACGATGGCGGGCAGCCCGAGCCGGACAATGCAGTGATCGTGCCCCGGCGTCCGCTTTCTGCGGCTCTCCCATCCGTCCATCCATTTGCCGTTAGCGTCATACCTGTCCGGAACGAATACCGGGTCACTCGGCCCGATCAGCCGTTCCTTCGGGGCAAAGAACTCGTCGGTCGCAAGGGTCACGCGCGTGCCCAGGCGAGGTTGCTCGAGTTGGACCCACTGATGAAAGGGCGGGCGTGAGCCTTTCATTCGACTACGTCCATGGATTGCAGACGCAGCAGCGCGATCTTGTGTATCTCGGCCAGGGCAGTTTCGAACTCCACGGCGGGGTCGTTGCCCAGGCGACTCCGCAGCGCGTTCAGGATATTCGTCGTGCTGCTGCCGCGGACGGCCATGACGAACGGGAATCCAAATCTCTTCCGGTAGCTGCGGGTCAACGCGGCCAGGCGCGCGTACTCGTCCGGGGAGCAGCGGTCCAAGCCTGCGCTCGATTGTTCCGCCACCGAATCTGCAGTCAAATCACCCGCGACACCGGCTTTGTCAGCCAGGTCCGGATGCGAGCGAATCAACCTGAGCTGTAGATCGAAGGGAGCCCGGTCAACGCATTCCGCCATCACTCTGCCTATGGCCTGGATTCCGTCGACACCCTCAAGACGATCGAACGCGCGCTCAGCCACCCAGGCCGAGTGTTCGTAGACATTCCCGAAGCGGGCCATGAAACCCGATTTGGTACGCGGCGTCATGGTGCGGCGGGATGGAGGTTTCGCCAATGCTCAGCGATGTCGATGCGCGTCGCGACCCAGGCATCGTCGTGGCTCGTAACGTAGTCGAGAAAGCGCGCAATGGCGCTGGCGCGACCCGGCCGACCCGCGAGCCGGCAGTGCAGGCCTACCGACATCATCCGGGATCCTTCGGTATGCAGGACGTCGAAGGTGTCCTTCAGGTAATCGAAGAACTGTCGGCCTGTGTTGAAGCCCTGCGGAGTCGCAAAACGCATGTCGTTGGCATCGAGCGTGTAGGGAACCATCAATTGTGGCACCCCGTACGAGTAGTCCCAATATGGAAGATCGTCGGAATAGCAGTCGGAGTTGTAGCGGAAGCCTCCGGCCTCCTTGACGAGTCGGTGAGTCCTCGGACTGCATCGTCCCAGGTACCAGCCCAGAGGGCGCTGCCCGACTACCCGCGTATGGACCTCGATGGCCTTCGCAAGGTGAATTCGTTCCGTTTCGGCGTCGACATGCTGATAGTCGATCCATCGATAGCCGTGGCTGGCGATCTCCCAGTCGGCCTCGCGCATGGCAGTCACCGCTTCCGGATTGCGCTCAAGAGCCATGGCAACGCCAAACACCGTTACCGGGATGGAGCGTTCGGTGAACAGCCGGTAGAGACGCCAGAAACCCGCTCGGGAACCGTATTCGTAGAGCGACTCCATGTTCATGTGACGTGCGTTCTGGATCGGTCGTGCGCCAACGATCTCGGACAGAAAGGACTCCGAGGCAGCGTCGCCGTGCAATATGCAGTTCTCAGCACCCTCCTCATAGTTGACGACGAACTGGACCGCTATTCGAGCCGCCCCCGGCCAGTCCGCTTGCGGGGGGCGTTTGCCGTAACCGCGAAGATCGCGGGGATAGCTGGTGGGCGTCACGACGGATCCGCGTTTTGCCGGTACCACCGATCCAGGGCTGTTCGCTCTTCTTCGCTCATGCCGGTCACGTTCGCTATCGGCATGACTCGCGTGATCACGGTTTGCTGATGGATGCGGCGTGCCTCCGCGACGATCTGTGTATCGGTATCAAGGACAACGCCTCCCGGAGGCGCTGGAAACGCCGCAAAGGTCGGTTCCGACGAGTGGCACACCGTGCATCTGTGCTCGACGATGGTACGAACCTGTCCAAGCGTTACTGTCTCCCGGTCACTCGCGACCGTCCGCTGGGGCGCAATCAATGCCGCCACTCCGAGCAACAGCAGCAGCGCTGCGATGGCAGCCGGGAGCGAGCCGTTGCCCTTTTGGCGACCGACGAAGTAGACGCGGATCAGTGCTCCCGCGAGGGAAACAGCGATGAGTATCACCCAGTTGTACTTGTGGCCGTACGTCATGGCGAAGTGATGACTTGTCATTGCGAAGAGCACCGGCAGCGTCAGCCATGTGTTGTGCACCGAGCGGTGCTTCGCTCGAATCGCAGCTGTCGCGTCGGGAACTTCTCCACGCTCGACGGCGGCTACGAGTTCTCGCTGCTTCGGAATGATCACGAAGAATACGTTGCCGACCATGATGGTTCCGAGCACCGCCCCGAAAAGAATGTATGCGGCGCGGCCGCTGAACAGTTGACATAGACCCCACGCCAGGATCGAGACGAACGCCAACAGGAGAACCCCGAACGCAAGGTCGTTGTCGCGGGTCGGCAGCCTGCAAAGCAGGTCGTAGGCGAACCAGCCGCCTGCCAGGAAGGCCGCTGAGATCAACACAGCGGTTGACGGCGCAAGTCGCGCTACTTCCGGGTCAACAAGGAAGATCTCCGCGCCCCACCAGTAGATCAGGGCGAGCAGAAACATGCCCGAAAACCAGGTCCAGTACGCTTCCCACTTGAACCAGTGCAGCGTTTCGGGAAGCCTGCCGGGAGCGGGACTGTATTTCTGCGAGCGATAAAAGCTGCCCCCGTGGACTGCCCAGAGTTCTCCGCTGATGGGATCCGCGCCTTCGCGGCGTACCGATGGAGTCTGCAGGTGGTTGTCGAGCCAGATGAAGTAGAACGATGAACCGATCCATGCAATGCCCGCAACAACATGAACCCAGCGCGCCAGAAGGTTCAGCCAATCGACCAGGTAAGGATCCACTAGGGTTCCAGGATCATTGGGTGTTGGTCATGGGTTGGTCGTCCGGGTATTCGAACGAGGGCTTTCGCCGAAACTCTTCGAAGGCGCGCAGCACCTGCGCGGTGGCGGAGATCGCAATCTCGGCCGGCTTCTTGCCCCGGATCCCCTCAATGCCGATCGGACACACCAACTGGTCGAAGGCTTCCTGACCAATACCTTCTTCGAGCAGGTGCCGTTCGAAACGACGACGCTTCGGGACCGAGCCGATCAAGCCGCAGTACGCGGCGTCGCCCCGCTTCAGGATTCGCTTGCAGATATCGAAATCGAGACCGTGATCGTGCGTCATGACCAGATAGCAACTGCCGGCCGACATATTGTCGACTTCTGCAGCCGGGCGATCATGCTCGATGGTGTGTACGTTTTCGGGAGTGTCACCGAAGAAATCCTGACGGGAATCGATCCAGCGGATCTCGCAATCAAGCGTGGACAACGAACGGACGACCGCGGAACCGACGTGCCCGGCACCGAATACCGCGACATTGAAACCCCGACTGCCCACGAGCTAGAAAAACCAGCTGTCGGTTCGTTCGGCAGCACGGCACGCCTGCAGGTTTCTCCGGGCCCGGTCGACGACCGTGTCCGGGCATATGGCCGAAAACGGGTGGATGGTGACCCCGGTGACCACGAACTTTTTCGACGCGTCGCGCAGGTTGGTGCAGAGCACGGATGAATCGTGTTGTTGACGAAGCTTGATGAGGGACCGCAGCCAGTCCGGAACGCCATCTGGGATCGGATCGAAAAGCACGTCCACGACTCCACCGCAACACTGGCCAACGGACGCGTTGAGCGGGAAACGTTCGATAAAAGGGTTCGCACCGGGAGCGCAGAGGTCACGAGCAAGCTCGGTGCACTGGTATTCGAGCCTCCCACCGCCGATGGTGCCGAAGATGTCGCTCGACGTGACGAGCATCTTCGCGCCTGGCTCGCATGGCGACGATCCACGCGCGCCGACAACCGTGACGATGGCAACGCGATCCCCGGTGGCTTTCAGTTCCCCAAGCTTATGGACCCATGCGTTCATGACGGCAGTCCCTCCACCGCGCGCAGTACTGCTTCCGGCGTCGCCGGCGCGCACAGCTTCGGTAGCGGCCGGATGTCGGAAGCGATCGCGTCGCGGATGGCGTGGAAGACCGAGATGGCAAGCATCAGCGGCGGTTCGCCCACGGCCTTTGAACGGTAGATCGTGTCTTCCCGATTCGCGGCGTTCTCGAGAAACCTGACGCGAAAGTCAGGCGCGAGGTCCGAACAGGCGGGAATCTTGTAGGTGGAGGGCGCGTGGGTCATCAGTTCTCCCGACTCGTTCCACCACAGTTCTTCCGATGTCAGCCACCCGGCTCCCTGAACAAAGCCGCCCTCGATCTGTCCCAGGTCCACGGCGGGATTCAACGAGTCTCCGCAGTCGTGAAGGATGTCGACCCGCAGGATTCGGTATTCGCCTGTCAGCGTGTCGACGACGACCTCCGAGACTGCGGCACCGTAGGCGAAATAGAGAAACGGGCGGCCGCTGAAGGTCTTCCGGTCGTAGCGAATTCTGGGAGTCCTGTAGAACCCGGACGCCCAGAGCTTTACGCGGTCAAGCCAGGCCATCTCCACCAGTTCAGAAAACGCCAGCGTGCGGGTACCCGCCAACACGACGTTCTCCTGGAAGTCGACTGTGCTTTCCGGAACGCCGAATCGATGGGCCGCGAATTCCGTAAGCCGGGCTCGAATCTTCGCGGCTGCGATCTTCGCGGCCATCCCGTTGAGATCTGAACCGCTCGACGCCGCGGTTGCCGAGGCGTTCGGGATCTTTGCGGTGTCCGACGCGTTCAGGCGAATGCGGTCGATGCTGACTCCCAGTTCGTCCGCGACCACCTGGGCCACCTTGATGAACAGCCCCTGCCCCATCTCTGTGCCGCCGTGGTTCAGATGGACGGTTCCGTCCCTGTAGACGTGGACGAGCGCTCCCGCCTGGTTCAGATGCGTCGTCGTGAAGGCGATGCCGAACTTGACGGGCGTCAGCGCAATTCCTCGCTTCATGACGCTGCTGGATGCGTTGAATTCCCTGATCTCGTCCCGGCGCCTGGCGTAGTCGGCATCGGTTTCGAGCCGATCAACGATATGGCGGATGACGTTGTCCTCGATCTTCTGCCCGTAGTGGGTGATGTTGCGATCCTGGATTCCGTAGAAGTTGCGCCGCCGTACGGTCAGTGGATCGAGCTCCAGCCTCCGGGCGATGTCGTCGATCACATGTTCGATGGCGTACATGCCCTGCGGTCCGCCGAATCCGCGAAAGGCGGTGTTGGATACGGTGTTGGTCCTGCAGCGGTGCGAGACGATTCGCAGGTTCTCGAGAAAATAGGCGTTGTCGCAGTGGAACATTGTCCGGTCGTTGACGGGGCCGGATAGGTCTGCGGAGATCCCGCAACGCGAGACAAAGGTGAATTCGAGACCCCGGATACGTCCGGTACCGTCGAAACCCGCCTTGTAGTCGATGACGAAGTCGTGGCGCTTGCCCGTCATCACCATGTCGACGTCGCGGTCGAGACGCAACTTGCAGGCGCGCCCGGTCCTGATCGCCATGACAGCGGCGATGCAGGCCACCGTCGCCGCCTGTGTCTCCTTGCCGCCGAATGCGCCGCCCATGCGCCGGCAGGTGCAGACCACGTCCTTGGCGGATAGACCGGTCGCTCGCGCCACCAGGCGCTGGACTTCATCCGGATACTGCGTCGAACTGTAGACGAGCAGCCCATGATCTTCCTGGGGCAGCACCATCGCGATCTGCCCCTCCAGGTAGAACTGTTCCTGTCCGCCGAGGACAAGCCTTCCGCCGATGCGGTACGGAGAATCGTCGAGCGCCGCATCCGCGTCCCCGCGGTTCAGCGTTTCCGTCGGAAGCACGAACGAACCCTGCTCCAGGGCGCTCAAGGGGTCGATGATGGTCTCGAGATCCTCGTACTCGACTTCCGCGAGTTTCGCGGCCTTGCGCGCCGCAGCCACGGTGTCGGCCGCGACGGCGAAAAGCGGCTGTCCCGCAAATTCGACCACATCAGTCGCGAGAATCGGTTCGTCCTTGACGACGGGACCGCAGTTGTTCTCTCCCGGTATGTCCGCCGCGAGACAGATATCGGTGACACCGGGCGTCGCACGCACCGCGGACAGGTCGATACTGCGGATCCTTGCGTGCGCACGATCGCTGAGCCCGACCGCCACATGAAGCAGATCGCGAGGCTCCGGCAGGTCGTCCGTGTAGGCGGCCGTACCGCAGACATGAAGGTGCGCGCTGTCGTGAGGCAACGCCTTGCCGACTGCGAATCTCGCCCTGCGGGCGCGACCCTTAGCCGCGACGTCCATAGCCATAGACCGTCTGTGCGACTTCGCCGCGAGTTTCCAGGAAAAAGCGGACCAGGAGGTTCTGTGCCCCGCGCAGTCGATAGTCGGCCGTGCCGCGCATATCGGTGATGGGTGAAAAGTCATCTGCCAGCGCGGCCGCTGCCTGGTCGACGGTCGTTCGGTCCCAACGATGACCGATGACCGCTCTTTCGCAGTGCGCAGCTCGCTTGACCGTCCCCGCCAGGCCGCCGCAGGCCATGCGGAACTCGCGCACACGGTCTCCGTCAAGTTGCAGCCGATAGGCGGTGCAGACGGCAGAGATATCCTGGTCGAAACGCTTGGACAGCTTGTGACTTCGCAGTATTGCATCCGCGTCGGGCAACGGGATGCGGATGGTTCGGATGAACTCGCCGGGTTGCAGGTCCTTTTGCTGGTAACCGGCGTAGAACCTGTCGAGGGCAACCTCGCGGATGCCGCGGATGGACTGCAACAGCAGTGTTGTTCCGGCCACCATCAGCGCCGGCATGCTGTCGCCGATCGGCGAGCCGTTCGCGATGTTGCCTCCCATCGTCGCGATGTTGCGTATGGGCGGCGATGCGAATCGCCTGAACAACTCCTCGAGCCCAGGGTACCGCTCGACCATGACCCTGGCCGCATCGGCCAGGGGTACGGCGGCACCGATCTCGATGTGCGTCGGGGAGATGTCAAGCTGCCGTAGTTCCCGGACGCGGCCGGTGTAGACGATGCGGTGCAACTGCCTGTATTGCTTGGTGACCCATAGACCGATGTCGGTACCCCCGGCGAGAATGGTCGCCTCTGGTTGCCGCGCCAGCGCGTGCGCGAGTTCCGCCGCGTCGATTGGCGCAAGGAAACGGCGCTCACCATGGACGATCTCTAGCGCGGATTCGCGGGAGATGGACAGATGCTGTCGTATTCGCTCGGCGGGTCGAAGGTCGGCGCCGTGCGGGCTTGTCAACCAGTCATCCGAATTTCTCGCGTTGGCATACATGGATCGCGCGGCCGCGACGATGGGCCTGTAGCCTGTGCAGCGGCACAGGTTGCCGGCGAGCGCGTCATCGATGTCCATGCGCGTGGGAGACGGATTGGTCTTGTAGAGAGCGAACAGCGACATCACGAAACCGGGTGTGCAGAAGCCACATTGGGAACCGTGGCAATCGACCATCGCCCGCTGCACGGGATGCAGCCCGTCACGGTTCGCGGTCAGGCTCTCGACCGTGAAGAGCTCCTTTCCGTCCAGTGTGGGGAGGAACTGGATGCAGGCATTGACGGCTCTCAGGTCAAGATCCTCACCCGTGTGATCAACCTCTCCCACGACGACCGTACAGGCCCCGCAGTCGCCCTCCGCGCATCCCTCCTTGGTGCCGGTCCGGCCGAGATCCTCTCGGAGAAACTCGAGGACGGTACGTGTGGGATCTGCCCGCTCCAGTTCGAACGTCTCGCCATCGAGAATAAAGCGAATCGCGTCGGAAGTCGGCGCCGAATCCGTTTCACTCGTCAAGCTGTTCGCATCAACGGTCATGTCTAGTCTCGGCAGTGGATCACTAGCTGCCTCGATACGTCGTATAGCTCCACGGCGATACCAGCAGCGGGACGTGGTAGTGCTCGTCGGCGCCGAGATGAAAGCGAATGACTATCTCGTCGAGAAAGCGTGTATCGAGAGCATCGGCTGTGTCCTTCCCGAAATACTCACCGACAGCGAATGTCAGCTCGTAAGCTCCGACCAGGAAGTCGCTTTCGGACAGCAATGGAACATCAGTACGGCCCTGATCGTTGGTGATTCCCGTGCAGACCAGCATTCGTTTGTCGTCCAGGCGATGCAGGCTGTACCGGACCCCGGCGGCGGGTTTCCCGTCCGCCGTGTCCAGAACATGTGTCGAAAGGCTGCCCACTCGGTTCATCTCCCCGCCGTGGCGTCACCTAGAAAAGCAGCAGCAAAGGAGTTCTCCGCCAATATAGCCAGTTCGGTCTCGGTGAGATCGAGTGCCCGCGCGGTTCGCACATAATTGTCGTTGACGTAACCGCCGAAATAAGCCGGATCGTCCGAGTTGACCGTGGCGAGCAGCCCGTGATCAAGCATTCGCTTGATTGGGTGGGCGGACAATGAGTCAACGACGGCCAGCTTCAGGTTGGAGAGCGGGCAGACGGTCAGCGGCACTTGATCCCTGCGCAGCCGTGCAACCAGTGCGTCGTCTTCGAGGGCGCGGTTCCCGTGGTCGATGCGGTCGACGCCGAGTACGTCCAAGGCCTCCCACACGTACTCCGGCGGTCCTTCTTCACCTGCGTGAGCCACAAGCTTGAATCCCAGGTCGCGGGCGGCCGCGAAGACCCGTTCGAACTTCGAGGGCGGATTTCCCACTTCGCTGGAGTCGAGCCCCACGGCAATGAACTCGGTGTGATACTCGGCCGTTTTTTCGAGCGCCTGGAAAGCCTCGCGTTCGGTGAGATGGCGCAGGAAACAGAGAATGATCGAGACCTCGATGCCCCGCTCGCGGGCCTCCCGCGTGGCCCGCATGAGTCCACCCATGATCGTGCCGATGGGCACTCCCCGGTCCAGGTGGGCCTGAGGGTCGAAGAAGTACTCGATGTGCGTCACGTGGTCGGCTTCGGCGCGCCGAAAGTAGGCGTCGGCGAGATCGTGGAAATCCGACTCTTCCCGCAGCACCTGCATCCCTGCGTAGTACAGGCCCAGGAAATCCTCCAGACAAGTGAAATCGTAAGCCTGCCGGACTGCTTCGACATTGTCGTAGGGCAACGACACCCGGTTGCGTTGCGCCAGGTCGAACATCATGTCGGGTTCCAGCGAACCTTCGATATGAATGTGGAGTTCGGCCTTGGGAAGTTCCTGAACGATAGCGCGGTAGTCAGTCATGGATGGACTCCTGATCCGAACCGGCGATCATCCGTAAATCGCGGCGCACACGGCCGCACACTTGTCGAGATCCAATTTGCCATCGGTGCGCACGCCACTCTCCATGTCGATCCAGAAAGGGACGTCAGCCGCAATGGAGAGCCTTGAGGAAAGCAGTTCGACGATATTGTCAGGACCGATTCCTCCCGAAACGCCGCAGAATGGGTGGGCGCGGTCGACTGGCGGGAACCATCCGGGTTGTACGCCTGTTCCGAACGAGATGTCGTACAGCCAGTCGACACGCCCGTCGAGCGGAAACGCCCCGCTGCACTGAAGCGCCGCCCGTAGACCGTGGCAGGCAGCGTACCGGCCAACCCGATCGATCATCGCTGCAGTGGCCGTCCCAAGCCCGTGATTGATCTGGACTCGCGAGAACCCGGCCACCTCGAATTGGGGCGGCCGGCCCTTGACCACTGCGGCCGCCAGCGTGCCGCAAAGGTGGGCGGACAGGCGGATGCCGGCGTGTCGCAGACATCGGATGAGGGGCGAATCGGCAAATGGGGGGATGTTTCGGTCAGGATCGACGAGAACCCCCCATTCGATCGGGTATCGATCACTCAAGGCTCGAAGATCGTTGACAGTCCCTGGATCGTCGACACCGGTAAACGTGACGAATGCAGGTTTCGAGTGGCCGGACATGGCAGTCAACAATCAGTAGTGGCCGCTGACGATAAACGCGATCGAAGCCGTCAGACCGTTGGCCAACAGCGCCGCGCAGAGTGCCAGGGGACTCCATCGCAATATGTCCGCACGTCGCTCCGGCGCCATGGCGGTCAGTCCTCCGATAAGGATCCCGAGGCTTCCGACGTTTCCGAACCCGCACAGTGCGAAGGTGAGCGTGAACGCGGTCGGCGGCGACAAACTCGAATAGCTCTCCGCCAACAGCGAATACGCAACTATTTCGTTGATCGCGACCTTAGTCCCGAGAATGCCCCCAGCCTGCAATACCTCCTCCAAGGGCATGCCCATCAGCCAAACGAACGGAGCCGCCGGCCAGGCAAGTACCTGTTCGAGCGACAGGCCGGAATGCAGCAGGCCGAGGCCGCTATTGATCAGGGCCATCAGCGACATGAACACGATCAACAGGGCAACGACATTCAGGAATACCCTGCCACCGTCTGCCGTTCCAGCCACCAGGGCGTCCATCGAACTCCGATGCGGCGTTGTCACCACCACCCGGTCGGCAGAGTCGGCAGAGTCTCCGGGAAACATGAGGTGCGAGATAGCGATGGCGCCGAACACGTTCATTAGCGTCGCCGTGACCACGTGGCCGAACGCCTGTTCGTCGACCGCGAGAATGCTCGATATTACGATGAGCGTGCCGCCCGCCACGGTCGAGAGACCGACCGTCATCACGGCAAAGAGCTCGTGCTCTTTCAACCGGGCGAGATAAGGTTTGATGAGCATGGGCCCTTCAAGCATGCTCAGGAAGGCGTTCGCCACCGCCACGAATCCGACCGGTCCGCTGACCCCGAGCGTTCGCCGTACGATCCATGC
Organism: Gammaproteobacteria bacterium; assembly: GCA_028821515.1. GTDB lineage: Bacteria > Pseudomonadota > Gammaproteobacteria > Pseudomonadales > Azotimanducaceae > VXNE01. The sequence continues at coordinate 82,590 of JAPPGA010000058.1, read as the reverse complement.
AACCGGCGCGATTACGGCATTCAATATGCGCCAGTGCCAGAGCAGGGCGGACAGCGCGCCGACGACGATGATAATCGGCAGGACCTGAAACGCGAACACGAAAGTGGAGGCTCCCACGCCAATCTCGAACGGCGCTTCCGCGCCGCCCACGTATCCGAAGACGAAACTTGTTGCCTGCCTGGTCGAATCCTCGAGCAGCTTGGCGACATGAGTGAGTCCCGAGAGCAGGGCCTTGGCCACGCCAACATGCAGAAACAGGGCGGCGACTGCGAACTGAGTCGCTACGGCCAAGCCGACGAATCGCCATCGCACGAACTGCCGGCTTCGGGAACAGGCGAACGCCAGCCCAGCAAAAACGAGGATTCCCAAGACGGCTTGAAGAACGGGATACATGTTCGAATCAACCGACCACGGCTAACGAATCGAACACCGACGTCTCGTAGAGATCCCAGAAGCGTTCGACGTCGATCTGGAGAATCACTCTGGCCGGTGGCCGTTCAGGATCGGGGAGGTTGAAGTCGTGAGCATTGCGATAAAAGACGACCCGCCCATAGCTCGGTCCTTCGACGCAGTCGACCGTCGCCCAGAGATCTTCTGCGACGGTCGCGATATCGGGATCCAACAGATATGCGGTCGTTACGGCATCCCAGACGGGCAGTTCGAACTCTGGATTGTCCCGCAGGACTCGGGAAAATTTGCTGTGGTGATAGCTTCGAAAAAAAGGGTGTGATCCGAAACGGTCCGACCAGTGCCCGTACCTGGTCGCGTCGAAAACAAGGCCTTCGGTCGCATCGAGCGGGACGATATCGAGTTTCAGGTCCGACTCAAGCACTATCCGCGCGGCCTCGGCATCGAACCACCAGTTGAATTCCGCTGACGGCGTGACGTTGCCCGGGACATAGAACGCGCCGCCCATGCACACCACCCGACCGATGTTCTGCGCGATCTCCGGACACAGTCGGAGGGCCAGAGCGACGTTGGTCAGGGGGCCGATCGCCACAACCGTGACAGGTGTTTCGTTCCGGAGCACGAAATCGGAAAGGAAGGTGACCGCGTGGTGGTTGCAACCTTCGCTGCGCGCATCACCGGTCAGGGTATGTCCCTCATGGGGGAAAACGGGTGATGGGTCCCACGCACCGCCGTACGCGGCGCCATGCATTTGGGAACGGTGCTCGAAATCTGACTGGCGATGAAGCAGGGGCTGACTGGCGCCCTCCCTAACGACTACTTCATCGCTAAGGCCGAGCACCCCCAATGCGTGCCTGGCCTCGGTGGCAGATATGCGCGCCCAGGTATTCCCAGTAACTACTGTGATCCCCGCCAGTCGGACATTCCCCCGCCGATGGCCCCATGCGACCATCGCCAGGGCCTCGTGGTCGTCCGCGAGGGTGTGGAAATCGGAGTCCAGAAGAACCGTTTCTCCGGTGATGCGGTTGATGTCGGTCAAGGTGCCTCACATTTGGTGTCTCGGGCGCAGATAGTGAAACGTTTAACTCACGGAGTCAACAGAGCGGGAGTTGCCTTGGTATCCGCGCAGAATGCAGCACCGTCGCCCGCAGCTGCTCGCAGGTCTGCCAGTTCATTGGAACAGGGGTTCATCGAAGCTCCTGAGCTTTCTTGAGCGGAGCGTTCCCTTCTCGGCTTCTTCCCGGAGAATTGTGTTGGCTCGCAGGGCGATTGCGAGATGCTGGCCAATACGGTCCTGGTAGAAGGAACTTGCCATGCCGGGTAGCTTTGGCTCGCCGTGGAGGGGCTTGTCCGACGAGCAAAGCAGGGTGCCGTAGGGAACGCGGTACCGGTAACCGTTGGCGGCGATTGTTGCTGATTCCATGTCAATCGCGATCGCCCTGGATTTGTTCAGTCTTTCGGCGATGCGCTCGAAAGACAGTTCCCAGTTTCTGTCTCCGGTCGTGACAACGGTACCGGTCCTCAGAAAGGTCTTGAGTTCGTTCTCCGTGCAACCCGTTTCCTGTCTGACCGCCTCCGTCAACGCGAGCTGGACCTCGGCGATCGTGGGAAGCGGAATCGACGTGGGCAACGCCTCGTCGAGTACGGCGTCGTCGCGGAGATACGCATGTGCCAGGACGTAGTCGCCCAGTTGCTGCGTTCGTCGCAGGGCACCGCAATGTCCGATCATTAGCCAGGAATACGGTCTTAGTACTGCAATGTGGTCAGTGATGGTTTTCGCGTTGGACGGGCCGATGCCGATGTTTACCAGCGTGTCGCCCATGTTTCCCGGTCGAACGAGGTGATAGGCGGGCATCTGGGGCATTGGGGACGTCGCGGAGCGGGTGTTTCGAGCGCCCATGCTTTGCGTGATGCGGTCGCCGGGCTCGACCAGGGCCAAGGCTCGGCCCGCCTGCAATTCGAGGCGCGCATGCTCGACGAACTCGTCGACGTAGCGTTGGTAGTTCGTGAAAAGGACGAACTTCTGAAAGTGCCGAGGGCTGGTGGCGGTGTAGTGCTGAAGCCTGTAGAGCGAGTGATCGGTACGCGCGGCGGTGAACAGCGTTAGCGGAAACGGTCCATCGCGACGCAGGATTCTGCCCCCGTCCGCGATCTCGTCGTTCATTTCCATGAGGTTGGGGGTGTGGAAATGGTGCTGTATGTCGCTCGGAGGCCGGTCCCCGTCGGCGGTCAGGTAGGGTTCGAGCGCAAACTGCAAGGGGATTGCTTCGGTCGAGCGGCCCACGCGTATCTTCGCGTCGAACTGCGCCCGAATGGCCTCCAGTTGGCCCATCAGATAGTCCCTGAACAGCTCTGGTTGCGTGATGGTCGTCGCGTGTTGGTTGGTGCTGGCAATGCTGCCCAGCGACAGACGTCCTGTATGTATGGCCTGTTCGGGCGGGATTTCGACGGCGATCAATGGGTAGACACCCGACTTTGAGACATCGCTAGGTTCGTCGCCTTTCAAATAGGCTTGGTATTGTTCGTGAATCAGATCGATGGATGACCGGTACAGTTCGGCGAGCCGATTGACTGCGTCCTCGGAGGTAGCGCACACCACAAGCTTGGTCCCGTCGGTCACCTCGAGCTTCCTTTTGGACCTTTTCACGGGTTGGAGACGCCCGGCTGGATCAGAATTCTTTCGGCTGTTCGATCTACCGAGAATCGGTTGGTCGACTCCAGGTACTGGGCGAACGAAGCCGGATCGCTCGCATCGAATACCCCCGAAAAGCGTTCGTGCGCAATGCTGTCGGTAACAATGAGCTGCAGCTGGTTGTAACGGTTGAACTCCGAGGCGATGAAGCGGAGCGTGCCGCCCTCGAATATCAGTCGGCCGGTCTGCCAGCTGGCCGGTATCGAAGGGTCGATGACCTGCTTCGCCGGGATGAGATTAGTCGGGCTCCAACTCACCTGTTCGCCGACCGTGAGGAGAACCTCCGCGACCTGCGAATCGGGATCGGCTGCATCGCTCGGCATACCCACGGCGACCTTGCCTTCCGCCACCGAAATCGTGGCCTGGTTTTCGAGGTACCTGACGTTGAATTGTGTGCCCAGTACCTGAGCGGAAACCGGGCCCGCCCGTACTTCGAAGGTCGCGCGGGGGCTGGCTTTGACGTCGAAGAACGCTTCTCCGTAGGTGAGTTCGGCCAGGCGCCGATCCGGTCCGAACCTCACGACCAGCCTCGTATCGGTATTCAGGTGTACCTTCGACCCGTCGCTCAGCAACATCTCGCCCTGTTCCCCGATAGTCGTTTTGAAGACGAGCGGACCTGCTGCGGGGGGAGTCGTCTCGGCTTGGGACAGGGCCAGCCACGCGATTGCGGCCGCGATGCAGGCAACTCCAGCAACGCGAAGTCCGCCAGGACTCCATGGTCCGGAACGTCGGCCGGTTCGGGCTTTGCTCCTCCTGTCGCCTTGAAGGGGCACCACCACTCCAGAAGTTCCGGAAATAAGGGCGTCAACGTCGAATTGCTCATGCGCGTCAATCTCGCCCATTGCGTACACGAATGACATGGCGCCCAGAAGCTCTTCCACATGGACGGGGGACGCTTTGAGCCACCGCGCGAGCTCGCGCCGCTCAATGCTCGTGAGGTCGTCCTGATCGATGCGCACCGCCCAGTGGGACGCCTCCCGCACGATCTGCGTGTTTGCCTTGTGCTTCATGGTCATCCGATCGTTTCGTTCCAATCCGCGCGACAATGGGCCACCGCGCGAGTGAGGTAGCGGTGCACGGTATGCACGGAGATTCCCAATTTTCTGGCAATCTCGGCATGGGAATACCCATCTCTCCGACGCAGTATCAGTACTGCCTGGTAGAGAGGCGGCAATCCACTCAAGATCTTCTGCAGTCTTTGCAGCGCCCACTGCATCTCGACCGTTCGCTCGAAAGCACCGCCGTCGTCGAGGCTATCGATGGCCTTGCCGTCCAGCAGATGAGGTTGGCGACCGCGTTTCAACCGCATTTCGCTGGCTAGATTCGCGGCGATGCGAAACAAGTACGCGTGCGGTTTTTCGATCAGGTCGGGATCGGGTACGCGCAACAGGCGTAGATAGGCCTCCTGCGCCAGGTCCTGTGCCTCGGCTGAGTCGCCGATGCGCGCGGACAGGTACTTCACCAGTACGGGGCGCAACTCGACAAACAGGCTGGCCACGCTCCAGTTTTCCGAGTTTTGCCTATCCTCCTGAACCATTCATCCGTTAGTGTTGCGTGCTTGTCTAATAGAGGGATTCCTCGATGCGTTTTGGGTACTGGCCGGCGCGATCTGCAATGCTCGGAAGGATGCTGGTTTCGTGAAATCTTACCCAATTCGACCTAAGGAAGGACTCTTTAGAGATATGACCCGGCCCAACACCAGCCGGAGAGGAATCCACGGAGGAACATCGAGCGTGCAGCCCCTGAAGAGAGAAATCGGAAAGAAATCGATCGGTATGTACGGCCTGAAATTCGTTGCAATGGCCGTATCCATTGGCTTCACTCTCGTCAGTCCAGAGCCTGCCGCGGCGGCGGAGCGTTCTTACGAGATCCGGATGGAATCCCAGCCGCTTGAACGAGCGGCGAATGAACTTGCGGACCTGATCGCGAAGCAGGTAGTGCTCTACAGTGAGGATGCCGAAGGTATTCAGGCTCCAGCGTTGATGGGCACGTTCACGGAACGGGCGGCGCTTGAAAAACTGCTTGAAGGCACGGGATTGATCTACCGATACGTCAACGACCGGACGATCTCGATCGGTGCCGCGGGGATGGTTGAACCAGGACGCCAGGACCCCGAAGCGAAGGCGAGTTCAACGAGTTCTGAGGCAATGGATGCGCCTCCTGGAGCAGGCACGGCGCCTATTGAAGAAGTGGTCGTTACAGTGCAGAAACGGGATCAGGATCCACTAGACGTGCCCGCATCGGTCAGCGTGTTCGACAGCGCGGCACTCGATGCCTACAACATCGACTCGATACGGGACATCTCCAGGCTCACGCCGAACTTTCTCGGCTCCTCGTTTACGAACACGCAGCCCATTTTCGCAATCCGAGGAGGGAGCAATACGTTGTCCGCCATCGGGACGAGCGAGCCGGTCGGAGTCTATATCGACGAGGTCTACATTCCCCGGTTTTCGTCTGCGGACTTCGAACTGTTCGACCTCAAACAAGTGGAGGTTCTTCGAGGGCCCCAAGGTACGTTTTTCGGTCGCAATGTCGCATCTGGCGCCGTTGTGGTGACAACGGAGAAACCGTCTCTCGAAGAAGCGAAAGCCAACGCGCAAGTTGGACTAGGGAGCCACGATGCGTACATCCTGAGAGGCTTGGTGAGCGGTCCCCTGGGTGCAACGTCCGCTGGCAAGGTCTCCGTGTCCAGGTCGAATCGCGATGGCTACGGCGAAGATTTGCTTGCCGGAACCGAGCAGGACAATCTGGATTCGACCTCGGTTCGGGCCAGCCTGCTTCTGCAGCCATCCGACAGGTTCGAAGCGATTCTCTCGCTCGACCGAAGTCAAGACGAAAACGGGGGTCGTACGCTGTCGGCAATCGGATTCGGAGATTCCGACGAACGCACGTCGCACCTGGGAGTCGATCAGGACTTCGATCGGGATATCTATGGCGGCTCGCTACGCATCACCTACGACATGGATTCCGGGTCACTGATCTCGATCACGGGGGTGCGCAAGTCCAGATCCGAGGAGCTGTTCAGTTTCAACGGACTACACTATTCGCTCTTGCCATTTGCATTTCAACAAGTCGACCGGGATACAGAAGAGCCCAGCACGGTCAGCCAGGAGCTACGTTTTGTGAGCGCGGATTTCGGCAGGGCCGATTTCATCGCTGGACTGTTCGTTCTGCATGAGGACTCCAACCGGGTGGTGGAGCGCCGGCGGTTTCTGGCGCGGGTTGGAGCAGTCATCGTCAACCAGGTTTTCGATCAGAACATCCAGACGGAGGCGTACGCAGCCTATGTGGACGGTACCTATCGCCTGGCCGAGCAGTGGTCCATATCGGCGGGTGGCCGGTATTCCGTGGAGGACAGGGAGGCCGACCTGCGTTTCATTGACAACAACAACGCCGCCAGAAGCTTCAATGCAGCCGGACTTCAAGAGAGCTTCGATGCGTTCACTCCGCGCCTGTCGCTTACCTGGAAACCTGATGAAAATGCGTCAATCTATGCGTCGGTGTCTCGAGGGTTTACGGCGGGCGGTTTCAATACGGAAGCCGACTCCCTGGTTGAGATCACCACTCCGTTCAAGGAAGAGACGATCCTGTCCCATGAAATCGGAGGCAGGTTCCGGTTCGCCGACGGCCGTGGCTATGCCTACCTGACGCTGTTCAACCAGGACTACCGGGACAAGCAGGAGTTCGTATTCAACCGCGAAACCTTTTTGGGAACGATTCTCAATGCCGCCGACGCTACCATTCAGGGTGTTGAACTGGAGGTGGGTTGGCGATTTCGCGAGTACTTCGGGATAGAGGCAAACTACGGCTACCTGGAGACGCAATACGACAGCTTTCCTATAGGCAGCACACCGGGGAACACGGGAAACGAGTTGGGTTCGTCACCTAGAAACCAGTTTGCGCTTACCCTGGACTGGCGGGTCCCTGTCGCTGGAGGACGTTGCATGCTGTTTGCGAACGTCAGTCACTCCTCGGTGGACGACTACTTCACGGGGGCCACCAACGATCCCGACCTGGTCGTTCCCAGCTACGAGATCCTCGGCGCGAGAGCGGGGCTCGAGAGCGCGAGCGGCCGCTGGCGAGTCGAGCTATGGGGGTCGAATCTGCTTGACGAGGATGTTGTGCTGATCCCATCGGACTTCATCGTCAAGGCCAAGCACCTGGGGGCTCCGCAGCTATTCGGCGCGAAGGTAACGCTGTGGATCGCCGGCGGCTGATTCGGGCCGCCTTCTTTGCTTCGCTCGCGCCAAGTTTGGTGGGATGCGGGGTGGTCAATCGCGGAGTCCCCCGTTTTGAAGAGAATCCGTTCTCCCTGGGGGTGGGTGCGGGGGACCCCGTAGCGGACGGATTTGTCCTGTGGACCCGAGTCGCGCCGGACCCATTCGGTGTCCGGCAACCGGCCAGGGAGGACATTCCGGTCAATTGGGAAATCGCCGAAGACTACGGGTTCTCGACGATCATTCGTGCGGGTCAGGTTCTTGCTCACCATGAACACGGCCACAGCATCCATGTACACGTGGCGGGACTTGAGCATGGCCGCGAATACTTCTATCGTTTCCATTGCGCCGGAGCGACCAGTCCGGTCGGTCGAGCGTTGACTTGCCCCGACATGGGCGGCGGACTGGATTCGCTACGCTTAGCGCTGTGTTGCTGCCAGAGCTACACGGACGGGTTTTATGCCGCCTATCGCGATGTGGCCGACCAGGTTCCCGACCTAGTGGTACATGTGGGCGACTATATCTACGAGCGACCTCTCTACACGGGCGTTCGGGCGATGCCCACGCCGGAAGCTGTCAGCCTGGATGACTACCGAAAATACCACGCCGTGACGAAAACCGATCCGCATCTTCAGGCGGCCCATGCCATCGCGCCGTGGCTTGCGATCTGGGATGACCATGAGGTTGTCGATGACTATCGTGCGCTGCACGCCCCGGCCGGTCACACGAGCGCGTCATTCAGGTCGCGACGGGCCGCTGCGTACAAGGCGTACTACGAGCACATGCCGTTGCGTCTTCCCGATGGGAGCGGTGGGGCGCAAATGCAGCTATACCGACGCGTGGGATTCGGGAATCTGGCTCAGTTCGACCTTCTCGACACGCGACAGTACCGAAGCGACCATCCGTGCCGGACTCCGGATGGTCTCGAACCACCCTGGATTTCGTGCGATGTGGCCGATCCCAACCGTTCATTGCTGGGCGGTGCGCAAGAGTCCTGGTTCGCAAGGGGATTCGGTGCCTGGCAAACCAAATGGAATTTCGTAGTGCAGACCACGCAGGTCACCCCGTACGAAAGACTGGTGAGCGGCGGGCTCAAATTCTCGTCCGATCGTTGGGACGCCTATCCGGCATCTCGCGAAAGGCTCGTTGAGGTGATCCGTGACAAGGCTTCCGGAAATACCGTTGTCTTGGGTGGCGATATCCATGCGTTCCTGCTGACCACGCTTACGGACGAATCGGGCAACGCGATCGCTTCCGAGTTGATCACCGGCGCGATCTCATCGGGTGGCGGTGGGGAAGAACGGTACGAGGAGGAAACGCGCTACCACCGTGCCCGGAACATTCCGTTCTACTACGAGAATCGAACAAACGGATACCTGGCCCTGGAACTGCAACCGCAAACGTTGACGGTCAAGGTTCGCTCGCTTGAGTCGGTTCTCGAACCGGACAGTCAACTCGAAACGATCCAGGTATGGGAAGTCGACCGAAGCCGGAACCAGTGACGGACCTCGCTCCCGCAGCAAAAGGCTGCATCAGGCCCAGGGGCCGGTGATGGCGAACGTGACGCCGGGCGTCTGGATGTTGACGAACAGTGTCTTGCCGTCGGGTGAGAACGTGGCACCGCACCACTCGGAGTCGCGGTAGTCGCCAGCGTCGATCGCGGGTCTGCCGGGAACGCCGTCCTCGAGGTCCATGTTGTTCTCGCCCATGACCCTGACGCGGCCATCGCGGTCCACGCTCAACAGGCGCGTACCTCGAAGCTGGAAACCGAGCAGGCTTTCCCCTGCCCCGTCCTCGCACAGGATGATCGTGCCCGTCGGCGACAGGGTGATGTTGTCCGGCGCGTCGGCTTCGTCCGTCGAGGGCGACACGTAGACTGCGGTCAGCCGCTCGGCCGCGGGATCGTATCCCCAGACACTGCCGGCCTCGGCCGCACCGCCGGTGGTGTCGACCCAGTAGATCACCCCGTCGAAATACCAGCATCCCTCGCCCCGATGGAACCGCGCCCCGCCGCCCGCTTCTCCCTGGAGGTAGGGGCCTGATTTGCCGCCGCCAATGATCGGAGGACCACCGCTGCTACTGGCTGCAAGCTTCTCGGGATCGTGGTCCGGTTCCGGGATCGTCACCCACTCGGTATCGAAAGTGTCGCCAGTCTCGATTTCCGTCAGATCCGCGTTGGCCTGTCCCTTGACGCGCAGCATCTGCAGCTCGCCGCCCGCCTCAAGCGCGCCGATCCTGGGCGACGGGTCCTTCGGCAGGAAACGGAAGAAACCGGAATTCGGCCCGTTGTCTTCGGTGAGGTAGACAATGCCGGTCTTGGGATCGTTAGCGGTCGCCTCGTGGCGGAAGAGGCCCATGTCCTTGATCGGACGGCCGCTCGCGCGGCCTGCCATGGGGACCTCGAACACATAGCCGTGGTCCTTGCCGCCGATCCGGCTCGCACGCAGCACGATTTCCTCGCAGGTGAGCCAACTGCCCCAGGGCGTCGGTCCGCCGGCGCAGTTGATCGACGTGCCGGAAAGGAGCGGCCGCGAGTCCTGGTAGACCCCGCCCGACACCCGCACGCCGGTGACCCCGCCGCCGAATCCACCGGATGCGTCGTCCGGCGGAGACCAGTTGTCGTACACGGTCGCATCGCCGCCGATAAGACCCGTCATGGCGCGTTCGTGGTTCCTGATCAGGAAGACCTCGTCCGGGTTCGAACCGGCGAACGCGGCCATCCCGTCATGGCGGTCCGGTGTCGGGACGCCTCCCTCCATGAGGTCACCGGTCCAGCCGAACGACCGATAGCTGAACCCTTCCGGCAGCTTGAGCAACGGCAAGCCAGTGGTGGCGTCGGGCACAGGACGTAGCGGGGTTTCCGCGACGGCATGCGCTGTCCTCCAGGCGCCGGCAAAGGGCGCCGCAAGGGCCGTGGTTCCGGCGGACTGCAGGAAAGATCTACGCTTCAAACTATCACCCCCGAGGTTCAGACCATGCGTGCAGGTCCACGGGCCATGGCCGCGTGAACATCGGTGCATAATGCCAAGTTATCGGCGAACCGGCCAACCAAAACCTCCGCGCAGATCGAAAAGGAGCAAGAGAATGTCGAGGACCACAAAGATCGTCGCCATCGTGCTGGGCATCTATGTTCTCCTCGTGGTGGCGTTCGAGTCGCTGCTCGGGTACTTCCAGCCCGAGGCGCCGGGCACGCTGGTGATCACTACCTTCGACGCCGAAGGCGAGTCGCACGACCGGGTGCTGTCCGGACTCGAGAGCGACGGGAAAACCTACGTCGCAGTGAACCACTGGCCGCGCGCCTGGTACGGCCGCGTGAAGGAGAACCCGAATGTGGAGATCACGCGCGGCGGCGAGACGGAGGACTACCTGGCAATTCCGGTTTCCGGCGAAGAGCATGACCGCGTTGCCGAAGACAATCCCGTCGGAATCGGCTTCCGCGTCATCACCGGGTTCGCGCCCCGCTACTTCGTGAGGCTGGACCCCGTCGAATCCAGTGAAGGCCAATGATGAGGTCCTTCGTCAGCGGGCGCGTGACGATCACGTTGGGTGACATCACGCGCGAGGCGGTGGACGCCGTGGTCAACGCCGCGAACGGGTCCTTGATGGGCGGCGGCGGGGTAGACGGCGCCATCCACCGTGCCGGGGGACCCGGGATACTCGCGGCATGCAAGGAGATTCGCGCAACGCACTACCCGGACGGACTGCCCACCGGCGAAGCGGTTATCACCACGGCCGGACGCTTGCCGGCGCGATACGTCATTCACACGGTGGGACCGGTTTACCGCGGCGGAAACAGCGGCGAAGCCGAGCAATTGACCAGTTGCTATCGAAACTCGCTTCGCATCGCCGGCGAGCGGGGACTTGCTACCGTGGCCTTTCCGGCCATCTCGACCGGCGTCTACGGTTACCCGACGGCCCAGGCGGCCGCCGTCTCGTCGCAAGCCATCGAGCGTGCCCTCGACGCCCATCCGTCAATCCGGGAAGTTCGCCTGGTTTTCTTCCAGGAAAGCGATGCGGAAACGTTCCTGCACCACCACCTCTTCTCGCGATAGTCGTGCCTTCCACCGCCGCGTTTGACTTCCGCGCCCTGCGCATACACCGCGCGCTCCGCACCGCGCTGCCCTGGGCCGGCGCCGACCCTGAGTGGACCCGGATCGCCGACCTTGGAGACGCGGAAGTCGGCGTCTATGAAATCCGGCGGCTCGGACCCACACGGTTCCGGCTCGTGGGCCTGAAAGTGCATGAGGACTTCCGGGGCCGGGGCATCGGCCGCTGGCTGCTACGCCACGCCATCGGCACCGCCGAGAGCAGCGGCGCGCGTGAAATCGAAGCGCCGGTGATCGGGAGCTTCTTCCAGCACCACGGTTTTCGACCGGACGCGGGCGCGCTCACGTTGACGCTGACGCCGGAATAGGCGATGGCTCTGGCAATAGTGGCACTTTCCGCCAGCACCACTTATGTTTGGCGCTCCTCTCGCACAAGGCTTACCTGAATGAACCGCGTCAAAGACATGCTCAAGGCCGGAAAGACGGCAGTTGGTACCACTGCACGCGCCAACGCCGACGTTCCCTTTCTCGCAAACTCCGGCTACGACTACATCCTGTTCGATACGCAGCACTCGACCGATGACATCAAGGGATTGGCGGGCGCGGTTGCCGCTACGCGGGGCACTCCGGCGATTCCGATCGTCAGGGTTGGAGACCTCCGGCCCGACCAGATCTGCTACGCGCTCGATATCGGGGCGAAGGGTATCGTCGTGCCCATGGTCAACACCCCTGAAGAAGCTGCGAACATGGTGAGTTGGTGCAAATACCCCTTCGAAGGGGTCCGGAGTTCCGCCGGCATGCGGGGCGACTGGGGTGAATTCGACAGCTATCGCGAATACATGGACCACGTGAACGCGCAGTTGCTCATCGCCCCGATGATCGAGACACAGCAAGCGCTCGACTGCATCGACGAGATACTCGCCGTTCCCGGGATCGACGTACTCCTGGTGGGACCTTCCGACCTTTCGATCAACATTGACGTGCCGCTCGATTACACCAACCCCAAGTATCACGCGACGCTGGACAAGATTGGAGCGGCATGCGCGAACGCCGGCGTCACGGCGGGCATGTACTTCGCACCGCCGCCCATCCCGACCGCCGTGCTGCAGGAGAAGGGATTCCGGATGTTCACCATTCCGTGGGCGGACTGGGCGACCGAAGGCATCCGGAGCGGCCTCTCGAAGGTCCGGTGAGGGCCGGAGTCTCGCCCGCGGAGCACGAAGGCGACGGCAAAGACCGCCTTCGCGCTTGTCAACAACGGTGGTGCCTCCTAAACTCCGCTTCCTCCCAAGCCATTGGTGAAATGTCAGCGTGAAACCAGGTATCCATCCCGACTACGGCGAGATCACCGCGACCTGTAGCTGCGGGAACGTCATCAAGACCCGATCCACCCTGGGCGAGGACATCCACATCGACGTCTGCGCCCAATGCCACCCGTTCTACACGGGCAAGCAGAAGATCGTCGACGCCGGCGGTCGAGTAGAGCGATTCCGCAAGCGATTCGGCAACCGTTCGACGATCTGACGCCGGGTCGGCCCCCACCTCAACGAGCAGCTTTATCTTTTCGGGGACAGGTTCCCTGCGCCTGAACGCCCTCGCGCGATCAGCGCGGCCTTTATCCGGCATTCAGGGAGTGAAACCAGTTACGTGTAGAATCGTCCAAGTGGCTTACCGCGCACGGATTCGACATGCGTAGACTGGTCAAACTCGCCTTGCTCGCTGCCTCCCTGCACGTTGCGGCGGGACCGGGGCCCGGCGAGAAGATGTACCTGGAAGCCCTCGACAAGGGCTTCGTCTACGACGATGAGTCCTGGCAGACGTACGTGCAGGAAATCGGTGAACGCGTACTCGCGTACACGCCCCACTGGAACAGGAAATACCACTTCTACGTGATCGATGATTCGGAGATCAACGCTTCTGCCACGCGCGACGGCTACATTGACATCAATCGCGGAATCCTGGTGTACATGTCGAGCGAGGATGAACTCGCCGCGCTCATCGGACATGAAATAGCCCACGTCACGGCGCGTCACCACCGTGAATTTCGAAACAGGAGGTTGCTGGGCAAGTCGCTCGGCCTCGTCTCCTGGCTGGCCACGGGCGTCGGCGACCTGATGGGCGTTGCCGACACCGCAACCGCGCAACAGGCTCTCAAGTTCAAAGTCGAACAAGAACTGGAAGCCGACCGCCTGGGTGGCGAGTACATGGCAAAAGCCGGCTACAACCCGCTGGCGATCATCGACATGTTGCAGGTGCTGAAAGAAGACGACATCTTTGCAACGCAGGTCGAAAAGCGACCCACCATCTACCACGGCCTCTATCGAACGCATCCGAAGAACGATAAGCGCCTGCATGACACGGTGGCGTTTGCGCAGCAGTCGTTCAACGCCAGCCAAACCGTCGAACCGCTACGCGACTTCTGGGAGATGATCGACGGCATGGTCTACGGCGACCAAGGTGCGAACGGAGTGGTTCGGGACACCATCTTCTACCATGGCGCCCTGCGACTCGTGGTGGAGTTTCCGGACGACTGGACGGTGGTCAAGCTACAGACCGAGGTTAGCGGCACCGCGCCCGGCGGCACCGCCGAGGCGTTCATCAGCCTTGGCTATCACGTGATAGACGGTCGGCTCTCACCGCTGGAGTTCCTCACGGAAACCCTGAAGCGGGACGACATCAAGAGCGGCGAAGCCGTCGAGATCAACGGTTTCGACGCTTACATCGGCGAAGTCGACAACGAAGGCACCGACGCCAAAGTAAAGCTGATCGGGGTTCTGTACCGTGGCCGCAGCGCATACCTGTTCAGCGGTGAGGCGGGTCCGGACGGCGATGCGGACGCGTTCAGAAAGGACTTCATCGCGACCATACACTCCGTGCGCAACATGACGGCCGAAGACGCCAAGGTCGCCAACAAGCTGCGGATTCGCGTCAAGGTCGCCGAACCCGACGTGACTTACGCGGATCTCGCCCGCACATCGCCAATCGAAAGACATGCCGAGGAAAGGTTGCGGTTGCTCAACGCCGGGTATCCCAACGGCGAACCCCGCGCGGGAAACTACATCAAGGTCGTCGAATAGCCCTCAGAAGATCTCTTCCGGCGTCACCTCATCGGACGGCGGACGGATGAATCGGCCCGACCCGTCCTCGGTGGGCGCAAACTCTTCCAGGAAGTATTCGAATACCGCGCCCTCCTGCGCTGGCCGCGCCACGCGTCCCGTGGCAGGGTCGATCTTCAGGGTGATGACGCCTTCCGGTTGCGAGGGCGTCACCTCCGGTCGCCCGGCAAGGGCGTCGCGCATGAAATCGATCCAGATCGAGAGCGGCGTCGTCGAGCCGTATTCGTTCCGGCCCACCGGGCGATAGTCGTCGAAACCGACCCAGACGGTTGTGGCGATGTCTTCGGCAAAACCGTTGAACCAGGTGTCCGCCGCGTCATTCGTGGTCCCCGTCTTGCCCGCCAGGTCGCTCCGGTCGAGTTCCAGCGCACGGCGCCCCGTCCCCCGCTTGACCACGTCCTTGAGCATCGAGTGGAGGATGAACGTGTTGCGTCCATCCACCGCCTGCTCGGCCGGCACACGGTCGTCCGGCTCCGCACCGCCTTCCTCGGGATCACGCTCCGCGCAATCCGTACAGACTTCGGGGTAGCGGGGTTCGAGGACCATTTCGCCCATCTGGGTCGTCACGTGGCCGACGACATGGGGTTCCACGGCGTAGCCCCCATTCGCGATCATCGCGTATGCCCGCGCCATGCTGATCGGGGTCACGGCCATCGTCCCACCGCCTATGGCGAGCTGCGAATTCCGGGGAAAGGTGCTTGTGTCGAACCCGAATCGCTTGACGTGATCGAGGGTCTCGCTGACGCCGATCTCGAGCAGCACGCGGATGGACACGAGGTTCCGTGACCGGTACAGAGCCCGGCGCAAGGGCATTGGACCGCTGAACTGGTTGTCGTCGTTGCGCGGCCGGTAGACCTGCTCGAGCGTCTCGTCCTCGAACACCAACGGCGCATCCACGAAGATGCTTGCGGGGGTGACGCCATTTGCCAGCGCCGCCGAATAGATGAAGGGCTTGAATCCAGAGCCAGGCTGCCGTGCCGCCTGCAGCGCGTGGTCGTACTGGCTGCGCGCGAAGTCGAAGCCTCCCGACAGCGCCAGCACGGCGCCGTCCGTCGGCCGCAGCGCGATGATGGCGCCCTCGATGTCGGGCAACTGCGCCAGGCGCCAGGCGCCCTCGAACATCTGCAGACGAACGAGATCGCCCACGGCAACGATGTCCGACGCCGCCCTGGGCCGGGGCCCCATGGCGTCCGTATCGATATAGGGCCGTGCCCATCGCATGCCCTCCCACGCGACGACGGCCTCCTCGCCGTCCTTCGTGAGCGCGGCAAATGTCCTCTCACCGACATGCGTCACGATCGCCGGAAACAGGTCGCCGGACGGCTGAACTTCTTCCATGGCAGCGAGATATGCCGGTGCGCGGGGGTCCGCCAGCGGTGACGGCACATCGTCCGCTGCCACTTCTTCTTCACCTTCTTCACCCGGTTCGGCCGGGGACTCCGACATTTCCAGCGTTTCGGCGGCATCAAGCCCCCCGGGCACTTCCGCGTCCAGGTCGATGTGCACCCTATCCTCGGGACCCCGATAGCCATGGCGCCGGTCATAGTCGATCAGGCCGCGCCGCAGGGCCCCGATGGCCCTCGCCTGTAGCGTACTGTCGACCGTGGTGAACACCTCGTGGCCCAAGTGGTAGATCTCGGGGCCGTAACGGTCCTCGAGTTCCTGCCGCGCCCACTCGGCGACATGGGGTGCCGGCAGATCGATCTCGCGCTGGTATACCGCCGCCGTGATCGGCGCATCACGGGCTTCCTCGTATGCCGGCTGATCAATCGATCCCTGCTCGAACATGCGCCGCAGGACCAGGTTCCTGCGGCGTACCGCCCACTCCGGGCCGTTGACCGGATTGCCCGCTTCGGGGCGTTTCGGTATGCCCGCCAACATGGCGAGCTGCGCCACGTTGAGCCTGTCGAGCGGCTTGCCGTAGTACGTGTATGCCGCCGCCTGCGCGCCGTAGGCGCGCTTTCCGAACGGCGCGATATTGATGTAGAGCTCGAGGATCTCGTCCTTCGTCAACTCCTGCTCGATCTTGAGCGCAAGCAGCATCTCCTTGAACTTGCGGATGAATGTCTGCTCGAGCGACAGCGAGACGTTCTTCGCAAGCTGCATGGTGATCGTCGACGCGCCGGTGCGCACCCCGGTGGGATTGAGCAGCAACCGAATCGTATCGTTTGCGAGAGAGATGTAGTCGATGCCGGAGTGCTCGTAGAAACGCTTGTCCTCGGTATTCACCAGCGCATTGCGGAAGTCCATCGGCACATCAACCAGCCGGACCGGGATCAGCCGGCGCTCGCCGAACTCGCCAAGTAGCGCGCCGTCCGACGAGTAGATCCGTAGCGGCGCCTCGTGCCGATAATTCTGGTAGGTCGATGCGGCGGGAACTTGCGGATTGAGGTAGAGATATCCGCCAGCCAGAATCGTCAATGCCCCACAGACAGCAGCGAGCCCGAGCCAGATAATCGTCTTCCAGAAACGGGTGGATCGCGGGCTCATGCCCAGCTCCCCCGGGCTTCAATGGCGTTACCGGAAGGACTCTTGGTGTTTCGAAGCAAGCCCGACTCTCTCGTTGGTTTGGACATTGGTTCGACCTCGGTGAAGCTCATGGAACTCTCGAAGCGCGACGGCCGCCTGACCCTGGAATCGTGCGGCATCGAACCCGTGCCGCCGCGCGCCGCGCCCGAAACGCATGCACGCGCGTCAGGGACGCATATTAGTGATGCCGAAGGCGTTGGTGAAGCGATTAAACGCCTTGCGCGGCGAACGCGGCCCGGCACCAGACGCGCCGCAGTCGCAATCGGCGGCACTGCCGCGCTCACGAAGGTGATCGAAATGGACGCATCGCTGTCGGACGAGGAAATGGAGAGTGAGATCGCCCTGCAGGCCTCGGACCACCTGCCTTACCCGGCCGAGGCCGCCGCCATCGACTTCGAAGTGCTCCACCTGAGCGAACGCGACCCCACGCGGGTCGAGGTCCTGTTCGCCGCCTGCCGCAGGGACGATGCCGAGCTGCTCGAAGATGCGGTGGAACTCGGCGGTCTCAAGGCACGGGTTCTCGACATCGAGGCCTTCGCGTTGGCGCGGGCGTTCGAACTCCTGCAACCCGATTTCGGTTCCCACGCCGCCATCTTCGACATCGGGGCCAGCTCCACGACGCTGTCCGTGCTCAATGGCGACAAGCTGGTGCATACGCGGGAGCAGGCATCTGGCGGCAGGATGTTGACGGAGGAAATCCAGAGACACCACGGCATCTCGGCCACGGAATCGGCCCGCGTCACAACACGGGTCGAGCCGCCGGACGAACCGATCTTCTCGCAGTTCCGCAACGGGTTACTGGACCAGATGGCGCGCGCGCTCCAGTTCTTCTATTCCGCGAACCCCTCTGGGCGCGTGGACCAGGTCTACCTGGCCGGCGGCGTGGCCGCCGTGCCGAACCTGTCCGGTCATGCGGCCCGCGTGCTCGGCGTGCCCGTGGCCGTCGCGGACCCGTTCGGCGGCATGACTGTGCCAGCTTCGACAGACACACCGGACCTGGCGGAGAACGCGCCCGCGTTCATGCTCGCCTGCGGGCTCGCGCTCCGGGCATTCGAACCATGAACACCATCAATCTCCTGCCCTGGCGCGAATGGCGACGCGAGCGCGCCAGGAGAACATTCTTCGTCAACATCGGCCTGTCGAGCGCCCTGGCCATCGCAGTGGTCCTGTCCTGGGGCTGGCACCTCGACGTCGAGACGCGGCAAATGGACCACCGCAACAACTACCTGCGGGAACGGATTTCGGAACTGGACCGGCGGCTTGCGGAGATCGAAGCGCTGCGCGAGGAGACCGATCGGGTTCTGTCGCGCCTCGAGGTGGCCCGGGCCCTGCAGGGCAATCGGCAGGAGATGGCCCGGGTATTCGACGCCCTCGCGCAGACGATGGCCGATGGCGCCCACTACACGTCGCTGTCGATGGCCGGCAACCTGTTAACCGCGCACGGGGCCGCAGCGTCTAACGAGCGCGTCTCCACGCTGATGCGCAACATCCAGGACTCGCGCTGGTTCGCCGAGCCGAACTTGAAGAGTATCAGCGAAATCCGCGACGGGCCGCACTATGGCGGAAGAGCATCGGAGTTCGAGCTGACCTTTCGGCGAACCCGCGGTGAAGGTGATCCACGTCGCTCGCAACCGCCGCAAGCCGGCGGCAGTCGCCGGGAAGGACACGGGAGCCGGGAGCATGCGTGACTGGTTCGCCCAGTTCCGCGGGCTCGATATCAACGACATCGGGACCTGGCCGGGTTCCGCCAGGACATTGGTCCTGGCCGCCGGCTTCTGCCTCACGCTCGGCGCTGGCCATGTGCTGTATCTCTCGGGCAAGCAGGACGCCGTGAACAAGCGCCTTTCGTCCGAAACCGAACTCAAGGGCGAGTACCAACGCAAGTCGGTTCCCGCAGCCAGACTGGACGCGACGCGCGTGCGGTACCAGGGCCTGGCAACGGAATTCGAGGCGCTGCTGCGCCAGTTGCCGAGGGACACGGAGGTGCCGGGGCTGATCGAGGACATATCGCGCGCCGCGATCACCAACGGGTTGACCGTGGAGGGCATCGATCTCGAGGGAGAACGGGCGACGGGTTTCTACATGGAGTTGCCCATGAGGATCACGGTGCACGGCTACTACCACGACATCGGCACATTCGTCAGCGACGTCGCCGCCCTGTCCCGGATCGTGACGTTGCATGATTTCGAGATCGTGCCCGAGGGCAAGCCTGACCAGTCCGGCGCGTTGACAACTTCGCTCTGCGATAGTGGCGATCCCACGCATTGTTCGTCTCCGGCCGGATCGAAGCTCAGGATGGCGATCCTGGCAAAGACCTACAGTTACCTCGCACGTCCCGTCCCGGGCAAGACCGGAGATAGGGCATGAAACGAATCCTTGCCATTCCGGCGGGAGTCCTCGCGGGGCTGCTGGTCACCGGCTGCCACGATGACGGGCATGCAGACCTCCAGGCATTCGCCGAAGGGACAGTCCGGGAGTCCGGAGCCGTTTCGGTCGCGGACACGCACACGCCGGCGTCTTCCCGCGAAACGTTCGCCTACGCAGCGCGAGGACTGCGCAGTCCTTTCGAACCTCCCGGGGCACTCGAGTCACTCGCCGTGGACGACCAGCCCCTGGTCGCCCCGGACCTGGACCGCGTGAAGGCACATCTCGAGCGATTCCCGCTGGCACAACTGCGCCTTGCGGGAACATTATCCGGCCGCGGGACGCGTCTGGCCCTCGTTCAGGACCCGACCGGCACCATCCACCCCGTGGGCGTCGGCGAACACATGGGGACCGACCTCGGTCGCATTCGCGTTATCGGCGATGCGGGGGTCGAACTGGTGGAAGTCGTTCGCGACGCCGAAGGGTGGATGGAGCGTCCAAGGTACATTTCCCTCGCCGGCCGGCTCGGGGACGGAAGAACGGAATGAACCCAATGCACGGACCTGGCCTGACGATGCTGCTCGCGGCATCCCTCCTCGCGGGCAACTTCGCCGCTGTGGCAGACGACGAGCCGGACGCGAAGGCCCCGCCGATCCCGGAGGAAGCAACCGCGCCGAGCAGTACATACCGCGGCGAGGAGCTCTCGTTCAACTTCCAGGACATAGAGGTGCGCGCGGCGCTCCTCCTGATCGCCGACTTCGCGGGAACCAACCTGGTCGCGAGCGATACGGTCTCGGGCAATGTCACCCTGCGGCTCAACCAGGTGCCATGGGACCAGGCCCTGGACCTGATCCTGCGCACGAGAGGGCTCGGCAAGCGCGTCGAAGGCAACGTCCTCCTGGTGGCGCCCGCCGATGAGCTGGCCGAACGCGAGAGGCTCGAACTCACCAACCGCAAACAGCTCTCTGAACTCGCGCCACTCACGACCGAGTTCATGCAGGTCCGGTACGCCAACGCGTCCGAACTGTTCGGCCTGCTGACGCGCGGCGACTCCGAAGCCTCCGTGCTTTCCGAGCGCGGCAGCGTCATCGTCGACGAGCGCACGAACGCCGTGGTCCTGACGGACACCGCAGACAACCTGGCCAAGGTGCGGGGCGTGATCTCCCAACTGGACGTCCCGGTGCGGCAGGTGCAGATCGAGTCCCGCATCGTCAACGCAAACGTGAACTTCAGCGAACGGCTCGGAGTACGTTGGGGCGGCGGTACCTTGAGGCGACCGGATTCGGGGAGCGACTCTCCGGTCCTGAAACTTGGCGGGAGCCGCGAAACCCTGGCGGAGCTGCAGAACATCGCGGCCGAGGGGAGCGGGACGATTTCGTCTCCGGGCGACCTCGTGGTGGACCTCCCGTCGTCCGGGCAGGGTGCGACGCGTCTCGGCATCGGCATCACTAACGGCATCGACTACCTGCTCGACCTTGAGCTGTCCGCACTCGCGACCGAGGGTCAGGCCGAAATCGTAGCCAGGCCCACCCTTATCACCGCCGACAAGCAGCCGGCGACTATCCAGTCCGGCGTCGAAATCCCCTACCAGGAAGCGAGCAGCTCGGGCGCGACGTCGACGTCGTTCAAGGAGGCGGTGCTCTCGCTTGAGGTGACGCCGAGAATCACTCCCGACGAGCGCATCATCATGGACCTCAGGGTCAACCAGGACTCCGTAGGCCAGGTGTTCAACGGCGTGCCCAGTATCGACACCACGGCGATATCAACCCGGGTGCTGGTCGAGAACGGCCAGACACTGGTGCTCGGCGGCATGTTCCGCACCGACCGGAATTTCTCCGTGACGAAGACGCCGCTGCTGGGCGATGTGCCCTACCTGGGCCGGCTGTTCCGCCGCACCATCGAACGGGACGACAAGCAGGAACTTCTCATCTTCATCACGCCGCGCATCATCGACGAGGCAGGGGCTTCGACCCCGGGTTCAGTGATTCTCGAACCCGGTGGGAACCCCGCTTAGCGGCCCGCGAGATACGCCTCGACCTCTGCCTGGCCTGCAACCGCCGCCCATTCCAGCGGCGTACCGCCGTGGTGGGCATCGCGCGCATCCGGCCTCGCGCCCTTGTCCAGCAGCAGTTTCACCATATCCAGGTGGCCATGGAACGCTGCCTGGTGCAGCGGCGCGGTTGGCGTGCTGTCACCAGTATTGGGATCGAAGCCCAGGTCGAGCATGAGACGGACTGCGGCAAGCCGATTGGAACCGGCAGCATCGACGAGCAGTTGCGGATCGTCGGCCTGCGTCCGCTCGACCAGGTCAGATTGTTCTTCGAGGATCATCCGGGCCTTGCCCTCATCCGCGCTCATGCAGGCGGCCACAAACCGATTCGCAGCCTCCAGGGTCGCTGCGGCGGCACCATGGTCGGAGAGATATTGCGCGAGGTCCGGATGCCCCCCGCGCAGGGCCGCTTCAGACAGGGTTCGTCCGTCACCAGCGTCGATCGACAAGTCTGCCCCGCGATCAATCAGCAGCCTCGCCCGTTCCACGTGGTGTTTGCGCACCGCCCATTGCAACTGGTAACTCAGAACCTTATCGGGGTTGTCCACCAGTTCCCCGTCATCCTCCAGCAGCCAGTTGTTCCTGTGTTCCGCGTTCAAACCCAATTCGAGCAGCATTTCGAGGCATTTGCTGCCCGGTGTGAACATCGTGTTGTAAAGCGCCTGGCTGTCGTTCGGGTCGGCGCCAGCGTCGAGCAGGAGTCTCGCAAGCGCATCGCAGTCCTCGTGTTCCGGCTGGTTCACCGGGCCCATCTCGCCTTCCCCGAATGCGCCCGTGAGCGCGGTGAAGCGGTACTGGCCTCCCCACATGTAGTACGCATTGGGATCGGCGCTTCGCTCGATCAGGAGCCGCGCCACCGCCAGGGTCGACCTGCCCTCGAGGTTGAGACGCGAATAGCAAGCATAGAGCAGCGGCTCCCAATCGAAATATCCGCCCCGCGCGTCGATCAGGGCCGGATCGCTATCGAGAAAGTTCGCCACTGCCCGCGCATCGCCAACACAGGCCGCAGACCAAATGTCCCGCGTTCCGAGCGCCGGATCGGCATCCAGCATCGCCCGCGCGCGTTCGCGATTGGCGGGCCTGTCGCTGTCGAAATAGTTGAGACAGGCCAGTTCCTGGAAGTCCGAGCCGGCACCCGAGTGCGTAACAAATACCTCCAATTGCCGCCACGTTGCAAAGCCATATGTCCGGGCCGTCACGAGTTTCGCGTCCGCGTCGGACAGCGGGACTCCCCGCACCCCGCCGAGTGACGTGCGAATCTCGTCGGTGGCCTCGATTTCGCCCGCCTCCCAGCGATGACGGAGCGATGTGGCCCGTTGCCGCATGTCCGCAATGCTGTGTTTGGCGGGTAGTGGTTTCAGCATGGCTAATCGACCGATCACCAAGAAACCCATATTGCATGTGGTCTCGCACGAAAGCGAACGGGCGTTGGCCTCCCCTCCGGGGTTGTTTTCTCGTCGCGCATTCCCACCAGAACAGTACAATACGCACATGCAGCATCCACCTTCGCAGGGATCATCAGGACAATTGATCGTCAACGATGAAGTGATGCGTGGCCGGCAATCGCACGCTCCTCGACTCAAAGCCGGGGAACGGCTGACGCGAGACGAGTTCGAAAGGCGCTACGCGGCGTGCCCCGACATCAAGAAGGCGGAACTGATCAACGGCATAGTGCGCATGCCGTCGCCCGTGCGCTACGAAGTGCATGGCAAGCCCCACGCGGCCATCTTCGCCCCGATCTTGGTATACGCCGCCCATACTCCTGGCGTGGGCGTCGCCGACAACACGACTGTGCGCCTCGACGCCGACAACGAGCCACAACCAGACGTCATGCTGCGGATCGAGTCGCCAGCGCTGCGGCAATCGGTGGTCGATGCCGACGGCTACATACAGGGTGCGCCCGAGCTCGTCGCGGAGGTGTCCGCCACCAGCGCTTCCTACGACTTGGGCGATAAACTCCGTGTTTACCGCCGCCACGGCGTACGCGAGTACATCGTGTGGCGGACGCGCGAGCGTCGCTTGGACTGGTTTCAACTCGTCGGAGATGCATACCAGCCGCTGTCGGCGGACGCCGAAAACGTGATCCGTAGTCGGGCATTTCCCGGCCTGCGCATCGCCGCAACAGCCCTCCTTGACGGCGACCTCGCTGCCGTGATGGCGAAGGCCCACGAGGGAATTGGCAGCCCGGAACATCGAGAGTTCGTGGCAGGCTTGGACGGATAAGCGGCGGCGGAACACGACTTCCGGGTCAACGACGGCGAATTCCGACGGGTCGCCAGCCGAGGGATCTGCCGGGAAGCGGACGACGCCCACCCGCAACGCGCTACACTATTCGGTAGACCTATTGGTTTCGCCCATGCCCAAGCGCAACGTCTTTCTGATCGGGATGATGGCTTCCGGCAAGAGCACGGTCGGCCGTCACCTCGCCAGGGCGCTCAGTCTCGATTTCGTCGACAGCGACAGCGTCATCGAAGATCGCGCCGGGGCAGACATTCCGTGGATCTTCGATATCGAGGGGGAAGAGAAATTCCGGGACCGCGAAGAAAGGGTGATCGACGAACTCACGCAACGGAACGGTGTCGTGATCGCTACCGGCGGGGGGGTGGTGCTGCGGGAGGTCAACCGCCGCAGACTTTCCGAACGCGGTACCGTGGTCTACCTCAACGCCCCGTTCGAGAGCCTGGTGGCGCGCGCACAGGGGAACACGCG
This sequence comes from Gammaproteobacteria bacterium, assembly GCA_028821515.1. Classification (GTDB taxonomy): domain Bacteria; phylum Pseudomonadota; class Gammaproteobacteria; order Pseudomonadales; family Azotimanducaceae; genus VXNE01. The sequence continues at coordinate 58,459 of JAPPGA010000058.1, read as the reverse complement.
CCGGCCGCTTCTCGCCGGCGAAAACGCGCGGGACAAGCTGGTCGAACTCATGGACCAGCGTGGCGACCTGTACGCCCAGACCGCAGACATCGAGATTCATACGGATGACCGTCCGCCCCGAGGGATCGCCCAGCGGATCGTCGCCGAACTGGAGGCCTGAACGATGGCCGACGCGCCCACCAACCTCGTGGTAGATCTCGGCGAGCGCAGCTATCCGATCCGGATCGGCCGCGGACTGCTCGGGAGCCCCGGACTCCTGGACGAATACGTTCCCGGCAACCAGGCGTTCATCGTCACCAACGAAGCGGTCAGGGACCGCTACCTGGACGCCCTGTTGTCAAGCCTCCCACCGTCGGTGATAGCAGATTTCACCTGCATAGGCGACGGCGAGGCGTTCAAGACGCTCGACACCTACGCTGCGCTCATGGAACAACTCATCGCCGGAGGCCATAACCGCACCACGGCCATCATCGGCCTCGGCGGTGGCGTCATCGGCGATGTCGCCGGCTTCGTCGCCGCCACCTACCAGCGGGGTGTCGCCTTCATCCAGGTGCCGACAACGCTGCTGGCCCTGGTGGATTCATCGGTGGGCGGCAAGACCGCGGTCAACCACAGTCGGGGCAAGAACCTCATCGGTGCCTTCTACCAGCCGCGTTGCGTCATCGCGGACATCGGAACGCTTCAGACCCTGCCACCGCGCGAACTCAAGGCCGGGATTGCCGAGGTCATCAAGTACGGCGTCATCTACGACGCTGCCTTCTTCGACTGGCTCGGTATCAACCTGGAGCACCTGCTCGCGCTCGATGCGGATGCACTTGCCCACGCAGTGGCGGAGTCCTGCCGGATCAAGGCCGCGGTTGTCCAGGCCGACGAGCGCGAGACCGGCTTGAGGGCCATCCTGAACTTCGGCCATACCTTCGGTCACGCCCTGGAGGCCCTGACCGGTTACGAGCAACTGTTGCATGGCGAAGCGGTGGCGATCGGCATGGTGATGGCAGCCGACCTTTCCTCCCGGTGGGGGAAATTGCCACGTGGCGATGCGAGGCGAATCAAGGACCTGATCGCCCGTGCCGGCCTGCCCGTGACACCACCGCCGGTTGACGCCGATGCGATGCTGGAAACCATGGGCATGGACAAGAAGGTCGTCGACGGACGTCTGCGCCTCATACTGACCGATGCAATCGGCTCCGCGGCGATGACGGACCAGGCGCCGGAAGGCGCGATCCGGACGACACTCGAAGCGGGCGAGGCGCTCTGCGCGGAGTAGCCAGCGCCGCGCCCGGCTCTCAATCCTCCTGGCGGAACGCCCTGACGAGTTCCTCCTGGTCGACTGCCGGCAACTGGGCATAGTGGCTGAAGGCCATGCTGAAAGCCCCCTCGCCGCCCGAGAGCGAATTCAGCCGCGAGTGATAGCCCTGCGCTTCCTTCAGCGGGACCTGGCCCGAAATCTCCGCGCGACCGCCCGCCAGGCTGTTGGTGCCCTTGATCGAGCCCCGCATGCTGGAAAGGTCGCCCGCGACATCGCCCATGCAGTGATCGGGAACCGTTACCGTGATGTCGACGATCGGTTCCATGACGATCGGCCTCGCAGCCCGCACGGCGTTGATGAACGCCTGTCTGCCTGCCGCCACGAAAGCAACCTCCTTTGAGTCCACCGAGTGGTGCTTGCCGTCGTGGACGGTGACCCGGACATCCTGCAACGGGTATCCCGCGATGGCGCCGTCTATGATGACTTCGCGTACGCCTTTTTCCACTGCGGGGATGAACTGGGACGGGATGACGCCGCCCACCACGGCATCGACGAACTCGAAGCCCTCGCCTCTGGGTAACGGCTCGACCCGCAGGAACACTTCCCCGAACTGCCCTGCGCCGCCTGTCTGTTTCTTGTGACGGTGGTGCCCCTCGGCCTTGCCGACAATGGTCTCGCGATAGGCGATGGAGGGAAGCGATGTCTTCAACGAGATACCGTACTTGGCGGCCACCTCGTCGAGCGTGATGCGCATGTGCAGTTCGCCGATGCCGCGCAGTACGGTTTCGTTCATCGACGCTATCTGCTCGAGACGCAGTGAGGGGTCTTCCGCGCACAACGTCGATACCGCTTCGTTCGCCTTCTGTGCTTCAACGTCGGATTCAGCCGCGATCGCGCGCCCGTACATGGGCTCCGGCAACGGTGTGGACTTGAGGTGAATGCCGTTTACGTCGCGGGCATCGTGCAGGACCGCGTCGAACCGCATGTCTTCCGCCCGGGGAATCGCGCAGATGTCACCCGGAATCGCCGCCTCGACCTCCGTCTGTTCGGCGCCGTTGAGCTTGAGAAGGTGGCCGATCTTGAATGGCTTGCGCCCGTCGCCGACGAAAATCTGTCCGCCGCGGCGCACGGTGCCCTGGTGGTTGCGGACCGTCGCCATGCGTCCGCGGAACGGGTCGATATCGACCTTAACCACATGCGCCACCGCGTGCAGCGCGGGGTCCGGCGTGATCGGGGCCGGTTCCGCATCCTCGCCGTCGCCCTGCACGAAAGGCGGAGGATTGCCTTCCCTGGGGTTCGGCATGAAGCGCCCGAATATGTCGAGCAGTTCCGAAACGCCGGCACCTGTTGTGGCGGACGCGAAACAGATCGGCACGAGGTGTCCTTCCCGCAGTGCCTTCTCAAAGGGTTCGTGGAGTTGCTCGGGCTCGACCTCGCCCTGCTCTAAGTACAGCTCCATCAGGTCGTCGTCCACTTCGACGACCTGGTCGACAATCTGTTCGTGGGCGGTTTCCGCCGAACCAAAATCCGGGTCGGCGCCGTTCGACTCGAAGAAGACATCCACCACCTTCGTCCCGTCTTCCGCCGGCAGGTTGATCGGAAGGCACTCCGAGCCGAATGCGTCCTGGATCTGTTCCAGCACGGCACCCGCGTCGGCGTTGGGCGCGTCGATCTTGTTCACCACGATCATCCGGCACAGGCCCTGCGCCCGTGCCGCCTCCATGAACTGCTGCGTCATCGGTTCGACACCGGCAACTGCATCGACGACGACCGCGGCGGTTTCCACCGCCGGCAATACCGACAGTGTCCTTCCCTGGAAGTCGGGATATCCGGGGGTGTCGACGAGATTGACGTGGGTGTCCCCGTGATCGAGGTGGCAGAAGGTGGCGCGCAGCGAGTGTTTCAGTTCCTGTTCACGCGGATCGAAGTCGGAGACGGTGTCTCCGGCATCCACGGATCCCCTGTTTGGAATCTTGCCCGCCGCATGCAGCAACGCTTCGTTCAGCTCGGTCTTGCCCGCGCCGGCGTGTCCAACCAGCGCAATATTGCGGATTCCTTCCGTGGTATACGCCACTTCAAGCCCTCCTTTGTCCATCACCCGATGGCGAATATAAACCGAAAAACGGTCCTCGCCATCACGTTTTCGTTGTGTGTCGCGCCGAACCTACGGCAGCAACGTCGAACCGGTCAGGTATCGGTCGATTTCGCGGGCGGCCTCCCGTCCCTCGTTGATCGCGCGGACCACGAGGGATTGGCCGCCGCGGCAGTCTCCGGCGGCGAAGACGCCCTCCCGGTTCGTCTTGTGCACGCCCTTGACCGCCCGGTAGTTCGAGCGCTCGTCGTACTCGAGGCCGAGCCGTTCCGACACGGCATTTTCCGGGCCGAGGAAGCCCATGGCGAGGAACACGAGCTGCGCATCCCACACCCGCTCGGTCCCTTCGAGGTCCCGGAACCTTCCGTTCTCCAGTGAGACGTCGATGGTGCGCATCCCCGCGAGGCCGCCGTTGCCATCGTCGATGAACTCCACCGTATTGATGCAGTAGATCCGGGGATCGCCGCCGAACTTCGCACCGGATTCCTGGTGCGCGTAGTCCGTCCGAAGAATGTTCGGATACAGCGGCCAGGGGTTGTTCGGCGCGCGCTCCGGCGGAGGCGAGGGGAACAGTTCGAAGTTCTGGAGCGATTTGCATCCGTGCCGCAGTGCGGTCCCGATGCAGTCGGCGCCGGTGTCGCCGCCGCCAATGACTACGACATCCTTGTCCTTGGCCGAAATGAAGTTGCCGTCCTCGAAGTTGGAGTCGAGCAGACTCCGCGTATTGGCGGTCAGGAACTCCATGGCGAAGTAGACGCCCTTGAGCTCCCGGCCCGGCACCGGCAGGTTCCGCGGCACCGTGGCGCCGGTGGCCAGAAGCACCGCGTCCGACGCTTCGAACAGTGCCTCGGCATCGATGCTGCCGCCCAATCCATCCCCGACGCTGGCATTGGTGACGAACTCGATCCCCTCCTCGCGCATGAGGGCGAGACGCCGCTCGACGATGCGCTCCTTCTCAAGCTTCATGTTCGGAATGCCGTAGGTGAGCAGGCCCCCGATCCGGTCCGCCCGCTCGTACACGGTCACCTTGTGGCCGGCCTGGTTGAGCTGCGCGGCGGCTGCCAGACCCGCAGGTCCCGAACCGACGATGGCCACCTTCTTGCCGGTGCGGGTCTTCGGCGGCATGGGCACGACCCAGCCTTCCTCGAATCCGCGGTCGATGATCGCCATCTCGATGTTCTTGATGGTCACGGCTGGATCGGTGATGCCCAGCACGCACGCGCCTTCGCATGGTGCCGGACAGACGCGTCCGGTGAACTCCGGGAAGTTGTTGGTCTTGTGCAGCCGGTCGAGGGCATCGCGCCAGTGCCCCCGGTAGACGAGGTCGTTCCACTCCGGGATCAGGTTGTGGATCGGGCAGCCGTTCTCCGACTGGCAGAACGGCACGCCGCAGTCCATGCAGCGGGCTCCCTGGGTCTCGAGGTGTCCGACATCGTGGTCAGTATAGATTTCGCGAAAGTCGAGGACGCGCGTCTTCGGATCGCGGTACGGTTCCGCAACGCGCTCGAACTCCATGAATCCCGTCGTTTTGCCCATCGCTGTTGTTCTGCTAACCGCCGGCCGCAGCCTGACCCAGTTCGAGTTCTCTCTCTTGCAGAACACGCTTGTAGTCGATGGGCATCACGCGCACGAAACGGGACAGGTTGCGGTCCCAGTCATCGAGTATCCGCGCGGCCACGGGGGAACCTGTGAATTCGGCGTGCCGGCGGATCATGTCTTCGACCTCCTCGGCCTCCGCCTCGTCTTCAATGGTCTCAAGTTCGACCATCTCCGTATTGCATAACGCGTTGAAACGGCCTTCCGGATCCCATACGTAGGCGATCCCGCCGCTCATGCCGGCGGCGAAGTTTCGTCCGGTCGGACCGAGGATCACTGCGCGGCCACCCGTCATGTATTCGCAGCCGTGGTCTCCCACGCCTTCGATCACCGCGCGGGCGCCGGAATTGCGTACGCAGAAACGCTCGGCGGCAACACCCCTGAAGAAGCACTCGCCGCCAGTCGCACCGTACAGGGCGACGTTGCCGATCAATACCTGCTTCTCGGCTTCGAACCGGCTCGCTTTCGGCGGATAGATGATGAGCCGGCCGCCGCAAAGCCCCTTGCCGACGTAGTCGTTTGCGTCGCCTTCCACTTCCAGTGTCACACCGCGCGCGAGCCAGGCGCCGAAGCTCTGGCCAGCGCTGCCGTCGAACTTGAAGTGAATGGTTCCGTCGGGAAGCATCGCGGGTCCCACGCGCTTGGCGATCTGGTGGGACAGCATGCCGCCGACGACACGGTTGACGTTGATGATCGGCAGTTCGGCGCGCACTTTCTCGCCCCTGGCGAGCGCGGGTTCCGCCAGGCGGATGAGTTCGTTGTCGAGCGCAGCATCGAGACCGTGGTCCTGCTCGTGAATCGCGTACACGCCGAGACAGTTCTCGGGTTCCTGGGCCGGCGCGAGGATTTCGGACAGATCCAGTCCCCTCGACTTCCAGTGGCGCACCGCGCCATCCACGTCCAGCGCGTCCACGCGCCCGATCATGTCGTTGACCGCCCTGAACCCCAGGTCCGCCATGATGCCCCGCAGTTCCTCCGCGATCATGAACATGTAGTTGACGACATGCTCCGGCGCACCGGCGAACTTGGTGCGGAGCACCGGGTCCTGAGTCGCGATCCCCACGGGGCAGGTGTTGAGATGGCACTTGCGCATCATGATGCAGCCCAGCGCGACCAGCGGGGCCGTCGCGAAGCCGAACTCCTCCGCACCCAGCAGCGCCGCGATGGCGACGTCCCGGCCCGTCTTGAGTTGCCCGTCGGTCTGCAGCACGACCCGGGACCGGAGGTTGTTCATCACCAGCGTCTGGTGCGTCTCCGCGATGCCGAGTTCCCAGGGCACGCCGGCGTGCTTGATGGAAGTGAGCGGCGAAGCCCCGGTGCCCCCGGTGTCGCCGGCGATCACGAGGTGGTCGGAGCGCGCCTTGGTGACCCCGGCCGCCACGGTGCCGACACCGACCTCGGCGCCTAGTTTCACGCTAATACGGGCCTCGGGGTTCGCGTTTTTCAGATCGTGGATGAGTTGCGCTATATCCTCGATGGAGTAGATGTCATGGTGCGGCGGCGGGCTGATCAGCCCCACGCCGGGCGTTGAATGGCGGATCCCGGCGATCACGTCGTCCACCTTGCGTCCGGGCAGTTCGCCGCCCTCGCCGGGCTTCGCGCCCTGGACGATCTTGATCTGCAACTCGTCCGCGTTGGTGAGGTACTCGATGGTGACGCCGAAACGACCGCTCGCCACCTGCTTGATGGCGGACCGCTTCGAGTCGCCGTTCGGCAATCGCGTATAACGTGCCGAGTCTTCCCCGCCTTCGCCGGTGTTGGACTTTCCGCCTATGCGGTTCATGGCGACGGCCAGCGATTCATGCGCCTCCTTCGAGATCGACCCGAAGCTCATGGCGCCCGTGGCGAAACGCCTCACGATGTCCTTCGCCGGCTCCACCTCGTCGATATCGAGAGGTTCGCCGCCGGTGCCGGACCTGAATCGCAGCAGTCCGCGCAGCGTGCTGCGCCGCGTGTTCTCTTCGTTCACATGCCGGGAGAACCGCTCGTAGGCCTCCGTGCTCCTGGTGCGCGCAGCCTGCTGCAGGTCGGCGACCGCGTCTGGATCCCACATGTGCGTGTCGCCGCCGCGACGCCAGTGGAAGTCGCCGGGATTGGGCAGAACCGGGAGGGCGACGGTGTCCCGCGGCGGGAATCCGATGGCGTGGCGGCGTTGCATCTCCTCCGCCAGGACTTCGAAACCGACGCCGCGCACACGGCTCGCCGTGCCCGCGAAACAGCGCTCCACCACGTCTTCATTGAGCCCCACCGCCTCGAAGATCTGCGCGCCCTTGTAGGACTGCAGCGTCGAGATACCCATCTTGGCCATCACCTTCATCATGCCCTTGGCCACGCCCTTGCGATACGCGGTAACGATGTCGGCATCGTTGGCGATGTGCGTAGCACCGCTGAGATAGCCGTTGCGGCGGGCGTCCCACAGGGCCTCGAACGCGAGGTAGGGGTTGATCGCGTCGGCGCCGTAGCCGATCAGCAGGCAGTGGTGGTGCACCTCGCGCGCTTCGCCGGTCTCCACCAGGATGCCGATACGGGTGCGCGCATGTTGGCGCACCAGGTGATGGTGCACCGCGCCGACCGCCGCCAGGGCACTGATCGGCACGCGCTCGGGACCGATCGCGCGGTCCGACAGCACGATGAGGCTGTAGCCGTCCTCGATCGCCTGGCTAGCTTCGGCCGATATGCGATCGAAGGCTTCGAGCAGGCCCTCCTTGCCCGAATCCAGCGGGAAGGTGATATCGATCTCCTTCGTACGCCACCCGCGGTGGTCCATGCCCTTGAGCGTCGCGAGCTCTTCATTCGACAGGATCGGGTGCGGGATCCGCAGCCGATGGGCGTGGCCTTCCTTCACCTCGAGCAGGTTGCGCTCCGGGCCGATGTAGCACTCGAGCGCCATGATGACTTCCTCGCGGATCGAGTCGATGGCGGGATTCGTCACCTGCGCGAAAAGCTGCTTGAAGTAGTCGTACAGCATGCGCGGCTTTTCGGACATGACCGCGAGCGCCGCGTCGTTGCCCATGGAACCCAGCGGATCGCGCAGTTCCTGCACCAGCGGCACCAGCATGAACTGCATGGTCTCGGCGGTATAACCGAACGCCTGCATGCGGGACATGAGGGTGGACGGCTCGAACCCTGCGGCCTCGACGGTTGGCAGGTGTTCCAATTCCACCCGCTGCGCGTCGAGCCAGCGCTTGTAGGGCCTGGCCGCCGCCCACTCGGTCTTGATCTCCTCGTCGGGGATCATCCGGCCCTGGTCGAAGTCGATGAGGAAGATCTTGCCCGGCTGCAGGCGACCCTTCTCCACCACGCGCTCCGGGTCAACGGTGACCACGCCGACCTCGGAGGCCATGATGCACTTGTGGTCGTCCGTGACGTAGTACCGGGACGGACGCAAGCCGTTGCGGTCGAGCACGGCGCCGATGTAGGTGCCGTCGGTAAATGCGATGGACGCCGGGCCGTCCCACGGCTCCATCAGGCACGAGTGATACTCGTAGAACGCTCGCCGCGCCTCCGGCATGTTCGGATGCTGCTGCCAGGCTTCCGGAATCATCATCAACACCGCTTCCTGCAGCGTGCGCCCGGTCATGAGCAGGAATTCCAGCACGTTGTCGAAGGTGCCCGAGTCGGAGCAGTCCTCCTCGACGACGGGGAACAGCTTGGGGAGATCGTCTCCAAACAGGTCGGAGCGCACCACGCCTTCCCGCGCGTTCATCCAGTTCATGTTGCCGAGCAGCGTGTTGATCTCCCCGTTGTGGGACATGAACCGGTTCGGCTGGGCCCGGTCCCAGGACGGAAACGTGTTGGTCGAAAAGCGCGAATGCACCATTGCGAGGTGCGACTCGTAATCCTCATCCTCGAGGTCGGGGAAGAACGTGAAGAGCTGATGCGGCGTCAGCATCCCCTTGTAGATGACGATCTTGGTGGACAGGCTGCAGATGTAGAAGAGCTTGCGCTCGGCCAAGCTGGTGTCGCCACGCAGCCGGTGCGTCGCGTCCTTGCGGATGAGGTAGAGGCGCCGTTCCAGCACATCGCCCTCGATGCCCGGTGCGGCGGAGATGAAGAGCTGCTCCATGACCGGCATCGCCGCCCGCGCCGCATTGCCGATGTCCGCCCCGTTCGGATCGATCGGCAGCGAACGCCAGCGCAGGAGCGTCTGGCCGGCGCGCGCGACGGCTTCCGCCACGACGCGCTTGCAGTGGGCGCGTTCCGCCGGATCCCTCGGCAGGAACACGTTGCCGACGCCGTATCGTCCCGGCGGCGGCAGTTCGGCTTCCATGGTTGTCTCGGCCACCTTGCGCAGAAACTTGTGCGGCAGCCCCGTCAGGATTCCCGCGCCGTCGCCGGTGTTCTTTTCGTATCCGAGCCCACCCCGATGCACCATGCAACAGTTCATGTTGCCGGCGTCGCGGATGATGTCGCGGCTTGCGCGGCCCTTGATGTCGCAGATGAACCCGACGCCGCACCCGTCCTTCTCGAAGGCGGGGTTGTAGAGCCCGTGGGACGCGGGCAGTCCCATCGAGAGCTGGCGTTTCAGGTCAGTCATCGGCAACGATCAGGTTTTCTTTGGGGAACGCGCAAAAATGGCAGAAAAGCCCCACCGTATCAAGTCGGGAGGCACGTTCACCCACGGGTGGAGATGCGGTAAGTTACTGAAACATATTGGATGTTGCGTAGTGCGAACACATCAATTCCAACGCGAATTGGAAAACGCGCATCTAGCCGACTTGGATGAGTCATCAATCCGACTCATAATGAGTCATCTTTTGACTCACAAGGGCTAAACGGACGTGAACCAACTAACGATTCGCGGCTTTGACGATGACCTTGCGAAGCACATCCGACAATTGGCGGACCAGGAGGGTATCTCCTTGAATCGAGCGGTACTGAGGCTTCTCCGACGGGGTGCCGGCCTGGATTCCAGCAAGGCCGGAGCCGACACTGTTGGATCCTCGTTGGATCATCTGATCGGCACCTGGACCCACGAGGAAGCGCGTGCGATGGATCGCGCCCTCCGCGACCTCTCCCATATTGATCGCGGCATGTGGGAATGAGGATTCTCCTCGACTCCAACGCGTACTCGCACCTCAAGAGGGGTCATCCCCGTATCGCCGAGATTGTGCGTTCATCCGAGCAGATCCTTCTTCCCTTCGTGGTCATTGGCGAACTGCTCTACGGGTTTCGCCATGGAACGCGCCTGGAAAGGAACCTCGGCGAACTTTACGCCTTTCTTGAGAACCCCCGCGTCGCGACTCCGGCCATGAATCTGACGACAGCAGACCGCTACGCTCGGATAGCGACCGCGCTCAGAACCAAGGCACGCCCTATTCCATCAAACGACATCTGGATCGCCGCGCACGCAATGGAGACGGGAGCAGACCTCATTTCATCAGATTCCCATTTCGAGTTCGTTGACGGGCTTGCCTGGATACATGTGGCCGTAGACTGATCGGCCATGACTACAAGATCCCGGTTCGACATCATCGTGCACACGTTCGTATTCGATTGCGGCCGCCTGCTGCTGCTGCGGCGGGCGAATACGGGGTTCCTCGATGGGTACTACTCGCTGCCGGGCGGGCATGTCGAAGCGGGCGAAGAGATCGCCGAGGCGGCCGCGCGCGAAGTCCGGGAAGAAGCGCGTATCGAGGTCCTGGAAATCGAACCCGTTATCGTCATGTCCTACGGCGACGGCGTCGATTTCCTGTTCGAGGCAAGGCGGTGGAGCGGCACCGCCCAAATCGGCGAGCCGGACCGCTGTGATGACCTAGTGTGGGTACGGCCGGACCGGTTGCCGGAAAAGACAGCACCGTATCTCCAGAAGGCGCTGGAACTCAGAAGCGCCGGCACCTGGTACCACGAGTTCCGTTGAGGCGGCACGCCGTCCCGGGTGCCGCCTGTTGTCAGAACTCGTAGCGGAAACGTCCGTACATGAGCCGGCCGTTGTAGCCGGCGGGAGAGTACCGGGGATAGAGCCGACCCGAACTCGGCGAACGGACGGCTTCATCGGGATAGGCGTCCAGTACGTTGTCCGACCCAATGATGACCGCGATGCTCTCTGAGAAGGAGTACTTCGCCGACACGTCCAGATACTGGTACCCGTCGTGGTAGTGGTTATCGTCGGAGTCGAACCAACTGCCGAAGTAGTTGAGGCGCGCACCCAAATCCCATTTGTCCATGGCGTGGTTCACGGCCAGGCTGACCCGCGAACCTGGGGAGCCGCTCTCGATCGACGCGACGCGGCTGGCGGTCGAGGACTGCTCGAGTTCGGTTATCTCGGTCATGGTCCTGTTGTATCCGGCCAGCAGGTTGGTTACGCCTAGAGACGTATCGAAGCGCTGGGTCAGCACGACATCCAGTCCCGTGGTCCGGGTATCGTAATCATTGGTGAAGTAGCGGATTCGGTTGAAGTCCTCCGCCGCCGCGACCCCCGCTGCCATCAGGTCCGCACGAATCGCGTCGGTAACGGTGAGGTTGTCCGAAAGCGCGATGCGATCCGCGAGATCGATGCGGAACAGGTCGACGGTCAGATCGAGGCCACCGTCCGTCTGGACGAGGAACCCCAGGGTGAAGTTGTTCGAGCTTTCCGCATCGAGCGGCGCACCGCCCAGGGCCAGCGCCACCGGGTTCGTGGATGCCACCGTGCCCTGCTCCCGGAACACGCCGGTAGCGGAGTCCACGACCGTGGACAGGTTGTTGGCGTTCTGCTGCCCTGGCGTGGGCGCCCGGAATCCACTGCCGACGGAAGCCCGGACCGCCACCAGGTCGTTCATCTGAACGCGCCCGGCCAGCTTGAAATTGACCACCGAGCCGAAGTCGTCGAAGTCCTCCCAGCGCAGCGCGCCGCCGAGACGCACGCAGTCGTTCACGTCCGCTTCAAGATCGGCATAGGCGGCGATGTTGGCCCGGTCCCACTTTCCCGCGCTGGCGGGGTTGAATCCGCCGAACCCGTTGGAGCGGGCGGAGAAGCCGTCCGCGCCGAACGGTCCCGTGTCCCAGGACAGTTGCTCGCCGGTCACGATCTTGAATCCCTCGTCCCGCCACTCGAAGCCGCTGGCCACGTTCAGGTCCGAGGCGAGCCCTACGTCCATCGCATAGGTCAGGTCCACGTTGAAGTTGGTCTCCGTCTGCGCGTTCGCGCCGATGTCGAAGGAGCGCGGCGTCGCGGGACCGTAGGAGGCATTGACCGTCTCATGGATGAAGAAGTCCAGGTTGTTTCGACCGTAGCTGACCGAAACGTCGTAGGTCAGGCCATTGTCCAACGAACCCGTAAAGCCACCCACGGCCGACATGTCCGTCATGCTGGCGCCGAACGCCGGCGTGAACCCTTCGGGCAGGATTTCCGCGAACGCGAAACACGCATCGTCGTCCCCGAGCAGATCCCTCACCTTCACCACGTTCTCCGGCGTGGCGGCATAGTCGTACCTGGCCTTGCAGGCGGGTCCTCCGCCGATGAGGATCCTGCCGCCGCTGACGTAGACGCCGGAGCGGCCCTGCGGAGAGCGATAGAAGAACGCGGTGGTGACGTCGCGGGTGGTGTAGTTGCCGAACGCGTAGCCGCGCACGCCATTGTCAAGTTCAAAGCCGGTGTTGAGGAAGGCCTTCAGGCCGCCCTCGACTTCCGCATCGCCCCACGGCTTGGCGGGATTGGCCACCGAGACGCCCACGCCCTGCATGGCTACGGCGTCCGGATGCTGGACGCTTCGGTCAGTGGGCGCTGAAGTCGTGTACTCGAGGCTCAGGTTCGCAAAGCCCGCCGTGCCGGCGCCGAAACCCCGGCTGGCCGAGATCACCATCAGGTCCTCCGAGGTGTCTTCGGTGTGAAATCCGTACTTGGCCTCGAGGCTGCCGCCCCCGTCATCGTCTCTCAGCACGAAGTTGACGACGCCGGCGATGGCGTCGGAGCCGTACTGCGCCGCGGCACCGTCGCGGAGCACCTCGACACGCTTGATGGCGCCTGCGGGGATGGCGGAAATGTCCGGACCCTGGGCGCCGTCGGACGCGCCGTTGGAAATCCACTGGATGACGGCACCGCGATGGCGGCGCTTGTTGTTCACGAGCACGAGCGTGTGGTCGGGCGCCAGGCCGCGCAGGTTGACCGGCCGCAGCAGGGCCGCGGCATCACGGGAGGGGTTGGTGCTGACGTGAAAGGAGGGAATCGTGGTGCGCAGCAGGTTGGACATGTCCCCGCTGCCCTGTCCCATCAGCGCCGCGGCGTCGATGGCGTCCACTGGCACGGGCGCATCGGTGGCGGTCCGGGGAGCGGCACGCGTGCCGACCACGACCACGGTCTCAAGCTGTGCTTCCGGTCGATCCACGTCTTCGCCATGCGCTCCTGCATGGACAAACGCCAGGGCTGCAATGCACAGACAATTGCAATAGAACGGCTTCAGTTGCATGGGCGTAACCCTCGGTTAGCTGCGGCACTTGGGGAAGGAATATTCTGGTCCCGCAGATGACTCCTAAACATCGGCAGGGGGCGCGTTAGCGCGCGGCAAGTATACATCCGCACCGGCCCCGTATCGCGCCTTCGGTCAAGTCGATAGAATCCCCGTCCCTTCGGGCACGGGAGGCGGCAATGACGGATGCGGCGAGGATCGCGGTGACGGGCGCGGCGGGCCAGATCGGCTATGCGCTGGTCTTTCGGATCGCATCGGGACAACTCCTGGGCCCGGACACGCCCGTCGCACTGCAACTGCTTGAGATTCCGCCTGCCATGGATGCCGTCAACGGCGTCATCATGGAAGCCGAGGACTGTGCGTTTCCACTGCTTGCCGGAATCACGGCTACCGATGACCCGAACGTCGCCTTTGACGGCGCCGATATCGCCATCCTCGTCGGCGCCCGGCCGCGGACGGCAGGTATGGAACGGGGCGACCTGCTGGAAGCCAATGCCGCCATCTTCTCCGTCCAGGGCGCAGCACTGAACGCACATGCATCGCGCGACGTGAAGGTGCTGGTCGTCGGCAATCCGGCGAACACGAACTGCCTGATCGCCCAACGCAACGCACCGGATCTCGATCCGCGCAACTTCACTGCGATGATGCGCCTCGATCACAACCGGGCCAAGGCCCAACTCGCCGCGAAGACCGGCGCGCGCGTCGACGCGGTGCGGGGCCTCGTGGTCTGGGGCAATCACTCGGCCACCCAATACCCTGACCTTCATCACACGACGGTGGACGGGGAGCCCGCGATGGACCTGGTCGACCAGACCTGGTACGCGAATGACTTCATCCCGACGGTGCAGCAGCGCGGCGCGGCCATCATCGACGCCCGCGGCGCCTCGAGCGCCGCCTCCGCCGCCAACGCCATCATCGGGCACATCGGCGACTGGGTACATGGCACGGACGATGTCGTCAGCATGGGCGTCTACTCCGACGGCAGCTACGGCATCGGAGCGGGCCTGATCTATTCGTTCCCCGTCAATTGCACGGACGGCGACTGGCAGATTATTGACGGTCTCGACATCAGCGATTTCAGCCGCGGCAGAATGCGGGCCACGGAAGCCGAACTGCGGGAGGAACGCGACGCCGTCGCGCACCTGCTTCCCTGACGCAACCCTTCTACGGGGCGCGGCTGCTATCCCATCATCTGCCGCCAGGTATCGAGGTCCTTGACGGCGAGATAGGGATTCTGCCCCTTCGACTCGGCCAGCGTCGCATTGGGGACGGCGCTGTAGTTGTGGCCGGGCAGGAGCAGCGTGTCGTCCGGAAGGGATTTCAATCGCTGCAGGCTGTGGTACATCTCCTCGGGATCGGAGCCCGGCAGATCGACGCGGCCGCAGCCGTTGATGAACAGCGTGTCACCAGACACCAAGGTGTTCTTGATGCGAAAGCACTGCGAGCCCGGGGTGTGCCCCGGCGTGTGCAGAAACTCGACTTCGACGTCGCCTATCTTGAGAGTGTCCCCGGAGTCGACGCGGACCATGTCCGACTCGGAAATGCCCGTGACTTTCTTCACGCCGTCCGATTCGTGCCTGTGCGCGTAGATCTTGACCGGGGACTTCTCGAGCAACTCGGCGACGCCGGCGATGTTGTGGCCGCGCATTCCGCCGCCTATGTGGTCCGGGTGATAGTGAGTCGCCAATGCGGCGACGAGCTTGTAGTCGCGGTCCTCAAGATGGCGCAAGAGTCCGTCGATGTCCCACGCGGGATCGACGATGGCCACCTCGCGTGTGCTGCGCGACCCGACGACGTAGGTGAAGTTCGCCATCGGTCCGATTTCAATCTGCTCGATAAGCAGTTCGTTTTGCTGGTCGCCCATGTGCCACTCCCGCGGGGAACGGCAACCATAGCACCGCCGGGCGAGATTTTGCCGCGTGACGATTCCGGCCAGTTCGTCCGGCAGCTGAGTGGCCTATAGTTGGGGGATGGCACGAAACGTCCTGGTCGTCATCGCGATGGCCGTCTTCCTGTCCCAGGGCGCTGTAGCCGACGTGCAGGTCGGAGACATCCCACCTCCCCGCCTCGGGACGGACCGGAACGGCGACCGCATCAACCTTGAAGAGATGTCCGGCAAGATCGTCGTCATCAGCTTCTGGGCGACGTGGTGTCCGCCGTGCCTCAAGGAACTGCCCGTCCTTGAGGCCATCCACAACTCCATCGGCGAAGGCCGGCTGGAGGTCATCGCCGTCAACACCGAGGACTCGCGCACGTACCGCGGAGCGCTGCGTCGCCTCAAGGACTACAAGATGACCCTCGTCCACGACCGGCGCGGCTTACTCCAGCGGCAGTACGGCGTCGACGGGCTTCCGCACATGGTGATCGTCGGGATCAAGGGCGTCGTCGTCTCCGTAAAGCGCGGGTACAACGAGGACATGGTGGTCCCGATCGTCGAGGAACTGAACAGCCTGCTGCGCGCACAGGCCAGGGCACGCCTTCTGGAGCCTTGACGCCACATTCGTCGGGAGAGAGGCGACCGATCGAACCACTCTCGGAGTGCACCATCCTGCAGAGGAAAAAAAGTTCTGCCACGTGTCCGATTCTGGCGAACCTGTCCGCCCACCGATGGCATATAGTGGCCCAATGCTGCCAGCCCCGGACATCTGCCGCCGCGCTCGCCTGGCGCGGGACCTTCGCTTCGACGGCCATTTCATCGTCGGTGTAGTCACCACCGGCGTGTTCTGCCGCCCGATCTGCCCTGCAAGGCTGCCCGCGGAGGAGAACGTCCGCTACTTCGCGACCTCCGCAGCCGCGATGGAGGCCGGTTACCGGCCTTGCCTGCGCTGCCACCCAGAACGGGAAAGCCCGCTACCCACCTGGACGATCAGCAGCGAGATCGTCGTGCGCGCGGTCCGAATGATCGATAACGGCTACCTTGCCGAGCGGCCAGTGCGCGCGCTTGCCGCCGAGATCGGCGTCGGTGAGCGGCACCTGAATCGCCTGTTCCGGGAGGAACTCGGCACGACCCCCAAAGGGTTGGCGCGCATGCGACGAATAGCACTCGCCAAACGTCTGGTCGACGAAACGCACCTGGCGATGACCGATGTGGCCTTTGCCGCGGGCTATGGCAGTGTTCGCCGCTTCAACGACGAGTTCTCGCGGGTGTTCCGCCGCCCTCCGCGAGCAGCACGCCGCAAACGCATGGTTTCAGGCTCGTTCCCCGTGAGCCTGCGTTTGCCCACGCGCCAACCGTTCAACGCGGATTGGGTGTTTTCCTTCCTCGCGCGCCGAGCCCTCCCGGGCCTGGAAAGTGTGCGTGGTCACACATACCGGCGGCGGGTTGACCGTCATTGCATCTCGGTGTCCCACCGGGATGGGGCCTTGTGGCTTGAAGTGCCAGGTGCACTCGCCGACCGAACCTCGGATGTCCTTGCACGCGTTCGACGCGTGTTCGACCTCGATGCGGACCCGGACGCGATCGACTCACACCTTCTTGAGTCTCCCGAATGCGCACCCTGGGTGCGCGCCGGACGCGGCATTCGTGTTCCCGGGACATGGGACGCCTTCGAAGGTGCCGTCAGGGCAATCCTCGGCCAACAGGTCCGCGTCGACCGCGCCACGGACCCGGCGGCCAGACTCACGAAGACCTTCGGCATTGACGGGTTCCCCACCCCCGCAGCGCTCGAGAACGCTGAAGTGGCCGCCATCGGGATACCCGGATTGCGGGCCGCTGCCATTCGACAGCTCGCGGGTATAGTGCATGAACGCGGCGATGCCTTCCTGCTCGATCCGCCGACGGCGCGCGAGACCCTGCTCGCTATCGATGGCATCGGACCCTGGACCGCCGAATACGTCGCAATGCGCGTCGCTCGCGACCCGGACGCCTTCCTCGCCTCGGACTGGGTCGTGCGCAAGGCCATGGGGACGAATGTCCGCGATGCGTTGCGGCGCGCGGAGCCATGGCGACCCTGGCGTGCCTATGCGGTCATGCACCTCTGGCGCGCTTACTCCACGCCATTCACGCAGGGGAGCACTTGAGATGTACTACGCATGGACGGAAAGTCCCGTCGGCAGGCTGCTGCTGGCCGGCACCGATGCCTTGTCGCTGATCGCGTTTTCGCGCGGCCCAAAGCCAACCGCGCCGAAGGCGGATTGGAGAAGCTCGGATGCGCCGTTCCTGCGCCAAGCAACCGCGCAAATCGAAGAGTACTTCCAGGGCACGCGGCGCGAGTTCGACCTCGACCTCGCGCCCACCGGCACGCCGTTCCAACTCGCGGTGCTCGATGCGCTCGCGACCATTCCCTATGGCGAGACTCGCAGCTACGGCGAAGTTGCGGCGCAGATCGGAAAGCCCAAGGCTGTGCGCGCAGTCGGCGCAGCCAACGGCCGCAATCCGTTGCCCATCGTGTTGCCCTGCCACAGGGTCATCGGCGCCGATGGCAGCCTGACGGGTTTCGGCGGCGGTCTCGAAACGAAGCGCTACCTGCTGGAACTGGAAGGGTCCCGCTGCTGAGGTTCGCGGCGGGGCGGCCGCTTGTCCGGCGGCCCCCGGTGGCGGTCCAGTGCCTTCGTCATTCTGCGCCGTTCGTCGGGCGTGAGCCTCGCGACCACGGCGACGAGTTTCCTGTGGCTCAAGGCCTGGCTTTCCTCCAGTCGCTCGCGGAATTCGCCAAGCGCTTCGGACAATGCCTCTTCGTCGAAAGGTTCGGCCACGAATGCGGCGCGGATGTCCTTCTGGGACCGGTGAAGCTCGCGGAGAATGGGCCTCAGCTCCCTCCGGGTCTGGAGGTTTCGGGTCACCTCACGGCGCCGGTCTTCTTCAAGGAACCTGAGTTGCGGCATGATCGGCCCAGTGGCGAACCCGCCACGAAAACCGGAGTCGCCCGACATGCGGCCGACGATGAACCCCGCCAGCAGCAGGTTGACGACGACCGAGACGACCAATGCGCCGATGAGCCACTTGCCTGGCATTCAAAACTCCCCATCGCTGTCGGGGTCGACCGCTTCTTCGATTTCCGTGAAAGCGATCACGGCCACGGCCTCTTCGAGGCTGTCCGTCTCGGGATAGGTGAAGCCGACCGTGAAACCCAGCGCAAGCGGCGCCACCGCGAGGGCTGCCGGCCGCCACAATGGCGCGAACAGCCAGGATACGAGGTCCATCGGACGTCCTTCCGACCTCACGTTGGCGAGGATGCGTTCCCTGAGGCCAAGTGGTTCCGGCACCGACGACGTTTCCGCCAGCAACGCATCGAACGCCCGTGCGGCATCGAGTTCCCGCCGGCCCGGTACGGTATCGGCAAATGCACGGCCGACCCCGCGTTGCCCGTCCGGCCAGCGTTCGAGATCTGAACCGTATCGGTCCAGGCACTCTCGAAATTCTTCGTTCGTCATCGTACTCCCTCCAGTTCCAATTGATCGACGAGGCGTGCCTTGAGCGCCCGCCTCGCGCGCGCGATCAGCGACTCCAGCGCGTCCACCGAGATATCGAGAATTTGTGCTGCCTCTCGGTTGGATCTTCCCTGGATCTGGCACAGGACCAGCGCCGACCGCTGTCTTTCCGGAAGCGCGGCGATGCCGGCGTGGACCGCCTTCCGGCGCTGTTCCGCAATGCTCTCCTCGTCCACGCCAGGCGCATCGTCGGCCATCGCCTCCAGTTCGATATCGACGATGGGCCGCCGCTTGCGGAACGCGTCCACGCACAGGTTGTGGGCGATCCGGTGCAGCCAGGTCGAGAAACGGACGCGCCCGGGCCTGAACGTTTGCGCCCGGTGCCACACCCGCAGGAACGTCTCCTGCGCGATGTCTTCCGCATCGGCGCGATTGTTCGTCATCCGGTAGACGTAGGCGTGCACGCTATTGAGATGCCGGTCCAGCAGGCGCGCGTACGCCTGCTGGTCTCCGGTCTGTACCAGACGCATCAGTTCCTCGTCCGGCACCTGGCCCAAAACGGCTATTCGGTCTTGTCGGCATCAGCGTCGCCAGACTTCCTGACCTTGCGCCAGCCGCGCTTTTTCTTCCCGTCACCATCGGCGCGCGCCTTGCGCAGGGCCCGCATCTCCTCGCGGCTGACCTTGCCGTCGCCGTCGGCATCGGCTTTCTCGAGCATGGCTACCCTCGGCGACAGTTCGCTTGCGGTCAGCACTCCATCACCGTCGGCATCGACCCGATCGAAGGCACGTCGTTGGGCGACCGAGCGTGCAGCCTGCGGCAACTGGTCAAACTCGTCCTTCGACAGCTTGCCGTCCCCATCGCCGTCCGCAGCATCGAACACGGGTCCGGAGAGCATCTCGCGCCGCTCCCGCATGCCTTCGCGCATGCGCTTGCGCATCGCCTGGCCCCTGCGCTCGCGCGCCTCGCGCCAACGCCTCCCTTCTCCGCGCGCCTCACCGCGGTCCATCCGCGCGGCCGCGAATTCCTCGGGGCTAACCTCGCCATCGCCGTCCGTATCGACTTTCGCCAACCGCTCCGCCGCGCCGGCTTTCATCTCGGCGATGTCGATGGAGCGGTCCATGCCCTTCTTCTTGTCCGAGTCGTCCGCCAGTGCGGTAAACGCTGCCAGCGTCACGCACATGCCTACGACCAGCCCAACTGAAACTACCTGTCCTTGCACTTCCGTATCCTCTTTTTTGGTGCTGAGTACGCCCTTACTTACGGGCTGACCGGATTTATCCGTCGGGAACGCGGTGTCACGCCGACTGCGTCACCTCATCAATGGACTCAGAGAGCACGGTGATCATCTGGTCGACATGGCTCCCGTCGATGATGAACGGCGGTCCCAGCACGATCACGTCGCGCACTTCGCCAGTACCGCCGCCGTAGAAGAACACGTCGCGCTCGAGCGCCGCGTTGACGACGCGGGCGGTGACACCCGCTTCTATAGGGAAACGCTCCAGGGTCGCACGGTCCTGCACGATCTCGACGCCGATCAGGAGTCCCCGCCCGCGCACCTCGGCTACATGCGGGTGATTCGAGAGCGCGGCCGACAGGCCGCCCCGCAGTTCGTCACCCATACTGGCTGCGCGCGCGACCAGGTCTTCACGCGTCATGATCTCCAGGACCTTGTCGGCCGCCGCGCACGCGCCCGAGTGCGCGGCGAAGGTGTGGAACATGACGGTCATGCCCTCGTCGGCCAGCGGCGCCACGACGGCGTCGGTCGCGAAGATGCCGGTCAGCGGCGCGTAGCCGCCGGTCAACCCCTTGCCGGATACAAAGATGTCAGGCGCCACGGGCCAGTGCTGGTGGCCGAACGCGAGCCCCGTGCGGCCGAAGCCGGTCATCACCTCGTCCGCGATCAGCAGGATGTCGTTCTCGTCGCAAATGCGGCGCACCTCAGGCCAATATGTGTCCGGCGGCACGATCGCGCCACCGCTGGCACCGATGATGGGTTCGGCCACGAACGCGGCGATGCGCTCCGGACCCTCGCGTTCGATGACGCGCTCGAATGCGTCGACATAGTAGCTCCCGGGATCGTCGCCGGGACAACGCAGGGGATCGGGCGTCGGTGACGAGGGGTACTCCGTCAGGGCGTGCGCCAGGCCGAACCGGCGCGCCTCGTGGCCGCCCACCGCTGTCGTCGCTAGCGTTGTGCCGTGGTACGACACTGAGTGGCTCACGATCCGGGTCTTTTCCTGCCGTCCGCGGGCGTAGTGGTACTGCAGGGCAGCCTTCATGGCGGTTTCTATGCCCTCGGAACCGCCGCAGGTGAGATGCGCACGCGTGAACTCCGCCGGCAGCCAATCGTTCTTCAGGCGGTCCATCAGCCGCTCGCGCGTCGGCGTGAGCCAGGGCGGGATGACATAGCCTTCGCGCTGCGTCGCCTCGGCGACGGCGTCCACGACCTCCCTGCGTCCGTGACCGATATTCGTCACGATGGCCCCGCCCGCTGCATCCAGGACGCGGCGGCCGTCCAAGTAAAGGTAGGCGCCCTCCGCGCGCTCCACGCGGCGCAGCAGAGGCCAGGGAATGATGGGATAGGGACTGTTCACGTTGGCTGCCGCACTGCCTCGCGCAAAGTTATCAACTTATGCCCCACAGCCGGCGCCTTCGGCTTCGGTCATTGCTTGCGAGGGGTAACCCCTCGCACTCCCCGGGCCCGGCCCGGCTCGTCGACCATGGAACAATCTCCCCCGATCGCTAGTGCTCCCGGGAGGTGTTTGTTCCATCGAAGTGGGACCGTTCGCCATAATAGCGCGGCGCAGGCCCTGATATGGAACGACGGAACGGATGAACGTGGCGAAGGGAGCGGTACTGCGGCGTGTGCGCCGGAAGCACTCGCCATGGCGAGCAGGTGCGCCTGATCGAAAGAGGCGGATCCGTTGAAGTTCGGCGTATTGCAGTTCTTCAGTTGGCCGGGCCGGCGCGTTCCGCTGCCGACCGTATACGAACGCGCTCTCGATCGTATCCGCATCATGGACACGTCCGGCTATGACGCGGTGTGGCTCGCGGAACATCACTTTTCGACCTATAGCGTCTGTCCATCGGTACACCTCATGGGCATGCACGCGGCCAACCTGACGCGGCGCTTGAGGATCGGCACCGCCGTGTCGCTGGCCGCCTTCTACGACCCCACGCGCCTGGCCGAGGAAGTGGCCATGCTGGACGTGCTCTCCGGCGGCCGCGTGAACTGGGGCGCAGGCAGGGGCTTCGACAGGAAAGAGTTCGAAGTGTTCGGTGTCACGCAGGAGGATTCGTATCCCCGTTTTCGCGAAAACGTGGAGATCGTGCTGCGGGCGTGGCGCGAAGACCGCTTCAGCTACCAGGGGCAGTTTCACCAGTACAACGATGTCGAGGTGCTGCCGAAACCGCTGCAGAAACCGCATCCGCCTGTGTGGATGGCATCGGGTTCCCCCAAGGCGATAGCGTGGTCCGCGAGCCAGGGCCACGCCATCCTGATGGATCCGCACGCATCGCACGAGGAACTTGCAGAGAAATACCGCGGATACCGGCGCGGACTCGCCGAGCACGGCCACCGCAACGACCAGGACACCCCCATGGCGCGACTTGTGGCGATCGGAAAGACCGATGCCGAAGGCCGGGAGATCGCCCGGGCGGGCGCAGCATGGACAGTGGGCTCGTATGCGAAGGGGCGCCGGGCGCAATACGCCGACCCGGTGGGGCGATACGTCGACCAGGTCATCGTTCATGGCTCGCCTGCGCGGGTCATCGACGAACTGCAACGGCTGGAGGAGGAACTGCCCCTACACTACCTGCTCGCCGCACCGCTCAGCCACGGGTCGTTCCTGCGCCTGACCGACGAAGTCATACCGGCGCTCGCCTGACTTCAACCGACGATTCGAGTGGCGACGCGTACAACTTCACGAGTGGATGTGAGTCAAACTGAAACGATGCCCAAGAGGTACGAATTGATCCCGATGACCTGCAGTCAACGCCGTCATGTCCCGCTGCGTAGACGCAGTGTTACCTTTGCCCACTGCGCCGCCCTGCTGCTGATTGCCGCCACCGCGCTTACCGGTTGCGTCACGAGTCCCGGCGGGCGCAGCCAACTGATGGTGATCTCGCCGGAAGTCGCCATCGTGGAATCGCGCAAGGCATACGTCAGCACCGTGCAGGAGTTGGCAAGGGAAGACCGCCTGCTGAACGACCCGTTGCTCGCGGACCGTCTAGAGAGGATCACCGGCCGCGTCGTCGGAGAGGCGGTGGTCCGCTACCCGCATACTGCCGGCTGGGAGTGGAGCGTGGCCCTCATTGACGACCCGAAGAACGTCAATGCCTGGTGCATGGCCGGAGGCAGGATGGCGGTCTACAGTGGCCTGATCCAGCGACTTGAACCGACCGACGACGAGCTTGCCCAGGTCATGAGCCACGAAATCTCTCACGCCATCGCCAACCACACCGCCGAACGCATGTCTATCGCACTGGTCACCGCCGCCGGCATGAAGGTGGCAGACGTGTTGCTGGGCATGGGCGACCGCGGCCTTTCCCGGGGCGCCCTCGCCGCGAACCTCGCGATTGATCTTCCCAACAGCCGCGCCGCCGAGTCCGAAGCGGACCGCCTCGGCATCGAATTGGCGGCTTTGGCGGGATACGAGCCCGAAGCGGCGGTCACCCTGTGGAACAAGATGGCGAAAGTGGGCGGATCTGCAACCGTGCCTTTCCTAAGCACGCATCCGGCACCTGCCAATCGACGGGAGACGCTCTCCGGCATGGTCCCGGAAATGCGCAAGCTGATGGGCCGCGGAAGCCGCCAGCCGCACCCGGTACAAATGCTGTATTGACGCGGCCGACGCGCCGTCAGATGGGTGGGGGCCCCGCGCGTCCCGTGAGAATCCAGCGGATCATCGGCAGGTGGGCGCGGCCCAGGAAGATGTCGCCGTCCACAAGGTATGCAGGGGTGTCGAACACGCCCGCGAGCGCCAGGCGTTCCTGCAGCGCCCTGAAATGATCGACGTCCGGGTCGAACTCCCCCACCCCCGCTGCAGACAGCAGTCGCGAAATCGCATCCGCATCCTCGATGTCGAGACCCTCCTCCCAGTACTGCCTGAAAGCCCGGTCGAGGTAGTCCCGCAGTGCTTTCTCCGAGTGCGTTCTGGCGGCCAGCATGCCCATGCCCGCGAGACTTGAGTCGGGGGCGCGATAGATGTCCCTGACCGAGAGGCCCCTCGCGCCGGCGTATCGCGCGATGGAACGCTCCTGGTAGGCAGCGCGAAAACGCCGGTGGCGGGACCCGCGGTCCGCACCCGAGCCGTGACGCCGCAAGGGCCGGGAAACAAAGGGCAACCAGTCGATGTCGACGCCCAGGTCGTCGGCCAGCGCATAGGTCGGGTCTTTCGCAAGATAGGAATGCGGGTCCTTGACATCCAGGACGACCGCCAGCGGACTGGCAGGCGTGTACGGTTCCGCCATCTCAGAAGCGGCAATAGGCGACGTCCGGCGCGGGTCCGGAACGTCCACTCAATAGCCAGCGCACCATCGGCAGATTCTCGCGGCCGAAGAACAGTTCGCCGTCGACCACGTAGCTCGGCACGCCGAAGATGCCCGCATCGAAAACCGCAGCCTGCATGGCATCGTGGGCCTCGCGCCCCGGTCCGTGCAGGTATTCGGGAAACCCGGACGGGTCGCCTCCTGCCTGGGCGACCGCATCCGCCACGACCATCGCGTCGTCCGCGTCGAACTCCCGCTTCCAGAAACGCTCGTAGACGAGGTCGAGGTAGCGCGCCAACGCGGCGTCGCCCTGTTGCTTCACCCAGATCATGCCGATGTGAACCAGCGACGTGTCCCAGATCTTCACAGTGCCGCGCAGGGTGAGTCCACGAAGCGACGCATAGCGCCGGGCGTCCCGGTAGGCGTAACGGACGCTGTTCCATTGAGACGGCGTCCGGTTCGCCTCGGCGACCTTGCCCTTGTCGTCAAGGCGCGCCGAACCCAGATAGCTCGGGATATCAAGGGTAAGCGGTCGCCAGTCGACCTCCACCCCCAGGCTCTCGGCCAGGCGATGGGTCGGGTCCTTGGCAACGAATGCATACGGGCTCTTGATGTCGACGTAGACGATCAGGGGTGCCGTCGAAACGAACGGATCGAATGCGGTCGAATCAGCGATTGGTCCGGACAAGGCTCAACTCCGGGACGCACCCGTTCCCGGACCGGACACGCGAACACAACGACGCCTGTACCGGTCCGCCGGCCGGGGAGGTGTGCGAAACCGGATGGCCAGTCTCGCGGTGGTGGACAGTTTGCAGGCGGTTCCGGCGTCTTGCCGGCTGATCGAGCTTCCCGACCCGATCAATGGGGCTACGCGCGAATGCGAGCGCCTTGGTTCACGCCTTTGGTTACGGGGGTCTTCAGGCCCGCCGGGGTTTGAGAACTAGTTGCTTGCGGCCCCCGCTGGCGGGTCCCTGGCCGCTCACGCCCATGGGTACTTGTTGAATCTTGTTGCCGGACTTGAGATACGTGTCAACATCTGCCGCGAGTTGCTCCCGAGTCCGGGCGATTGCAGCATCCGTGCGTGATTGACTGGCCATGTAGCCTCTCCCTAGTTTTCTTTATCGCTTCCCCAGTGGGCATAAAGATTAGCATAATCGTCAGATTTTTCAGTTCTGAGACAGCCGCCTACAGTCGCGGCAGAGGGTAGAAGCCGGCTCCGGGGCGTGTTCGCCAAGGCGTATTCGCCCCGTTTCCACGACCTCTCCGTACAGTAAAATCCGGCGACGCGGAACGCAGACACGGACAACCGCTTAACGTGCGGACGCCAAACGAACCTTGGGGGAAAATGCATGGGTTTCGATGCCTTGCTCATCGCCAATCGCGGTGAGATCGCCATTCGGATCGCCCGCGCCGCGGGCGAACTCGGGTTGCGGACGGTCGCCGTTCACTCGGCCGACGATGCCGCGAGCCTGCATACGAAAGCAACGGACGAAGCGATGGCATTGCCGGGAAACGGGGCACGCGCCTACCTGGACCAGGAAGCCATCGTCGCCGCCGCGAAGCAGGCCGGTTGCGGCGCCATCCATCCCGGATACGGGTTCCTCGCCGAGCGCGCCGATTTCGCGCGGCTTTGCGCCGATGCGGGCATCGTCTTCGTCGGGCCGAAGCCCGAACATCTCGAACTGTTCGGCGACAAGGCACGGGCGCGGGCGGCGGCGGCAGCAGCGGACGTGCCGGTGCTCAGGGGATGCGACACGCCGGTTTCCGTGGACGAGGCTAGGGAGTTCCTCGATTCCTGCAATGGCGGCGCGATGATCATCAAGGCGGTCGCGGGCGGCGGCGGCCGCGGTACCCGGGTGGTGCTTGCCGGCGAGGAAGTCGAGTCAGCGTACGCACGCTGCCGGTCGGAAGCGGAGGCGGCGTTCGGCGTTCCCGACGTCTACGTCGAGGATTTCCTGCCCCGCGCGCGCCATGTGGAAGTGCAGATCGTCGGCGATCTCCACGGTGGCGTCATGCATCTCGGAGAGCGCGAATGCAGCGTGCAGCGCCGCCACCAGAAAATCGTCGAAGTGGCGCCGGCTCCCGGGCTCGCGGAGGACGTGAGAGACGCCGTCATCGAGTCTGCCGTCCGCTTCGCCAGCAACGAAGGCTACGCCAACCTCGGCACCTTCGAGTTCCTCGTCGATGCCTCGAACGGAAGCGATCCGGCGGCGTTCGCGTTCATCGAGACCAACGCGCGGCTGCAGGTCGAGCACACGGTGACCGAAGAGGTCACCGGCGTCGACATCGTACAGTCGCAGATTCGACTCGCCGCCGGCGCGACACTCAGGGAGCTTGGTCTCGAAGCACCCGGCATCGCGAGGCCTCGCGGCTACGCCATACAGGCCCGCGTCAACATGGAGACCATCGGCGAGGACGGTAGCGTCATGCCCGCAGGCGGGACCCTGAACGTCTACGAAGCCCCGAACGGCCCGGGGGTACGCACGGATGGTTTCGGCTATGCGGGATACCAGACCAGCACCGCCTTCGACTCGCTTCTCGCCAAGGTGATTGGCCATTCGCCGTCCTCCGATTTCGGTGCGGCCGTGGATCGCACGGCGCGCGCGCTGTCCGAGTTCCGGATCGACGGCGTGGGCAACAATATCGGCTTCCTGCGCAACGTTCTCGACCATCCCGATTTCGCGGCCGGCCGCGTCTACACCCGGTGGGTGGACGAACACCTGCCGCAGCTTGCGGCGGCGCGCTCTGACATCCCGCGACGGTTCGCCGAGATCCCCGCGGCGGGCGGCGACGAAGGCACCGGAAGCGGATTCGCCGGCGCGCGCGTGGACACCCGGGACCCGCTGGCGCTCTTCGACCACGACGCCAGAGTGAAATCCGAACAGGCGGCCACGACCGATGCTCCCTCCGCCACCGGACCCGAAGGCGCCTCGGGCCTGAGTTCGCCCATCCAGGGGACTATCGTCTCGATCGACGTCGCCGTTGGCGATGAAGTCCTTGCCGGCCAGCAGGTCGCGGTGGTCGAAGCCATGAAGATGGAGCATGTCATCACCGCCGACCGCGACGGTATCGTGCGCGAAGTCACGATGGCGAAAGGCGATGTCGTGCGCGAACGCTATCCCATCGTCTTCATCGAGGAAGCCGAGGTGACCAGCGGCGACACCGCGGCCGTCGAACAGCTCGATCCCGACTACATCCGTCCGGACCTCGAGCAGACCTACGAGCGCCACGCCTACATCCTCGACGAGAACCGGCCGGAGGCGGTGGCCAAGCGCTACGGGCGCGGCTACCGGATGCCCCGGGAGAACATCGATCAACTCGTGGACGAAGGCTCGTTCAAGGAGTACTGGCCCCTGATCGTCGCGCGCCAGCACCAGCGCCACGACATGGAGACCCTGCGCCGGAATACGCCGGCTGACGGCGTCGTTGCCGGTATCGGCACCATCAACGCTAACCTGTTCGGCGAAGACGACGCGCGCGCCATGGTGGTCCACTACGACTACACGGTGCTCGCCGGAACCCAGGGCGGCCGCAACCACTACAAGCAGGACCGCATGTTCGAACTCGCGGGCCGGTTCCGTATCCCTCTCATCCTGTTCGGCGAGGGCGGCGGCGGCCGGCCCGGGGACGACAAGCGGGGGCCGGGCGTGGCGTTCGACACGCATACGTTTACCCAGTTCTCGAAGCTGTCGGGACTCGTGCCGCTGGTGAGCGTCATCAACGGGCGCACTTTCGCCGGCAACACGGCGCTGGTGGCGTGCTGCGACATCATCATCGCCACCGAACGCACGACCGTGGCCATGGGTGGCCCGGCCATGATCGAAGGCGGCGGGCTAGGCATTTACACCCCGGAGGAAGTCGGGCCGATGTCCTTCCAGGTGCCGAACGGCGTGGTGGACATTCTCACGAAGGACGAGGAAGAAGCCGTCGAGGTGGCGAAGAAGTACCTGTCCTACTTCCAGGGCAGCGTCGAGTCCTGGGAGGCGCCGGACCAGCGCCGGTTGCGTCACATCGTTCCAGAGAACCGCCTTCGCCTCTACGACATGCGCGAGATCGTCCACACCATCGCCGACGTGGACTCCGTGCTCGAGATTCGCGAGAAGTTTGGCATCGGCGTGATCACCGCGTTCATCCGTGTCGAAGGCCGGCCGATGGGCGTGATCGCCAACAACCCGCACCACTTGGCGGGCGCCATCGACTCCGACGGCGCGGACAAGGGGGCGCGCTTCATCCAGCTCTGCGACGCCTTCGACATCCCCGTGCTGAGCCTCATGGACTGTCCCGGCATGATGGTCGGGCCGGATGTCGAGCGCACCGCGCTGGTTCGCCACTGCACGCGGATGTTCAACGCCGGCGCCAACATGACGACGCCGCTGTTCGGCGTGGTGGTGCGCAAGGCCTACGGGCTCGGCGTGCAGGCGATGTGCGGCGCCAGTTCACTCGTGGGGTTCTTTACCGTGGCCTGGCCCACGGCTGAGTTCGCCGGTATGAACATTGAAGGTGCGGTAAAGCTCGGTTTCCGCAAAGAACTCGCAGCCATTGAGGACCCCGAAGAACGCGTGCGCGAGTTCGAACAGCGCGTTACTACCGCCTACGAAAACGCCCGGGCCATCAACGCCGGCGTCGGCGGCGGCCTGGATGACGTGATCGACCCGGCCGAGACGCGCGCCTGGATCGCGAGCAGCCTGCGCCGGTTGCCGCCGGCGCCACCGCGCACGGAGAAGAAGTATCCTTATATCGACACTTGGTAGTCACCCATAAACGGAAAAACGAGGAAGGACCGATACCATGCAGAAGACAGGCGTCCAACGGACGGGAGGAGCGATCGTGAACAAGTACCTGGGTGTAGTGCTCGCAGGGCTGATTGCGTTGTCTGGCGGCAATGCCGTCGCGGGAGCGGATGGCGTCATGGCAAAGCTCCTGGCGCTCGAAGGGGAGTGGACGTTTCTCGACGAGAACGGGAAGGACACCGGTGTCGTGGGCACCGTCTTCAGGCCCACGGCGAACGGCTCGGCATTGAGCGAGGTCATGATGCCCGGCGGCGACCACGAGATGCTCAACGTGTACCACGCCGACGGTGACCGCGTGCTGATGACGCACTACTGCGCGGCCGGCAATCAGCCGCGGATGGAAATCGTGGCCGTCGGCGAGGATCGCCTCGAACTGCGCTTCGACAGCATCACCAACCTGGCCGACGAAGGCGCCAACCACATGCACCAGGCGGAGTATCACTTCCGCGGTCCCGACCGCCTGACCACCTACTGGTACAGCATGAGGGACGGCAAGCTGTCTGAAGAGGCCACGGTGATCGACCTGGCGAGGAAGTCGCAATAGCGTCCGCCACGATGCAGGCAATAGCGTCCTGGCGCACCGCCGCCGCGCTTCTGCTCGCCCCGATCGCAGCCTTTGCCCAGGAGCCCCCGCAACCGCTTGGGGATCCACTGCCAGACGCGATCCCGAAAGGCGACATCGTGGTTGCCGCGGTACCGTTCGTGCGCGCCCCGAATACAACCGATCCCGCCAAGCCGGTGGGCACGAACGACGCGTATGCGCGCATCCAGTACCTGATGCCGGTCCCGGACGGTTCGGGGCGGCTGGTGTTCAACGACCTGCGCGGCTTCCTGTACGTGACCGATGCTTCGGGCAGGGAGCCGGCCGTCTATCTCGATATCAGCGACCAGGATGTGGGCTTCTACAACGCCCAGTACCCGAACGAAACCGGCCTCCTCGGGTTCGCCTTTCACCCCCAATTTGCCCACGAGGGGAAACCCGGTTACGGAAAGCTATACACCGCGTTCACCGCCGTGCCTGCGGGTTTCGGTTCGAACATCGAAGATGCGGCCCTGAAGCAACTCATGTTCTACGTGAGCGGACAGGACCAGGAGGACGTGATTCGCGAGTGGACTGTGGCCGACCCCGCCGCCAACGTCTTCGACGGTACGTCCCGGGAGGTCTTCCGCAACGCGCAGTTCGCGGCGACGCACAACATTGGAACGATTGCGTTCAATCCCTACGCTTCCGAGGACTCCTCCGACTTTGCGCTGCTCTATGCCTCCATCGGCGATGGCGGCTCGGCCAACGATCCCCAAGACAACGGACAGGATCTTGCGACGCCCCTCGGGGCGATCCTCAGAATCGATCCCTTGGGCGGCGGCGAGGACCGCGCCTACGGGATTCCCGCAGACAATCCGTTCGTGGACCGCGCCGGTGCGGCACCGGAAACCTGGGCCTACGGCATTCGGCACGCGCAGCACTTTTCCTGGGACAAGGACGGCCGGATGTTCATCAACGACATTGGCCAGGACCAGGTCGAGGAAGTCAACCTGGGCGTCCCCGGCGGGAACTACGGCTGGCGTCTTCGCGAAGGAACCTTTGCGACTGCGTTCGGTGTGGGAAGCGCCGAGATCGGGAGCGTATTTCCGTTGCCGCCCACCGACGAGGAACTTTTCGTGTACCCGGTGGCGCAATACGACCACGACGAGGGCTACGCCATCGGCAGCGGCTTCGTCTATCGCGGCGACGGGATTCCCGCGCTCGAGGGACGGTATGTCTTCGCCGACATCACGCGCGGCCGGATTTTCACCATCGCGACCGACGCCCTGCAGCCGGGCCATCCGGCGCCGATCGAGGAGTTGCGCCTGACATTCGATGGCGAGGAACGCGCGCTGATCGATGTGGCGGGATTCGGGAACACCTACCACGGGGGCCTGCGCACGGACCTTCGCCTGGGGCACGACGCGGCTGGTGAACTGTACCTGCTCACCAAGGCCGACGGCTGGATTCGCAAACTGGTTGCGATGCCGGGTTCCTGAAAATTGCCCGGCGTCGCTCGGTAACACCTACTGGAGGGCCTGAGGGAATGCACATCGGAGTTGGCTTGCGAAATATGGGCGACCAGTCGGCACCGGCGACCATGGGCACGTGCGCCCGGGCCGCGGAAGACGCCGGCATGGAGTCCGTCTGGGTTACGGATCACATCGCCATTCCGCCAGACGACGCCGAAGGCTCCGGTGGCCGCTACGTGGATCCCCTCATCGCCCTGGCGTGGGTGGCCGGTGCGACCCGGACCATCGGGCTCGGTGTCGGCGTGCTCATCCTTCCCTACCGGACGTCACCGCTGCTGCTCGCGAAACAGACCGCCAGCGTACAGGAGCTTTCCGGCGGGAGACTGCTGCTCGGTGTAGGCGTAGGGTGGATGGAAGCGGAGTTCAGGGCGCTGGGCGTCGACCGCGGGCGCCGCGGGCGCATTTCGGACGAGACGCTCGCCTTCCTGCGGGAGTGTTTCGACCACGACGAAGTCACGGCGAACGGCCAGCGGTTCCTGTTCCGGCCCCGTCCCGCATGTCCGCCCATATACATCGGCGGCGCGGCGCCCCACGCGCTCCGACGCGCCGCAAGATACGGCGATGGCTGGTTCCCAACCGGAATGACGCCCGAACAGCTCCCCAAAGTGCGGGCACAGTACGCGGAATTCTGCGCCGCCGAGGGACGGTCCGTCGGGGAAATCATGGTGATGGGCCGCCTGCCGTCGAACGACGCGGGTGCCGCGGGGCAATACCTGGCAGACTTCGCCCACGCGGGCGCCTCCCGCTTCGTACTCAGCGGCCGCTACGCCGACAGCGATGAATACCGGCGCACTCTGGATGTCCTCGTCGCGGCGGTGGCGGAAGCCGGCCTGTAGGTGCGGATGCGAAAAGTCGAACACTTTGCGCGAGGGGAACCTCAGGGAGCTGTCGGGGCGGGCCCGCCTTGACAACCAGCGGCAGCGATAGCCAACATGCCCCGGCTGACGCAATCGTCAAACGACCGTACCGTGGTAGCGAACCGTCCCATCGAAACCTGCGCCGTGGCGCCGTGAACCTGTGAACAGGCGGTCGCTCATCCTGTACGGCGTCGGAGGAAGCATCGTCGGCGCAGCCAGGGCGGAGCCCGCCCACTCCGGCGTCACCGACACCGAAATCACGCTTGGCATGTCGGCCGCGTTCTCCGGACCCTCGCGTGGCCTGGGGATAGAGCTGTACCGTGGCGCGAGCGCCTACTTCCAGCACGTCAACGACCAGGGCGGTATTCGCGGCCGCCGCATCGCCATCAAGACCTACGACGACGGCTATCAGCCGGACCCTTCGGTCAATAACACCATGACCCTCATGCTGGAAGACGAGGTATTCCTGTTGTTCGGCTACGTCGGCACGCCGACGGTGACCCGGGTCCTGCCGATGCTCAAGAAGTTCCAGGACCGGAACATCTACCTGTTCTTCCCGTTCACCGGTGCGCAACCCCAGCGCGAGCCGCCGTACGGAGACTTCGCGTTCAACCTGCGCGCGTCCTATCGGCAGGAGACAGCCGGGCTGGTCGACAATTTCGTCAGCATCGGCAGAAAGCGGATCGCGGTTTTCTACCAGGCCGACGCCTACGGACGCAGCGGCTGGGCCGGCGTGCGGGCCGCGCTCAAGCGACATGGCGAGCGCATCGCCGGGGAAGCGACTTACCGGCGTGGCTCGAAATTCACCGGCACGATGCGAAGGCAGGTCGAAATCCTCAAGGCGTCAGAACCGGACGCGGTGATCTGTATCGGCGCATACGCCGCCTGTGCGGCATTCGCTCGCGATGCCGTCGACCACGGCCTCCGCGTCCCTATCGCCAACCTGTCTTTCGTCGGCAGCGAAAACCTTCTCAAACTGCTTACTGAGGGGCGCGAAGACAGCCGCCAATACACCGACCTCCTGGTGAACTCCCAGGTCGTGCCGAGTTACGAGTCCGTCTCCGTTGCCGCGGTCCAGGAGTACCGCGACTTCATGCAACGCTACGACCCGGAAGCACCGGCCGAACTGGTGCAGGAAGCGTATGCGCCGTTCGCCCACAGCTTCGTCAGCCTTGAGGGGTTTCTCGACGCGAAGCTGATGGTGGAAATACTGCGCCGACTGGGCGATTCGCCTTCGCGGGAGGCATTGCCACGTGCCGTATTCAGCATCAAGGACTACGACCTAGGCATCGGTGAGCGCGTGTCGTTCGGGCCCGACCGGCGCCAGGGTCTGCAACGCGTCTACTACACCGTGGTCGACGAGGGGCGTTTCGTTCCCCTCACCGACTGGGGCGAACGGTTCGCCTGAGCGAGGGTACGTTTCGTGAAGCTCTCCGACATCAAGGTCCAGAAGCTGTTCCAGAAGACGTTGTTCGGCGTGCTTTCCCTGTTCGGGATCATCGGACTGTCGACTTCGATCCTGCTCATCTACACCGTCAACGACTACCTGTCGGCAGAATACGAAGACAACAGCAAGGACATAGCGAAGACCATCGCGGACTCGAGCGTCGACATCCTGCTGAATCGCGACCTCGCCGCCCTGCAGTCCCTGATCGACCAGTTCGTCGAAATCCAGGGCATCAGCTACATATACATCGCGGACGAGACCGGCGAGTTCCTGGCACATACGTTCGTTCCCGGCATCCCGGCAGAGATCCTCGCGGACGATCCCACCTCCACCGAAACGGTCGAACGGAAGATTGATGGTATGGGCCACTTCGTAGAGGTGGGTCGCCCGATCCTGGCAGGCGTCGCCGGCACCGTCCGTCTCGGCATGGACACCGGGGTCATCGCACTGAAGGTCCAGCGCGCCATCGGCAGGCAGTTGTACCTGGTCTGCATCATTTTCGCGGTGGGCGTGGCCGCGGCGCTGTGGTTCGTCAAGCTGGCGGCAAATCCCCTGCGGGACGTTCTCGCCTACGCGGTGGCGCTCGCGCGCAACGAAGAAAAGGAGGTGTCGAGTCGCGGCGAGGTCCTTGAACGCAAGGACGAGGCGGGGCAACTGGCGCGGCTCTTCCTGTACTTCTCGCGGGGCGAGTCCCGGGACGACGAGGCTCCGCCAGGGCCGGCCGGCCCGACGGCCTGAGTGCCATGCCGATACGCTTTCCCGACGTTCGCCGCTGGCTGATACTCGCGAGTTGCACGGCCCTGCAGCTTTGCCTCGGGACCGTGTACGCGTGGAGCTTCTTCCAGAAGATGCTCGTGGAGCAGTTTGGCTGGACCTGGGGGCAAACTGCCGCGGCTTTCAGCATCACGATCTTTTCCTTGGGTATTTCGGCCGCCTGGGGAGGCATGGCGCTACCTCGGCTCGGCCCGCGAAAGCTGGCCCTTGCAGGCAGCGTGATGTTCTGCGGCGGCTACCTGATCGGCAGCCTCGCCCTCGAACTGGATCTCCTCTTCCTCTTCTACGTCGGGTATGGCGTCATGGGCGGCGCGGGCATCGGCCTGGGATACGTGACGCCGGTGGCGACGGCGTCGAAGTGGTTCCCCGACCACAAAGGCCTGGCTACCGGCATCACGGTGATGGGCTTCGGCGTGGGCGCACTTCTACTGAGCAAGGGGCTGGCTCCGTTCCTCGTGGTGCAGACCCAGCATGACCTGACGATGGTGTTCTTCTGGCTCGGCATCATCTTCGCCTGCATCCTGATACCCGTCAGTTTCTTCATGGCCGATCCGCCAGCCGATTTCGATCCAACGAAGTCCACCGAAGAAGAGGAACAGGAGGGACAAGAGGCGCCGGTTCCGCAACCCGAACCGGAGGCGGCACCGCCCATGAAGGCGTGCCTTACATCCCCCGAATACGCCATCATGTGGATCGTCTTCTTCTTCAACATCGCTGCCGGCATCTCTGTCATCAGTTTCCAGTCGCCGCTCCTGCAGGATGTCTGGGGCCTGGCTGATTCGTCGCTCGAGCCTGAAGTACTCGCCGGCTACGGGGCTACGCTCATCGCCGTCAGTTCGCTCTGCAACGGCGTCGGGCGCCTGTTGTGGGGACTCCTGTCCGACCGCATCGGCCGCGTGCGGGTGTTCCAGATACTCCTCGGCAGCCAGGTCGTTGTCTTCGGCATCCTGATGACCGAAACCAATCCCTGGATCTTCTCGATCCTCGTCTGCTACATCCTGCTCTGCTTTGGCGGCGGCTTCGCCACCATGCCCTCCTTCGTCACGGACGTGTTTGGCACAGAGCGGATGTCCGCGGTCTACGGCACCATACTTACCGCCTGGTCGGCAGCGGGCGTCTTCGGTCCCCTATACGTGGGGTACCTGATGGACCAGTTTCCTGACCGCGCGGTCACGTACTGCTTCCTTATCGGTGTCGTAATGCTTGTGTTCGGCTATGTCTTCACCTTCCTCCTGCGCGACGACCGGATCCAGGTGTCCCGACCGACGGTGGAAGGCACCCTGCGGGAGTTCGGTATCGAGCCGCGGCCGCGCGAGGCCTGAGGTCAGGCCGAAGGTACGACGGGATCGATGGGCGTGGGCATCGGGCTCTCCGCCTCGATCGCCTCCGCCGCCATCAGGCAGAGATCGTCCCGATAGAGTTCGGCATAGATCTGAACGCCGCTGGGAAGCCCGTCGGCGACGCCCGTCGGTAACGCCAACCCCGGGATTCCCAACACGTTGCCCGGCGTGATGAACCGGATCGTGTCGAGGAACACCTGCAATCCCCCCTCGGGGTCGAGGTCCGCGTCGATCTCCCACGGCGTGCACGTCCAGGTCGGACCAATGGCGACGGCGTACCCGGTCAGCCACTCCGACCAGAGCGCCCGAAGCCGGCGGCGCTCGCGGTGTATCGCCACGTTCGGCATGCTGCGCGCGTCGAAATGCCCCGCCATCCTTACCAGGGACTCATAGACGACGGGTCGCAATATGGGCCCCATCTCCGCAAACAGGACATCCGAGTCGTACGTGATCACCTTGCCCCAGATGTCATTGACACGGTCGAGTTCCGGCGCTTCGGCCTCCTCGACCTCCCAGCCCTGATCCGCGAGGGCGCAGCCCGCCCGCTCGATCTCGGAAACGGTCGCCGCAGGCAGTTCGACGCCTGGGATCCTCGTGACCAGCGCGGCGCGCGGATGCTCTGGAACCGGGCCAGCCAACGGTGCATCCACCGATTGCGGATCGGATCGGTCGCGGCCGGCCAGGATCAACAGCCCGAGCCTCAGGTCGGCTACGGAGCGCGCCATCGGACCGTCGGTCAGGAACGCGTTCGCCACGCCGAAATCCGCGAGGTTCGCCGTCGCCAGCGGAATGCGGCCCACCGTCGGTTTGAGCGAGGCAATCCCGCAGCAATACGCCGGATTGCGCAGGGATCCACCGATATCGTTGCCGAGTCCGAACGGCGTCATGCCAGTGGCAAGAGCCGACGCCTCGCCGCCGCTTGAGCCGCCCGGCGTCAGGTTGGGATTCCACGGGTTGCGCGTGCGGCCGCGGAGCGGGTTGTCCGTGTCGAGCCGTACACCCATTTCCGGCATGTTGGTGCGTGCAAGCGGGATTCCACCGGCCCGCTTCATGCGTTCGACAATCACGGCATCTCGTTCCGGCAGGAATTCCGCGAGCGCAGGCACGCCGTTCGTGGTCGGCGAGCCGACGCAGTCGATGTTTTCCTTGATGCTGAACGGTACGCCGTGCAGCGGACCAAGATCATCGCCCGATGCAGCATCGGCGGCGTCGGCCGCCGCGAGCGCGCTTTCGCCGAGCGTCACGGTCACCGCGGTGATGCTCGGGTTCACTTCTTCGATTCGGTCGAGGTGCGCCTGCACCACCTCGCGGCTCGAAACCTCACCTGCGCGGATCAATGCGGCCAGATCGCCGGCGGTTCGCCTCCACAGTTCGCTCATGCCCAAATCTCCTCAACCTTCGAGGGGCATCCTACGCTCGGCAGGGAAGGAAAACACGGTGCCGGCGGGTCAGTCATCCACCCCCGGCCTTTCTTAGCGGGTGACCTCCACGTCGTGGATGTGGGCGGTGATGGCGGCGACAATTTCGCCCAACACGGGCTCAGGCATATCGTGGCCGAGCTTTTCGATTTCGAGATAGGTGGAGCCCGGAACGACGGCGGCGGTGTCACGTCCCGCCTCGGGGGGAACCAGGGGATCGGCGTCTCCGTGTATTACCAGGGTCGGGACCTCAAGCCCTTCTAGGTCTGCACGCCGATCACCGTCGGCGAGAATCGCGGCAAGCTGCCTGAGCGTTCCGTCCGGCCGGTAGGCGCGCTCGATGGCAAGCCCCGCAAACCGGGCGCCGCCCACTTTCTCGGAGTCAAAATGCGGCCCCGCAAAAACCTGCCATGCCTGGATGCTCAACGGTATGGCGGCCTTGGCGGCCTCCACACCCGATGACGCGAGCAGCGCCCCCACGGCTTCCTCGCTCGGCGGCGGCAATCCCGGATTTCCCGTGGACGACATGATCGAAGTCAGGCTGTAGACGCGGTCCGGATGCTCGATCGCCATGCGCTGGCCGATCATGCCGCCCATCGACACGCCAATGACATGGGCGCCGCCCTGGCCGATGTGATCGAGCAGGTCCACCGCATCCCGCGCCATGTCCGACAGCGAGTACGCGGGAACAAGGTCCCCCGGATCGTCGCGCGCCGCCAGTAGCGACACCAGGGAGGGCGGAGGTGCTTCGGAGCCGTGGGACAGGCCCGAATCCCGGTTATCGAACGTGACCGCGCACAGGCCCGTGTCTACCAGGCCTTCGATAAGCGAGTCAGGCCAGTGGACGACCTGGCATCCGAGGCCCTGGATGAGGAGCACACGGGGATCGGCGCGTGAACCCGAGTGCTCGAAGTAGATTTCACCGCTCTTTGCCGTGAACCTTGCCATGGCGGACCGAAACTCTCTCGTGGACATTTGAGGAGGCGGGCGCATCTTAGCGTATCGCCGCGAGCCGCGCCGGTTTCGGACCGGTGCCCGCCCGCGAACCGTTTCTGGCATGCCCCTCAAGGCGATTCGAACGGTCCCCTGGCAAGTGCGGGCGCCAGACTCGACGCAAGCAAGACCGCTCCTTAACATGGCGCTCGACTCCAACTGTAGAACCGCGAACTTGGCGAATCCTCTTCGTTTCGGGACATTGGGCGTGGCTCGGATCACGCCCGGAGGCCTCACCGGGCCGGCCGCGGACAACCCCGATGTCACGGTCGCCGCCGTGGCCGCTCGGGATCGCTCGCGCGCCGAGACGTTCGCCGAAAAGCACGGCGTCGAGTCCGTCTACGACAGCTACGACGAGGTCATCCTCGACCCGACCCTGGATGCCATCTACAACCCGCTGCCTATCAGCCACCACCACGAATACACCATCAAGGCGTTGCGCGCCGGCAAGCACGTGTTGTGCGAGAAGTCGTTTGCGCTGAACGCCGTGGAGGCGGAAGAGATGGCGGCGATCGCACGCGAAACCGGCCTGGTGCTGATCGAGGGGTTCCACACCCGCTACCACCCCGTCTTTCTGCGCGCGATGGAAATCTACGACTCGGGAGTCCTCGGTCCGATCCAGCGCATCGATGCACGCTTCGGCATCAGGACCCCCGCAACCACCGACATCCGCATGAACTACGAGACCGGCGGCGGCGCAACGATGGACATCGGTTGCTATCCCATATCGTGGCTGCGCCACATCGCGCGCCAAGAACCGGAAGTTGTCGGTGCCGAGGCGCGCATCGGCAATCCCGACGTGGACCTCTGGCTAAGGGCCGAACACCGCCTGGCCGACGGGGTTGTCGCAACGACGCTCGGATCCATGATCGAGGAGAGTTACGTCGCCGAACTACGCGTCGAGGGCGATCGAGGCAGCCTCCTGGTGGACAACCCGCTGCTGCCCCAGAATTCGCATTTCATCGAGCTGACGGTCGATGGCGAAACCACCCGCGA
Source organism: Gammaproteobacteria bacterium (assembly GCA_028821515.1). GTDB lineage: Bacteria > Pseudomonadota > Gammaproteobacteria > Pseudomonadales > Azotimanducaceae > VXNE01. Next base: position 19,602 of record JAPPGA010000058.1, on the reverse strand, counting down.
GACGCTCTCACACCGGCCGACCTACGCGTATCAACTGGACGCCTTCGTGGATGCCGTGCGCAACGGCACGCCACTACCGACGGACGCTGAAGACGCGGTAAAGCAGATGCGCGTCATCGATGCGGCCTACCGGGCCGCGGGTATGCCCACGCGGTAGGCCCCTACCCCAAGAGACGGCTGGAACGTTTCAGCTTCTCGACAGCTCCGCCCTGACCAGTTCGGCCTGTTCCGGGGAGACGGGAGCGAACTTGCCGAGGCTGCATGCGGCACCGGTCGACCAGTGCCCTCCGATGTTGTCGGCGACGGCAACGGAGTCGAGGTCGCACAGCCGCCCGCGGCGCATGTCGAACGCCAGGACGGGATCAATGCGCGACCCGAGGCAGGCCTGCCGCGTCTGGTTCAGCCACATCCGGTCGCCAAGTCCATGGAACAGGAGAAGTTCCGGGTTGATCACCTCGACATCGGTGTAGGCGGTGTCCGGCAAGCAACTTACCGGTCGGGAGTTTCCGTCTGGCTGCGGTGCGCTGGCGAGTATCTCGTCGACACTCGGGGACGGTGTCGCGTCAGCGACAGGTTGAGGCTGCGTGGCGCAGGCCCCGAGCACAAGACCCGCGGCCACCAGGGCCGCGGCCATGCCGAGATTGAGATTCGATGTCTTCATTTGTCGTGGCTCCAGAGTTCATGGGGCGCGCCTGTCGGCGCGTCAATGGGAGGCATCGTATTGCGGGTTCCATGAACAGCCGCTGAACACGGATCGCACATCCCGTACGACGGCAAGATGGATCAGGATCGAAACAGGTTGTCCGCCAGGAATTCCCTCACCAGGGCGTTAGGGACAGCCTCGAACGCGGGTTCAACCACTGGCGGGTCCGCCAGGGGAACCCACTTGAAGCTCTCGGCAACAACGAAGATCGGCGTACCGGCCTCGTGCGCCGCCTCGGCCAGGGCAAGGGTGCCGACCTTGTTCACGAAGGAATGCATCCCGATGGCGTCGGCACCTACCAGCACTGCCGCCGCCTGGCTGACCTGTCGCACGGCATCCGCATCGCTCACGCAACGCGCTCCGAGTTCGGCCGCCAGGCTGCGGCCTTCTCCACCCGGTTCGGAGGCTCCAACGATCACCCGGCCCGGTGCCACGGCGGCAAGCAGTTGCCGAATCGTCGAGGATGCACTGTGCGTCACGATCCGGCCTGGCATGCCCGACAGGCGCGCACGTCCCAGTTGAATCGTCTGTGCCAGTGCCGAATCGGCGCTGGCCAGGACGCGGTCGCAGTGCCGTATGGCCGTTTTCCGCACCTCGTCCTGCCCGCCTTCGACCGCCGGCATGCTGTCCATCCAGTGCTGTAACAGGCTACCGATGGCGCCGATGCCCGGCCGCGCATGTTGAAGCGTTCGCACCCAGTCAAACACGGACTCGATATCGACCCCTTCCGCAGTCTCGATATGCGCGCGCAATCCGCGCAGCGCCTGCCTGGCCAAAGTACCCGCACCATCGACGGTATTGTCCGCAAGTTCCCGCGCGAGCTTGTCCGGGAAAGGTTCAGTGTTCACAGCGTAACCATGCTTCTTCTATGGGAGTACGCCTCCAGCGACGGGGAAGTGCCCGCACTTCCTTACGCGTCAGCGGTCGGGGAAGCTCCTTTTCTTGCGAGGGGCACCCTCGCGCTCCCAGGGCTGAAGGCTCCGTCGGGAGAATTGGACAGGACGGACGCCTCTATTTCCATCCCTCAAGCAGATGGATAGTATTTCGGCGGGCTTCAATCCCGCCGAAGAGAAAGGAAACGTCATGGGCTACAACAACATCATCTACGAGACCGACGATCGGCTGGCGTTCGTCACGCTGAACCGGCCGGAGAAGCTGAACGCGCTGAGCCATGCCCTGCGCGGGGAGGTTTACGACGCGATGCGCGAAGCCGAGGCGGACCCCGCTATCGGCGTCATCATTCTCAAAGGGGCCGGGCGCGCCTTCTCCGCGGGCTACGACCTCACGCCAAATCCCGACGAGCAGAGCGACTACACGAGCGATCGGTCGGGCATGCCGGACACCGGCTCCACGCACCCGCAACACTACGACTGGTCGCGGCATGCGCTGATGGGCCACTGGCTCATCTGGGAACTGGCCAAGCCGGTCATCGCGCAGGTTCACGGCTGGTGTCTCGCAGGCGCGACCGAACTCGCTTCCATGTGCGACATGCGCATGGTGGCCGACGACGCCCGCGTCGGTTATCCGCCCGTTCGCGCCCAGGGCACCATGGACATGATGTGGGCACCCTGGTTCATGAAGCCCGGCAAGGCCCGGGCCTTCGCCTATACCGGCGACTGGTACAGCGGCGAAGAAATGGAGGACTTCGGCTGGGCGACCTATGCCAAGCCGAAGGACGAGCTGGAAGAGTTCACCGTCCGGTTCGCGCGCCGCCTCGGCCACATCGACAACGACCAGTTGAACTACAACAAGCGCGCCGTCAACCGGCAATACGAGATCATGGGCATACGCACCGGCCTGATGTCCGGTACGGACGTGGAAGCGATGTCCAAGCACCGTACCGCCGCCGGGGAGTTCGGCCGCCGCGTCCGCGAAGACGGCCTGAAATCCGCGCTGGAGTGGCGGGACGGGCCGTTCGGCGACTTCCGGGGCGAATACGCCTCCGCGCCGAGGAATCGGGCAATTGCCGGAACGGACGGCTCGAAGGCGAAGCCGGGGGATGCTGACTACAGCCGGTAGGCGAGCGAGCGCTCCCAGTTCAAGGGCCTAAAGATCCTGCAGCAGTCTACCTGCGGCTATTGCACGGATGTTCTTGGCTAGAGGGAAGCTATCTTCCCCCGCGTGAACCAGGTCCAATGAACGGAGTTGGAGATCGGTCATCGCTGACCGCATGGAACGCGTGACGGTTGGCGAGCTCGTGCGTTTGATTTCGAATCCGCGCAGTCGACCGGTCCCAGTCTGGACAACCAGATCTATCTCGGCACCGGAATGCGTGGCCCAGAAGTAGCATCTACCGCCTTCCGCCCCAATGGTTCGGATGATGCTCTCGATCATGAAGCCCTCCCACGACGCGCCTACCTTGGGATGCCTCTCAAGCGCGACTCGGTCCCTGATGTCCAGCAACCTGTGCAGTAGACCCGAATCCCGTATGTAGACCTTTGGAGACTTGACCTGCCGTTTGGCCAGGTTGGTGCTCCAGGGCTTGAGCACGCGCACCATGAACGTCGCTTCCAGGGTGTCCAGATATCGGCGCACCGCGTGATGAGAGACCCCGAACGCTCGCGCGAGTTCGGAGCCGTTCCAGACCTGCGCATGATAGTGAGCCAGCATGGTCCAGAATCGTTCCATGGTCGTGCCGGGAATCTGAATGCCCAGACCGGGTATGTCGCGTTCCAGGAAAGTGGACACGAAGTTCTGTCGCCACCGATAGCTCTCGGCATGGCTCCGCGCGGTATAGGAACGGGGAAAGCCGCCGCGCAGCCAGAGAAGGTCGGCATTCCCTGTCCCCGCCTCCTCCAGCGACAGTCCGGGCAACTCGTAGTACGCAATTCGGCCGGCCAACGACTCCGAGGTCTGTCGCAGCAGATCTGGGGAAGCACTTCCAAGCACCAGAAAACGCGACGGGTGGGGACGGCGATCGGCCAGGACTCGGAGAGTCGGAAACAGTTCCGGCGTGCGCTGGATTTCGTCCAGCACCACCAATCCGCGCAGCGGCTCCAGTGCAAGAAGCGGATCAGCAAGGCGTGCTCGATCTGCCGAAGACTCGAGATCGAAGAAATGTGAGCGGCGGCGATGCTGAACGATCTGTTTGGCCAGCGTGGTCTTGCCAATTTGACGGGCACCGAGAATTGCCACCACGGGATTCGTTCGCAACAGGTGTTGCACAGCGCGCAAGTGATCCTGGCGAGGAATCATGACTAGATTTTATATTGAAAATTGGACGTCATGCATCCAATTTTCACTATTTTTCCGTGTCTCGGCCGACCATCGCGCGTTGACGCCGCGCTACGAGATCTCCGATGAAGCAATGTCACCGAGGTTCCTTCAGATGTGATCTCGAAGCTTGAAGCCGTTGACGGCCAACCTGTTCTCGGTGACGGGGTGGCTTTGCCGTGTGCGGCAAAACACCATCACCGGCCAGCGCGCCAAGGGCAACAGCTCGTGCGCGGCAATCGCTTGTTCGAAGTCTTTTGCGGCGGGAATCTCTTTCCATTTGCTCTCGGCAAGGGACAGATGGCCATCGCGTTCGATTACGAAGTCCACTTCTCGCGATTGATCGCGATAGAACCACACCGATGCCTCGGGCGCTTCAATGCTCAGGTACTTGCGCAATTCCCCATAGAGAAAGGTCTCCCAGATCGCTCCGATCAGGTACGTCTGGGTGACGACGTGCCGATTCAGACCCAAGAGAAAGCACAACAGCCCCACGTCGTTGAAGTACAGTTTGGGCGTCTTCACCAGGCGCTTGCCGACGTTGGCGAAGTACGGCTCCAGGATCGTGATCTGATTAGTGGCCTCCAGCACGCCCAGCCATTCGTTGATGGTCTTCGTGCTGATCCCCACTTCCTTCGCGAGTTCGCTCTTGTTCAGAAGCTGACCGCTGCGCACGGCAGCAGCGCGCATGAAACGATCAAAATCCCGGAGGGAACTGACGTTGAGGATCTGGCGCACATCCCGTTCGAGATAGGTGGCCTGGTAGCCGCTGAAGAAATCGGCTGGCCTTAGCGCCAAGTCCTTCCAGAGCTGAGGCATGAACCCGCGAACAAGTACTTCGGCGATACCTGCCGTGGTTTCCCGTTTTGCAAAGACCTCGCCGAGTTCATGAATGGCGAGGGCCTCAAGTTCCAGGACGCCGCACCTGCCAGCGAGAGAGTCCGACACTTCGCGCATGAGACTGAGCTTCTGCGAACCCGTCAGGATGTACCGGCCATTGGCGTTGCGGTTGCGGTCGATCTCGACCTTCAGGTAACGAAACAGCTTGGGCGCATATTGCACCTCATCGACAAGGAGCGGCGGCGGATGGCGCGCGAGGAAGGTCTGCGGGTCTTCTTCGGCGAGCTGTGCTTCTGCGGGCAAGTCGAGGCTGACATATTGATAATCAGGAAACAGCTTGGTCAGCAGCGTTGTCTTGCCCGTCTGACGCGCTCCGGTGACCACTACGGCAGGAAAGTGCCGCGCCAACCGAAGGACGGAACCAGTGATGTCTCTCGGGAATTCGTACTCTGACAAATCAGGAAGTGAAAGTTCGGATATGTTTGGATAACGATAGCGTTTCTGTTAACCAATTGCCACACCTTGACGACCTGAAGGGGTAAAGCCAACCTCCACAACGGGGATTGTTCGCAACAGGAGCCTCCAGCCGGGTGAGCTTCCCCGACCCGCTGACGCGTACGGAAGTGCCGGCATTCTTTCCGTCGGCGGATACGTACTTCAATGGGAAACCGCCTGCTACGCAGGTGTTCCTGGCGGGGAATCATGGCCGAGTCATGCATTGAAATTGGACGTCAAGCATCCAAATTTCACTATTGACGATGCGTCAGCTATCCATCGCCCGCTGGCGCCACGCCTCCAGGTCGTCCGGCGTATTGACGTTGAAGAACGACCCGGCGATGGCGGACAGGTCGGTCACGCCGATGCCGTTCTCGTCCAGCCAGCGGTGTGCGGCCCTGCCGCCCTGTTCGAAAAACCGGACCAGGGACTCGGCGCGGTCGCGGCGCATGAGCAGGAACAGGTTCTGGCGCCGGTTGCCGTCGTGGGGAACCGCCACACCTACGCGTTCCGCGTCCGCAGCTAGCAGTTCCACCAGGTTCTCCGCAAGGTAGGGCGTGTCTCCGGGACAGGTGAATATCCAATCCGTCGTCGTGACCTCGACGGCGGTCGCAAGACCGCTCAACGGGCCTTCGCCCGGTGCGCGGTCGGGCACTATCTCGCAGCCGAACCGCGCATAGGCGGGTCCGTCCGCGCCGCTCAGCACGACCGTTGCCACCTGCTTGCCGAGGCGTTCCAACACCCAAGCAAGGAGCGGACGCCCGGCGACTTCAATCAGGGGTTTTTCGACACCGCCGAGACGCCGCCCGGAACCGCCGCAGAAGACGATGCCGGTGACGTCTTCCGCGTTCACGCCGAGATGCGCTCTCCGAACGCGTAGACGTTGAAGCGGTCGGCCTTGAGGAAGCCGGCAAGGGTGATGCCCTGATCCTGCGCCATTTCCACCGCCAGGGACGAGGGCGGCCCGATGGATGCGACGAAAGGCGCGCCGGCAACCGCGGCCTTCTGCATCAGTTCGAAGCTCGCACGGCCAGAGAGCAGGATGCCGTATCCGGCAAACCCGCCTTCCGCGAGATACGAGCCCGCCAGCTTGTCCAGGGCGTTATGCCGGCCTACGTCTTCTCGCACGCGCAGCAGGGCGCCCGACGCGTTGAAACTCCCCGACGCGTGCAGGCCGCCGGTGTGGGCGAATTCGGTCTGCCTGGCCCGCAACGCGGCCGGCAATCTTTTCAGCGCATCCGCAGTAATGCTGAAGCTCGTGGGCCGGCGTTTCCCGATTTGCAAGCGCACCGCGTCGAGGGACGCCTTTCCGCACACGCCGCAGCTCGATGTCGTGTAGAAATGCCGCAACAGTTCGCCGGCATCCACCCGCACGTGGTCCGCCAATTCGACGCGGATGACGTTCCGGATGCCCTTGTCCGGGCTCGGCGGCCCGCAATGCTCCACCCCGCGTACGTCACTCGCGGCACTGATGATGGTCTCTCCAGCGAGGAAGCCCACAGCCAGTTCCTCGTCGTTGCCCGGCGTGCGCATGGTGATGGAGATGCTCTGCTCCACGCGCCCGGAACCCGTCTCGTGGGACAGGCGGATCTCCAGCGGCTCTTCGATGGTGACGGTGTCGCTGGCGCGGCGCGTTGTGTCGCCTGAGACCGCCTCGATGTCTACGCGCAGATTCGCCGCGGGAGTGCCTCTGGCGGGTATGTTCTCTGCGGCGGTCAAGTCTGCGGGAGCAGGCCGGTCTGTTCCTCAAGCCGGACGCCGAAGGTTTCCTGCCACGAAGATCTATGGTTGGCCGGGCGCACCTCCACCGCGGTCACCTTGTATTCCGGACAGTTGGTCGCCCAGTCGCTCAGGTCCGTGGTCACCACGTTGGTGCCGGTGTCCGGATGGTGGAAGGTCGTATAGACCACGCCGGGTACGACCCGCTCGGTCACGGTGGCGCGCAGCGATATCTCGCCCATGCGGCTCGTCACCGCCACCCAGTCGCCTTCCCGTACGCCCCTGAGCTCCGCATCCGCAGGGTGTATCTCGAGTACGTCCTCGTTCAGCCAGTCGACGTTGTCCGTGCGCCGGGTCTGCGCGCCGACGTTGTACTGCGTCAGGATCCGTCCCGTCGTCAGGAGCAGCGGGAACTTCCGATTGGCCCGCTCCTCGGTCGGCTGATAGTCCGTCAGGACGAACATGCCCTTGCCGCGCACGAACGTCTCCCGATGCATGATGGGCGTGCCGGTCGGCGCGTCGTCCGTGCACGGCCACTGGACGCTTCCCACGCGGTCCAGCAGGTCGAAGGAGACGTTGGCGAACGTCGGCGTCAACGATGCAATCTCGTCCATGATCTCGCTCGCCGATCCGTACTGCATCGGGTATCCCAGCGCGTTGGCCAGCGCCTGGGCCACCTTCCACTCCTCCATACCGGTCTTCGGCGCCATGACGGGACGAACGCGGTTGATGCGCCGCTCGGCATTCGTGAACGTGCCGTCCTTCTCGAGGAACGACGTGCCCGGCAGGAATACGTGCGCGAACTTGGCGGTCTCGTTCAGGAACAGGTCCTGCACGATGACGCACTCCATGGACGCGAGCGCCTCTTCGACGTGCTGGGTGTTCGGATCGGACTGCGCGAGATCCTCGCCCTGGATGAACATCGCCTTGAACTCGCCGGCGCAGGCGGCGTTCAGCATGTTCGGAATGCGGAATCCGGGTTCCTCGCCGATCTCGACGCCCCAGGCGTTTTCGAACTGCCCGCGCAGCGCGTCGTCGCCAATGGGCCGGTTGCCGGACAGTTCGTGCGGAAACGACCCCATGTCGCAGGCGCCCTGCACGTTGTTCTGTCCCCGCAAGGGGTTGACGCCGACACCGGGCCGGCCGATGTTGCCGGTCGCCATTGCCAGGTTCGCCATCGCCATGACCATGGTCGAACCCTGGCTGTGCTCGGTCACACCCAGGCCGTAGTAGATGGCGGCGTTGCCCGCATTGGCATAGAGGCGCGCGGCGGCGCGGATATCACCAGCCGGGACGCCAATTTCTTCGGCGACGTGTTCAGGCGAGTTCTCCTCGCGCGCGGCGAAGGCGACCCACTCCTCGAAGGACGCCAGGTCGCAGCGTTCCCTGACGAAGTCGTGATCGACCAGGTCTTCCGTCACGACCACGTGGGCGAAGGCATTCATCAACGGCACGTTGGTGCCGGGCAGCAGCGGCAGGTGGTGCTCGGCTTCGACGTGCGGTGAGCGGACGAGAGCGATGCGCCGGGGATCGGCGACGATCAGTTTCGCGCCCTGGCGCAGGCGGCGCTTCATCTGGGAGGCGAAGACCGGGTGGCCCTCGGTCGGGTTGGCGCCGATCACCATCATCAGGTCGGCGTGGGCTACGGAGTCAAAATTCTGGGTGCCCGCCGACGTGCCGAAGGTCTGCTTCAGTCCATAGCCGGTGGGCGAATGGCATACCCGCGCGCAGGTGTCGACGTTGTTGGTGCCGAACGCCGCCCGGATCATCTTCATGACCACCCAGACTTCTTCGTTGGTGCAGCGCGAGGACGTGATGCCGCCGATTGAGTCCGTTCCGTGTTCCGCCTGGATGGCCTTGAGCCGCTGGGCCGCATAGTCGATCGCCTCGTCCCACGAAACCGCGCGCCACGGCTCGTCGATCCTGTCGCGGATCATGGGTTCGAGCATGCGTTCCCGGTGATTGGCGTAGCCCCATGCAAAGCGCCCTTTCACGCAGGAGTGGCCGTGGTTGGCGAAACCGTCCTTGTCCGGCGTCATGCGCACGACCTGGTCGCCCTTGAGTTCTGCCTTGAACGAACAGCCGACGCCGCAGTAGGCGCAGGTGGTCTTGACGACGCGGTCCGGCACGCCGTGGTCGATGACGGATTTTTCCATCAGGGTCGCCGTGGGGCACGCCTGCACGCAGGCGCCGCACGAGACGCACTCGGAAGAAAAGAAGTCATCTGCCCCGGTCTTGACCGAAGCGCCGAAACCCCGGCCGTCGATCGTGAGGGCGAACGTTCCCTGCACCTCGTCACAGGCGCGCACGCAGCGCGAACAGACGATGCACTTGGAAGGATCAAACGAGAAGTAGGGGTTCGACGCGTCGGTGTCCGCGTCCAGGTGATCCTCGCCGTCCTGGTAACGGACCTCCCGCAGACCCACGGCGCCTGCCATGTCCTGCAACTCGCAGTCGCCGTTCGCCGAACACGTGAGGCAATCGAGTGGATGGTCGGAAATGTAGAGTTCCATGACGCCGCGGCGAATGTCGGCGATGTGATCGTTCTGCGTCTGCACCGCCATGCCTTCCTGCACCGGTTCGGTACAGGAAGCGTGCAGCCCGCGCCGGCCTTCGATTTCGACCAGGCACAGGCGGCAGGAGCCAAACGCCTGCAGGCTGTCGGTGGCGCAGAGTTTGGGAACGGGGATTCCGACCTGGGTTGCGGCGCGCATGATGGAGGTGCCCTCGGGGACCGTCACCCGGTGGCCGTCCACCGTCAGCGACACCCGCCTGGCGCGTTCCTCGCCGGGAACAGCCGGAGTGCCGAAATCGACGTCGCCGTTCCTCATTTCAACCCAAGTGCGCTGCGCACCGGAATGGGCGTCATGCCGCCCATCTGGCACAGGCTCGCTTGCTCCATCACGTCGCAAAGGTCCCGGATGATAGCCAATTCATCGTCGCCTTGGGCAGACGCCATGAACGCTTCCACGGTCTCCTTGCCCCGCACGGCCCCAATCCGGCAAGGCGTGCATTTGCCACAGGACTCGTGCGCGCAGAACGCGAATGCGTAGTGCGCCTGAAGGACCAGGTCCACAGTCTCGTCGAACACCACGATACCCCCGTGGCCGACGCCGGCACCGATGGCCGCGAGCGCCTCGTAGGTCATTGGGGTGTCAAGTTCAGCGTCCTTAAGATAGGCGCCCAGCGGGCCTCCCACCTGGACGGCGCCGACCGGACGGCCGGATCGCGTGCCACCTCCCCAGTCCTCGATCAGGGCGCGAAGGGAGATGCCGAAGGGGAGTTCGATCAACGCGCCTTTCTTCACGTTGCCGGCGAGCTGAAACGTCATGGTCCCGGTCGATGCGCCGACGCCCAGGGCCGCGTAGTCCGCGCCGCCCCTCTCAAGGATGTCCGGGACGGCACACAGGGTAATCACGTTGTGCACCAGCGTGGGTTTGCCGAACAGCCCGGCCACGGCTGGCACCGGGGGCTTGGCGCGTATCTCGCCGCGTTTGCCTTCGAGGCTCTCGAGCAGCGAAGTCTCCTCGCCGCAGATGTACGCGCCCGCGCCGACGAACAGTTCGATGTCGAATCTGTCGAGCAGGCCCATGTCCCGCGCCGAGTCGATGGCCCGCGCGAAGACTTCCGCCGCCAGGGGATATTCGGAGCGCAGGTAGACGATGCCCTTGCCCGCGCCCACCGCGCGTCCCGCAAGCAGCATTCCCTCGATCAGGCGGAACGGGTCGCCTTCCATGATGAGCCGGTCCGCAAACGTGCCGGAGTCGCCTTCGTCGGCGTTGACGATCACGTATTTCTCGTCCGCCGGCGTCTCGTGCACCGTGCGCCACTTGATGTGCGCCGGAAAACCCGCGCCGCCCCGCCCGCGCAAGCCGCTGGCCTCGATCTCGCCGATGATCTCGACGGGTTCGCGTTCGAGTTGGGAACGCAACCACGCGGGGTCATAGTCGAACGGATCGGTACGGCCGCAGCGGTCGAACACCCGGCGCTCCTGCTGCAGGAGATCGGGAAGCGCGTCAACAGGGCCGAGCCTGGCCGCCTCAAGATCGGCGAGATCCGTGACAGGCCCGTACGCGATACCATCGATGTCGATCATGGGCTCCGCCCAACAGAGGCCGTAGGATCCGGTCCGCACCACCTCGTGTCCCGCCCGCGCAAGCTCGGACGCGAGTTCGTCCGCCCCGAGGGCAACGGCCAGCGTCTCGCGCGGCACCCTAGCAACGCTCATTCGATTAACGCCTCGACCGTGGCGTAGGGGACCGCGCGACCGTCCACCGTGGCACTGGGCCCCGAGGTGCAGAGTCCGAGGCAGTACACCGCCTCAAGGCTGACGCTGCCGTCCGCTGCCGTCTCGCCCAGACTGATGCCCAGCCGGGACGCGGTGGCGGCGGTCAGCTCCCGTCCGCCGACCGACTGGCACGCTTCCGCCTGGCAGATGCGGATGTGTCTCTTTCCGGTGGGCTCCGTGCGTAGGTCCGAGTAGAAGCTGACGATGCCGCGGATTTCGGCAACAGTCAGATTGAAGACATCCGCGACGATCTCCATGTGCCGCCGCTCGATATGGCCGAAAGTCTGGACGATGTCCGACAGCGCCGCGATGGTCCCCCCGATATGGTCGAGGCGCGACATCGCGATGTCGCGGACACGCGTCTCGTCCGAGCCTGGTTCGACCGTCGCCATAGCACTTGTTTCAGGGCCAAAAATCCTAATGTATCACACGGTTACGTGCGCAAACACGAAGCGGAGGTAGCGTCAGGCGACATCCATCGCGGTGCCACCGACGCCCCTTCGGGGCGCGATAAACGATTAGTCTGGTTGGGGCAGCCGGTGCTCCACTCCCAATTCCGCGCACGTCTCGGTGAACCAGCTGATCACTTCCGGATGGTAGGGAATACCGTTGGCGGCGCGATCATTCTCGGCGTCCTGCTCCGGCATGCCCGAGTAGAGGACCCGGTCCACCCCCGGCGCCGGTGTGCACGTTCGCAAGCGTTTCAGGTAGGCGTCCATGTTCCTTGTGAAGGTCTCCTGCTCCGTAAACGCCTTGGTGTCGAGTGCCATGAAGAAGTGCGTCGCACGCCTCTTGCGGTTAGGGCCGCCGCCATCGCCACCGAGAATCGCGGTCAGTATCTCCACCATCACCATGAGACCGTAACCCTTGTGCGAGCCGGTCTCCCGCGTGGCGCCCAACGGCAAATGTATGAACTTGTCCGGCACGGGCGCCTCTTCCATGATCGGCGTGCCGTCCGCCCGCGCCACCCATCCCGGCCCGAGGTTTGTGCCCATCCGGCGCAGTAGCTGGATCTTGTTGCCCGCCACGGAACTCATGGCCCCGTCAAAGATGAACGGCACTTCCTCGTCCGCCGGGGCGGCGATGGCGATGGGATTCAGGCCGAGCAGCGGTTCCGCGCCCCCGGTCGGCGCCCCGGAGACGCCGCCGGAGGTCATCGATATGCCGATCATCCCGTGGTCGAGCGCTCGATGCGCGAAATATGCTGCCGCCCCGTAGTGGCCCCCGTTGTACGCAATCGCCACGCCGACCCCATACTGGCCCGCCCGTTCGATGGCCAGGTCCATCACCGGCGGTCCTACCGCCAGTCCAAGCCCGCCATCACAGTCCACCGCCAGCGCGGCGCCCAGGTCCCGCGTGATCTGCCATTTCGGCTCTGGATTGACCATGCCGTCCTTAAAGCGTGTCACGTACGCCCGCATCATGTTGCTGACGCCATGCGTGTCGACGCCCCGCACATCGGCGTAGATCAGCACGTCGGTGGCCTGCACCGCATCCTTCTCCGGCATGCCGCAGGCCCTGAACAGGTTCTCCACGGTAAAGCGCATGTCATCCGGCGCCACCCGCACGGCGATATCGTCAGTCACCTTGAAACGGTCGAGCATGGATTTCTCCTTGATGGCGGGGCGAAGGTCGGCATTTTGGGCCAAGCCGCCGCTGTTGTCAGGTCGGGATGCGGTCGCATGCCGATGGATGCCCCTCGCCGGGCGCATTCAGGTCGGCAATAGAAGGCCGTTTCAGCCAGGCTTCGGATAGAATCCGCCTGTCAGGCGCGGAGGCGGCGATGTCAGGAACGGTTACCGCTGAGATCCGGTTCATCAATCCCGAGTGGAAGCACCGCAAAGTCCCTCCCGTCATCGGCGACCGGGCATCCCGGCGCGCTCACACCACCAAGCACAAGGTACCCGTCGAAAGTGCCCGCGGCGCGGAAACGGGTCTCGACACAACAGGGTTCACGCTGACGCGCCACAAGCCGGACATGACCGACTTCGGGGACGAGTCGGCGGTCAAGACCACCTACTACGAGGAAGTCGCCGGCGTCGTCAAGCGACTCGCGGGCGCGGACGACGTGTTCGTCACGCACCATCTGATACGCACCGAGGACAGGTCGGATTTTCTCACCGCCTACGCGCGGTTTGCGCACTGCGACTACGACATCACCGACCCCGGGCCATACAGCGAGCGTGCCCTTGCCGAGCGGCGCGAAGCGCTGGATGCATCCCGGCAATGGACGTTTGCGTGGTACAACACCTGGCAACCGATCGACCGCCCCGCGGTCAGGAACCCGCTGGCGCTGATCGACGCGCGCAGCCTAGATCCGGGGGACATCCTGCCCTATCAATACTCGGGCTCCTATGCCAGTGGCAGGGGCTCCATGCCGTTGTTCAGTCCGGACCTGCGGTTCTGGTACGTCCCCGGCATGACCGAAGAAGAAATGCTGGTCTTCAAGCAGCTCGACACGCGCCCGGGCAGGGCCCTCGCATGTCCCCATACTTCGTTCGATATCGAGGTGCCTCCGGCCACGCCGGGACGACGCAGCATCGAAGTGCGCATGATGTGCGCCTTCGGAAGCTAGCGCCGGGTCTCTATTCGACCGGTCTCGGCCCTCGTTGCAACAGGTCCCGCGCGACCTCGAGCCGAGGATCGGCCCGTCCCGAGGCGTTGGAGGAATCGTAGGCGTTCTCGCAGGCCGTGTTGAACTCGCCCGTGCCAGGTCGCGGGTAATCGCGATCATTCGTCAACCATAGACCGGATGCCTGGAGATCCTCCATCAACGCCCTGTAAGAGCGCAGGAAAACCCTTCGGGCAGCCGAAGACGTGACGCCATAAGCCTGCTCCACGTCGTGGCACGCATACCGGCAGCCATAGGCTTCCAGCAACTCGGCTTGGAGATTGGCGCATCCCGTCTGCTTCCAATCGGTCAGAAAGCTGGCCCATTGCTCATCCGTCCAGGTCCCGCTGTCGCGCCAGTTCGCCCAGAACTGGTCCAGCCAGGCAATGTTCCACAGGCGGCGGCCCCCGCCGTCATCGGCCATGCACATGCGATAGCACTTCCCGACCTCCTTCAGGCCTTCTTCGGCTTTGGTCAGCGTCTGTGCGTCAACGCCCCACGCCAAGGAAATACAAGCGAAGAAAGCAAGAGCGGGGGATTTCATCGGACTTCCGGTTCGGCGCTATGTGGACCTTAACGCGCGTGGAATGAACCGAGCCTGAACCGATGCAACGGTGCCGTCCCCTCGCCGTCAGGGGATATTGCCGATCAGGGCGTTTCCGACCTGTTCCAGGACGTCGTAGCGGATGTGGAAGTTCGGCAGGATCATGACCTGGTCGAGGCCCGCGTCCGACAGGCCGGAAAGGATGTCGATCAACTCGTCGCGTGTGCCGATGAGTGCCGACGCGCGCAACACTTCGGGTGTTAGGAACCGTTCCTCCTCCGGTACCACCCAGCAGTTGTGGCCACGATGGATGAACTGGTGGCGACGCTCGGCGGGGATCTTCTCCATCATTGCCGTGTAGTCGTCCCAGATACCGGCGAACACGTTGGATGGCTGCCGTCCGAAGTTGCGCAACTGGTCGTACTGGTAGTGCACGCCCGCCATCGCGCCGCACTGGCTCTTGACCCGGTCGGAGTCCACAGCTTCGCCGGGTTCCAGTAGGACGATGGTGGTGAGAGCAGTCATGTAGTACGTGTCGTGGTCGATCTCGCGCCTAGTCCTCCGGGCACCCGACTCCACCATGTCCCAAACGCGTTGCAGGGCGGCCCCGCCCCGCCGGCCAGAGATCACGGCCCCGTCCCCGTGTTCCCCCGCGAGTCCGAGTGAACGGGGCCCGAACCCGGAGACGTACAAGGGAATGGGATCCTTGAAGTTGACGAAACCCGTGTCGGGCATGATGTGAATGATCGGTTGGCCGTCGTCGTTCACGGCTTCCTCGCCACGCAGCAGCGGCTTGAGCGTGCGCAGGTAGCGATCGAACTCCCTGATCCGATGTGGCGGCCTGCCCATGACACGCATCGCCGTGTTCCCCGCGCCCACCCCAAAGAAAGTGCGCCCGGGCGCGAGCGCGTTGATCGTGGCGATGCCCGCCGCGTTCACCGATGCGGGACGCGTTCCGGTGATGGCGACGCCGGTGCCGAGCTTGATGCGCGACGTGCGGGTCGCCGCCAAAGCCAGCGTGGCGTAGCAGTCGGACCACAGCATCTGGCTATCCGCGAACCAGGCGTGGCTGTAACCGAGCGCTTCCGCGCGCTCGACGTAGTCGATGTCGCCGATGTGGGAGGCGATACAAATCCCGAAGTCCATGGCTTTCCTCTCCTACCGACCGGGTCCGGCAACCCTGGGGATCAGGCGTCGGCGAAGTCCTCGATGCGGGACCGCCAGGCAAGCACCTCTTCCGGCGTTCGCGCCGGCGCGGCCATGTCAGGCCTGTCATCAACCGGGATCAACACCCGGTCGGCATCGATCGTCCTGATCTGGTTCAGGTCTTGCGGACAACTCAGCGAAACCTCGATTGCATCCGGATCGCGTCCGCACGCTTGGGCGGTCTCCCGCGCGAGCTGAACGAGTTCTTCGGGTCTGCCCCGCGCCGGAAAGAAGCCATCACCCAGGCGGCCTGCGCGTCTCGCCGCAGCTTTCGAGTGGCCGCCGACGTGGATTGGCACGGCGCCGTCCACTGGCTGTGGCCGGCAGTAGGCACCGTCGAAACGGATGAACTCGCCCTGAAACGAGGGCCGCTCCTCGGACCAGAGTGATCGCATCACCGCCACGTACTCGTCGGTGCGGGCAGCGCGGTCATCGAAGGATGCGCCAATCGCCTCGAACTCTTCTCTGAGCCAGCCGACGCCGATGCCGAGCAGGACGCGTCCGTTTGACATGAAATCCAGGGTAGCCACCTGTTTGGCAGTAACCACGGGACTGAGCTGCGGCAGGATCAGGACGCCGGTGCCGAACTTGATCCTTTCGGTTCGGGCCGCCACGTAGGCGATCCAGATCAACGGGTCGGGCCGGGGAAAGTCGAACACGTTTCCGAACAGGCGGCCGTCCGGGGAATAGGGATATTTTGACGCGTGGTTTTCCGGAATCACCGTGTGCTGGACCGTCCAGGCGGACTCGAATCCCGCTTCCTCGGCGGCCTGCACCAGTTCCACGGCGCGGGCCGCATCTATGTATGGCCCGGTGTTGCAATAGCGGATTCCGAACTTCATTGCGTGGCTTAGGTGTCAGCCGTCCGCGAAGTCTTCTATGCGTGATCGCCAGGCCAGCACTTCTTCAGGCGTGCGCGCGGGCGCGGCCATGGCCGGGGTTCGGTTCACCGGCACGAGGATGCGGTCCGCGTCGATGGTCTCCAGCTCGGACAGGTCTTCGGGACAGCTCAAGGTGATTTCCACGGCCTGGGGATCGCGTCCGCACTGCTCTGCCGTCTCCCGCGCCAGGCGTACCAGTTCCTTCGGATCGCCCCGCGCAGGGAAGAACCCGTCACCAAGCCGGCCAGCGCGCCGGGCGGACGCCCTGGAGTGGCCTCCTACGATGATGGGCACCGTGCCGTCCACCGGCTGCGGCCGGCAATAGGCGCCGTCGAACTGGATGAATTCGCCCTGAAACGATGGCCGATCCTGGGACCAGAGCGCCCGCATCACCTCGACGTACTCGTCGTTGCGTGCCGCGCGATCATCAAACGAGGCGCCGATGGCCTCGAACTCCTCCCGGAGCCAGCCGACACCGATGCCGAGCAGGGTGCGGCCGCCCGCCATGAAGTCCAGGGTGGCGATCTGTTTCGCCGTAACCACCGGGCTGAGCTGCGGCAGGATCAGGATGCCGGTGCCGAGCTTGATGCGGCTCGTCCGCGCTGCCACGTAGGCCATCCAGATCAACGGGTCGGGGATCGGAAAGTCGAACCTGCCGCCGCGCATGCGCCCATCCTGGGAATACGGATACAGGGAAACGTGATTCTCCGGGATGACCGTGTGCTGGACCGTCCAGGCCGACTCGAAACCCGCTTCCTCGGCGGCTTGCACCAGTTCTACGGCGAGCGCCGCATCCACGTAACGTCCAGTGTTGCAATAGCGCAGTCCGAACTTCATCCGTCCCCCTTCTCGATCAATTCGACCTAAAGATAGCGTATCCGGGCGGTACGCGGCCTATGCGCCGGTGATTTCCCGGGCCACAAGCGCCCGGCAGAAGCTGCCGATGTCGTCCCGCACTCCGCGGAATACACCGGCGAGTTCCTTCTCAGTCATCCACGGATAGTCCGGATCCTCGAACCCGCGGTGGAGGAGTCGCCGCGCGCCCGGGAATATCGGGCAACTCTCCCGCGCGGCGTCGCAGACCGTGACAACCAGGTCGTAGTCTTCCCCCAGGTACGTGTCCACATGGTCCGACGTATTGCCGGAGATATCGATGCCGACCTCGCCCATGACGCGAGTCGCCAGGGGATGCACTCCCTTCGGGTCGGTGCCCGCACTGTCGACTTCGACACGGGCGCCGCCCAGGTGCCGCAACCAACCCTGAGCCATTTGCGAACGTGCCCGATTTCCCGTGCAGATCACAAGGATCCGGAACGGCCGGGCAGACACTTAAGCAAAGCGTGCCGGCGCCCGGGAATCCTCCGCTCGTGTCTGGACGTCGATCAACACCGTCTTGCCGTCCGCATTCAGGCGCTTGGCCTGTTCCAGCGCTGGCGCCATTTCCGCGGCCTGAGAAACGTGGATGCCCTCCGCTCCCATCGCCTTGGCGAGGCCCGCATAGTCACCCTGCATGTGCGACACGCCGAACTGCAGACGAGCCGTCGGGAAGCCGCCGGGATAGGTCGCCATGATGCCGTTGTTGAGCAGGACGGTGGTGATGGGAATGCCGGCGCGGGCCGAGGTCTCGATGTCGAGGCCTGACATGCCGAATGCGCCGTCTCCCATGAGGTTGACGCACATGCGCTCGGGTGCCGCCATCTTGGCGCCGATCATCAGCGGGATGGAAAAGCCGAGGTGAGTGGTCTTGCCCCAGCCGACGTAGCTGTGCGGGGTGGTGGCGGTATAGAACGGCACGATCTGGTCACGCGGGGCGCCGGCGTCGTGGGTGACGACGCTGTTTTCGCTTTCCAGCACCTCGTTCATCTCGTGAATGACGCGATAGGGCGACAACGGGCCGTCGTCGTTCGTCAGGTACGGGCGCCATTGGGCCATCCATGCCTCGCGCGCTTCGGCGACCCGCGCCTTCGTGCCGTTGTCGCGCCCGTCTTCGCCGATCAGGCCCTTGACGGCGTCGATCATGGCCTCAAGCGTCAACTTCGCATCGCCGACCAGGCCGATGGCCGCCGCCGTGTCCTTGTTGATCTCCTCGTCGGCGATCACCGAGTGGATGAGGAACTTGTCGCGGGAGAAGCTCTGGCCATAGGGCGTCCAGGTGAGCGACGAGCCGACTGCGAACAGCACGTCGCAGTTATCGAGCCATTGGCGCGCCGGACCCGTTGTCGACCCGACCCCGGCCCCGACGGACAGCGGATGGCGCTCGTCGAAGGCCGACTTGCCCGGCATCGACGTGAAGACCGGCACGTCGAGCAACTCGGCCAGGGTCTGCAGTTCCTCGCAGGCACCCGCCGTCATGATGCCCGAGCCGGCCCAGATCAACGGCTCCTCGGCGTCGACGAGTTTCCTGGCCGCATCGGCGATCGCCCCGGCAGACGGCGCATACATGGCTGCCGCCGGTGACGAGTAAGCGGGCGCGTCGTCCGGAACCGGCTGCGAGCAGACATCGGCGGGCATCTCCACAAGCACCGGTCCGGGACGACCAGTGCGCAAGGCGTGGAAGGCGCGGCGCATGATGTCGCCGGTCTGGTCCGGCCGCATGATGACGTCGACGTGCTTGAGCAGCGATTCCCAAGTCTTGCCGGCAAAGAAGTTGGGACGGACGAACAGCTTGTCGAGGGCGTTGCCGCCAGGCAGCAGCAGAATCGGCGAGTTGTCCCCGTTCGCCTGGGCCAGGCCACCCATCGAATTCTCGGCGCCAGCCTGGGACTGCACCGCGACGACGCCGAAACGCTTGCGGTCGGACAGCCTCGAGTAGCCGTCGGCCGCCATCACCGCGCCGCGCTCATGACGAAAGGCCACCGGGCGAATGCCCTGCTTGGCAACCGCCTCGATCAGCGGGTTGGATGGGAAACAGGACATCCAGGTGACGCCTTCGTCCTTGAGAATGCGGGCGACGTATTCGACGCTATTCATGCGTTGGCTCCGACAATTGACCAAAGCGCCGAATAGTACCCCAGTCGCCTGTTTCGGTTCTTCAAACAGGTACCATTCGGGTGCATGTCAGATTTGTTGAGGATGTAGTGAGATGGCGGTGTCCGTCGCTTG
>JAPPGA010000085.1 GCA_028821515.1 Gammaproteobacteria bacterium | reverse complement strand
TGGAAACGTCAACAACACCGTGTCGCCTAGAATCCAACAAATTTGTCATGCACCCTAGGGGTATCGGTTTTCACCAAACCCGCTTGAATTCGCTCGCGCTCGGCCCTCACGACCGTAATGTGCGATGCTCTTCCCGTCTCGGCATTCGCGGCAAACGAACCAGGGAATCGCCATGGCGTACGACCTGATCATCAGGAACGCAAACATCGTTGACGGAACGCGGGCGCCGTCACATGTCGGTGATGTTGCGGTCAGCGGCGACAGGATTGCAGCGGTCGGCGACGTCGACGGCAAGGCGAAGCGGACCATCGAGGCGGATGGTCACCTGGTCACACCCGGTTTCATCGACATCCACACCCATCTCGATGCCCAGGTCTTCTGGGACCCGATTGCGTCGTCGTCCTGCTGGCACGGGGTGACCTCGGCGGTGATGGGGAACTGCGGCGTCACCTTTGCACCGTGCAAACCCGGCGACAGGGATTACCTTGCGCGATTGATGGAGTCCGTGGAGGACGTTCCGGCCAAGAGCATCAACAGTGGCCTTTCGTGGAACTGGGAGACCTACGGCGAGTACCTTCGTGCGCTAGACGGCATTCCCAAGGGCATCAACGTCGGTGGCCTCGTCGGCCACTGCGCCCTTCGGCTCTACGCCATGGGTGAAGACGCGCTGCAGAACAAGCCCCCCACATCCGACGAGATAGCCACCATGCGCGAAGCGGTATCGGAAGCACTCGCGGAGGGGGCGCTCGGCTTCTCCACCTCGCGATCCCCGATGCATCGCACCCCGGACGGCGATGTCGTGCCCGGCACCCATGCGTCACCCGATGAACTGCAAGGCATTTGCGCGGCCCTGGCCGAGCACGGCAAGGGCGTGGTCGAGGGGGTCCCGGGTTTCCTCGGCAAGGACGACGAGGCGACGCGCCGCGACATTCTCCAGAATATCGACAGGGAGCTCGGCTGGATCACCGATGTCTGCCTCGCGACCGGCCGCCCCGCGACTTTCGGTCTCACCCAGACGCGCGCCGCCCCGAAAGCCTACGGCCGGGCGTTGCGCAGGCTGGCGGAAAGCAACGACAAGGGTGCGAGGATCCGGATGCAATCGACCACCCACCCCATTGCCGTCCTCTACGGCTTTCAGAACCGCACGCCGTTCGACAGCGTGGTGCCGGCGTTCCGGGCCCTGCGTGACCTGCCCATGGACAGAAAACTGGCCAAGCTGCGTGATCCGGCCCAACGGGCCGCCATGGTGGAACAGGCGCTGTCCGCCACGCTGCCCATGGACTTCGATGAGCTGTACCTGATGTCGCGTACGGACCCGCGCTATGACCTTGACCCGACACAAACCCTGAGCGCCTATGCGGCACGCCTCGGCACCAGCGCACCGGATGCGTTCATCGAGCTGTCGCTCGCGGAAGACGGGATGGCCCTGTTCAACTACCCGTTCATCAATCCGGAAATGGAAGCTGTGGAGCGCATGCTCAACGATCCGAACGTGGTACTGGGTCTGGGCGACTCGGGCGCGCATTGCGGCGTGGTCATGGATGCCGGTCTGCCGACGCACTTTCTCACCTACTGGGTGCGCGAACGCGGCAAGTTCAGTATCGAGGAGGGGATCCACAAGCTCACCGGCGAACCAGCCAGCCTGTACGATCTCGAGGGCCGCGGCTCGTTGACCGCGGGTTCGTTCGCCGACATCAATGTCATCGATTTCGAGGCGCTGAAGCTACGCGGCGTGGAATACGTGCACGACTTCCCCGCCGGCGCCGGCCGCTTCATCCAGGAGGCCCAGGGCTACCGGCACATGTTCGTCAACGGGCAACACTTCATGCAGGACGGGGAGCATGCGGGGGCGTTCGCCGGAACGGTTCTGCGCAGTCGTTAGCGCCATGGATTCCGCCGGCGGCTTCGTCTTCGCCGCATTTCACCCCCGCCCAGGTCTTTTGATTGCTTGAACTCGGCGTCATTGCGGACGACCTGACCGGCGGCATGATGGTCGCCAGCCTGCTGGAAGGCGAAGGCGTTCCCTGCCCACTGGTGACGTCTACCCGGGGGCTTGCCGAACTCGACGGGGACGCCGAGGCGGTTGTGATCGGCCGGAAAATCCGGTTGCTGCCGCCGGAAGAAGCCATCGCCGATGCCCGGCGATCTGCCGAGGCGCTGCTCGCCAAGCGCGCGAAACGTATCTACTACAAGTACAGCGCGCTCTTCATGTCGACCGAGAAGGGCAACATCGGACCCGTCGCTGAGGACCTGATGCACTTGACGGGAGCTGACCACGTCCTCTTCTGTCCAACCTGGCGCGGCGCCACCGTGTACCTCGGACGACTCTTCGTGAACGACAGGATGCTGCACGAATCCGGGGCAAGCCGTGATCCGGCGACACCCATGACCAACTCGAACCTGCTGGAAGTGCTGCAGGCACAGAGCCGGGTCAAGGTCGGGTTGCTGCCCCTTCGCGTTCTGCGCAGTGTGGAACCCGCCGCCGAGGAGTTTCTCGCCGAGCAGGTACGCGATGGCACGTCGTTCTTCATCGCGGACGCGATCGAGAACGAGGATGTCGCGCGAATCGCGGAACTGGCGGCTGGTTCACCGTTAAGCACGGGTGCCGACACGTTGCCGATCTACCTGGCCCGCAACTGGCGGCAGGGACGGGAAACGACGGAACCAGTTCGGCTGCTGCCGCCAGCCCCGGGCTACGAGGTGGTGCTGTCCGGGAGCTGCAGCCCGAATACCAATCGCCAGATCGCGGCGTTCGAGCAGCGTCACCCCCTGTTCAGGGTCGACCTGTTGCAAGCCGCCGGCGACCCCAACACGGCCGACAGGATCGTCGACTGGGCCGCGGACAGGCTGGAACACGGACCGGTCGGTATTGCCACGACAACCGATCCCAACGGTGTCGAGCGCGCACAGGCAGTGCTTGGCCGACAGGGCGCCGCAGACCTGGCCGAAAGCCTGCTGGGCCGCGTCACGGGCCGCCTTCACGGACTCGGCGCCCGCAAGTTCGTGGTAGCCGGCGGAG
The DNA here is from genome assembly GCA_028821515.1 of Gammaproteobacteria bacterium. GTDB lineage: Bacteria > Pseudomonadota > Gammaproteobacteria > Pseudomonadales > Azotimanducaceae > VXNE01. The sequence continues at coordinate 34,624 of JAPPGA010000085.1, read as the reverse complement.
AAACCTCCGGAAAGGTCATCGATACGCTGGGCATCGACCGGCTTCGGGTCTCCTCGTTTGACTATCTCGGCGGCGGTTACTGTCACGCGGCAGGTAAGGACCCCATTTCCCTGGTCACAAAGGCAGGAGGCGCCGGGGGCGAAGATTTCTTCGATGCCGCGTTGCGCCGAATGCGGGAGGCCGATGCTGTGGCAAGAAAGCAGGAAGGTTGACGAAGCCCCCACCCGGAAGCGACAGGCAAGCGGCTCATCTCGCCACTGGACATCGGTCCGCCGCCGTCTATGCTGGCGTCCCATTGTCACCAGGAGTAAAACCATTGGCCATCAAGGAGCGCCTGGCGGAACTGGGACTTGCGCTGCCACCCCCGATGCGGATTGCCGGACAGCGATTCGAGACGGTCCGGATCGTCGGGAACCGCGCCATCATCGCGGGACACCTGCCTTTCGGCACCGACGGCGAACTCTTCGGACCGCTTGGCAAGGTCGGTGCCGAGGTGAGTCCCGATGAGGCCTACCAGTCCGCCCGACAGGTCGCGCTCGTCATGATCTCGAGCCTCGAGGCCGCCGGCATCGACCTTGACCGCATCGAGTGGACAAAGGCCTTTGGCATGGTGAACGCCGCGCCAGGATTCAATGCGCTGCCAGGCGTCATCAACGGTTTCTCCGATCTGCTGCTCGAGGTGTTCGGCGACAAAGGCCGGCATTCGCGATCCGCCATCGGCGTCGCGGAGCTGCCGTTCGGCGTCCCGGTAGAGCTGGAAGCCGAGGTCGCACTGCTGCCTGCCTGAGTCACCAGGCATCGAACCTGCAGAGGGGAGTTGCCAAGCTCCTGCGCCACCTTTTTGGGCGGCGCCGCACGCTGTGGTACTTTCGATTCATAAACCTATTCCCGCACAGTGCTGCGGGCGGAGTCACCGGATATGCAACAAGGTACCTTCAAATCGGCCCGCTGGACGGAGGTTGCCGGGCGACTCGAGGTCAGCGCGAGCGAACGCGTCGCACCGAAGGCCCAAGAGGTGCAGATCGCCGTTGGCAGCGCGGGCATTTGCGGCTCCGACCTGCACTCGTTCCGTGGCGACTTTGATCCACGCGTGGGCAGGACCCCGGGACACGAAATCTCCGGCACGGTTAGCGCCGTGCCCGGCGGTGTCCGGCACGTCAAGGAGGGCGATGTCGTCGGCATCGAACCCCTGCTGCGATGCGGTTTCTGCCGCTTCTGCATGTCCGGCGACTACAACATATGCACCGAACGTGGCCTGATCGGCGCAGGCGTCGACGGCGGCATGAGCGAGTTCGTCAATGTGCCCGCAAACACCGTGTACCGCGTCCCCAGTGGCGTCGACACCGAGGTTGGCGCCCTGGCCGAGCCGCTTGCCTGTTCCGTGCATGGCTTTGAAAGGGTGCGCCTCAAGGGCGCCGAGACCGTCCTCATCGTGGGCGCCGGCACCATCGGACTCACCGCGATTCTCGCAGCCCGCGCGCGAGGCGCTCGGGTCATCGTCCTGGCCCGCCATCCGCACCAGCGCGATGCCGCCCTCAAGTGCGGCGCGAACGAAGTGATAGACGAAAGCGAGGCCGGCAAGGCGCGCCTGGAAGAACTGATGTCGCTACGGGCCATCGACGTCTCGGTGGAAACGGTGGGCGGTCATGGCGACGCCTTGATTCAGGCACAGCGAGCGGTACGCCCGAAGGGGCGCGTACTGGTCCTCGGTGTGTTCACGGTCCCCACCCTCACCATCGACGGGCGTTACCTTTCGGGGCCGGAAGTCGAGATCGTCGGCTCCATGGTCTACTCGGCGCGTGACGGCCGCTCCGACTACCAGGTCGCGCTCGAGATCATCGCCGACAACGTGGAAGCCGCGAGATCCCTGATCACCCATCGCTTCTCGCTGGACGACGTGCAAACGGCGTTCGAGACGGCACTAGACAAGTCCACGAAATCGATCAAGGTGCACCTCAACCCGAGTTAGCGCCAATACAACATGGCCCAGGTGTTGAAACTGGTAGACAAGCAGGACTTAGAATCCTGTGCCCTTAGGGCGTGTGGGTTCGAATCCCACCCTGGGCACCAACCGCGCTTCTCAGAACGGAGCGCTCCGTCGCTATACAGTACTTCAACTAACTGTTTTTTATCAAAAAATTGATAAACGGTGTCCTGAAAAGTTCATCTTCTTCCCACACTCATCTCGGCGACTGCCAATGCGTCACTTACTTGTGGATTACCGAACGGAGCCCGACCGTCAGCGGTCAATGGCTGCCCCAATCGCCTCTGCAATCCTCACTCCCAGATCTTCCGTGAGTTGCTGAACCATGATCACTACGGCCAACTTCTCTTTGGGATCCGTCCAGGAAACGGTTCCGGCAGCACCGCCCCAGCCGAAAGCCCCCGCGCTTCGGCCCCCTTTCGCCAACCCCGGATCCATGGTGATGGCAACCGTGTAGCCGAATGCGACCCCGGCCGCGCCCTTTCCGCCGTTGTCGAATAGGTTACCTGCCTGATTGGTGGACATCATTTCAACCGATTCGGCTTTGAGAAGCCGATTGCCGAACAGCGCGCCCTTGTTGACCAGCATCTGCTCGAAGTGCAGGTAGTCGCGGGCAGTGCTGACCAGGCCGTAGGATCCGGAGAAATAGGTGGTGGGCGTGCCCGCCTTGCCCTCAACGAAGACCAGCATCCGATGCAGTTTGTCTTTCGGCACGATCCAATGGGTATCCTTCATGTCCAGCGGGTCGAAGATGCGTTTCTGAACGAACTCGTTGAACGGCATGCCGGATACGATTTCGATGACTCTCGCGACGACATCGAGCCCACCGCCATAGCCCCAACGCGTTCCCGGCTGAAAACTGAGGGGCCCTTCGGCAACTATGGGTATCCAGGTGGCCAGTGTGTCGCCTTCGTGTTGTATCTCGCGGGTCCTGCCGGGAGCCTTACCCGAGATTCCAGAGGTATGCGTTAGCAGATCGTGAATGGTGACGGGACGATGGGCGTCAACCAGTCGATACTCGGGCGCTTCCTTGCCGCCGGTTGTCTTATCCGCCTCCTCGTCGAGAACTGCCACCTTGATGCCTCTGAACTCAGGGATGTATTTCTCAACGGGATCGGACGGGCTGACGAGGCCCTCCTCGATCACCATCATGGCCGCAACACCCAGGATCGGCTTGGTGGATGAAGCCATGTGGAACATCGCATCCCTCTCCACGGGTTCCTGATTGGAAACACCCTGTGCTTCGAAATAAACGACTTTGCCGCGACGGGCGACACCCACAACGGCGTACTGTATGCGGTTTTCGTCAATGAACTCCCGGACGACATCCCCGACCCTGTCCAGGCGTTCTCCCGACATTCCCACCTCTTCCGGGGTTGCGCGAGGCAATTCGAACGTCGTGGTCATTGATCCTCCATCTTGCTTCGGGTCGCCGATCTCATTGCCTGTCACAGATGTTGCGTTGCCTGCTGAAACCAGTACCAGCAGGAGAACCGGAAGCGTCACCGATCTTGTCATTGCAACTCTCTCCAGGCAGGGAACGGGAGCGCACAGTACACAAAGTGCCACGCCGGCGACGAGTCGTAGGAGGCGGGCTTGACCCGTTCCGACCCACGTCTCGGCGCGTTTCTCGTACACTGCACCGCTCCTTTTTTCCTCAAGGTACGGTCTCTGGTGAAGTCTTCTGGATGCAGGCTGACTTCAGGGAAATGATCAACCAGCGCCTGCCGAATCTCACAGGGCTATGGCTTCGGGTTCTTCCTCCACCGGCCGGAGAGACTGCCCCGCTCCCGGGCTGCCCGCGCGCGGGATGGCCAGGATCCTGACAACGGAAACGGTTACCCAAGCCACTTGGTGAGATGTGCGGGCTCTGCCACTCGCGACCGCTGGCTGTCACGTGTGTCCGTTTTCTGCGTTCTTCAACCCTTCGACAAAGGATGCGGCGTCAGTGGCGGCGTCGGTATATTTTCCCTGGGTCTCCGGACGCTCACATCCTCGAAGAGAAGCGTTGGTGTAATCACCGAGACCGGCCAGGTCGCGAAGCCGGCCGCCCTGCCGTCGACCGACGGCGAGAATCCCGTGTCGTGCCGGGACGTCGCTTCCGAGACATTGACGATGTCCCTGAAGTCCGATTCCGACAGGGTCGACAAGACCGCGATCGGAATCAGTTCCTCCCGTCCGTCGGGGAAGACCTTGTAGGCACCGATCAGCGGTTCGACGCTGGACGACCAGCCGTCGCGGGCATATCCGGCGGAGCGCCTGTTCAGCTTCGCCAATCGGCTGCCGATGCGGCGAACGATGATGGCGTGATCGAGGCCCCTCTCCGCCGCTAACGCGAAGAGTTCCTGCTTGAGTTCCTCGTCACTGAGTCCGCGCGAGGGAGTGACGAAGAAACTGCCGGGTACCGTCATGTCTCGCCAGCGGCTGGCGGTGCTGTCCGGCACCTCGGCGAGCGGCACACGCGTGGACAGCAATGTCTTCAGGATGCCGCGTTCGACCAGCAGTGTGCGCTGCGCCGGCAGGCCATCGTCGTCGACCGGCTGCCGGCCCCACAACGGGACGCCTTCGTGGCCTTCAATCGTCGGGTCGGAAACCATGGACAGAAAGCGTGGCAGTACCCGGCTGCCTATCTTGTCCAGAAATGGATTGCGGAACCGCGCCGAGGCCTGTTGCATCGCCGGGTTGTCGAACGTCGGCATTCGAATCGCGACCAGGCGGGGGCCGAACACCTGGGAGACAAGTTCTGCCGCTGCCTGGCCTTCGAACAGCACGGGGCCGGCGTAGCGTTCCAGGTGGGCCGCTTCGCGTCGTTGGTCGAGGCGTTGCGTCATGGCGCTCACCTGCCCTGCCAGCACCATCGGTGCCGGAAGATCTTCCCAGCGCCTGACCCAGAGGGCGACGAAGTCCTCCAGCTCCGTGCCGTCGACCGCTTGCGCAGCGGCGAGCGCGTGAAGCCCGATATACGGCGCTTCGCGAACGAACTCGGTCCCTTCACTGTTGACGAACCAGGTCCGCTCCAGGTGGGTAGTAACCCGCACCTCGGAACGCGAAAGATGCGCCATCCCCCGCATGGCGGTGGAGACGTCGCGCGCCAACGTTCGGGCCGGTGCGGTATCGAGTTGCCCGTCCGTTCCGCCGTCGTACCGGTGCGGCGGCATTTCGCTGAAGTCCGGGACATCTTTGACTTGCGTTTGATTCTGCAACGCCGCGCGTTTTCCGGCGATCTGGTCCAGAGCCCGTTTGTAGGCCGTGTCCGTCGCCAACCAGATCTGCCGTCGCAATGTGTCGTAATCGTCGTCGACGGAGAGGGTAGCGATGTTGGGCCTCATCGCAGAAGCACTCGACATGGATCTGAAGTTGGTGTTGTCGAAGCCGTAGTCGCCTACCCGCAGCTCGACGAACAGTTGCCGGTTGACGCCTTCCGAGGAACTCAGCAAACCGCCGAGACTCGCCGTTGCGCCTCCGTAGGTCCTTTCCTGGACCCGATAGGCGAGAAAGTACGGCTTTTCCGCATCTTCCAACCGCAGCTCCGCCATGGAGCGGGCCAACTCGTCGCGCATCGCGCGCATCAGGACACTGTCTTCGGCCAACGGGGCGGCCAGGGGCACGGCACCCGCGACCAGAACGATGACAGCGAGCGCGTGTCTCGCGATCGCCGGGAGATTCATCGCGTCTCTCCCATCGAGGCGGATGGGCTCATCTCGCCAAAGGAGTGCCCGGGCGGCGGCAGAATCGGCAACCGCGTCTGCGTAGTCGCCCTCTTCTGCACTTCAATCTGTGAGACGAGTATGGAGGGCGACACGGAAGCCACCGGAACCGGGCCCGACTCCGCACCGCAGGTGCCGTTGAAAACCTGAAAGTCGTCGCCCGCCGCCTCGATCCGGCTAAAGGCAGTGAGTGGCGTGCCAATGAGATTCACGCCCCGCACCAACTCCTCGGTGCCGTCCAGATTGATGCGGTAGACCACCGTCGGCGTCACGGTGAAAACATTCGGCAGGTCGCGGCGGGTAATTGTGAAACCTCCCTGGATTCGGTCAAAAAACAGGCCGAATTCCTTGCCATCGCGTTCGACCATGGCGAGCAGTCGGGCCTTGAGTTCCTCCCGTGTCATCGTTTCCGATGCCTCTACGATCAGGTTGGATTGCCGTGCTACCGGTGCGAATCCGACGTTCTTGCGCCCGTGGCCGTTGGATCTGGAGAAACCTTCGATAGGCAGACGCGCCATGAGGAAGTTCGTCAGCACGCCGTTGACGATTACCGGCACGCGACGAGCCTTGACGCCCTGGTTGTCATAGCGGTACGCACCCACCAGATCAGTGCCGCCAAACCGCCGGATCGTCGGATCGAAAGCCACGGAGAACGTCTCCGGCAGCACGGATTCACCCACCATCTTGCTGAATGTCTGCCCTTCCGTCGCGCCTTTCTGACGATGGCCCTCCAGGCGGTGGCCCAGGATCTCGTGGAAGAAGACGCCGCTCGCTTTGCCCGAAAGGATTGCGGGACCGGCGTAGGGCTCCACCAGGGGTGCTGTCCGAAGCGCTTCCAAATCGCCGACCATCTCATGCACGGCAGCCATCACGGTTTCGTCGTTCGGGAGTCCCTCCGGCGTGAGGGAGAAAAACTGCTCAGTGCGCGGCAACACCATGCCGTCTTCCGCCCGCGTGACGGCACGGATCGACAGGCGGTAGTAGGCCACCGATGTCTTGATAGCGGAACCTTCGCTGTTGACGTACCAGCGGGTCTCAACGTTTCCCTGAATCGAGGCGTTTGCCGAGAATACGTGCGGCGAGTCGGCAAACGGCGCGCTGTATCGGCGCACCTTGTCCTCCCACCCTGTCCGATCGGCGCGGAGTGCAACAGTATCTTCGGAAGCCACCTCCGTCTTCTCCAGCGAGAAGTCTCCTGTCTTGTCCCCGGTCTCGACGTTAACCTTCACATCAGCCTGAACCTTGGTGAAGCGCTCGATGGCTTCCTTGTACTTCTTGTCGGTTCGGTGCCAGAGCACGGTGCGCAGGCCCTCCTCGTCGTCTATCGGAATCTGCGCAGCGCGCGCGAAACCGAGCGAACCACGGCGGACGCGCTCGGAAAGTTCGCGCGTATTGTCGAGCGTCGGGCTGCCCACCCTGAGGTCGATGTCGAGGCTTCGTCGCACGCCTTCCCACCACCGCGTCAGGCTTCCGAACTCGGCACCCACCGTGACGGTCTCGTCTTCGGTGATCTCGTAGCTGAGGTAATAGGCCGGCGTGGGTTGTAGGGCGAGGATTCCCCGCGAGCGTTCGAGTTCCTCACGCATGACGTCGAGCACATCCCCCGCCGCCTGGCCAGCGAACAGCAGGATGGCTAGCGCACCTGGCGCGACGCGACCGCGGCCCGGCCTGGCAGGTATCGCGCGGCGCATTCGCTGCCCTCGCGATGGTTGCAGGATACCTGGTTGGGTCATCGCCACCTCCTTCCGGTCTGACAACCCTATTGAGCGGCAGCGTGTGCGTCAACCGAATCGGTCGGCCGAGCCCAGCCACCGCTCCACGCCTCCCGGTGCAACGGTCAGATACGCTTCGGGTAGCTCTCCTTCAACAGCCTGGAGAGCGAGCGGTCGGCCAGCAGTCGACCGCCCGTCTGGCACCGCGCACAGTAGTTGCTTTCGTTCTCCGCGTAGACGATTCGCTGGATGGACGTTCCGCAGACGGGGCAAGGATCCTTGTACTTCCCGTGCGCGGCCATCTCAGGGTGAAAGGCGGTGACCTTGCTCGGAAACCTGGCACCGGACTTCGCCCGCAGAATATCTATCCAGTCGGTCAATGTCGTCCTGCAGGCCTCGAACAAGCGGGCGGCTTCCTCGTTGCTTACGTCGGGCGCACGTTTGAAGGGTGACAACCCTGCTGCCAGCAGGATTTCGTCGGAATAGGCATTGCCGACACCTGCGAAGATGCGCTGGTCGGTCAAGGTGCGCTTCAACGTGTGCCTGGACCCGCGTAGCTGATCCGCAAAGGTCGCCTCGTCAATGTCGAGCAACTCCAGTCCGCCCGGATCGAGGGCCGCAAGGGCTTCCTGGCCCGAGACCAACCGCAGGGACGCGCGTTTTTTCTTGCTCGCCTCGGTTAACAGCAGCGTTCCGGACGAGAAGTCGAATGCCACCAGGCCAGCACGTGGAGGCGCCTTGCTGGTCTCGTACCACCGCAGACGCCCGGCGATCATGAGATGGATGACCATGAAACAGTCACCCTCGAGGTCGAACACTATCTGCTTCGCCAACCGCCGCACGCCACGGACACGCCGGTCACGGACATCCTCCGGCGAGGGAGACACCGAGCGCAGTACGAAGGGGCTTCGAAGACGAATGTCCCTGAGCCGGCCTCCGGTAACGCGGCGATCGAGGTGTTCTATGTAGATTGTCAGATCCGGCAGTTCGGGCATCGCGGCCACCTGGCGGGAATCATCGGAAGATTGTCCCAACGAGCCCGGTCGAGGTGCAACCCGACGGGTTCAGCAGCGGGGCGCCTGACGACGAGGTCAACAGGAAGGCTGCTGTATGATTTTTTGCCGCTGCTCGGGGGAATCGATATGAACGACTTTAATGGAAAGCGCGTGGTGGTCACCGGTGCCGCCGGTGTGGTGGGGCGTGCGGTCGCTGACGCGTTCCACCTGGCGAATGCGGACGTCACGGGCATTGACATCGTCGAGGCGGAGTCGCCGTACCGTTCCATCGTCGCCGACCTCATCGACCCCGAAGACGCCAGGAGAGCGGCGGGCGAAGCCGGGCACATCGACGTTCTCGCCAACATCGCCGGCGGCTTCACCATGGGCGAGACCGTCGCCGAGACGAGCGACGAGACCTGGGACTTCATGTTCAACCTCAATGCCCGCACGGTACTCAACATGGCGCGGGCGGTGGTGCCCGGCATGCGCGATCGCGGCGCGGGCAGGATCGTCAACATCGGCGCCCGCGCCGGCCTCCGGGGCGCCGGCGCGATGGGGGCCTACTGCGCTTCCAAGAGCGTCGTGCTGCGGCTGACGGAGTCCCTCGCGGACGAATTGAAAGCGAGCGGCATCAATGTCAACTGCATCCTGCCAAGCATCGTCGACACCCCGCGCAACCGGGAGGACATGCCCAAAGCGGACTTCTCAAAATGGGTGCGGCCGGACCAGATCGCTTCGGTCGTGATGTTCCTCGCATCCGACGCCGCAAGCGCGATTCACGGCGCATCGATCCCGGTCGAAGGACTGTCCTGAGGGTCAGTACGCGAGCGGGGGCATCGCGGCGGCGACAGCGGTTTCGATGTCCCAGATCGCGCTGGATACGGCCTGGCCGATCAGGTCCATCTTTCGCACCTGCCCGATCCGTTCCGCAACCATGTCCAGTTCGCGCTCCGCGAGCAGTTCCTTGAAGATCCCGCAGGCATCCGCCAGGCAGATGATCACGATGTCCCGAGGGTCCGGCAGCGCATCGCTGAACAGCACCTCCATGATGCGAAGCTTCAACTCGCGCTCGGCCTTGCCATCCACCACCGGGTAGCGGCGCGACGACAGCACCCAAAGGAACCGGTCCTCCCGCTGTTCCAGGATCCCGCGTTCGACCAGGCGCGAAAGCGCTTCTTCGCGAATCTCCCAGGCCCGCCCGGCTGCCACTTCCACCCAGTAGCGGGCGTCATGGGATTCCGTCGCCGCGGCAATTTCCTCAAGCAGGGGATCGAGGAGATGGTCCCCGACCGGGGTTGAATCGATAAGTACGAGCTTCTCGAGGTCCGTATCGATGCGGTTTTCCAGCGCCAGGTCCATCAGGACGCCGCCGCCGAGGGCGTATCGCAGGGACCACTCCGGCACCCGGGCGAACTTGCCATTGTCGTCGTGCAGCAGGAGCAGCAGCACTTCTTCGGCGAACCTCAGCGTCATCGGTCACTCCGCCAGGGATGTCCCCTTTTGATGCAGTGCCTAGAGTACAGGATAGTCGGTTCGCTGCAACGCTTGATCTGGCTTCACCACGTCCCCGCAGACTACGCGGGACTCTCGAGTGGCTGATTCCAGTCTGCGGCTTCTGGCCAAGTCTTCAGGCTTTCATCCACGACGGTCCAGGCAGCGCGCGAATCGGTGAAGATGTTGTCGCTGGGTCGGTCCCCCGGATCGGTGTCGAGGCAGCCGGCGGGAACACAGACCTCCTCGTCCCGCGCCCAGGGAGTCCGTGAACCACAGGTGCGGCAGGAGGCGCATTGGAACCGGGTTCCGGGCAACCGGTACATGGTGATGTTGCCAGCCCCGGCCAGCCAGCTGAATCCGCTACGGCGGACGCGGAGCACCGTCTGATATGCCGCGCTCACCGCGCGCCGGCATCGAGAACAGTGGCAGTTGTACATCCGCAGCGGCGGGTCGTCGAACTCGAATGCGACGGCCCCGCAAAGGCAGCTGCCTCCGATAGCGCCCGGGGTTGTCGATTCGCGCGCCGGGCGGTCCACTGCAACCGCATCCGGGCCGAATTCCGCCGGATACGATTCATGCTGCGGCAGGTCATCGACGATGGTGTGCCAAGGCGCCATGGAACCGGTGAAGAAGTGAAGCTGCGGTCGCGTGCCCGGGTCTTCGACGACATTGCCCATGGGGATCAGGGCGAACGGCAACCCTTCGCCAACCGCCGGGACCGCGGAGCCGCAACGGGGGCAGAAATGCCGGTAGCCCTGCGCTGATGATTGGTACGATCGGATCCGATTCGCCCCGCGCACCCATCGGAAATCCTTCGGTGCCGCTGCACCGAACGTGGCGAACGCACTCCCGTGAAACTTGCGGCACATGGAACAGTGGCAGTGACACACCATGCCGACGGGACCGTCGATCTCGAATGCGATGTCCCCGCAAAGACAGGTTCCAGTCAGCATCATGTTCCTACCGAGGTCGATTGACCGAGAATCCGGGGCTCATCGCGGCCAGCGCGTTCGAATGCAGTCCTCTCTTGCCAGCCCGGCAACGTTTCATGCATCTCCCTCCCAATTCAGAGTGCCACTTGGAGGCGTGACGAGACACTAGTTTTTTCGTGGGCCGAGTCCGAGCATTGGCGCGATCCGCGCATCAGCAGCGGCATCGGATGTCGGATTGAAATAACTGTTACATGCCGTGTTGAATGCGTCGGTGCCCGGTTGGGGAAAATCGCGATCATTGCTTACCCAAAGCCCGGAAGGTTTCAGGGCAGCGATACTGCGATTGTAGGCTCGCAGAAACACGCTGCGAGCGGACGAATTCGTAACGCCGTAAGCTTGTTCTACGTCGAAGCATGCATACCGGCGAGCGTACGCTACTAGAACTTCGAGTTGGACTAGCCCGCATACGGTTCGCTGCCATTCGGTAAGAAAGCTATTCCATTCCTCGTCAGTCCAGGTCGTGCTGTCGCGCCAGTTCGCCCAGAACAGGTCTTGCAACGCTGTCAGTGCCTGCGCCGCCTCGTAGATGTTGCCACTGCCACTGACGTAGCAGGCTCCTACTTCCTTCCGTCCCTCTTCTTCTTTGCTCAAGTTTTGTGCACCTGCGGCGAAAGCGAACGCTACAAACAGGACGCATGCCAAAAACTTCATACCTAAACTCCTCGTTCTCCCGGCTGGCGCCAGGTTGTCTCCCTTCCGTGAATAGCCGTATGCGCGCATAAAACCTCGGCGCCCATCGGCGAGTTGCAATCATATGACGCACGGCGGACGCATAATTAAGTTTTCATAAGTTCACAGGCGTAAAGAGTGGCTATAGTGCAAATATCTCGTCGTTTTCGTTTGCTTGCACCTCCAACTGCGCGCTCTCGCTAATCCTGCTTGTCTCGTGGGGCCGTGGCAGTGATGCTACACGTCGAACTCAACTGACCACGAACTCCGCCCGCACAGGAGCCGAGCCAGACGATGAGAAGCAAGGAGGCAGTCATCTTCGACCTCGACGACACCCTGGTCGATTTCCAGTACTCCCGTCGGCACGGTCTGCGCGCAGTCCAGGAGCTGTTGCCGGGGCTTGCGCCCGTGCCGCTCGGGGAGCTGGAACTGGTTCACGACGAGGAGCTGCACGCCAACTTCCTTCGAACCCTCGGCGGAGGCCTGTCCGACGATGAGGCGCGTATCCAACGCATCGGCGGTGTCTGCCGCCGCTACGGGCTTGAGCCGGACGAACGGACGGTTGCCGAGGCGGCCGTGGCATACGCGCGCGAGCAGCAATCCAACATGCGCCTGGTCCCAGGCGTTTCCGAGTTGCTGCACGCCCTGCGGGGAAGGGTGAAGATCGGGGTCATCACCAACGGTCCGTCGGTACAGCAGCGGGACAAGCTGAGGCGCTGCAACATCGATCCCGGCGACCTGGACGTCCTGGCAATTTCGGAAGAGGTAGGTACGACGAAGCCGGATCCGGCGATCTTTCGGTACGCGCTGGCCGGCCTGGGCGTGACCCCCGGACTGGTAACGATGGTGGGCGACTCCTGGGAAAACGACGTCCTTCCCGCCCTGGGGAGCGGTATCGGCGCAGTCTGGCTCAACCGGTACCGGCGCGCCTGTCCCGACCCGGGGCTCGCCATCGAGATTCGCGGGCTGCAGCCACTGGAGGACATCCTGGAGATCCTTGGGGTGGAGACACGCCAGGGTTGACCCGCGCAACGCACCGAAGTCTGCTAACTTCCTCCGGCCGCATCGCAGAAGAGCAGAGGAGCACCCATGCCCGCACTCCCCGCGCTGAGCCTGGCCGCCGTTCCAGGCCGCCGCGCGCCGACGCTGGAACTCGCGAAAGAAATCGAACGCCGGGAGTTCTCCGGCATCTATTGCCCGAGCATCGGGGACAGTCTCGCCCTGTGCGAAGCGCTTGCGTTCGTCACGAGCGAAATTCGATTCGGCACGTCGATTTCGCCGATCTATACGCGCCACCCGTCCGAATTCGCGAGCGCCGCGAGTTTCATTCACGAAGTCTCGGGCGGGCGGTTCATTTTCGGCGCCGGGGTCAGCCACTCGGCGACGATGGAGCGCCTCGGCGTGAAAGCGGGAAGGCCCCTCGCCGACATGCGCAGGTTTGTCGACGATCTCAAGTCGGCGCCTCGCGTGGGCGAATTGCCTCCGATCATGCTTGCGACATTGCGCCGCGGGATGATCCGCCTCGCCGGGGAAATCGCTGACGGAATGGTCCTGGCGAACGCCGCGCGTTCGCAGGTGGGGATGTCCCTCGGTGCGCTGCCCGACACCGCGCGCGACAGCGACTTCTTCATCGGCTGCATGACTCCCACATGCGTCAACGAGGACAGACAGGCAGCGGCAGCCGTAAACCGCAGGACGTTGACCCGCTACGCAATGCTGCCGAACTACCGAAACTACTGGAGGGAGGCGGGTTACGAAGAAGAGATGGCTGGCGTGGAAGCCGACATGCGCGCCAATGACATGGACGGGGTCGGCCGCGCGCTATCCGATCGGTGGCTGGCGGACACGACCCTGTTCGGTTCTCCCGCCGACGTGCGCGAAGGCATCGAAGCGTGGTTCGACGCGGGCATCAAGACGCCGATCATCGTTCCTTCGTCCGCCAACGGCGGCCAGTTCGTCGCCTTCGAAGAGTTCTTCGCGATCTGGGATTGATGAGGATGCAACGCACGAATGTGTTGTGGGTGGTGCGGCACGCAGCGGCGGAGCATACCGTCGGCGTTCCCGACTTCCGCCGCTCGTTGCGACCCAAGGGCCGCAAACAGGCCAAACGCATGGAGCGGTGGCTCGGCACGCAGGCGCAACCCCCGGGAACCATCGTCAGCAGTGCCGCCAGGCGGGCCGTGGAAACAGCGCAGCACGTCGTCCGGGGTTTCGGTCTGTCAGACGGCGATCTCATTACCTGCCGGGCGCTCTACGGTGCGGGCCCCGGTACGCTCATCGAGGCGCTGCGACGACTGCCTTCCGGGACGGGCAATGCCGCGCTTGTCGGCCACAACCCCGGCGTTAGCGATCTGGTCCGCGTCCTGATCGGATCGTGGATCGGGGATCTGCCTACCTGCGGCATCGCCGTGCTGACCTTGCAGGCACCCTGGGGAGACCTGGGTCCAGGCACGGCGGAACTGGCGCTTGCCGCAACGTCGGACGGTTTCCGGGAAAGATAGGTCGCCGCAGCCGCCGAACCTAAAACCCGCCGTGGGTCGAGAGCCACTCCTGCTCCGCTGGCGTGCTCTCGCGCCCGAGGATCTCGTTTCGATGCGGGAACCGACCGAACTGCTCAATCACCTCCAGATGGGCGTCGGCGTACCGGACGAACGAGACGATGTACTCGCGCCACTCGGAGGGCGACTCTGCGGCCAGCCCCGAAAACAACGCAACCGAACGTCGCTGATCGTCCAGATCCTCGCTGTGTTCGAACGGGTGGTAGAGAAGCAGCCGGCCCGGGATCGACAATATGCGATCGAAACCCCTGTCCAGCGCGCCGGTCGCCACTTCGCGTGCCATGGCGTCCCCGGAAAACGCGTCCGCCGTACCCCGGTACGCGTTGCGCGTGAACTGATCCAGCAGGATCACCAGCGCCAGCGCGCCTTCCGCCGTCTCCTGCCAACCCGATAGTGCACCCGCACGGGCCTGTGCCATGGCCGCGCCGAATTTTCGGCGGATTTCATCATCGAACTGATCGTCCGGGGTATACCAGCGCCCTGAAGCCTTCTTTGCCGCATCCGGATCGTTCGGCGAGGGTCCCAGCCAGAATCCGACGATGTCGGCGGCTGTGACCGCGGGGGTCTCGCTACCACTCACAGCTTGCTTCCCTCAAACCTGCCACCAACCTTCCCGGAACGCCCAATCGATATTTCACGTTGCTCCCTCGGCCCGCAACGCTATATTAGCCGCCGACAGCGTTCTTCAGTGGAGTTGTGCCATGTCGTTTCTGATCTTCATCGGCGTCGCCGCCCTGTGCTACCTCGCCTGGCGCATCATGGACCTGCTGCCCGATGCCATATTCCGCCTGAGCGAAATTCAGCGGGACATCGCCGACATCCGCCGAACCTTGACGGAAAACGGCCCCGCACCGCAGGAGGAGGAGGAAGAAGACGCGGAGCCTTCAGCCGGGGAGTCTTCCGCGACCGATGACGCGTAAGGAAGTGCCCGCATTTCCACCGTTGCCGGAGGCGTACTTCCTAAAAAGCACTGACGAGGGAACGCGTACCCGGTGAATCCCCTCGGCAGGCTCGACGAGGACCGCCGTCAAGCCCGGGAGAAGCGAGACCCCTGGGCTGAACTCTGCATCGTCTCGACGGTTACCGGCGGCGGCGAACCATCTGCCCGCGTGCTGGTGTTGCGCGAACTGCCAGCACTGAAGCCGCAAAGTCCGGCTCTCGGCGTCTTCGTCAACTCCAGCTCGCCCAAGGTCGACGAATTCTCGAACTCCTCCACCGTCGCCGTCCTCATCTACCTGCCCAGCGTCATGGTGCAATACCGCCTGCGCTGCACACTCGATCCCATCGAACCCGCCGTCGTCCGCGAAGCCTGGCAGATGCGGCCGGAAACACCGAAGCGCATGGACTGGGTTTACGAAACGCACCCGCAGAGCAGCGAGATCGCATCGCGCCAGGCGCTGATCGATGCCGTCGCGTCCCAATCCCGGGACGAACCCCTGCTCGCGCCGGACAGTGCCGTCGGTTACGTGTTCCATCCCTTCGAACTAGAGCGGCTCGATCTCAGTGCGGGCGATGCACCGCACGACCGGCGCCGGTATACGGCGAAGAACGATGATTGGCTGGAGGCCGTGCTCGTGCCCTGAAGAACGGATCGGCACCCCAGTCTCACGGGCCTGCGGCCTGCACGTCTTCATCCGCCGGTACGATACCCACCAGGTTCCTGAAACAGGTCGACTTGGCCGTGCGGATGAAGTCCGCGATGAAGCTCACATCCCGCTGTACCGCACGTACGG
Organism: Gammaproteobacteria bacterium; assembly: GCA_028821515.1. Lineage (GTDB taxonomy): Bacteria > Pseudomonadota > Gammaproteobacteria > Pseudomonadales > Azotimanducaceae > VXNE01. The sequence goes on along the minus strand of JAPPGA010000085.1, from coordinate 18,777 downwards.
CAGCGTAGAGGTTCGGCCATATTCCCTCCTGGCCGAGCGACTTGCCGACCACGTAGCCCCGCGAGACGTATTCGTGCAGTGCCCAGTTGGGCAGGCAGGCCACGCCGCGCCCGGTGGCGACGAGCTGCACCATCATTGCGGTCAGCTCGGCGCTCCGCATGCGCGCCGGCTCGACGCCGGCGGGATCGAGGAAACGCTTGAAAATGTCCATGCGCGAACGCTCGACCGGGTACGTGATGAGCGTCTCGCCTGCGAGGTCCCGCGGCGCGATCACCTCCTTCGCCGCAAGCGGATGGCTCGAAGCTACGGCCAGGTGCGCCTCGTACCCGAACAGCGGCGCGTACGCGAGCGTGGCGTCGTCGTTGGGATCGGCGGTCACCACGAGGTCCAGGTCTCCCCGGGCCAGGGCGGGCAACGGATCGAAGCTGAAGCCGCTGGCGATGTCGAGGTCCACCTCCGGCCGCTGATCGCGGAACACATCGATGGCCGGTAACAACCATTCGAAACAGCTATGGCACTCGATAGCCAGATGCAGCCTTCCCGACTCGCCGCTCGCGTAAAGCCCGATGTCCCGCGATGCCGCATGCACAAGGGGCAACACTTCGTCCGCCAGCTCGAGTAAGCGCCGTCCGGCGGGAGTGAACCGCACCGGCTTGGTCTTGCGGACGAACAACGGGCAGCCCATCCGCGTCTCCAACGCCTTGATCTGGTGCGAGAGCGCTGACTGCGTCAGGAACACCCGTTCCGACGCCTCAACCAGGCTGCCGGTATCCCGCAGTGCGGTCAGGGTGCGAAGGTGCCGCAGGTCGAAACTTGATATGAACATATCTCAAGATTGACCGATCTCATCATGTGACCAGTTCATATTGTCTCTCGGAGAATGCCCTTGAGCAAACCGCTCCGGAGGACCGGTCCCTATAGCCTTTCGATAACGAAAAAGACGATCGCGAAACAGAAGGGAAAGGCGATCCCGAAGTAGACCGCTACGTTCAGTATCTCGTTCTGGCGTGCGTCTTCATTGAGCTTGAAGCGCGGTCCAAGCGTCAGCCAGCCCGCAGCGGCGAGGAGGAAGCTCAACACGACCGAAAGGATGATGGCGGCGGCCATGGAATCAGGGCCTCACGGGAAACGACGTCGGACCGGTCAGGTCGTCCAGCAGCGGCTGGATCCAGTCGATCCATCGGCACAGCGCCGGCCGCGTTTCACGGGGATCAATGAGTTCGTGGACGGCGAAGGACTCCGCCCTGGGAAATGGGGACCGCCCGGCACGCAACTGTTCCTCCAGTTCGCGACGCCGGGCTTCCGGATCATCGGCCGCCGCGATCTCGCGATGGAACGCGACCGCGACGCCGCCTTCCACCGGCAGCGCCCCGGTTTCGACCGACGGCCAGGACAGGACATACGCGTCCTGGCCGTAGTGCGCCGCGGTCGCGACGCCGAATCCCTTGTGTACCTGTATCGACGCCCACGGCACCTTTGCCTGCACCGCCGCGCAGACAGCCGCCATGCCATAGCGGATCGTGCCCTTGCGCTCGGCCTCCGGTCCGATCATGAACCCGGGTTGATCGACGAAGTTGACGATGGGCAGATGGAACGTGTCGCACATCTCGACAAATCGGCGGTATTTCTGCGCCGCCTCCGCCGTCATTGCCCCGGCATAGACCATGCAGTCGTTCGCCAGGATGCCGACGGGTTGGCCGTCCAGCCGCGCGAGGCCCGTAATCTGGCTGCGGCCGTAGGTCGCGCCGATCTCGAAGAACGAATCGATGTCCATGACCATGCGCACGATGGCACGCATGTCGAATCCCGTCCGCGCATTCCTCGGCACGGCGTGAAGAAGTTCCTCCTCCATCCGTTCGGGGCTGTCATCGGTTGCCGTTCTCGGGGCACGTTGATCGACACTCGAGGGCAGGTAGCCCAGGAACCGTCTCGCCTGGACAAACGCGTCGTGCTCATCCTCAGCAAGGTTGTCCACGACGCCGCTCCTGGCATGCACCTGGGCGCCGCCGAGTTCGTCCTTGGTCATCGAAACCCCGAGCGCGCGCTCGACGAGCGCCGGTCCACCAATCAGTATCTGCGCGGTGCGCCGGCTCATGACCGAGAAGTGGGCAGCGACCAGCCGTCCGGCGGGAAAGCCCGCCACCGCGCCGCAGGCGATGGAGACGATGGGTACATGCCCCATCGCGTCGGCGATGATGCGAAACCGTGGCGCCGAGAACACCGGATCCCCGACGGTGCCGCCACGCCTGCCGCCGCCCTTCACGCTCCCGCCGCCGCCTTCGAGCATGCGCACCAGCGGCGCCTTGTACTGCACGGCAAGGTGTTCCGCGTAGACGCTCTTGCGCAATCCGGCGGCGTTCGGCGAGCCGCCCTTGAGCGTGAAGTCCTCCCCGCCGACCACCACGCGACGGCCCTCGATCTTTCCGAAACCGACGACGTAGTTCGCCGGCACAAAGCCGAGGAACTTGTCGTCCCCGTCGTAGTCCGGGATGGCGGTTGCCTTGCCCTGCTCTTCGAAAGTGTCCGGATCGAGCAATGCGTCGATGCGCTCCCGAACGGTCAGCCTTCCCTGGGCGTGCTGCTTCGCAATGCCTTCCTCGCCGCCCTGCTGCTTCGCCAGCTTCCGGCGCCTGTGGATCTCCTGAACTTCCTCTTCCCAACCCATGGTCTCAGTCCGCGTCGTCGAAATCGGGTGCCCGATTCTCGAAATTGGCCCTGATGGCTTCCACCTGGTTTGGCGTACCGATCAGCCCGCTCTGCAACTCGGCTTCGAGGCCGAGGCCGAGTGCCGGATCGGCTCGCCAACTCTCTTCGAGAAGCCGTTTGTCCGCGCGCACCGCATGCGGCGACCTGGAGGCGATTTCCCTGGCGAGCCCCAGGGCTTCTGCCAGCGGATCGTCCGCCGTACGCGTCACCAGTCCCATGGCGGCCGCGTCGTCACCGCTGACGATGCGGCCGGTGAACATCAGTTCCTTGGCGACATCGAGCGGTACGAGGTCCCGCAACGTCTGGGTGATCGACATATCCGGCACGAGGCCCCACTTGATCTCCAGGATCGAGAGTCGTGCGTCGCCACTCGCGATGCGAATGTCCGCGCCCAGCGCAATCTGGCAACCGCCGCCGAAGGCCACGCCATGAATGGCAGCGATCACCGGAACCGGCAGCCGTTTCCAGACGAGGGCGGGCCGCTGGGCGAAGTTCTCCGGGCCCCGGGTCTCGGACAGGGCGGTTCTCACGCGATCACCGGCGCGCCGTGTTTCGTCCGCCATGGCGGAAAAACTCGAAAAGTCGAGACCGGAGCAGAACCCGCGACCATTGCCGGAGAGCACCACGGCGCGGATGTCGCCCGAGTTCATCAGGCTCTCCCCCGCCTCGGTGATTGCCCCGAACATTTCCGGTGACAGGGCGTTGTACTTCTCGGGACGATTCAGGCGGACGTCCGCCACACCGTCCTGCCTGTCGATAGTGACCAGATCGGGCAATTGTCTTTCCCGCCAGCAAAAGCAAAAGTGTGACACAAGCGCCAGGGCGCGACCATTGCCGCGGCGCCCCTTACGAAGTACGCATCCGCCGTTGGGCGTACGCCGGTACTTCCCTAACGCGTAAGCGGTCCGGGACGCTTCCCCGGCTGAAGGCTCGGTATGGAAGTACGACAGTCAGGTGGCGATGACCGCGACCACCTGGTCTTCCTGCACCGGTTCGTCCGCTGCCACCCGCAACTCAGCGACAGTTCCAGCATGGGGACTCTCGACAGGAATCTCCATCTTCATCGATTCGAGAATGACCAGCACGTCTCCTTCCGCGACGCGATCGCCAACGCCCACTTCCACCTTCCAGACCTTGCCGGTGACCTCGCTCTCGACTTCGACTCGCGCCATCTATCGCTCTCCTGGCGTGCCCGGCGATTCTCCTGGCTGCCTTTCCAACCGTTGCAGCCGTCGCTCCAACTCCGCAACCTTTCTTTCTGCGGCCTCGCGCCCCACAACCTCACGGCGTATGCGCGCCTGGACCGACTCCTGCTCTCGTTTCCGCGATTTCTGGATCTCCACGTAGGTGGGCACAACCTCGCCAGTCGTCAGATCACGAAACCGCAACACCTCGTCCTCAAGAAACAACTCAGCGCCGAGCACATCGCTGGGTGTACCGCCGGATGGCGAGGCTGGAATCTCCTCGTAGACCCCGGCATCGTTCAGGCGCCGCCCGACGATCGGTGCGGGAAGCTTGTCGAGCAGATCGACCATCCAGAACTCCCGCACGCCGAGATCCCGATACAGGCCCGGCTTGACCTCCACATCCCTCCGCCACGTCTTCTCCGACAGCGCCTCCAGCGCGAAGTCCGGCACCTTCGGCTCTTCCCACAGCTTGTAGGAGAGGCGATGGTGTCCTCCCGCGCCGAGTGCCACCATCAGGTCCGGCGAGAGTACCGCGCGAGGATTGTCCCGCTCGAACAGAAACGCCAGGTCGCTCGCGACCAGGGCGTCGGACAGGTGCGCCAGCAGTGACTGCGCCGCATACAAGCCGTACGCGAGCGACTCTCCGTGGCGCGTGCTCTCCGACACCCTGCCGTCCCGGTAGACAAAGCCGTCGTCGTCAAGCTCGACCGGCGGTACCGGACAGTACAATGCCTCGGAGTGAACCACGGAGAGCCTCCGCTCCGGTCTTTCCTCGTCGATATCGATCGCCGGATCGGCAGGCAGGGACTTGGATTGCATCATCGGAACGTACCATATCGTTTCCAGGAGGGCGACGCGGACGGAGAGCATCCAACATGCCCGGGCCAATGCGTTAGAGGCATCGACCGTTTTCCGTGCGGGAAATTCGCCACACTACTTAAGCGAGGTGACCCGTTTCGTTCAGGCTCCGGACGTTGCGTTCGCCGGTGGAAGCGCACAGGAATCGGCTGATGCTGCCGTAGTCCACGTTGATGAACAGGCTCGGGGCCATGCCGAGCAACTTCGCGGTCCAGACATTCACGACACCACCGTGACAGAACACCGCGACGCGCCGTCCGGCATTGGCACGGATGATCTCCTCCATGCCGTTCGAGACGCGGATGGCGAATTCGTCCATGTCCACTTCTTCGCCGTAGCCGCCATCCACGAACGCTTTCCAGGCGGGGTAATCCTCGCGTTTCAGTTCCTCCATCGGGATATAGCGGGATGCGCCGCGGTCATACTCCGCAACCGACTCTTGAACGACCGGACGCACGCCGAGGCCCTCGGCAAGAGGTCGCGCGGTCTCGATAGCACGGAGGAGCGGGCTCGTGTAGACGGCATCGATAGCTTCCCGAATAAGCCACTCCGCCACCTGGTGTGCCTGTCGCCACCCGGTATCGGACAATTCCGGATCAGCGCGACCCTCCGCAAGCTCCACGCGCACCGGCAGGCCGTGACGGACAAGGATGAGTTCCAACGCGTTTTCCCGGGAGGCAAGGCGCCATACCCTGCACGGAGCGCGGTTGGGCGTCAATGCGGAGCACACCGTCCGTTTTGGATGACGGCGACGGTCGGTATGAGAAAAACCAATCCCGATCGATCGCGCCGGAACTATATTGACCGCCCATACTTGAACCGCCGGCCCCAGGCGCGAGGAAACAATCCGACAAGCCAATGCGCAGAATCCTGATCTCCCTCGCCGTCCTCCTGTGCGCCACGTTCACGTCAGCGCAGCAGACCGGCAGCATCGAAGGCACCGTCACCGTTCGCGACGCGACCGTGGCGGAAGGCATCGCGGTCATGGCCGAGAGCGACGTCATGCCCCGGGCCCGGACGACCCGGACCGACGCCGAGGGCCGCTATTCGCTGCCGCAATTGCTACCGGGCAGCTACCGCGTGAGTTTCGAAACGCCAGGTGGGGCGGGGCGCACGGTGACCGCCGACGTGATGCTTAATCAGACGACCATCGTGCGGGTGGAACTTGACCACTCCTCCACACCCCAAATCGAGGAACTCGTCGTGGTCGGCCAGCGCATCGGGTTGCGTAGCCGCGCGGCGCTGGCCAATGGGCTCGACGGAGATGCGGTTCGAAGCGTGCCCTCGGAACGCGACTACCGCGACCTGGTGAAACTTGCGCCGGGTGTGCAGTACACCCAAGACGCCGTGCGCGGCCCGTCCGCAGGCGGCAGCGGCCAGGACAATACCTACCGCTTCGACGGCGTCGACGTATCGCTGCCCATGTTCGGCACGCTGTCGGCAGAGCCTTCGAGTCACGATATCGACCAACTGACGTTCGAGCGCGGCGGAGCCAGCGCCATCGGCTTCAACCGCAGCGGCGGATTCGCCATGGACTCCACCGCCAAGTCCGGCACGGACCGGTTCGAAGCCAGCATCGAGTACGCACTTGCGCCGAAGGACCTCGTGGCCGAGAGCGAGGCAGGTGCGGGATCCGCTGAGACCGACGAACGCTGGATCACCGTCACGGCGGGCGGGCCCGTGGTTCCCTCCAAGCTCTATTTCTACGGCTCCTTCTTCGCGCCGCGGGAGGACCGTTCCAACAAGGCCACCGCCTACGGGGCGGCGAAGGACTACGCGAACACGCGGCACGAGTACTACGGCAAGCTCACCTACGCGCCAACGGACGCCATACTCCTGAACGCGAGTTTCAGGACCTCGACACGGGAGGAGCGCGGCGTTTCCGTGGGTCCGTTCGAGGCGGACTCGGTGTCTCTCGGCGGCCGGGCCGAGCAGGACGTGGCGAGTCTCGACGGTTCCTGGTTGGCGCCGTTCGGTTCCACCATTGCGTTCCGCTACGGCGACTACGCGTTGCGTGGCACGGAACTGCCGGACGTGCTGCTCGAAGTCCGGCCCGCTCTCGACGCCGTCCTCGACGTTTCGAACCTGGACAGGATGGGCCATCTCAGCGTGCCGTCCCGCGTTGCCGGGGCGGATGCGTTCAACGTCGCCATCGAACCCATCGTTCAACGACATGGCTATGTCGATGCATCAGGCGTCCACCGCGGCGGAGGTGCGGTGGGCGCGCATCCGGAGATCGGCGAACAGGCGTTCTATCGCCGCAGTTTCGACCTCACCTTCAATCACGAACTCGCCTGGGGCCGAACCCGCCACGACCTGCATGCCGGTCTGCGCCGCACCGAGGCCCGGGAGACCCTGCGACGCACTTCCAACGGCTGGGGCATGATCGAGGTTCCCGGCGGCGTCGACCTCAGCGCGGACGGTACACCAATCTTCTATGTCGCCACCGTCCAGCAGATGAGCATCGACAGACCCGATGGCACGTCCGTCGCGCCGATCAACTCCTACACCGAATCGACTTCGCTGGAACTCAACGACAACATTCTCGCGGGGGACCTTGCCTTCAATCTGGGCATGCTCATAAGTCAGGACGTCTTCTACGGCCAGGGACTACGAAGTGCCCCCGGCAGCTACTCCGGCTTTGCCCTCGACCCGGGCGCGAAGTACCGTATGTACACCATTCGCTGGCGGGACATGATCCAGCCGCGCATTGGCGCGACATGGAACCTCAACGGCGATACCACCCTGTTCGCGAACTTCGCCCGCTACAACCCGGAAGCGAACTCGCTGGCCCGTGCCGCCTCGTGGGACCGCAACACCCGGGCGAGGTTGCGCGTGCTGTTCGACGAGGCGGGACGCATCATCGAGCACGAGCCGCATCCCGGATCGTCCGGCAAGGCATTCCAGGACGGGTTGACACCCCGGCGCATCGACGAATGGACCGTGGGCGCGACGCGCGCGCTACCCCGCGCCTTCACCCTGCGGGCACATCTCCGGCAGCGCGAGGGGTCCCACTTCTGGGAGGACACCTGGAACCTGTCCCGCAGCTATGACAATGCCCCGGCACACATCGCGGCCAGGGGCCCTTACGTGCCCGACCTCGACGCCATCCGGGCCGAGATCGGCGGGTCAAGCTACGTGATCGCCCAACTCGACGACGCCTACACGGACTACTGGGAGGCGGCGCTGGAACTGGAGTGGCGCGGCGAGCGCGGCTACCTGAACGCCTCCTACGTGCGCAGCCGCTATACCGGCAACTTCGACCAGGACAACACCAGCGCCGTCAACGACGCCAATCGCTTCATCGGCTCGTCCAACCTGGCCGACGGCTACGGCCGGCAGCTCTGGGATAACAAGGATGGCGTGCTGCGCGGCGACCGCCCGCACCTGTTCAAGGCGTTCGGCTATCTCGAGCTGCCGTGGCGGGCGCGAGCGGGCATGTTCGCCGTCTACCAGTCGGGACAACCCTGGGAAGCCTGGGATTCGGTGGCCTACGGCCTGCCGTCGTACTTCTCATCCACCATCCGCTATGCCGAGCCCGCGGGCAGCCGCCGTAGCGACAGCCATTGGCAACTGGATCTGAGTTATGTCCAGCCGTTGAGGATACCGGCCGGAATAGAGGCGAAACTACGCGTCGACCTGTTCAACGTCTTCGACCGGCAGACCGGCTACAACATCAATCCCTATGCGCGCGACGCGACCTTCGGACAGGCGCGCAATCACTTCGACCCACGTCGCATCCAGATCACGATAGGCCTCGCCATATAGGGGCTTATCCGAACAGCCACCCGTGCAGTAGCCGACCGGGCATCAGCGCAAACGACCCGGCAATTAGAACGCCCCCGACGTAGACGCCGATCATGTTGTTGCGGTGCGCAGCGATGTCGCCGCGCCTGATGCCGCGGATGGCGAGCGGAATGCAGGTCAGGACGAGAACGCTGAACAAGTGGATGAAGCCAAAGTGGTCGAGGATCCGCGGACCCACCTCTGCGGGCATGAAGACCGTGACCACCGCCGTGACAAAGATCAGTACGGCATACACCCAACCCAGCCGCTTGTGAATGGTAGTGCCCTTGCGGCGGGCGAGCAGCCAGGCCCCGATGGCGAAGCAGGGCACCACCGTGACGAGATGCATGCAGGCCAGGTTCAGATAGCTCATCTCAATTCAGCCCAAGCGACTACCGTGCGTTTCCGGGTCCTTCCGGCGGATCAGAGCTGAGGGCGCCCCGGTACTCCCGCCACGCCGCCACGAATCCGCGGAGCTTCTGATTCCCTGCCGCGTGCGCCCGTTCGATGGCGGCAACGACCGCGTCTGCGACCGTGTCATCCAGATGCAGCTCGAACATGTCGGTGTCGGGACCGCCCTTGTGGCCTTCGGGTTTGGGAAGCGGCTTCGCTGACGTTGCGGCGAGCAGGTGTACGGCCACGGGAGGATCCACCAGCTCCGCGGTACGTTCCAGCATCCAGCGCGAGAGCACCCCGGGTGTGTCGCAGCGTCTCTTGTACTCGTCCCAGTCCATGATCCAGGACGCCCCGGCTCAGGCCGTTAGGTCGAGCGGTGCTCCGGTCAGTCTTTCGTACGCCTCGAGATAGCGGGCCATGCTGTTCTCAAGCACGTCGTCGGGCAGTTGGGGACCCGGCGGCGTCTTGTCCCATTTGCCGGCGTCGACCACCGTCTCCAGATAGTTGCGGACGTACTGCTTGTCGAAGCTCTCCTGTTCACGGCCAGGCTCCCATTGATCCGCCGGCCAGAACCGCGAACTGTCGGGGGTGAATATCTCGTCGATGAGAATGGGTTCGGACTGCCCGTCGAGACGGCCGAACTCGAACTTAGTGTCTGCCAGGATGATGCCCCGTTCCCGCGCATAGTCGCTCGCCTCTGAATACAGGCGCAGCGTGGCGTCGGAGAGCCACTGCATCGTCTCCTCCCCGACAATGGCCGCGCCCTGCTCGAACGAGATGTTCTCGTCATGCAGGCCCGCCTCCGCCTTGGTCGAGGGCGTAAAGAGCGGTTCGGCGAGGCGCGAGGAATTCTGCAGCCCTTCGGGCAGCGCTATGCCACAGACGGATCCCGTTCGCTGGTAGTCGGCCCATCCGCTTCCGGTGATGTATCCCCGAGCGATGCACTCCACCGGAATGACCTCGCAGGCGCGGCACAGCATGATGCGACCTCGCAGGGCTTCGCGCTGCTCGGCCGAGATACCTGGCACGTCCGCAGGATCGGTCGAGACGAGGTGATGCGAGAAGCTGTCGCTGAATCGATCGAACCAGAAACGCGATATCTGCGTCAGCACCACGCCTTTTCCGGCCAATCCGTTAGCCATGACGACATCGAATGCGCTGATGCGGTCGGTGGCGACGATCAGCAAGCCCGGGTCTCCACCCGGGAGCGTGACATCGTAAATGTCCCGGACCTTGCCGGAGCGGCGGTTCGGTAGCCCGAGGTCGGTTTCCATTACAAGTTGCATGGGTTCATCCATTTTGGTTCGCGATGACTGTGTCCTTTGTGCCTGTTCCACCCCATCCCGCCCTATCCCGCTATCCCCCCGCCAGCGCCCCCTCGAAGTCATCGATGAGGTCGTCCACGTCTTCTATGCCGACGGATATCCGGATCAGCGAGTCCGCGATGCCCATGCTCGCGCGCCGTTCGGCACCCAGCTCGAAATAGATCGTGTGGGCGACGGGGATGGCAAGCGTTCTATTGTCTCCCAGGTTGGTCGATCTCACGACGATATTCATGCGATCGAGGAACGCAAAGGGGTCCACGTCGTCGGTCAACTCGAAGCTGAATATCGCCCCCGGCCGACGAAACAGTCTCGAAGCCAGCGCATGCTGCGGATGCTCCGGCAACCCCGGGTAGTACACCTTCGAGACGCGGTCGTCGGCTTCGAGGTATTGCACGAGAGCGGCCGTGTTGTCGCACTGTCGCTCCATTCTGAGCGCCAGTGTCTCCGAACCGACGGCGAGGTGGTGCGCCGCTTCCGGAGCGAGCGCCGCGCCGAAGTCGCGCAATCCCTTCTTGCGGAGTTGCTGAATGCCCCAGCGGTGGGGATCGCCGGTCCGGTATTCCGGATAGATGTTGTCGAACGCCGTCCAGTCGAACAGCCCGGTTTCCGTCACGGCGCCGCCAAGGGCGTTGCCGTGCCCGCCGATGTACTTGGTAAGACTGTTGACGATCAGGCTGGCATCCACGTCGACCGGCTGAAACAGCCACGGCGATGTCATGGTGTTGTCGACCACGTAAATGAGCCCGCGCTCGCGGCAGAGGGCGCCGATTCTCTCCATGTCACTGACCTGCGTGCGCGGGTTGGCGATCGTCTCGACGAATACGAGCCTGGTCTCGGGACGAATCGCTTCGGCGACAAGATCGACATCCGTCGCATCGACGAAAGTGACCTCAATCCCCTGGGCTTCAAAACTCCGAAAGAGGCTGTTCGTGTTGCCAAACAGGAACCAGCTGGAAACGATATGGTCGCCACGTCGCAGGAGCGAAAACGCGATGGAACCGATCGCGGCCATGCCCGTGCCGAAGCAGACGGTTGCGATGCCGCGCTCCATGCGATCGAGCTTGCGCTCCAGGGCGGTTACGGTCGGATTGACCTGCCGGCTGTAGGCGTAACCCGTATGCGTCCCCTGGAACACTCCCACCAGGTCCTTGGTTTCTTCGTAGCCATACGCCACGGTGGAATGCACGGGTTTGTGCATGGAGCCGTGCTCAATGGGATCCCACCGGTCGGAGTGAACGATGGAGGTGGTGAAGCCTGGTTCCCGGGAGTCGTCCATTCTGCTGGCCAATAGAGGCGGGTCAGCGCTCGGAAGTCTTGTCGCTGATCGTGTGCAACCACCGATAGGGATCGGCACACAGGACATCGGCCATCTCTTCGGCCGGTATGGGGCGGCTGAACAGGAACCCCTGCGCCTCCAGGCAGCCCTGCTCGCGCAGGTAGGAAAGTTGACCCCGAGTCTCGACACCCTCCGCCATGAGGTCCAGGCGCAATCCGCGCGCGATTCCGGCGATAGCCTCGACGATGTTCGCGTGCCCGGCCTCGATGCCGCTCACGAAGCGGTGATCGAGCTTCAACGCGTCGATGGGAAAGCGGCGCAGGTGACTCAAGGACGAGTAGCCTGCACCGAAGTCGTCGATGACGATCCGAACCCCGCGCCGGCGCAGGTAGTCGAGCTTGGGCACGGCCGCCTCGATGTCGCGGGTCAGCGTCTCCTCGGTGATTTCGAGCGCCACGGCATAGGGCGGCAGTCCGGTAATCTTGAGGAGTTCGTCGATGTGTTGCACGAAGTCGCCGCCTTCTATCTGGTGCGGAGATGCGTTGACCGAGATGCAGGGCTTGAATCCCGCCGTGCGCCACCGTGCCGCGTCCTCGAATGCGCGGCGTTGCACCCACGCGTCTATTTCGCTGATGAGCCCGGTTTCCTCGGCGATCGGCAGGAATGCGTTCGCTTCGACGATATCTCCCGGCGAATGGGTCGTCCCGCGATCCCATCGCGCCAGCGCTTCGACGCCGACGATGGTGCCGCTGTCGAGATGCACCCGGGGCTGGTAGTACACCGACAGCGCGTCCTCGGCCAGGGCCGTGCGCAATTCCTGCTCCAGGATGAATCGCCTGGAAAGGCGCCGGTTCATCGCGCCAGCGAAGAAGCGGTAGCCGTTTCCGCCCCGATTCTTGACGTGGTACATCGCGATGTCGGCGCTCTGCAAAAGCGCTTGGGCCGTACCCCCCGCTTCGGGATACATGGCGACGCCGATGCTGGCGCTCACGTTGTGTTCGTTTCCGTCGACGATGAAAGGATTGCGGATGCGCCGCACGACTCTCCGCACGGCGGCGACCGCTTCGCGCTTCGAGACCATGTCCGGCAACAGCAGCGCGAACTCGTCGCCGCCAAAGCGGGAAATCGTATCGCCTGCCCCGAGGCAGTTCTGCAGGCGTTTGGCCACCGCCTGCAGTAGCCGATCACCCACCGTGTGCCCGTACTGGTCGTTGACCAGCTTGAATCGGTCGAGATCCAGGAAGATCAACGCCAGGCACCGATTGCCGCGCTCGGCCTGCGCCACGGCCAAATCGAGACGGTCATCCAGCAGCACCCGGTTCGGCAGGTGCGTCAGCCAGTCATGGTGCGCGTGAAAGACCAGTGACTGCTGCGCTTCCCGCCGCTCCGAGATGTCCCGCGCCGTAGCGCAGGTCCCGGCGAACCCGCCGTCGGCGGCATCGAGATGCGATACCTTGATCTCGGTCCAGACCGTGGTCGACTGGGCAGGGCGGGGGCCCGCCCTGTTTGGATGCAGGCGCAACCTGAGTTCGGCTTCCTCGACGCCGCCGGATCGCCGCGCGAAAAGGTTGCGCGCCAGCCCAAGGTCGTCTTCGAGCACGATGCGCGAGTAGTGCTCGCCGAGCAGTCCATCCTTGGTGTAGCCAAGCATCCGATCCACGGCGTCGTTCAGGAAGACGAATCGGCCATCGGGGCCAAGCAGGAACACCAGGTCGGGCGAACGGTCGAGCATGACCTGGCGCAGCACCCCGGCACGGCTGTCCCATTGGAGGGTCTTCGCGTTCCGCAGCGGCTTGCCGGACCCGAGGAAGTCGCGTGTTCGGTCGGAAGCGTTGTCGCTCATGGCTAACAGCCTGTCGGACTTGCCGCCATTTGGCGGCAAGATCGACGGGGTGATAGGTGGGCTTGGGCGGGGGTGAAAGATGGCGTGCCCGAAGGGCCGACAGATTTCATGGCTCTAACCGGACGCAATACGAATGCGCAAAATACCGGTCAGCGCCCCGCTTTTCCAGCCTTGGGCCGGTTGAACAGGTCGTACACGCGGCTCAACGCGGACAAGGCCAGCACATGCCGCAGGCGTCCCTCCACCACTGCCTCCCTGACCTCGTCGGGCCTCATCAGTCGCATTGCAATGGCCTCGCCCGCGCCCGGTTCGGGCGCCGACACGCGCTCGACGCCGGTGGCGAGAAAGTGGTGGCAAAGGTGGCCGTGAATGGCGGGATTGGGTTCCACTGCGCCGAGCGACTGCCAGGAACCGCCGCCGTATCCCGTTTCCTCCAGCAACTCGCGCTGCGCCGCTTGGAGCGGGGTTTCGCCCGCGTCCACCATGCCGCCGGGTGTTTCGAGCGTGCACGCACCGATGCCGAAACGGAACTGCTCGACCATCACAGAGAGCCCAGAAGACGTCAGCGCCACACAGTTCACCCAGTCGACGGACTCCAGCACGAGACGCTTCAGGGTGCGGCTTCCACTGGGGTGGCGCATCCAGTCGTAACGCACGCGCAGCAGACCCAGGTCTGGGCCCGCCTCGGAGGACACGCGTTCCCAAACGAGTTCGTTTTCGTCCGGCATCAATACCCCGTCAGTTCCATGTAGCCTCTTCCAAGGTCCCGGGCATGAGGATCCGCAACGCGGACCAGTCCCTCCCAGTACCGAATCGATGTATCCATGACCTGATCCTCGATCGCGGCGTCGACGATGAATTCCTCGTCGCCGACCGAGATCCGCCAGGCAATCGGCCACCGTGTCCCCGCATCGTCGCGCCAGGTTCGCTCGGGAGAAAGCGAAAAATCGGCAACGTCCAGCCTACGCACATTCCCGTCCGCCGACACCAGCAAACCCTGGTCGTAAGCGCCGCGTTCGCCGTCGCGGCGCCGGATCTGGTAGCCCATCAGACTGCGGCCGTCGGCGAGCTGCAGCGCGAACCAGTCCCAGCCGATCTGCTCGGCGCCAAGGCCGCTGGTACTCCACTCCCGATCAAACCAGCCGAGGCCTGCAACGTCCACTTCCCGGTCTCCGGCCCGAATCGTGCCCTTGATGGCGAGGCGCGGTACCGAATAGTAGTAGGACCCTGCGCCCGGACCCTTTCTCGACAGTCCCCGGTCGCCCTGGAGCACCGGAGGCCGCGTTTCATGCAGCACGAGATCGACGCCGAACGAATCCGCATCCGCCTGAAGCTGCACGGGCCAGGTCGACGGGCCCATCGATTCAAGGCGCCAGCCCTCGATCCATGCTGCGAACGGGGCCGCCCGGACACCGGCGAGCCGGGGATGGCCGCGCGCAAACCGCTCCGCCTCGACATGACGTTCGCGCTCTACGTCCGTCAGAGCGAAATGTCCGAGGAAGGCCTCCGCCGAACGCCATGGGCCCTCACCTTTCTCCGGGGCCAATGCTCGCCGGAAGAGCGTGAACTGCACGCCGTACTCGTCGCCGGTAGCCGGGTCTTCGAGGGCTGCGGTGAGATACCACCACTCCTGCCGGAACCTCGGATGTGCACCGTGGTCTCCGGGGAACACGAATGGCCGCACGGCGTCGGCAGTCAGGAATCCCGCTTCGGACGGTTCGCCGAGGAGCGTTGTGACTCTCAGTGCTCCCGTATGTGCAGGTTCGTTCCGGGCGTCGCAACCGAAAAGGACAGTGGCCACGATCATCCCGATGGCAAGCTGGAAGGTGGCCGTGCGGGACGGAACGGAGCTTTCCCTACAACAGCGCATGTTGCGGAGCGCCATCCAGCGTCCTCACGCCGCGCCACACCGGGACCACGCCGGCAAGCGCCGCGGCGGCTATGCCAAGCAGCATCGGCGTCAGCAATGCCGCCACATCGATGCCGAACGGTATCGACCAACCGAAGGCGCGCGGGTTGACCTCGGTGCACAGCACGTAGGCAATCGCAAGGCCGAGTGGCACTGCGGCGAGAGCGGCTACCACGCCGATCAGGAGGTTCTGCTGCATGGCCAGGCCCGCGATCGACAGCCTGGAGACTCCTGCCGTATAGAGCAGCCTATGCACGTCACGCGCGCGGAGCGCGATCGCCGACAGGGCGTTGTAGAGTCCAATAACCGCAACGAGAACAGCGATGAACGTCAGGTGCTCCGCCACCTCGAACGTGCGGTCGAACGCCTCCTCGGCCAATGCGCGCAGTTCCGACTGGTCGCGTACGTGTGCACCGGGATAGCGTTCCCCGATCTCCCGCTTCAGGGCACCGGTACTCGCATCGTCCGCCAATACCGACGTTCGGTTGAAAGCGATCCCGTCGAAAGCCGGCGAGAGCGCCGCGAACGTCCCGATGACCCTCGGCGCCGGCGCGCCGTAGTCGGTGAAGACGTGGGCGACCCTGACCCGGTGCACACCGCGCGGGCCCTCGATCTCGATGCTGTCGCCGGCCGTCAGGCCGTAGGCAAGCGCACCCGACTCGCTCAGCAGGACGTCGTCTCCCAGCGCCGCCCCATAGCCGTACCGGCGACTCTCCAGCACATCGCCGGTGCCCAGGGTAACGGCCACGGGGCGGCCGTTCAGCAACGCTTCCGCCCTGCCATAGGAACGCACGTCCTTCACGCCGGGCAGACTCGCGAGCCACTGGGCATCGACAGGTTGTTCGCTCTCGATATAGAGGGCGCGCCAAAGCCGCTGGTCGAGCATCCGGTAGAAGTCCTCGCGGAAGTTCTCGATCTGCACACCCATTCCTATGGCTGCGGCGAGGGCAATGGACAGGGCGCTTGCGGCCATATCGACCTCGCCCAACAGCGTCCCGAGCCTCCTGAGGTTCGCCCGCACGAGCAGGTTGACCCTATCCATGCGCGACTCGAATGCGCGCTGCAGCGCGGCGGCGATACCGGGCATCAACAGGGCGAACTGCGCCACGCACAAGGCCAGGATGAGACCAAATGCCGCCGCCAGGGCATCCGACACGGCCGAAACCATAAGGATCGCCGCCGCGAATCCGGCGGTGATCCAGTACGGGCCACCCGTCCGCCTGCGTTTCGTCGCCCGCCGCGTGGCCGCGAAGGCGCCGATAACGCCCGCACCAACACCGCCAAGCAGTCCCTTGGTCACCGCAACGGCGCTCGGGGCAAAGGACGCCGTCGACGAGAGATACGCCGCCAGCACGGAACCGAGGAGCGTTCCGATCAAAGCGCCCGCCAGCCCGATCAGCGCACCCTCCGTCACGAACAGCGAACGCATGGTTCCCGAATCGACACCCATCGCGGTCAACCGCTCCCGTTCGCGCTCACGTCGAGCGATGTTGGAGTAGCTCGCCTGGTAGACCAGGAAGGCAGCCACGAACAGCGCCAGTACGCCGAGCGCGCCCAGGTTGAACAGGATGGCCAGGGCAAACCGGCGGGTGGGCTCCGCTTCGTCGAGGGGTTGCGCGGTCAGGCTTTCACCGAGTTCGATGGCAATCCCCATGTCGAATGCCGCAGTGCTTCCGGGAAACCAGCGTTCTATGGCGGGTTCGCCGCCTCGCGCGCGGACCAGGATGGCGCTGGGGCCGGTTCGACCGAGAATCCCGAGGGCCGTGGGGATGTCGGCGAATACGATGTCCGGCCCGTCTGCCGCAACCGCGATGACATTCACTTCGAGATCTCCCGCCCCCACGGTATCGCCAGCCGCGAAACCAAGAGATTCACCGACGACGACTCCGTCGCCGACCAACATCCGGGTCCAGTCTTCGCCCGATGGAGCAGCGGCGGTCGTTTCCGGTGCGAGGGATCGGCCGTCGGCGAGGAGGTCGACACCAACGACCTGCGCGGAACGATCCCCCACCTGTGCCTGTCCCACGATCACAGGCGTCATCGCCGCCACGCCTGTCACGTGGCCCTGCCGCCACCGGTCCCGCGCGTCGAAATAGTCGTCCCAACCCATATCCGTCCCGCGGACTACGTGGGTGTAGCCCGGTATCGGCAATGCTCCCTCGTGATCGAGACCCGCCTTGATGTCCTCACTCAGGAGATGCACCGCGACCACGGACATCGTTCCGAGCGCGGTCGCCACCACGGATGCGGCGGTCGCGCCGGCAGTCCGCGCGAGGTAGCGCAGTTGTCCCTTGATCAAAAGAAGCAAGCCCGTTCCCTCGAAACGTGTCCCGCTTAGCAACTAACGAAGCGCCACGACGCGGTCCGCCTGTTCGGCGATGCGTTCGTTGTGCGTCGCGATGACGAGCGCCGCTCCAGAATTGCGCACCTGGTCCCAGAGACACTCCACGACGCGGTCCGCATTGGCCGCGTCAAGGTTTCCCGTCGGTTCGTCCGCGAGCACCAGCGGCGGCGCGTGCGAAAGTGCCCGGGCGATGGCGACGCGTTGCTGCTCGCCGCCCGAAAGTGAGTCGGGGAAGCGTTCGCCCAGGCTTTCCAAGCCGAGTGGCTCCAGGCGCTGGAGCGCCTCCTCCGACCCGCCCCCAAGCCCGTTAAGCCGCCTCGGGAGCAGCACGTTCTCCTCCACGGTCAACGTCGGCAGGAGATTGAAGAACTGGAAAATGAACCCCACGTTTTCGCGGCGATAACGCACGCGCTCGGCCTCGGACAGTTCGTGAACGCGCAACGCCACCCGTTTTCCGCCCGCTTCAACAGCGACGCAGATCGATCCTTCGTCCGGGCTCCCGAGCCCACCGAGCAGGTTGAGCAAGGTCGACTTGCCGCTGCCGCTTGGTCCGCAGACGGCGACAACTTCGCCGCCTTGTGCGGCAAAGCCCATGTCGCGAAAAATCCAACGCGTCGCATCGCCGTCGCGAAGGCATACGCCGAGCCCGGCAACAGTCAGGACGGCGGGGGCGCCACGCACCGCCCTTTGTCTCACCCCTCCAGAAAACTCCATGAGTCTATAAGACTATAGCCCGCTTTTTCGGACATACTATAAGCTGACGTTTTGGGTACACGAGATGGCTCGACGACAAAGTCCAGGCGACCGCACATTCAGGTTCGTGGTCAGGCTTCCGATCAGCCTCCACGCACGAATCGCGGAAACCGCGCACCGGTATCGACGAAGCATGAACTCGGAGATCGTGGCAAGGCTCGAACGTTCCCTCGGCGGGTTGCCAGGGAGGGACGAATCGGAGATCGAACCGCCGTTCTTCCGCCACATCGAGATGACATTCCGGCGCGACCTGTCCGACCAGGAAACCAACCTGATCAGGCTGTTCCGGCGACTGTCGCAACGTCAACGCGATGCGCTGACCGAACTGCTCTCGGGCTGAGGAGTATCCATGTTGTCAAGGTAGGGGTCGCCGGAGCTCTGTGCATGCCGCGGC
>JAPPGA010000003.1 GCA_028821515.1 Gammaproteobacteria bacterium | reverse complement strand
CCAAATTGAACACGCCCACAATTATAGAAGTTATTTACGGGACAGTACACTAGGTTCCAACAGCTTTCACCTCATCGTCGCCCTTGATTGGGGCGACCGCCTCCAGGTGGTCGACAAGCACCGTGAAATGGTTCGTCTGGCCGAGGGTCTCGGCCCCGCCAACATGCTCAATCCCAAGACCATCGCCCGGGCGCTGGAATGCCTTGAGCGGTTGAGCCAGCGCCTCCGGCTGCTTCCCGCGCGCAACGTGCGCGTGGTCGGAACCAACACCCTGCGCAAGGCACGCAACAGCCTGCAGTTCATCGCTCGCGCGGAGGAAATCCTGGGCCACCAGGTGGAAGTCATCAGCGGCCGGGAGGAAGCGAGGCTGATCTATCTCGGTGTATCGCACTCGCTGGAAGACAACCACGACACGCGCCTCGTCATCGACATAGGCGGTGGCAGCACCGAACTGATCCTGGGGCAGCATTTCCAGCCGCAGCTCGCCGAAAGCCTGTACATCGGATGCGCGGACATTTCCGACAGGTTCTTCGAGGGCGGCCGCGTCGACGCGGACAGCATGGCGGCGGCCGAGCGCGTCGCGCGGCAGGAATTCGAGATTGTCGAAAGGATCTTTCTCGCCCACGGCTGGGACAACGCCGTCGGGGCTTCCGGCACCATCATCGCCGTGCACGACATCATCGAAGCGGAACTCGGTAGCAAGGACATTACGCCCGAAGGCCTGGATCACGTCACCCAACGGATGATCGAGACCGGCCATGTCGACAACTTTGACTTCGTCGGCGTCGACAGCCAACGCGCCCCGGTTTTTCCCGGCGGCGTGGCCATACTGCGCGCGCTGTTCGACGCCCTCGGCATCCGCAGCCTGGCCGCATCCAATGGCGCCTTGCGCGAAGGGCTGCTTCACGACGTCCTCGGAAGAGTCCACGACCAGGACATCCGCGAGAAGACGGTGATCGACCTCGCCCGCCGCTTTAACGTCGACGCGGACCACGCCGCGCGGGTCGCAGCGACGGCACAGGATCTTTTCGATCGCGTCGCGCCCTACTGGGACGATCTCGATCCCAACGTCGTCCCATTGCTGCGCTGGAGCGCCCTGCTGCACGAGATAGGACTCGATATCGCCCACAGCCAGTACCACAAGCACGGCGGCTACCTGCTGGACAACATGGACATGCCGGGTTTCTCGCGTTCCGAGCAGCACCGGCTGTCGCTCCTGGTGCGCGCGCACCGGCGCAAGTTCCCCGCCGAGGAATTCGTCGATGCGCTCGACCTCGCCAAGCTGTGCGTACTGCTCCGGACTGCCGTTGTACTGCACCGCAGCCGATCGGAAATGGCGCTGCCGCCCTTCGAAGTCCGTGCCGAAGACGACTTCATCCGGCTGTCTTTTCCGAGGAACTGGATCAGCCAGCATCCGCTGACCCAGCTCGACCTGGAACAGGAGGCGGAGTACCTGGAGTGGTCGCCCATCCGCCTGACGGTTCCGAAACGATAGGGCGAGGCCGGCAACCCGAACAGGCGGACCACGAAAACGGGGGGATACCCGCCAGGAGGGCTACCGCGCCGTTTCCAGCAACTGTTCCTGGGCGATGAGCGGCTTGCCTCCCGTCTTGCGGCGCTCGTAACCTCCCTCTGGCTTGAGTTCCCAGGCGGCGGTATCGTCGAGGTATAGCTGCACGTCGTCCATCAGCCGATCACGCAATCCCCTGTCCTCGATCGGAACGCACGTCTCGACACGGTCCACGAAGTTCCTCTGCATCCAGTCCGCGCTGGAGATGTACACGAGCGGATCACCGTCGTTGTGGAAATAGAATACGCGCGTGTGCTCAAGGAACCGGCCGATCACCGAAATCACGCGGATGTTCTCCGAAACGCCCTTGACCCCCGGCCGAAGGGCACAGAGCCCGCGTACGATGAGGTCCACCTTGACCCCCGCCTGTGAGGCCCGGTAAAGAACTCGAATCGTCTCGGGATCGATCAATGCGTTCATCTTCGCGATAACCCGGGACGGACGGCCCGCCTCGGCAGTCGCAATCTCGTTCTCGATATGGCGATGCATCGTGCTTTGCAGGGTGAACGGCGCCTGCAGCATTTTCTTGAGCTTGCCGGCGCTGCCCATCGTTGTGAGCTGCTTGAATACGCGTTGCACATCCTCGGTGATCTTGGGATCGCAGGTGAACAGCCCGTAGTCCGTATAGAGCCGCGCCGTGCGCATGTGGTAGTTGCCCGTTCCGAGGTGGACGTACCGCGCCAGGCGCTTGCCCTCGCGGCGAATCACCATGGACATCTTGGCGTGCGTCTTGAATCCGACGACCCCGTAGACAACCTGCGCCCCCACTTCCTGCAGGCTGGTGGCAAGTTCGATGTTCGCCGCCTCGTCAAAACGGGCGCGCAGTTCAATGACTACCAGGACCTCCTTGCCGTTGCGCGCCGCTTCGATCAGCGCGCTCACAACCGCCGAGTCGGCACCCGTGCGGTACAGCGTCTGGCGGATCGACAGCACCGCCGGGTCCGAAGCCGCCTGACGAAGAAAATCGATGACCGGGAGGAACGAGTCGAACGGGTGATGCAGCAGGATGTCTCCCTCGCGAATGGCCGAAAACAGGTCGGAGGCGCGCTGGATGCGGCTCAGCGTCTGCGGAGTGAAGCCTGCGTACTTGAGGTCCGGACGCGCAACCTCGTCCGGTATCGTATTGAGCCGCATGAGGTTCACCGGGCCGTCGCACCGGTATACGTCGTCGTCGCCGAGGTTGAACTGCATCTGCAGGAAGTGCGCGACATCGGCCGGGCAGTCCTCGTCCAGTTCCAGGCGCACCGCGTCCCCGAACCGGCGCGAGAGCAGTTCGCCCTCGACGGCCCGCAGGAGGTCGTCCACCTCCTCCTCGTCCACGAACAGATCGCTGTTGCGCGTCACCCGGAACTGGTAGCAGCCGGTCACCCGCATGCCCGAGAACAGTTCGTCCACATAGGCGTGGATGATCGAAGACAGGAACACCAGTTCGTATATGGTCGTGCCGTCGCTCTCCGGCAGGCGCACGACCCTCGGCAAGGCCCGCGGCGCCTGCAGGACCGCCATGCCGCTGCTGCGTCCGAACGCGTCCTTGCCCTCCAGGGTGACGATGAAGGTCAGGTTCTTGTTCAGGAGGCGCGGAAACGGATGCGCCGGGTCGAGCCCGATAGGCGTGAGGATAGGCTCCAGTTCGTAGTTGAAGTATCGCTTCAGCCACCGATTCTGCTTCTTGTCCCACCGCTCGCTCCCGAGGAACCGGACGCCCTCCTGTTCCAGGACCGGGAACAGGATGTCGTTGAGCACGCGGTACTGCTCGGCCACCAGGTCGTGCGCTTCCGCCGAGATTGCCCGCAACTGTTCCGCGGGCGTCAGGTTGTCCGGGCCGCGCTGCGTGGAACCGAGCGCGTTCCGCTGCTTCAGGCCCGCCACCCGGATCTCGAAAAACTCGTCCAGGTTAGAACTCGTGATGCAGAGGAAACGGAGCCGTTCCAGGAGCGGCACATCGGCGTTCTTCGCCTGCTCCAGCACGCGCCGGTTGAACTGGAGAAAGGAGATCTCCCGATTGATGTACAGGTCCGGATTGGCGAGATCGACGTTCGCGGTCATCATGCGATCAAGATACCAAAACTTCCGGACGATACCACGGCGCAAGCCCGGCGTGACTGTCCCGGCGCACGCCGTACCGCTATCATCGACTTCATGAAGAAACACTCCCTGGCGGATGCCGCCGGATGCGCGCCATGTTGCTGATGCCGCGATACTGGGGCAGAACACGCCGCCTTCTCGCGATCCACCGGGCGTTCCGGGAAGAGCCCGGGGTCGGCCTGCACCCGCAACAGATCGCACGCCACACGGGGATCCCGATGATCGAAGTGAAGGATCGCCTCGACGCAACCCCTGAACTCTTCGTCCGCCTGCCGAAACGCGACGGCCTGACCCGCTATCGCCTGACCTCGGCAACGTCGGCCCAGGATTCCGAGGAAGTCGAGGCGCGCGTGCAGAAGTACGCCACGCGGGAGGCGTACCTGGTCAGCGCTTTCACCGCCATGGTGCTCTTCAGTTTCGTCATCATCGCGCTCTTGATGTGGCAGACGTCGTAGCGCCACGTGCCGTTCTACGGCGCAGTCCCCTAGCCTCGTGACGTGCCGGAACTGCTGACGCCGGAACTGTCGCGACTGCGCGACGAGACGGATGCGTTCGCGCGGGACGTGCTGGCTCCCCTTGCAACCGAGTTTCCCGCCAGCCGGAAACGGATCATCGACGCCTCGAAGGCGGCTGGGCTGTTCTCCATGACCCAGCCAAGAGCCTTCGGCGGCAGTGAGGCGAGCACGCTGGCCATGACCGTGGCACGGGACACGCTGGCAAGTCACAACCTGTCCCATTTGCCCGTCTTCGGTCCCGGGCCCGGCGTGCTGGCGGGCGTCGGCGAACCCCTCAAGAGCAGCCACCTCGCCCCCCTCATGGCCGGCGAGAAACGCGGTGCCTTCGCCTTCACTGAACCCGACGACGCCCCCCATCCCACCAGCGGCCGCATCGAGGGCAATACGTTGACGATCAATGGCCAGAAGTCCTATGTGACCGGCGGCGATCAGGCGGACTTCATCACCGCGCTGGTGGAAGTCGAGGGCGGAGGCCCCGCCATGGTCGTGATCGACACAGACGCGGCCGGCGTCCGAACCAGGGAGGTCTTCAGTTCGCTCGATGGCACGCAACACTCCTGGTTCGAGTTCGACAACGTATGCGTCCCGGCGGCGCACATCGTGGGCAAGCCGGGCGAAGGCCTGCCCCGCGCCCTTCGACAGATCGGCGACGTTCGCATCAGCGTTGCCGCCGAGTCTGTCGGCCTCATGCGCTGGGTGCTCGACTACCTGACGGCACACCTGGAAGTGCCGCACCGCAGCGGAACTCCGCTCGGGCGCCGGGAAGGCGTGCGGCTGCGCTACGCCGACCTCCGCATCAAGGCCTATGCCGCGCGTAGCATGGTGTACCGCACATCCCGACTCGCCGACGCCGGCGAGAACGCGGTGAACGAAGCCATCGCGTGCAAGGTCTTCGCGACGGAGACCGTGGGCGAAGTCGTCGACACCGCCATTCAGCTCGTGGGCGGCAGGGCACTGACG
Organism: Gammaproteobacteria bacterium; assembly: GCA_028821515.1. Classification (GTDB taxonomy): domain Bacteria; phylum Pseudomonadota; class Gammaproteobacteria; order Pseudomonadales; family Azotimanducaceae; genus VXNE01. Next base: position 33,106 of record JAPPGA010000003.1, on the reverse strand, counting down.
GTCGGGCATCCCCTTGAGACCCTGTATCGACGCGTTCGCGCGCTTCGCCTCGCGGAAGGCGCGAACGACATCCTGCGGCTGAACCTTGCCCGGGGACGGCTGGACCTGGACAAGGGCCGAATCTGAGACGTCGAGCGCCGACTCCGCCACCGACGCAATCCTGGGGGAGTACACCCTCCTCCCGCAACGTCGAAAAGCGGCGCGCGGGAGACTGTCACCGGGCGAACCTCGGGGATCTTTCCGCTATTATTGCCGCCCCGACCGCCACCCCCACTGACCGCAAACCCTCCGCCATGACGCGCTTGCTCAAGATCATCCTGCCGGTGGCGTTCATCGTCACAGCAGTCGTTGCGTCGTTCGCCATGATCCAGGGCCGCCCGGAGTCGGCGAAGGAAGCCGTGCCCAAGCCGGCGTTGCTGGTGTCCGTGGCGACTGCCAGGCGCGAGGCCACGGAGTTCGTCGTCCGATCCCGGGGCGTGGTGTCGCCCCGTACACAGACAACCCTGGTGTCCGAGGTGTCCGGGCAGATCTCGGAAGTGTCTCCCTCATTCGTCAGCGGCGGCTTCTTCGGACGCGGAGACGTGTTGATCCGTATCGACCCGCGCAACTACGAGTCGCTCCTGAAACGTGCCAGCGCAGAGGTGGCCAGGGCCCGTACCGCAGTCGCCACCGAGAACGCCCTGGCCGGATACGCATTCGAAGACTGGGAACGTTTGCGGGAACTTAACGCCGAGGCCGGACCCGCCTCGGAACTCACGTTGCGAAAACCCCAGCTTCAGCAGGCGCTCGCCGAACTGGAGTCGAGGGAGGCGGAACTGGAGAAGGCCCGGGAAGATCTGCGCCGAACCGTCATTCGCGCGCCGTACGACGGCATGGTGCGCGAGAAGCTCGCCGACGTCGGCCAGTACGTGAATGTCGGCGCGCAGCTCGTTCGCACGTTCGCGGTGGACCAGGCTGAAGTCCGATTGCCGGTGACACAGCGGGACCTGCGTTTTATCGATCTCAAGAAACTCGATTCCGGCGGGGAACTGCCGGTGGTGCTGAGCGCCGATCTCGGAGGCCGGCTGTTCGAGTGGGATGCGCGCGTGGTGCGTTCCGAGGGCGTCTTCGACTCGGGGAGCGGAGTACTGTACGTCGTCGCGCAAATCGACGACCCCTATCGCCTCGGGGGCAGCGGACCAGAGCCGCTCCGTATGGGCACGTTCGTGACAGCCGCAATTGCTGGTCTGCCGGGCGGCGAACTGATCGCCGTGCCACGTCACGCGCTGTCCCGCGGCACGACGTTGTGGATCGTGGATGCGGACTCCACGATACAGCCACGCATCGTGGGAGTGGTGCGAAGCGACGACGAGATGGCGTACCTCGAAAGCGGCGTGGCCGACGGCGAGGTCTACGTCACCACGCCCATCGACCATCCGTTGCCCGGAATGCGGGTAAGGCTCGATGGCTGAAACCCAAGCCCCGCCGGTACCGCCGGAGTTGCGCGGCTTGATCGGATGGTTCGCCCGCAACCACGTGGCGGCCAACCTGCTGATGTTCTGCATCCTCGGCGTGGGCATCTGGTCCCTGTTCACCGTCAAGAAAGAGAGCTTCCCGGACATGGGTTCCGATGAGGTCACCGTGTCCGTGCAGTATCGGGGAGGAGCCCCCGAAGAAGTCGCGGAAGGCGTGGTCGTGAAGATCGAGCAGGCGATCCAGTCGATCCAGGGCATCAGCGAGACTCAATCCACCGCCATGGAAGGCATGGGGCGAGTCGTCGCGGAAGTCGAACATGGCTACGACATCAACACGGTCGCGAACGACATCAAGGTGGCCGTCGACGGTATTTCGACATTCCCCGGAGAAACCGAAAGGCCTGTGATCTCCAAGCAGGAATTCACCTTCGGGATCTTGAGCGTCCAGGTCCACGGAAACCTGGACGAGGCTTCCATGAAGGAACTCGCGGAGGACCTGCGCGACGAAATCGCGGCCCTCCCGGAGGTGCCCCTGGCCGAAGTGACCGGTTCCCGCGCGTTCGAGATATCCATCGAGATCTCCGAGCAGACGCTGCGCCAGTACGGGCTGACCCTGAGCCAGGTCGCGCGGACCATCCGCCTGTGGTCCATCGACCTGCCCGGCGGCGCGATCCGGTCCGAATCCGGCCAGATCCGGCTTCGGACCAAGGGCCAGGCATACACGGGCACCGAGTTCGAACAGATCGTTCTCCTGACGCGACCGGATGGAACAAGGGTCAGGCTCGGCGACGTCGCAGACATCCGCGATGGGTTTGTCGAGGTCGAGAGCTATTCGTTCTTCAACGGCGAACGCAGCTTCGGCATCAATGTCCTGGGGGACCGGACCAGCAACGAGATCGAGATCAGCGAGGTGGTCCATCGATTCATCGAGGAACGGCAGGCAACCCTGCCGGAAGGGGTGGAGCTGACCCCATGGTCCGACAGGACCTACTACCTCAAGGGCCGGCTCAATCTCATGCTGAAGAACATGGCGCTCGGCGGCCTGCTTGTATTGGCCATCCTCGGCATTTTCCTGCACATGAAGATCGCCGCGTGGGTGGTGGTCGGCCTGCCCGTCGCGTTCCTCGGCGCCATGGCGATGCTGCCGCTTCCGTTCGTGGACGTGACCATCAACATCATGAGCCTGTTCGCGTTCATACTCGTCCTGGGGATCGTGGTCGACGATGCCATCATCATCGCCGAGAGCGCCTACACGTATACCGAACAGCGCGGCTATAACGTCCCCGCCATCGTCGCCGGCGCACGGCGCGTGGCGATCCCCGCGACCTTCGGCGTGCTGACGACGATCGTCGCTTTCGTACCCATGCTGCTGGTCCGCGCGCGCATGGAGCCGCTGTTCGAATCGCTTGCCTGGGTGGTGATCTTCTGCCTCTTGTTCTCGCTCGTCGAGTCGAAACTCATCCTGCCGTCGCACCTCGCAATCATGAAGTCGTCTCACGGCCCCAAGGCCGGCGTTGCCGACTGGGTCGACCGCAACCTGAAACGCTTCGCGGAAAAGGTCTACAAGCCGTTCCTTCGCCGGGCCATCGCTTACCGCTACGCGACGCTCGCCTTCTTCGTCAGCCTGCTGATCCTGGTGTTCGGAGTGATTGCGAGCGGCACCCTGCGCTACGTGTTCTTTCCGGAAATCGACAACGACTTCGTCAGGGCCGAGGTGGAACTGCAGGAAGGCGTGCCCGACACCCTCATCCTCGACATCGTGCATCGCATGGATGCCGCCCTGCGCGAGATCAACGAGGAGGTCAGGGCCGAGACCGGGATCGGTATCGATGTCGCCGAGAACATGTTCGCGTACGTGAGCGAAGGAACAAGGGCGAGCGTGCGGGTCGAGCTCGCCAAGGGAAGCGAACGTCCGGTGACGCTGAAGGACGTCGAGAACCGATGGCGGGAAAAGGTCGGCGAAATCGCTGGAACCAAGGAACTGAGGTTCTACTCATCCATGCGGATGGGCGGCAGGGCCAATATCGAGTTGGCCCTCTTGGGCAACAATTATCCGCAGGTCGAAGCGGCCGCCGAGGAACTTGCCGAACACCTGCGGACCTACGAAGGCGTCTTCGAGGTCCGCAGCTCTTCCGCGGCCGGACCGGAAGAAATCAAGCTCAGGGTCAAGCCGGAAGCCGAAGCCATGGGCGTCACCCTGGCGGACCTCGCCCGGCAGGTGCGAGAAGCCTTCTACGGGGCGGAAGTGCAACGCATCCAGCGGGACAGCCACGAAATCCGGGTGATGGTGCGGTATCCCCGGTCGGAGCGCCGATCGGTCGGCAACCTGGAGAACATGTGGTTCCGACTGCCGAACGGCCGGGAACTCCCCTTCGACGCCGTCGCCGAATACGACATCGTGCGCGGCTACAACGCGCTGCAACGGCTGGACGGACGCAATTCGGTCACCGTGAGGGCGAACGCCGACACGAACGTCGCGGAGCCCACCCGGATCGTCGACGACATACGCCAGGACTTCATACCAGGGCTGTTGAACCGACACCCGGGGGTCACGCTGGAACTCACCGGCAGTTCGATGGCGGAACGCATGGGGCTCGAACAGCTCGGTTACGCCTTCCTGGCGGCGCTGTTCGGGATCTACGCGCTGCTCGCGATTCCACTTCGCTCCTACATCCAGCCGCTGATCATCATGAGCGCCATCCCGTTCGGCATCGTCGGCGCCGTGGTTGGCCACATGATTCTCGGTCTCGCCCTCAATTCGGTATCGATCATCGGATTCATCGCGCTGTCCGGCGTCGTCGTCAACGACAGCCTCATCATGATCGATTTCGTCAACAGGGCGGCAGCGAGCGGCATGTCGCCCATGGAGGCGGCGATTCAGTCCGGCGCGGCACGCCTGCGCCCCATTTTGCTTACTTCCCTTACGACCTTCTTCGGCCTGGCGCCAATGATCGCCGAGACATCCATGCAGGCGCAGATGGTCATTCCGATGGCGGTCTCGCTCGCGTTCGGCATCCTGTTCGCGACCGTCATCACCCTGGTGCTGGTGCCATGCGTGTACAACATCGTTGCTGATGTCAGGAGGCCGCCCGTAGAGGGTCTTCAGCCGTCACGCGCCTGACCCACCGGATCAAGGCGGATGGCACGCGTGAACAGCGGTCAGGTATCGGACTCTCGAAGCCCGAAAGCGTGCTCCTCGAATACCCTGTTGCCGTTCACGACAACCTTGAGCCTGCCATCCCGGTAGTAGCGGGCTTCGACATACCGGTGTTCCTCCCAGTACAGCTCGACATTGGTCCACACGTACAGGGGATCGCGACCGGACGGTTCCCGCCGCTTGCGCAGACAACCGTTGAGCCATAGCTCAAGCCCACCGTCCGCCGTCAGGGTTACGCGGACGGTCTTGTGTCCGACAGGGAGATCGACCGTCTTGGCCGCCGACATGGCAGTCCGCGAACGGAGAACTCAGTCCGCTACAGCTTCTATCGGCTCTGCGGGTTCTTCCAGCTTAAGGGGGAACGAGCCGCCGAACGGACCTGATCTTTCGGACCATTGCCACTTGGACCTCGGCAGCTCGTAGTAGATCTCGATCTCGTTGTCGTCGGGGTCCAGCAGGTAGACGCCCAGGGAAAGTCCGTGATCGGCGATGTGCTTGATGCGAATCTCGTTTTCCCTTAGCCGGTTGTAGAGTTCCTGCAGGTCTTCGAAGGACTTCATCTGCCAGGCCATGTGCGCCTGGCCGACCCGCGACTGATCCGGTCCGGGGGCGTCCGGCCCCAACTCGAAGATGGCCAGTTCGTGAGACTTGTCGGTGTTGGCCGACATGAAGCAGGATCGCTCCGACTTCACCATGATGGTAAGGCCCATGATTCGCGTGTAGAAGTCGACCGAGCGCTCCAGTTCGCGGACCCGCATGACCACATGGCCCAAATGCATCGGCGTAAGTGACATTGACTTTCTCTCTTCCTCGACCTTCCTCGACGCGCCCTAGAATAACTCCATCTGCCCTCTCGGGCGAAAAAGGTCCGTCCTCAGTGCCGGCATGTCGGAATCCACGCCGTGCTTGCGCGTCGCGATGGCATGCCGCTTCGCCAGCAACTCGGCAAAGGCGCCCTCCCCCCGCATTCGCGTGCCCCACTCTGACCGGTAATCGCGCCCGCCCCGCATGTCGCGAACACGATTCATCACGTGCTCCGCCTTCAGGGGATAGTGTTCGTCCAGCCACTCCCTGAACAGGTCCTTCACCTCGAACGGCAGCCGCAGGAGGATGTAGCGCACGGTCCGCGCACCGGCATTGGCGGCCGCTTCAACGATCGCTTCGAGTTCGTGGTCGTTGATGACCGGGATCATCGGCGCCGCCATGACGGCAACCGGCACTCCGGCTTCCGCCATCGCCTCGACAACGCGCAGGCGCGCGGCGGGCGAAGCAGTACGCGGCTCAAGTTTCGTCTTCAGCGCATTGTCCAGCGTAGTAATGCTCACCATGACCGAGACCAGGCCCTGTTCCGCCAGTTGTCGCAACAGGTCGAGATCCCGCAGCACCAGCGAGCCCTTGGTGGTGATGCTGACGGGATGCCGGTAGGCGAGCAGCGTCTCGAGAACCTGCCGGGTGATGCGGAAACGCTTCTCCGCGGGTTGGTAGGGGTCCGTGTTCGTGCCCATCGCGATGGTCGAACAGACATAGCGCGGATGGTCGAGGGCTCCCTCAAGACGCGCCACGACATCCGTCTTGTAGAAGATCTTCGTCTCGAAATCGAGTCCCGGCGAGAGATCCAGGTAGGCATGCGTCGGCCGCGCGAAACAGTAGACGCAACCGTGCTCGCAACCCTTGTAGGCGTTGATCGACTGGTCGAAGGGAATGTCCGGCGAAGTATTCGTCGCAATGAGATTCTTCGTCCTGTCCGGGAAGAACGACGTCTTCGGCGACGACGACGGAAACTCGACCGTCTCCATGGCAGACCACCCGTCGTCCACCAACTCGCTGCGCTCTGCATCGAATCGGCCCGCCGGATTGGACACGGCGCCGCGACCCTTGTGAAACTGCTTCCGATTCAGTGTCATTGGGCACGAACACTATATGTATGTGCATACAGGTTCAAGTGCGGTGCAATCCCGTCCGGTACATCACGAGGGGACCTGATAACCTCCCCCGCAAGTCCCCGGCGCAGGAGTCGCGTGGTTGAAACCCAAAGCGTCACCACCACTCGCGATCACGATGGGCGATGCCTCCGGTGTCGGGCCCGAAATCGTCCTGAGACGATTCGCCGATGGGCTGCTGGATGAGGCGACGGTCGTCTACGGCGACGCGTCCATCCTCGACGCCGGCGCGGACCTGCTGGGCCTCGGCCTCCGCTCGCACGTCATCATGCATCCGTCCGGTCTTCGATCGGGCAAACTCAATGTCGTCGATCTCGGACGCCTCGACGCCACCGACCTGACACCAGGCCGGCTCAACACCAGGGCCGGCGCCGCCGCCCGGGACTACGTGGAAGCGGCAGCGCGCGATGCACTCTCGGGGCGGGTGGCCGGAATCGTCACGATGCCGATGAACAAGTACGCGACCCGGGAAAGCGATCCCGACTTCGTCGGCCACACGGAACTTATCGCCGCGCTTTGCGGCGTGCGCGATTACTGTCCGATGCTTGCAACCCGGGACGTGGCGGTCACCCATGTCAGTACCCACGTACCACTGTCCGAAGCGATCCGCTCTGTCACCCGCCCGCGGGTGCGCTCGGTCATCGAACTCACGCACCGAACGCTGTCCCGCTTCCTGCCGCGGCCGCGGATCGCCGTGTGTGGCCTGAATCCCCACGCGAGCGAGAACGGGCTGTTCGGCACGGAGGAATCAGAGATCATCTCGCCCGCCATAGAGGCGGCGCGGCGGGACGGCATCGACGCATCCGGTCCTCACCCCGCCGACACGGTCTTCTACCAGGCGATCCACCGCGACCGCTTCGACGCGATCGTCTGCATGTACCACGACCAGGGTCACGGCCCGATGAAGCTTGCGAGCTTCGAGTCCGCCGTGAACGTCACCATCGGGCTCCCCATCGTTCGCACCTCGGTCGATCACGGCACCGCCTTCGACATCGCGTGGCGGGGGGAGGCCTTTACCGAGTCGCTGGGGCATGCCCTGGACTATGCCTGGAGGCTTGTCGGGGCGGGAGTCTTCCAGGTCGCAACCGGCGCTTGACAGTCTCACCGACCCCGCCATTATCCCTGCCTTGAGCAACGGGAGCGGCACGCCATGAATCAGGTGCGGCACAACGGTTCAAAACCCTTAAGCGCGCGCTTCAGGCGCGACGGTTTTCTCGCGCCCGTACACATCATGGACCCGGCCGGAGCCACCGCCCACCGTGAACGGTTGGAACAGGCCGAGGCCGTGTTCGGCGATCTTCACTACCAGGCGAAGGTCTACACGATCCTCCGCTCGCCGCTGGAACTTGCCACCCATCCCAGGGTGCTCGAGACGGTCAGGTCGCTGATCGGCCCCAATGTTCTGCTCTGGAACGCCACCTACATCGTCAAGGAGCCCGACTCCGCCGCCCATGTGAGCTGGCACCAGGACCTCGCCTACTGGGGCCTCGACGGCGACGACCAGGTGTCGATGTGGCTGGCGCTGTCTTTCGCGAACGAAACCAATGGCTGCATGCGGATGGTGCCGGGCAGCCACCTGACGGGCCGGCGCGGTCACCGGCCCACGGAGGACACATCAAACGTCCTTTACCAGGGGCAGACAGTGGACAACGTGGACGCGTCGCAGGCCGTGGCCTGCACGCTGCGCCCCGGCGAAGCATCGTTCCATCACGGCTGGACGCTGCATTCCTCCACGCCCAATCGCGGGGAAGATCGCCGCATCGGTTTCAACGCGCAGTACATAGCGACGCACATGCGCCAGACCCAGCACGCGCGGGACACCGCGATGCTGGTGTGCGGAGTGGATGCGTTCCACCACTTCGGCGCAGACATCCCCGCGTCGGCGGACCTCGATCCCGACGCTCTCGCCCGGCAGCGCGAACTAGACCGCCAAGTCCGCGCGACCATGGGCGAGAGTCCCGGCCACCCATGATCGTCTCCCATCGGCACCGCTTCATGTTCTTCGCCGTGCCGAGAACCGGCACCCACGCGGTGCGTGAGGCCCTGCGGTGGTCTCTCGGAGAAGAAGACTGGCAGCAGCAGTCGCTGACCGAGCGGGTCCAATTGCCGGTCCCCGCACTCGCGCGTGTCGGCCATGGCCACCTCACCCTCGGGCAGGTGCGGGCCCACCTGCCCAAACCGATGTGCCGCGACTACTTCAAGTTCGCCTTCGTGCGCAACCCCTACGACCGTTTCGTATCGGTATGCGCGATGCTCAACCGGCGAAACCCCGACTACCGGGGGCGGGAAACGGGGTTCATGAAACGGGCGATCCGGGAGCCCCGGTTTCAGGCGCGCGCGCTGGTGCGACCGCAACGGGACATGCTGGTCGATGCCGGCGGCGAACTCGGCATGGACTTCATCGGCCGGTTCGAGGACCTGCAACGGTCGTTCGGCGAGGCGTGCCGGCGGATCGGGATCCCGGAACGGGACCTTGCGCGCAGCAACGCGACGGCCCACCGCGACTACACGACCTATTACGACGACGAGTTGCTCGGCCTGGTGAACGACTTCTACCGGCTGGATTTCGATAGTCTGGGCTATGAGACCTCCGTCACCGCCAAGACGATGTCATGCGCCTGAGTCGACCCTTCATCCGCCTGCCGTTCAGCTTCGATGCCGACAGGCTGGCCGAAGAGGCCTCCCGGTTCGCGCCGGACCGATGGATGGCGCATCCGAGCGGCTTGCCCGGCAACTCCGCCATCGCCCTCATTTCAAGCGAAGGCGGCGACAACGACTCGTTCGAGGGCGAGAAGCATCCGACGCCGCACCTGGCCGAATGCGAGTACATGCGCCAGGTGATGGCGAGTTTCGGGGAAGTCCTGTCCCGGTCGCGGCTGATGAAGATCGACGCCCGCTCGGAGCTCAACCTGCACGTCGACTTCAACTACCACTGGTTCAGCCGCGTACGCATCCACATCCCCGTCGTCACGGACCCGTCGGTGATCTTCCACTGCGGGACGGCGAGCCTGCACATGCGCCCGGGCGAGTGCTGGATCTTCGATTCATGGCGGCGCCACCGGGTCCTCAACCCGAGCGCGCGGGACCGCATACACCTGGTCATCGACACCGGCGGCTCGTCGCGTTTCTGGGACATGGTGCGCGCTGTGGAAGCCAGCGACCCGGCAGAAACGGCCAGGAACGCCACGTTCATCGCCTTTGAACCCGGCAAGGCGGTCTCGCTCAGAACCGAGAGATTCGCCAGTCTGCCGGTGATGGCGCCGGGCGAATGCACCGCGCTGATCGAGGACCTGATCGCAGACTTTGCCGAGAACCCGGAAAACGATCCGCAGCTCGTCGCCACCTACGTCTCACTGATGCGAGGTTTCGCAAGCGATTGGCGCGAGCTCTGGCTCCTGTACGGCCACCGCCCGGAAGGCCTGGTGCACTACCGTGCGCTGATCGCCAACACGCGCCGCCGGCTGCATCCGAACATGCGCGCGCTCACGGTCAGGAGCAACCGTATCGGCGTCAACGCGATCTTCGCCCAGCGGGTCCTGAATGCCGCCCTCGCGCCGGACGCACGGATGGAGTGATACCCGGACCACATATCGGACGCTAGTCGATCCCGTAACGCTCCCGCACCTCCGGACCCAGCGCTTCCTTCAACGGGTCAAGCCACGCTTCATAATGCCGCCACTGCTCCAGCCCCGTCCGGTAGATGGGCTGGCGAACCTGCTCGGCACTGGGTGTGCGGATGCTGCGTTCGGTCTGGTGGTAGTCGACGCAGGCCTGCTCGAACGGCAAGCCGCAGAAGTCGAGAATGCGTCGCACCTGTCCTTCCAGGTCGTCGACCACGGATTCATGCTGCACGCACAGCACAAAGTCCGGCAGCACCTCGTCCCAGTGATCCATCAGCTTGACGTACTGACGGTAGTAGTTGCCAAGCTCGTGCAAGCCGTAGGAAAACTCCTGGCCCTCCCCGAATAGTTGCTTGTAGCCGCTGAAGCAGCAGGCCATGGGATGCCGGCGCGCGTCGATGACCTTCGCATTGGGCAGGATGAGCCTGATGAGCCCGACGTGGAAGAAGTTGTTCGGCATCTTGTCGACGAAGAACGGGGCGGTTCCCCGGTAGACCCGCGTGTCCTCGATGAACTGTTCGCCGAACCTGAGGAACAGGTCGTCCTCGATCTCGCCGAGGATTCGGGGATACCTGGGCGGTGCATTCGGCGCGTCCCGGCCTCGCAGGCGTTTGGCCAGATTCAGGATGTTGTGAAGCTCCATAGTCCCGTCCACCGCCGAATGCGACGACAGGATCTGCTCCAGCAGGGTCGAACCGGCGCGTGGCAACCCCACCACGAAGACCGGATCCGGCGCGTCGAATCCAACACTGTGCCTGCGGGCGAAGAGTTCTTCGGTACAGACTTCGATCTGGCTGTCGATTCTCACCTGCAGGTGCCTGGGGTCGTGATAGGTGGACGGCTTCTTCAGGTCATTGCCCTGCCGGTAGAAGCCGAACGACCGTTCGTAATCCCGCTTTTGCTCATAGGCGTCCCCGAGAGCGAAACAGACCTGGATACGGTCGCTCTCGCCGGTGGCGGCGGCCGTCACCAGGGATTCCATCCGCGCCAGTTCATCGTCGGTGAATTCGTGGGACTTCGTGTTCGCCAGGCTCCAGTAGGCGTCGCCGTGGTCCGGCTTGATCCGGTACGCCTCCCGGTAAAGCGCCACGGCCTCGTCGATCTGGCCGTCCGACTTGTGCACATGCGCGAGCGAAACCGGGAAGAAGTGGTTATCCGGGTGGTGTCGCATCAGGCGCTCGTAGGTCTCGATGGCCGCGTCATTCCTGCCGACGCCCGCGCAGGCAGCCGCATACAACGCGCGAACATGGTTCTCGTCGTCGGGGTATTCGGCCAGCAGTTGCTCCGCGTGCTCGAAAGCTCTCGCGAACTTCTGCATTCGCATCAGGATGTTTGCGTACTGGATGCGCGCCTCGCGGTGCGACGGGTGGAACTCGACGCAGCTCTCAAGCAGGAACTCGGCCTCGTCGAACGTCCCGTTGCGTGTCGCGATTTCCGCGAGGAGCCGCATTCCCTCGACGTGGGTCCTGTTGGATTGCAGGAAGTGCTTGCACAGGCGCTCGGCGTCCGCCAGGCGGTTATCCGACAGGTAGCTGATGACGGCGAGAAGTTCGTCCGGCAACGACTCCAGGAAGGTGAGCTGATCCTGGACAGCCTTCAGGCGCTCGCTGTTGCCGCTGTCGTGGTAGAGCTTGGCAAGACACTTCCAACTGTTCACCAGTGACGGGTCGGCGGCGATCGCGCGCTCGAACGCCGCGCCTGCGCGGGGAAGGTTCTCAAGGGCGATGTAGTTGTAACCCGTTTCCTGGTGCGCACGACCGAAGCCGGGCCTTGATTCAAGAATCCCGGCCAGCGTGGCGAGCGCGGCAGTCCACTGGTGCTGATGGCGCTGGGCGACCGCCAGCGCGTATAGCGCCTCGATATTGTTCGGTTCCTTCGCGAGAACCTGGCCCATCAGGCGCGCCGCCCGAGCCGGCGCGCCATCGCTCAACAAGCTTTGCGCTTGCCGTACGATCGGATCGCTTTCGGACACGTTGACAGCAGCGGAAGGGCCGGACGTCCGCCGCCCGGCCCGCCGATTTGCCCCGCTACGCCTCGCCGCCGGCTGAACAGCGGTCAGTCGAGTTCATAGAAGATCCTGAAGCCGATGGTGCGCGGTCTCTGTACACTCACAAACGGCGTGTAGTGGGCCGCGACCTGGGCGATCTGCCCATCTTCGTTGGTCAGGTTGTTGACGAACAGCTCGGCGCCCCATCCTTCCCACTGCTCCTGCTCAACGCCGAAGGCCACGTTCACGGTCGTTGCGGCGGGATTGACAAAACGCGAGTTCCTCGGCAACCGAGAGTCAATCTCGACGGTGCCGAAGGTGCCACCCTCGTCCTGCCACTCCAGGCCCGAGTAGCTGCCGGACTGTTGAAAGATCGTGTCATCCATGAACTCCGCGTTGCCGACGATGCCGGAGACGTGTTTCGTCCGATAACTCAGGCTGCCAAGCAGATAGGCGCTGCCTCCTATAGCGTTGATATCGAAGCTGTAACGCACCCTGACGTTGCCGGCGAAGGCCGGTGCCAGCGGCAGTTCACTCCCCACCGGGACCGCGATGCCCTGCAGTTGCGGGTTCAGGCGAGTCAGTTCGGTGGCAAGCAGACTGAATGAACCCGACACCGTCAGCTGGTGGCTGACCGCCCATTGAAAATCCACGTCCAGACCACTGCTCTCTGCATCGCCGACATTCTCGATGAAGTACAGGAACGCGACGTTGGACGGGTCGAAGCGCGACACCTGCAGCTCGTTGATCGTGTTCCGGTAGTAGGTCGCGTGCAGGTGCAGGAAGCCGTCAAGCAACTCCCCTTTCGCACCGATCTCGAAACTGGACAGCTCGTCGCTCAAAGCCACTACGGGCACGACGTAGTTCTGGTAGACGCCCGACTGGTTCGTCGAGAGCTGACCGGCGTTGCGGTTCGCGGTGGCCGGACGATAGCCCTCGGCGTAAGACGCGAAGAGCATCATGTCTTCCGTCGGCCGGAAGCTGATGGACGCCTTCATGATCGTGTCGGTTTCATTGACGGAGCCATCGGGCTGCAGGTGCTCGATGTCCAGGTGTCCGCTCTTGATCGCGGCCAGCGTCGCCTGGTTGCTGCCGCCGCCCCGGAACATGTCCCGGGCGCCGTTCGGGCTGCGGGCGTTCAGTATGACGCTGTCGCTGCCGCTCTCGTTGTACTGGCCCAGCGTCACAAGGCGCGCCGTCACGTCGTTGCTGAACGCGTGGCTGTTGCAACGCCCATCGACAGTCCTTACGGAGTTGCCGAAACCCTGCGGTTCGATACCGTAGCGGCACCCGAACGAGAAGTTGGCCGCGCCAGCCAGTTTCGTGGTGAGGTCGTAGTATCGGGCACTGAGAGATACCGACACGGCATCCGAGATGTCCATCGCGACTTCGCCAAAAAGCGCCACCTGTTCCTCGGTGCGGGTGAAGTCGTTGAAGAACGTCGTGAACGGGCTGCGCGGCCCGGACGTGTTGATTCCCTCGGTGGGAACGGACACGTTGCCAAGCTGGAAGCCGTCGCCGGAATTGTCGTTGTAGTAGCTGCTGACGTGCTCGGCGAAGGCAGGATTGGAGGAGGCATACTGGAAATCGCCGACATGGTTGGTTTCCACGTCATTGATGTACAGGCCGCCCAGCAACCTCATCCGCCTTTCGGGGTCCGTGGTGACCCGGATCTCGTGGGTCGTTCGGGCGTTGGAGCTTTCTTCCATGTACTGCTTGGTCGGGTCATAACAGTTGTTGACATCCGTGGCATCGTAGACGTTGCCGCTGCAGAGGTAGTAGGTGATGTAGCCACCACCATTGTTGTAGTGCGTATAGTCGATGATGCTGTCGATATCGCGGCTCAACGTGCCCCCGGTGTAGATCAGGTCCAGTTGGCCGAGACGTCCGTTGAGTGTCCACGTGGTCAGACCGAAACTGTCGCGGTTGTACTCGGGGGAAAACCGCGCCGTCGCGTTGTCCTGATCCAGGTTCGGGTCGACGATGAACGAGCCCTCCGCCTCCAGCGTCTGAGAGGTGTGCTGAACCAGCACATCCCAGTTGTCGCTCAAGGCCCAGGCCGCGCCAACGCGGCCGCCGCGATAGGACGCCTCGTTCCAGTCGTCCTGCACGAGAGCGTCGTTGCGCGCAACCGCGACCGAGTCGGCGCCCGTGAGATCCGGACCGTACCCGGCGACATTGTTGCGGTCGACGACCTCGCCGCTGGGTACGAACGTCGCGGGAACATTGTCCACCCAGCCTCCCTGGGTGTCGCTGTAAACGACGGCACGAACCGCTAGCGCATCCGATATCGGCAGGTTCAGCCAGCCGCTGGCCCCGCTCGTGTCGGCGCCGTCCGCGGTAGTGGCGAACTTGGCATTGAATCCGGTAGCGACCTTGCCGTGCTGCGGCTTGCGGGTGATCAGCCGCACGGTGCCGGACTGCGAACTCTCGCCGAACAACGTGCCCTGCGGCCCGGACAGTACCTCGATGCGTTCCAGGTCCACCGCGTAGACATCGAGGTTGCGCGCGCCGAAGGACACGGGCAGCTCGTCCACGTAGAGCGCCACTCCCGGCGTTGAACCCTGCGCAGGGGCGACGGTCGGGCCGGTCTGCTCGGTGGCGCTGCCGCGGATATAAAGCTCCTTCTTGCCAGGACCATTCCCCGCGCTCACGACGTTCGGCAGGTACTCGACGTATTCGTCGAACGTCTCGATACCGAGTTCCTGTACGGTATACCCGGTGACCGCCTGCACGGAGATGGGCACATCCTGCAGACTCTCCTCCCGCTTGGTGGCGGTGACGACGATCACCTCGGGAGCGAGGCGCCGGTCAGCCTCCGGCTCGACCCCTACGCCAGTCCCTTCAGCAGCAGAAGCTCCACCCGCACCCGCGACAATGGCCGAAATGGCGATCCCCAACGGCTTTCTCTTCCATGTTGCGGGACCGGGTGTGTTGCGCCCTCGATTCCTGTCATACATACGTTGCGTCTTCATCGGACAGTTCCCTCCCCAACCTAGGTGCAACCTATTACTAGCGGCGTCCTAATGCAACGGTCCAAACAGGGCACCAGAAACTCGAGAAAGGCGATTCCGGAGCGCCAATCATTGTGCGCGAGCAGCGAAAGCGCGACACTCAGACACAATTCAAGAGCGGCTATCGAACCACGCATGAGTGACGGCAGGTTTCCTTGCGGACATGGTGACGAACCGACTCGGGTCGCCTTCCTGATGACGCGGGACTACACCATCGTGACGCTAACCAGCGCGATCGCCGTGTTGCGCATGGCCAATCGGTTGAGCGAGCGCCAACTCTATCGCTGGACCTGCCTGACCCTCGACGGCAAACCGGTACCATCCAGCGACGGCCTGCGCCTCGTACCCGACGGGGAAGCAGGTTCACTCGATCGGCCGGACATGCTGTTCGTATGCGGCGGCTATCACTGCGAGCGGCACTGCAGCGGGGTGTTGCTCGACGCGTTGCGCCGCTTCGCCAAGCGCGGTGTGCCCCTGGGCGCGCTTTGCACCGGTTCACACTTCCTCGCCGCCGCGGGACTGCTGGACGGCTACCGCTGCGCGATCCACTGGGAAAACCTGTCGAGCCTGCGCGAGCAGTTCCCCCGCGTACATGTATCGTCCCGGCTGTTCGAGATCGACCGCGACCGTTTCACGTGTTCCGGCGGGATCAGTTCCATCGACATGATGCTGAACCTGGTCCAGGCCGCCCATGGACAGGAACTGGCGCGGGACATTACCGAGCAGATCATCCTCGAGCGGGTACGCACCGAGAACGACATGCAGCGAACGCCGCTGCACCATCAGCTCGGCGCCGTGAACCAGCAAAGCCTGGTTGATGCCGTCGCCCTGATGGAAGGCAACATCGAGGAACCGCTGACCCTCGGCGAGGTGGCCGAATACACGGATATCTCGCCGCGCCAGCTCGAGCGCCTGTTTCACGAGTACCTGGAATGCACGCCGTCCCGTTACTACCTGGACCTGCGGCTGAACCAGGGACGCCTGCTGCTGCTGCAGACCAGCATGTCGGTCACCGAAATCGCCTCCCGGTGCGGATTCTCCACCGCTGCCCGGTTCGGCAAATCCTACGTCGCAAAGTACGGAAAACGCCCTACAGACGAGCGTCGCCCAGCACCCTGAACAGCACCCGAAAACGTGCGATCCGGGGCGTTTTCGGATGTCGCTTTTCGACTATTCGGTGTCGCCTGAATCGGCGTCCGGGCGCGGGTCCTGACCCAAGCTCCGGCAAGAATTCGATTACGGAGCGAATCTCGCGCAAAGTCGGCAGGAAATGGAGCGCCATCCAGGGGTCGCCTCGCGACCATTCGATGTCGCCTTTGGCAGCAATGGCACACGCGAGTTCAGGCAATCTGCCGCCGGTTGCCGACACGGGCGGATGGCCCGGAAAGGCGGTCTCCAATTCGGTCCAAGGGGAGCCACATGACCACTGATACGGGCGATGGCGGAATCGTTCGATACTCCGACCTGCGCCAATGCGCGAGCGTCGACCAGTCAGACCGGAAAGTTCCGATCAACCTGCGTCAGTCGGGCCCCACCCCGGTCGGACTGCTCATCTCTACCCGCGTGCGCAAGTCACCGTATTGGCATCTCTCCATGGAGGCCGGCTGCTGGCGGGCGACGGTCTACAACCGCGTATACCACCCGCGCGGCTATGTGCGTCCGGAAGCCGGCGGCGCCATGGTGGAATACGACGCCCTGGTCAACCACGTAACGCTCTGGAACGTGGCGGTGGAGCGGCAGATCCAGGTCAAGGGACCGGACGCGGAGCGGTTCGTCGACCACGTCATCACGCGCGACGCCACCCGCATCGCGCCGATGCACGGCAAGTACGTCATCCTGTGCAACGAAGACGGCGGCGTGCTGAACGACCCCGTGCTGCTGCGCGTGGCCGAGGACGAGTTCTGGTTCTCCCTCGCCGACAGCGACATCGAGATGTGGCTCAGGGGCGTCAACCTGGGGCTTCGCTGCAATGTCGAAATCGCCGAGATCGATGTCGCGCCCGTGCAGATCCAGGGTCCGAAGTCGGAAGCGCTCATGGTGGACCTCTTCGGCGAGCGGGTGCGCGACATTCCCTACTACGGCCTCCTGGAAGGCCAGGTGAACGGAAGGGACGTCGTCGTGTCCCAGACCGGGTTCACAGGCGAGAAGGGCTACGAGATCTATCTCAAGGACGCGACCCTCTACGCGGAAGACCTCTGGTACGGGGTGCTCGAGGCCGGCGAGCGCCATCAGCTCATGGTCACGGCCCCGGCCCACCACCGCCGCATCGCCGCCGGCATCCTGTCCTGGGGCCAGGACCTGGACCAGGAAACCCTCCCCTTCCAGTGCAATCTCGGCTACCAGGTGCCGCGCAGAAAGCAGGCGGACTACGTTGGCAAGCAGGCGCTGGCGGCGGCGCGGCGCGCCATGGAGGCCGGTGCTCCCCCATTCCGCAACGTCCTCGTCGGCATCGTCTTCGGCGGCCGTCCGGTGACGGATTACGCCAACGACTTCTGGCTCATCGAGGCGGCCGACGGGGCCGACCCCGTGGGTTATGTCACCTCGCCCTGGTTCTCTCCGGAACTCGAGACCAATATCGCCTTGGCCTACGTGCCCTGGGAAATGCGCGACCTCGGCACCAGGCTGCGCGTTCGGCTTCCGGACGAATACGCCGAACGTCCCGGTGAGCCGGTGGCCGGCGAGGTGGTAGAGGTGCCGTTCCGTCCATCGGTCAACCCGAACATTCGGGAAGTGGCGCTAAGCCGCGGCCGCGACAGCGTCGACTGAAGCCATGAATGCGTTACCCAACAGCGCCGCGGCGTTCAATGCGATCGACGTGGTGGACACCCAGCGGGACCTGGTCCGGCACGCCTCGGTAGAACTCTCGCCCCGCCAACTGGTATCGACGGGCCCGCTCACGGACTACCTGTCCCGCGGAACGCGGGTCTATATCCCCTCCATTCCGGGCGCGCGTTGGGGCGACACCGTGGCCGCCTGCGACCGTCTCGTCGCCGAGGGCATGCTGCCGGTGCCCCACCTGCCCGCACGACTGATGAAAAGCGCGGAACAACTGGACGACCGGCTGGACAAACTCGCCGGGGCCGGCGTCGACGAACTGTTGCTGGTGGCCGGAGATCACAAGAGCGCGGCGGGCCCCTACCGCGACACGCTCGACGTACTCGAGTCCGGGAAACTCGTCGAGCACGGCTTTCGCCGTCTAGGCGTCACCGCATACCCGGAAGGACATCCCCTGGCGGCGCGCGCAGACCTCGAGACGGCCCTGTCGCGGAAGATCGCGTATGCGAACGCAACCGACACCGATATGTGGGTGGTCACGCAGTTCACCTTTGCGTCGGCCCACGCCATCGCCTGGCTTGCGGCGATGCGGGATCGGGGCTGTCCGCTGCCGATCTACATCGGCCTGCCGGGGCCTGCCCGGTTACGTACCCTGTTGGCGTACGCCGCACGCTGCGGCGTACGCGCCTCCGCGCGGGCGCTGACCCGGCAACCCAGCGTAATACGGTTGCTGAAGAGCTGGTCGCCGGACGACCTGCTGCAGGGGTTGGCGCAATACCGGGTCGAGTCCCCCGACACCACCCTCGCCGGTATCCACCTGTTCACCTTCGGCGGGCTGCCCCGCACATCCCGCTGGCTGCGGGCCAACGGGGCGACAACCCGAAATGTTGCCGCTTCCGCCGCAACCGCCCCGGAAGTCGCCCGCAACGTCCCCGGTCTGCGCCCCATCATCCCCCTCGCCCAGGCACGACTCGGCATTGGACCGCACCTGCTCACACCCTACGGTCACTACAAGGCAAAGCTGTCACTCTCCGAGACCGGCCAGGCGCCGAAAAAGGATGGCAAACTGGTGCTGGTCACCGCCATCTCGCCTACCGCGGCCGGCGAAGGCAAGACCACCACCAGCATCGGGCTCACCGATGCGCTCAACCTGCTCGGCGTACGTGCGACGGCCTGCCTGCGAGAACCGTCTCTCGGCCCCTGTTTCGGAATGAAAGGCGGCGCGACCGGCGGCGGCCGGGCCCGGGTCGTGCCGGAAACCGACATCAACCTCCATTTCAACGGGGACATGCACGCCGTCTCGACCGCGAACAACCTGCTCGCCGCCGTGGTCGACAGCCACCTCTACTGGAAAAACCCGCTCGACATCGACCCGGAGACGGTCTCCTGGCGCCGCGTCATGGACTTGAACGACCGCGCGCTGCGCGAGGTGGAACTCAACCTCGGCCGCGGCGCCCACCGCTCCGGCGGCTTTGACATTACCGCCGCGTCCGAAGTGATGGCCGTGCTTTGCCTTGCGAGCGACCGGGAAGACCTGCAGCAGCGCCTCGGACGCATCGTCGTCGCCCGCAGCCGCGTGGGCAAACCGGTCACGGCCAGGGACCTCGGCGTCGACGGGGCCATGGCCGCCGTACTCACTGATGCCCTGCAACCGAACCTCGTGCAAACCCGAGAGGGGAACCCGGCTTTCATTCATGGCGGCCCCTTCGCAAATATCGCCCACGGCTGCAACTCAGTGCTCGCAACTCGCACCGCCCTCGCACTGTCCGACGTCGTTGTCACCGAAGCGGGATTCGGCGCGGACCTGGGGGCGGAGAAGTTCCTCGACATCAAGTGCCGCCAGTCCGGCCTTCGTCCCGACGCGGCGGTGCTCGTGTGTACGGTACGGGCTCTCAAGCTGCACGGCGGGACCGGGCAGCGTGAGCTCACGACACCGGATCCCCCGGCAGTCCGCGCGGGGGCGCCGAACCTCGCACGTCACATAGCAAACCTCGCAATGTTTGGATTGAAGCCCGTGATCGCGATCAACCGGTTCGACACGGACACCGAAGAAGAGATCGCCGCCATTCGGGCGATTGCGAACGAGCACGGCGTCGAAGCGGCCGTCGCCACCCATTGGGCGGACGGTGGCGCTGGAGCCACCGCGCTGGCCCGAGCCGTGCTCGCCAGGCTCGACGAAGGGCCGCCGGCCATCGAATTCCTCTACCCCGACGAAATGCCCCTGCGAGGCAAGATCGACGCGATTGCCACCGGCTTCTACGGCGCTTCCGGGATATCGATAAGCCCGGATGCGGCACGGCAGCTCGATGCGTTCGAGTCGCTGGGCTACAGCCACCTGCCGGTCTGCATCGCCAAGACGCAGTACAGCTTTTCGGCCGACCCGAAGGCCATGGGTGCTCCGGAAGACCATGTGCTCCCCGTGCGGGAAGCGCGACTCGCGGCCGGTGCCGGATTCGTCGTCGCCATCTGCGGAGACATCATGACGATGCCCGGGCTGCCGCGCCGTCCCGCCGCCCTCGATGTCGGGGTTGACGCGCACGGGCGAGTCACCGGACTGTAGCGCCGTCCGTTCTCGCAGCGTGAACACGGCGTTCGAACGATGGAAACCCGGGACATCGCCCCGCGCCCTGAGTGAAGCGCTGTTCGACGGCGCGCTGGTGATCTTCGAGGACTTGAGCCCGGTCACACGCCTGGTTCAACGCGCGCGGGCAATCCTCAACCGAACATTCGAGACAGACGAACCTGGCCTGGCCGAGCGCCACCTGTCCGCGTCGGACTTTCGGAGTCTCGCGATGCAGGCGCGTGAGGCGGTTGCAACCGATGGCATCGTAGCCAGGCACTGGTGGGACACGCTGGCCATCATCGGATTCCGGAAGGACGCGACCTGGCTCGACCGGATCCGGCTACGGGTAGTGCCGTCGCGGGACGATATCGGACACCAACGCCTACAAACCGTACCCCCGCACAGGGACACGTGGGGCTCCGGGATCATGGCGCAAATCAACTGGTGGTTGCCGCTCTATCCTCTGGTCGAGCGCAGCACGATGCTGCTCTGGCCCGACGCCTTCAGGCTTCCCATCGCGAACACCAGCGGCGAATGGAGTTTCCAGGCGTTCAGGAACGGCAAGCAGGACGGTTATCCACTCCTGCCGGTTGCCTGCAGCCGCCCCGATCGGCCGGGCGTGCCCGTGCTCATCGAGCCCGGCCAACTGCTAGGCTTCTCGGCAGCACACCTGCACGCCGGCGTGCGCGATGAGTCGGGCTGGACCCGGTTCGGCGTCGACACCCGTTCCGTGTGGGAACCCGACCGTATCGCAGGCAGGGGTGCGCTGAACGTAGATGGCGCGGCACGCGGCGAGATGTGGCGCTGGTTCCGCGCACCGGGAGTCCAGGGAGAAGAGTAAGCGAATGGCACAACATGCCCGCGTGGTGGTCATCGGCGGTGGCGTCGTCGGCGTTGCCACCCTCTATCACCTGGCCGCCAAGGGCTGGTCGGACGTGGCGCTGCTGGAACGCAAGGAACTGACATCCGGGTCGACGTGGCACGCTGCCGGCCTGTTGCCGCTGTTCAACATGAGCTACTCGGTCGGCCAGATTCACAAGTACTCGGTGAATCTCTACCGCCAGCTCGCGGAGGAAACCGGCGCAGACGTGGGTCTGCGCACCGTCGGCAACATACGCCTCGCCATGACGCCGGACCGGATGGACGAATACCGCCAGTACGCCGGCGTCGCGAAAACGATCGGCGTCAATGTCGAGTACCTCACTCCCGAAGAGGTCTGCGAGATCTGGCCCCTGGCGGTCACCGACGGCCTCCTCGGCGCCATCCGCCACCCCAACGATGGCTATATCCAGCCGGCCGATCTCACCCAGGCCCTGGCCCGGGGCGCCCGCGCCCGGGGCGCGGTCATCCATCGCCAGACCTGCGTGACGGGTATCGAACAGACTTCCGGCGGCGAATGGCTCGTGCGGACCGACCAGGGCGACTGGATCGCGGAGCATGTCGTCTCCGCCACAGGCAATTTCGCGCGGCGCACGGGCGCCATGATCGGCCTCGATATCCCGGTACTATCGGTACAGCACCAGTACATCGTCACCGAGACGCACCCGGACATCCTCGCCCGGCACGAGCAGGGTCTACCGGAGATGGGCGTGTTGCGCGAGTCCGACGGCTCCTGGTACATGCGCGAGGAAGCCGGCGGGCTGTTGCTCGGACCGTACGAGAAAGGCGCGCCCGCCTGCTACCTGGACGGCCCCGACGCAGAAAGCGAGTACGAACTCTTCAACGACGACATCGACCGCCTGATGCCGCACATCGATTCGGCGATTCACCGCGTGCCCGCATTCGCCGAGTTGGGCATCAAGCAGGTCTACAACGGCGCTATCGCCTATACCCCCGATGGCAGTCCCATCATCGGCCCGGCCTGGGACACGCGCAATTTCTGGCTCAACGAGGGCCACAGCTTCGGCATCACTGCCGCCGCCGGCGCAGGCTGGCAGCTCGCCGAGTGGATCGTCGAAGGCGAGCCCACCATCGACATGCTCGGCGTCGACCCGCGCCGTTTCGGCGACTACGCCACCGGCGCCTATCTCAAGGCGAAGAACGAGGAGGCCTACGCCAACGTCTTCACCGTGCACTATCCCGACGAGGAGCGTCCTGCCGGACGCCCGCTGCGCACCGCTCCCTGTTACGGGCGGATGCGGGATCTGGGCGCGGTGTTCGGGCAGAGGTTCGGCTGGGAGCGGCCCAACTGGTTCGCGCCGGAAGGCGTCGCCCAGGAAGACCACTGGTCGTTCCGCCGTTCCCGCTGGTTCGAGCCCGTGGGCGAGGAGTGCCGCAATGTCCGCGACAACGTCGGCCTACTCGACATGACCGCCTTCGCCAAGGCCCGTGTCAGCGGCCCCGGCGCCACGGCGTTTCTCGACGGATTCGTCGCCAATCGCCTGCCCAGGACCGGCCGCATCGGCCTCTGCCACGCGCTCAACTCGCTGGGCGGCGTGCACTCCGAGTTCACCATTCACCGGGAGGCGGCGGACCGCTTCTACCTGGTATCCGCCGGGGCCTTCCAGCGGCTGGACCACGACTTTCTGCGGCGCCAGATGCCGACGGATGGATCGGTCATTTTCGAGAACCTCACGGCCGCCATGGGCGTGCTGGTCATCGCCGGACCGAAGTCCCGCGAACTCCTGTCGCGGGTCTGCGATGTCGACCTTTCCAATACCGCATTCCGCTGGCTGACGGGAAAGAATGCGACCATCGGCCTCGCGCCCGTAAAGCTCCTGCGACTCAATTTCGTCGGCGAACTCGGCTGGGAGATCCACCACGGCATCGAATACCAGAACACCATCTTCGACGCGCTGATGGAGGCCGGCGCTGATCTCGGTCTCAAGCCCTTCGGCATCCGCGCCATGGACTCGCTCCGCGTCGAGAAGTCCTACCGCATGATCGGCACGGAGATGTCGATCGAGTACGCCGCCCTCGAGTCCGGCCTCGACCGTTTCGTGCGCCTCGACAAGGGCGACTTCATGGGCCGCGCCGGACTCCTCGAATGGCACCAGCGCGGATTTGCCAACTGCTTCGTCACCCTGGCTGTGGACGGTCCCGAAGATGCCGACCCCATCGGCAACAACCCGCTATTCGTCGACGGGCAGATGGTCGGCAGGGCAACCAGCGGCAACTACGGCTTCCGGCTGGAGCAGTCCATCGCTTTGGCAATGGTGCGCCCGGAGCTCGCCGAGATAGGCACCGCCGTCGACATCGAGATTCTCGGCGAGAGATACCCGGCGCGCGTGGTGCAGGAAAGCCCCTGGGACCCCGACAACGCACGGTTGCGCGCGTGAGAGGCATCTCTGGGGATTCGGTAAGCTATGTTTCCAGCGTCTAGGGAGAGCTGCCATGGCAAGACGATCAGGCGGTAGACGGGCGCGCAAGGCGCAGCGCGCCGCGCCCCTGGCTGAAGCCGCCAAGCCGGTTCGGCCGGGACACACAGGCGGACAATTCCAGCCCCTGTCCGAAACCGGCGTTGAGTCCATCGTGGAGAACGCCTTCAGGATCCTGGACCGGGTGGGTTTCGCCGACGCCACGCCCCACTGCATCGAGACCTGCACCGCGGTCGGTGCCGTGCTCGGCGACGACGGGCGTCTGCGCATGCCGAGAGATCTGGTCGAACGGACGTTGCAACTCGCCCGGCGGAACCTGGTGCTTCACGGCCAGGATCCGCGGTGGGACCTGAGCTTAAGCGGCGCGAAGGTGCACTTCTCCACCGCCGGCGCCGCGGTCATGGTGGCGGACTCGGACAACGACCTTTACCGGGACTCCGAGGCGCAGGATCTCTACGACATGGCGCGCATCGCCGATACCTGCGAGCACATTCACATGTTTCAGCGGACCTGCGTCCCTCGGGATAGCCCCGACAACTACGCGCTGGACATCAATACCCTCTACTGCTGCGTGATGGGCACCAGCAAGCATGTAGGCTCCAGCTGGACGGTAGGTCCGCACGTCGAGAAGAGCCTCGAGATGCTGCACATGATCGCCGGCGGCGAAGCCGAGTGGCGGGCACGCCCCTTCGTCAGCCAGTCCAACTGCTTCGTGGTGCCGCCGCTCAAGTTCGCCACCGATGCGCTCGAATGCCTGCGCGTCGCGGTAGAGGGCGGCATGCCGGTCTTGCTGTTGTCGGCAGGCCAGGCCGGCGCGACGGCGCCCGCCTATCTTGCCGGGACAGTCTCCCAAGCCTGGGCGGAGTGCCTCGGCGGACTGGCCTACGTGAACGCGATCGAACCCGGCGCACCGGCGATTCTCGGCGCCTGGCCGTTCGTTTCGGACCTGCGTACCGGGGCGATGAGCGGCGGCTCGCCGGAGCAGGGGCTGCTGTCAGCCGCCTGCGCCCAGGTCGGAAACCATCTCGACCTGCCCTTCGGCACCGCCTGCGGCATGACCGACGCCAAGTTTCCGGACTTCCAGGCAGGTGCGGAACGTGGTTCAACGGTGCTGGCAGCCGCCCTGTCCGGGGCGAACATCGTCTATGAAGCCGCCGGCATGTACGCGAGCCTGCTGGGCACGTGCCCCGAGAGCCTGGTGCTGGACAACGACCTCCTCGGAGCTGTCGGGCGCGCCACCCGCGGGATAGAAGTCAACGCCGACACGTTGAGCTTCGCCGAGATCGAACAGATCTGCAGCAGCGGGGAAGGCCATTACCTGGGATCCGCGAACACCCTGCAGGTGATGCAGAGCGAGTACTTCTATCCGGATTTCAGCGACCGCACCAGCCCCAACGTCTGGGAGGAACTGGGCAAGCCGGTGCTGCTGCAGGAGGCAATCAAGAAGACCCGGGATGTTCTCGCCCAGCATGTACCGCGCCATGTCAGCGACGAAATCGACACTCGAGTGCGGGCGGAGTTTCCAATCATTCTTTCCCGGGAGGCGATGGGACGCTGACCTGCGCTGTCGGCATGTCACCCACACCCCGACGATTGCGTCCACGGGCGTTCCGAGACCCGGCGACGGCCGGTCGCCTGTGTCCCGATTTCGTTTGGCCCGAGCCAGCCTGAGACGCTCCCTGTTTCTGACAAGCTGCTCCTCCTGCATCGAGTTGGCGGTGCGGGACGCTACCACTGGTCAGTTCGGAAAGGAGACGCGGGGAGCCCGGCACCGTTCGTGAGGTTGGTCGCCGGATTCACGCCCCAGCCGTAGCGAACGGACTGCGGACTTCGCACGGCGTCGGACCAGACAACCACCCGTTCGCCTTTGATTCGGGCGTTCGCCCAGACGAACTTTCTGTCCGCGCCGGCGATTGCGAAGCCAACGACCTCGTCGCCGCCAACGGTATTCAGTCCTTCGGCATGGTCAAAACTGACCTCGACCTCGGCCTTATCGAACCTGGCCTCGCGGTACAGCGGTCCTGAATACGCGATCGGCTTCCCGTACTGGCGGGCCAGCGCCGCCAGTGCGAGCCGGCGTCCCACTTCCTGCTTGTTCCTGGGATGGATGTCGTCCGCTTCGCCGATGTCTATGGCGACGGCCATCGCGGTATGGGGCAATGCCAAGGTTCGACGCTGGGCATCCCGGACCTCGGCCCAGGGCGAATCCAGCGGCGGCTCGGTTTCGCGCGCGCCAAAGTTCGCCAGTTGGACGAAGTAGAACGGCAGCGGCTGCGCCCAGGCCAGGCGCCAGTCCTCGATCATCGTCGCGAACAGTTCCGCGTAGAGGTATGCCTGATCGGGTTTGGCGTTGGACTCGCCCTGATACCAGACTACGCCCTTGATGCGGTACGGCGTGATCGGATCGATCATGGCGTTGAACAGGTGACTGACCCGGCCCGACGGCGCAATGCCAACCAAAACCGGCGCCCCCGTCTTCGGATCACGCTTCTGCGACTTTATCGAAAGCTGGGACTGCGACGTGCTCACGGTGCCCGACATCACACCGGGGCCGTAGATCGCCCGCACCGTCGTTTCGCCGCCACTCTTGGCGACAAAAGTCCACCCGACGCCATCCGCTGAAATGTCCACGGGCGCGGCGACCTCGGTGCCGAAACCGTCGAACGCCACGGTCGGGACATCCGCGTCGACGGTGATGACCATCGGAAACTGGAACTCCTGCTGGCCGAAGGCCATCAAGGTGTCCCAAACGCCCTCGAGGTCGTTCGACGACGGCATCGCCGGCTCAAGGCGAGAAAGACTCAAGTCGAACGCGGCCCGGTCCTTTGCCATCCCCTCCATCGCTTGCGTTTGGCGCGCGAGCACCGGCGCCAGAGTCGGCTTGTCGAACGCGTCCCGGCGCGTCCAGGCCTCGGCCGGCGTGCCACCCCAGCTACTGTGGATAAAGCCGACCGGGACGCCCAATTCCCGGTGCAGATGACGGCTGAAGAAGTATCCGACCGCCGAGAAGTCTGCAATCTCGCCCGGTCGCGCAGTCCGCCAGTTCCCGGCCACGTCCCTTTGCGGTTCCGCTGTGGCGTTTCGCTCAACCGTGAACATCCGCAAGGCGGGATAGTCGGCGGCACGGATTTCCTGCTCGGCATCGGCCGCGCCGGAGACGGGCCACCGCATGTTGGATTGGCCCGAACCCAGCCAGACCTCGCCCACCAGGACATCGACCACGCGGAGGGTGTCGCTCGCACCGGAGATCACGAGTTCATGGGGACCGCCGGCGTCGAGCGGCGGCAAAGCGAGCCGCCAGGTGCCGTCCTCGAGCGCTTGCGTTGTGCCCGAACTGGTACCGATCCATGCGGATACGCCCTCACCAGGGTCGGCCCAGCCCCAAAGCACGATCGGTACCCCCTGCTGAAGCACCAACCCATCGCTGATGATTGCCGGTAGCCGAACCGACGCCGAACTCGATAGCGCCAAGAGCAGTCCTGCCGTTGCCAGAATAGGTCTCATTGTGGCCCCTTGGTTGCGTGCGCGAAATGGCTTTTTCACTATTGTTATGCGTCGAATCTAGCCGTTGCGTTTGCGGCGACATTCGGGCGCCGCTTGCTCGCGGAGGCTGTTAGTGGGTTGCGGCTGCACCTGCAAAGACATTCCGCGTTGCTCGGCATCAGCGGCGGATGCGCCTGTTTCCGGGGTCGTACATCGGCCGTGACGAGACCTCCGCAGGAATGCGGTCCCCGGCCACCTCGATGCTGAAACCCTCCTCCGGCGGATCTGGCACCTTGGCCGTATCGACGTAGCCGAGGCCGATGGCCCCGCCGAGGGTGTGTCCGTAGGCGCCGGAGGTGACGTACCCCACCAGGGCGTCCTCGTGGAAGATGGGTTCGTTGTGGTAGAGCAACGGCTCCGGGTCCAGCAGGCGGAACTGCAGCAACCGCTTGGCCGGCCCCGCCTCACGGTCTCGGAGAAGCGCCTCCCGCCCGATGAAGCCGCCCGGCTTGTCGAACTTCACGGCAAAGCCCAAGCCCGCTTCCACCGGCGTGTCCTCGTCGGTGATGTCGTGGCCCCAATGCCGGTAGGCCTTCTCGATACGCAGCGAATCCAGCGCGTGGTAGCCGGCATGGGCCAGGTCGAAGGATGCGCCCGCGGCGGCGATGGCGTCGTAGACGCCAGCCGTGAACTCCGTGGGGATGTAGAGTTCCCAGCCGAGTTCGCCAACGTAGGTGATCCGGGAAGCGCGCACCAGCGCGTAACCGAGTTCGATCTCCCGGCTGTGCGCGAACGGAAAGGCCTCATGCGACAGATCGTTCGGGGTCAGTGACTGCAGCAGCGCCCGCGCGTTCGGTCCCATGATCGAAATCACACTTGAGCCCGAGGTCACGTTGGTCAGCACACAGTGGGCGTCGGGCGGAATGTGCCTTTGCAGCCAGTCGAAGTCGCGCACTTCCGTGGCCGCGGCAGTGACGATCAGGTAGTCGTCTCGGGTAAGCCGGGTGACGGTGAGGTCCGCTTCGATGCCGCCCCGCTCGTTCAGCCACTGGGTGTAGACGATACGGCCCGGGCGCACGTCCACATCGTTCGCGCAGACATGGTTCAGCACACGGGCGGCATCCCGTCCCTGGAGGCGGAACTTGCCGAAGGACGACAGGTCGAACAGCCCTACCTGCTCACGCACCGCCCGGTGTTCCGAGGCGGAATGCTCGAACCAGTTCTGCCGTCCGTAGCTGTACTCGTAGCGGGCCAGTCCCGGTTCCGGTGCGTACCAGTTGGGCCGCTCCCACCCCGCGAGTTCGCCATGGCACGCCCCGATGGATTGCAGCCGATCGTAAAGCGGCGACCTGCGGACTCCCCGGGCGGTGTCGTACTGGCGATAGGGAAAGTGCGTGGCGTACAGCAGGCCGAGGCTTTCCGAGACCCGCTCGCGCAGGTACTTCCGGTTGCGCTGGAAGGGATGATTGCGGCGCACGTCGACTTCCCACAGATCCGAAGGCGGGTGTCCGTGGCGAATCCATTCCGTGATCACGCGGCCGATGCCGCCGGCCGACTGCAGGCCGATCGAATTCAGCCCCGCCGCCACGAAGCAGTTGTCGAGCTCCGGCGCCTGGCCGATGTGGTAGCGCACGTCCGGCGTGAAACTCTCCGGCCCGCAGAAGAACGTCGAGAGCCCGGCGGATTCCAGCGCTGGGACACGCACCATGGCCTGTTCGAGGATCGGTTCGAAGTGCTCGAGGCTGCCGGCGATCTCGTCGAAACTGAAGTCCTCAGGGATGCCCTCCATGCCCCAGGGGCGGGCGTGGGGCTCGAAAGCGCCCACGAGGAGCCTGCCCGCGTCGTACTTGTAGTAGGTGCACGCGTCGTAGTCGCGCACCACCGGGAAGTTCACGTCCAGCCCCGCCACCGATTCAAACAGGGCGTAGTAGTGCTCGCAGGCATGCAGGGGCACGTTCACCCCGACCGTCGCCGCCAGTTCCCGGGTCCACATGCCCGTGCACAACACCACGCAGTCCGCATCGATATCGCCGTGTTCCGTGGTCACGCCGGTTACGCTGCCGCCTGCGGTACGGATGTCGGTGACTGTCAGGTTCTGAAAGATGCGCGCGCCGGCGTCGCGGGCGCCCCTGGCAAGCGCGTTGGTGATGTCCACCGCGTTGGCGTAGCCGTCGGACGGAATGTGAATACCCCCGAGAACGTCCGCGGTATGCAGTAGCGGAACGCGGGCCGCGACGGCCTCGGGAGTAACGACTTCCACCTCCAGCCCGAACACCTTGGCCATCGACGCGCTGCGCTTGAGTTCCTCGAAGCGCTCCTCATCGGTCGCGAGCGAGAAGGAACCGCAGCGCCGGTAGCCGGTCGCCTGGCCGGTTTCCTCCTCGAGGCGCTGGTAGAGGCCGCTCGTATAGCGCGCCAGCTCGGTCATGTTGATGGACGTGCGCAGTTGCCCCACCAGTCCCGCCGCATGCCAGGTGGTGCCCGAGGTGAGTTGCCTGCGTTCCAGCAGCGTCACGTCCGAAACCCCGGCCCGCGCCAGGTGATAGGCCACCGAGCAGCCGATCACACCACCGCCGATGACGATCACGCTGGCGCGGCGCGGCAGGCCGTCAGGACGTTCGGGTGGGGGCGTCATCAGACGCGCAAGCGGCGGTTGGCCGGATCGTAGACCGGGGCTTGGTGTACGGTCACCTGCCGCCGTTGCCCGAGCACGTCGACCGTCAACCCGTTGCCCGGGGCAGCCAGCGAGGGCGGGACATAGCCGAAGCCAAGGCTCTGACCCACAGCGTGACCGTACCCACCGGAAGTGGTCACACCCACGCAGCGGTTGCCGGCGAAGATCGGTTCGCCCCCCTGCACGTCCGCGTCGCCGGGGTCGAGGCTGAAGTAGATGAGTTGCAGCGGGCGGTCCCCCTCTTCCAGGGAGCGCAGGGTCGCTTCCCGGCCGATGAAGTCGCCCTTGTCGAGCTTGATGAAGCGCTCCATGGCCGCATCGAACATCGTGACTTCGTTGGTCAGTTCCGCGCCCCAACTGCGGTAGGCCTTTTCCAGCCTTAGGCTGTTGACCGCATAGAGGCCGAAGTTGCGAATGCCGTACTCTGCCCCCGCCTCCACCAGCGCGTCATACAGCGCCTCCATGTGTTCCATGGCCGGGTGCAGCTCCCAGCCAAGTTCGCCGACATAGTTCACCCTCAGCGTCCGCACCGGCATTCCCGCAATGTCGATTTCCCTGGCCGTCAGCCAGCGAAAGGCGCCGCTGTCCAAGGGCGCCTGGGTCAGCCTGGCCAGCACCGAGCGGGCGTCCGGGCCGGCCAGGACCAGCACGCCGCGCCGGTCGGTGACGTTCTCTATGCCCACCTGCTCTTCCGGGCGCCGTCCCTGTTGCAGGTGATCGAGGTCGCGCAGTTCGGCGCCGGCGGCAGAAAGTACGTAGAAGGCGTCGTCGTCAAGGCGGGTGATGGTCACTTCCGCACCGATGCGCCCGCCCTCGGAAAGCAGATGGGTGAGCCCGATACGGCCGACACCCGGCACCCTGTTGGCGCAAAGCCGATCCAGCATGGTGCGCGCATCGGGACCCGTCACGTCGTACTTCGCAAATCCCGAGAGGTCCAGGATGCCCACGCGCTCGCGCACGGCCAGGCACTCCTCGCGGACCAGCTCGAACACATTGTTGTGGCGGAAGCTGTACTGTTCCTCGCGGCCGTCCGGCGAGAACCACTTGGGCCGCTCCCAGCCGAAGGTCTCCGTAAAGACGCAGCCCTGGGCCTTCAGCTTGTCGTACAGGGGGCTGGTCCGACACAGGCGGGCCGCCGGCAGTTCTTCCCCCGGCAGCGCCGTGGCGTAGGTCCTGCCGTAGTCCTGGCGACCCTTGGCGCGCATGTAATCAACATCGGCAAACACGCCGAAGCGCCGGGGGTCGAAGCCGGTCATGTTGATCTCGGAGTCGCCGTGCAGCATCCACTGCGCCAGGTACTTGCCACTGCCGGCGCCCTGGG
This sequence comes from Gammaproteobacteria bacterium, assembly GCA_028821515.1. Lineage (GTDB taxonomy): Bacteria > Pseudomonadota > Gammaproteobacteria > Pseudomonadales > Azotimanducaceae > VXNE01. The sequence continues at coordinate 1,801 of JAPPGA010000003.1, read as the reverse complement.
CAATGCCGAAGGACGAGCCGCAGCAGAGCCAGAAATTGCGCAGCCCGGCCACGGGACCGAGCAGCGGCAGCCCGTCGGGGCTGTGGGAGATGGCCCCGTTGACGATGCGCCGGATGCCTGCCGGCTCGAACACCGGCATGCGCTCCATGGCGCGGCCGAGCCAGGGCATCAGGCGCTCGAGGTCTTCGGTAAAGAGTTCGCTTTCGGATTCCCAGTGCGGCAGTCCGCCCGGTGGCCAGGCTTCGGCGGGCACCGCCTCGTAGATGCCGATCAGGCCGGACTGCTGCTCCTGGCGCATGTAGGCGGAGGCGAAGGGGTCGCGGGTCACGGGGAGTTCTTCGCTTCTGTCGGCCAGTTCCGGCACCGGTCCGGAGACCAGGTAGTGGTGCTGGATATTGCAGATCGGAAGGTCCGCTCTCACCATCTGCGCCACTTGCCGGGCGTAGCAGCCGGCGGCGTTGACCACGGTTTCGGCAATGACGGATCCCTGTTCCGTGACCACTTCCCACTCGCCGCCCGGCAGCGCATTGATATCGGTCACGCGGTTGCCTCGCACGATCCTTGCCCCCATCTGACGCGCGCCCCTCGCCATCGCCTGGCAGAGGCCGGACGGGTCGGCATGGCCGTCATTGCGGGTCCAGGCACCGGCCAGCACGCCCTCCGTCGAGATGAAGGGATTGAGCGCGGCGATCTTGTCGACGTCGACGATCTCCATGTGGTAGCCGACGTTGTCGGCGATTCCCCGCAGGTAGCGGAACCAGTCCAGGTCCCGCTCGGTCAGGGCGAAGCGGACGCTGCCACAGCCATGCCAGCCGACAGCCTGACCGGTCAGTTGCTCCAGTTTTCGGTACAGGGAGACACTGTATTCGTGAATCTTGGCGAGGTTGTAGTTGCCGACCAGGTTGGGGCATTGACCGGCCGCGTGCCAGGTCGAGCCGGACGTCAACTCGCCCTTCTCGATGAGCAGGACATCGCGGCATCCCTCTGCTGCCAAGTGGTACAGCAAGCCGACGCCCATGATGCCGCCGCCGACGATGACAATGCGCGCCTGGTTGTCCATAGCATGCTCCGGCCGCGAAAGGCGACCGCCGGAATTCTCATGGCATTTTGGGTGGACATGCAATATGCACACGACAGCCGTCGGAAGTCTCGCGGCAACTGCGGGGTTACACGGCAGGTCTTAGTCGTGAAACGACACGAGCGGGCCCCAGACGGTCAGCGTGGGATTGACCCATACCCCCAACGCAGGAAGAATGCGGGCAGGTAGTCGACACCGCTACACGGGCCTTGTATCGCCATTGGCCCTGCCGTTCGGGCAGAGGCGAGTCTTCGGCATGGCACGGCAACCTTTCGCTTCAGGATATTTGATGGTTTGAGGCGGTTTCCATGAGCGACGAAGTTCACGGCAAAGACGTGAACGGAGAGGAGGAGGACGATCTCGTCCTTTCCGAACTCGACGACGAGGAACTGGTCGAGCAGATGCACGACGATCTGTACGACGGCCTCCGGGACGAGATCATCGAAGGCACGGAGATCCTGCTCGAGCGGGGTTGGGCCGCGGACAAGGTCCTGAACGACGCCCTGGTGGGCGGCATGACCATCGTCGGCATCGACTTTCGCGACGGGATCCTGTTCGTGCCCGAGGTGCTGCTGGCTGCCAACGCGATGAAGGGCGGCATGGCCGTCCTGCGGCCGTTGCTGGCGGAGACGGGCGCCAAGCCGGTGGGCAAGATGGTCATCGGCACGGTCAAGGGCGACATCCACGACATCGGCAAGAACCTGGTCGGCATGATGATGGAGG
>JAPPGA010000045.1 GCA_028821515.1 Gammaproteobacteria bacterium | reverse complement strand
CCTTGGCCAACTTGACAGGTCAAAACATATCAGCGCCATGAAACCCGTCGGCCCTACGGGCACGCCGGGTTTCACCCCCGCCCAAGCCATCTGTTTTGCCCATCCCACCCGTCCCGCACCCCGCGCCTTGATCGGCACTACGTGCCGTTCTGCGGCGCGCGCTGCTAGCGCTTCGGAATCCCGTACAGGTAGCGGGTATTGACCTCGGCCTCGTTGCCATCCGGGTCGATCATGAACAACGTCCGGCCTTGGCCCTGCTTGCCCATTGGCCCGCGGGTGAAGAACTGCGGTCCCACCACTCTCGCGGCGATCTCATCGAAGGTATCTTCGGTGACCGTGAAGGAGAAATGCATCGGACCCCCGCCCCGGTGACGCCCCGAGTGGCCCTTGACCTGCAGCACGACATGGCTCCGTTCGCACTGCAGGTATGCACGCTCAGCGTCGCGCTTCACCACGGGGATGCCAAGCAGGTTGTGATAGAAGTCGACAGCCTTGGCTAGGTCCTTCACGTCGAGGAAGATCTCCTCGATACCGATAACGCCCATGAGATGTCCTGTTCACTGTTTGACGGCCGATTTTCTCAAGCCGGCAATCCAATCCGCAAACGAGTTCTGACGGTCGGCTGGAATCCGGAAGGTGCTATGTTGTTGCTTGTCGACACCGGTTGGGGACAAATCGATGATCATGGGCAATACGCTGCGGGACAAGCTGGTGGCCGGCAGCCCGACGGTCGGCACCCACTTCCTGTTCGCGGATCCGGACATCCCGGAGATGATCGGCGATACGGGACTTTTCGACTACGGCGAGTTCGTTGCCGAATACTCGACATTTGACGTCAAGCTGCTCTACCACCTGGCCCGCGCGGCCCAATGCGGCGGCCTCCCATTGATGATCAAGCTCGACTAGGAAGGCCAGGGTTTCTGGGTCCAGGTCGCCCTGGGAGCGGGGTTCAAGGCGATCCTGTTCACGGATGTCCGCACGCCGGAGGACGTGGACGAGTGTCATCGGGTCATGGCCCTGGATACGCCCAACACCGGCGGCATGATGGGGGTCAAGCTGCGCCGTCCGGCGCTCTCGAGCTACGACACGCGGGGGTATCTCGCGGATCTCGAATCCATCGTGTTCACGATCATGATCGAGAAGAACGTCACGCTCACGCGCCTTGACGAGGTCCTGGAACGCGCGCAGGAGCGCGGGGTTTCCATGACCCAGTGGGGACCGGCGGACTTCAGCTTCTCCCGGGGCCAGCCCGGCTTGCAGGGTTCGCCGGAAATCTGGCCTTTCGAGCGGCGGGTCATCGAGAAGTCCCTCGAGTACGGCATTCACCCGCGTATCGAGATCCGTGGCGTGGAGGAGGCGAAACGCTACATCGACCAGGGCGTGCGCCACTTCTGCATTGGCTGGGACCGGTTCATCTACCGGTCGGCGCTGATGGAACTCGGCGAAGGCATGCGCAACCTGACCGAGCCGTTGTAGCGCTATCGGCGCACGTTGTAGGCCTGCTCGGGCAGCCATGTCACGAGGGCGTCCCAGTTGAAGATGACGATCAGGCCGATGATCTGGATCAGGATGAAGGGCGCCACGCCCCGGTAGATATCGGCCACGCGCACTTCCGGTGGGGCGACACCCTTCAGGTAGAAGATGGCGAATCCCACCGGCGGCGTCAGGAAACTCGTCTGCAGGCACACGGCGAACATCACCGTGAACCACACCGGATCGAAGCCGAGCGTCGCCACCACCGGGGCAACCAGCGGCAGGATGATCAGGGTCAGCTCGATCCAGTCGAGGAAGAAACCGAGGAGGAATGTCGCGAACAGGATGCAGATGATGATGCCAGTCGGTCCGAACGGCAGCGACAGGAGCGCGTCCTCGATGAGTTCGTCGCCGCCCAGGCCGCGCAATACCAGCGAAAACGCCGTGGCCCCGATCAGTACCCCGAATATGAAGGCAGTCGTGCGGGTGGTCTCGCGCAGCACTTCTGTCATCACGCGCCTGTTGAGCGCGCGATTGGCCAGCGCGAGGAGCAATGCGCCCGCAGCGCCGACGCCTGCGGCTTCAGTTGGCGTCGCGAGGCCGAAGAAGATGCTGCCGAGCACGGCGACGATCAGGAGCGACGGTGGCACGATGGCGAGCAACAGTTCACGGATGGCGGCGAAGTCGATCCGTTCGGCACGTTCGAACTTCGGCGCGCCCTCGGGCCGCACCAGGCCGTATCCGACGAGATAGGAGACGTAAAGCGCGCCGAGCAGCAGCCCTGGGAACACCGCACCGAGGAAGAGGTCGCCGACGGACATGGCCATGCGGTCGGCCATCACGACCAGCATGATGCTCGGCGGGATCAGGATGCCCAGCGTGCCCACCGCGCAGACCGTCCCGGAGGCGAGGCTCCTGTCGTAACCCGTGCGCAGCATCGCAGGAAGGCCTAGAAGCGCCAGCAGCACGACCGAGGCGCCGATAATGCCCGTCGTGGCGGCGAGCAGTACGCCGATGAGGGCCACCGAGATGGCGAGTCCTCCGCCGACGCGGCCGAACAGGCGCGCGAAACTGGTCATCAGCCGGTCGGCGATACCCGAGCGGTCGAGCAGCAGCCCCATGAAGATGAACATGGGTAGCGCCACCATGACCCAGTTCTCCATCACGTTCCAGACACGTTCGACGGAGAGGCTGGCGTACGCCCAGTCGACGCCGATCGCGATGTTGAAGTCCACTTCGAAAACGATGGCGAGCGCCGTAAAGAGGACAGCCAGCCCGGCGAGAATCCACGCGACGGGAAAGCCCGTAAACACGAGCGCGATGAAGGCGATGAACATCGCCAGCGCCAGGATCTCGTTAGCGGGCATCGCGGTCTCTCGCGAGGAAGAGATAGACCCATAGCCGGGTCAGTCGGGACAGGGCTGCCAGCCCGAGCAGGGCGAAGCCGATGAACAGCATCGACTTGATCAGCCAGCGATAGGGCAGGCCGCCGGGAGAGGGAGAAGTCTCCGACGTAGCGAAGCTGTCAGCGATGAAGGGCACCGCGTAGATCAGCATGAGGGCCGTAAACGGCAGGACGAACAGGAGAATTCCGTAGAGGTCGATCCAGGCCCGCGTCAGCGGCGACAGCCTTTCGTGCACGATGTCGACGCGAATGTGCGCGTCGTGGACGACGGCGTAGCCGAGACCGATCATGAAGCCGATGGAATACAGGTGCCACTGTATTTCCTCGAACTCGATGCGGCCTTCTCCCAGCGCGTAACGCATGAACACGTTGATCACGATGACGCCGAGCAGGACTATCCATATCCACGAGACGGCGTTGCCGATCCACGTGATGACGGGATCGACGGCGTTGGAGAACGCCGTGCGGGGAAGTTCCGTGTCTCCCTGGAGTTCTGCCACGTCAGGTTATGGGTTCGGAGCCCCGAAGGACATTGCTCTCGCCGGACGGCACTAGAAGTCCCGCGGCAGGTAGGCGAGCTGCTTCCAGCGCGCATAGGCTTTCCGGAACTCGCGCTGGGCCGCGTAAATCGTGCGGAAGTCCTCGTCTCTTTCCGCCTCTTCCGTGAGCACCGTCTCGGCCACCCGCTCCAGTTCGCGCAGGACCGGTTCCGGCAACTGCAGCGTGGACACGCCCCGTGAGTCGAAGCTCGCGAGCACCGGTCCCTGCACCGCTTCGCTGCGCGCGAGATTGCGGGTGACGCCTGCGGTGCAGGCGGTTTCGAAGACACCGCGCTGCTCTGCGTCGAGGCTGTCCCAGACGGACTTGTTCACCGCAAGATGCGCGGCGCTGAAAGGCTGGTGCCATCCAGGAAAGTAGTTGATCTTCGCGATGCGGTCGAAACCCAGGGCCTCGTCGACGATAGGCAGCGAATACTCCGAGGCGTCGATGGCGCCTTTTTCCAGCGCCTGGAAGATCTCGCCCCCGGGAATCATCGTGACGGACGCCCCGAGCTGCTCGATAACCTTGCCGCCGAGGCCCGCGAATCGAATCTTGAGCCCGGCGATGTCGTCGAGGCTCTCGATGGGCTCACGGAACCAGCCGGCGGTCTCCGGTCCGATCAGGCCACAGTAGAGTGGATGAACGTCGTATTTCGCGTAGAGCGCTTCCGCCAGCTGCCGGCCGCCGGCGTCGAACCACCAGGCACTGAATTCCCACGGCTCCATGCCGAAAGGTACCGCAGCGATCAGCGTCGAAGCGGGAATCTTGCCCTGGTCGTATCCAAGCCACGTGTAGCCGGCGGGCACCTTGCCTTCCCGCACCGCGTCGACGATATTGAACGGCGGCACGATCTCGCCGGGCTCGAACAGTTGCATGACGATGCGGCCGCCGGAAGCGGTTTCAACGGCGTTCTGGACGTACAGTATGTTGTCGCCGAGTACCGGCAGGTTCGTCGCGAATGCGATGGGCACGCGCCATCGAAGCTGGGGCGATACGGCGACTCCCCCTTCGTCCGATATGGCTGTGGTTGCGGGACTGCCGTCCCCGATGGGCCGGATTGCAAGACTCGCCAACAAGCCGACAAGAAACGCGATGCCAACGGCGATGGCCGCCGACCGATTGGTTAGCCGAGTCACTGAATCGCTCGAAAAGACGGAGGCAGGATTGTAACCTAGCCCGTGTACCCCGACGGACGGACTCGCCGATGCTGATCGGTGCGCCACGAGAGCTGCGCGAGGGAGAGTTGCGCACCCCCTGTACGCCCGCCAGCGTAGGAAAACTGCTGGAACTTGGCCTGGACCTGGTGGTGGAAACAGGCGTCGGCGACGCATCGGGTTTCTCCGATGCGGAGTATCGGGCGGCGGGTGCGGCGGTCGGCAGCAGGGACGATGCCCTGGCCGCCGAAATCGTCGTGCATGTCGAGCAGCCCGAGGCGGACGAGGTGGCGAAGCTCCGCGCCGGGACAATCCACATCGGCTTTCTCGACCTGTTCAACGCGCCGGCGCTGGTTCGGGCGATGGCGGAGCAGGGAGTCACCGCAGTCTCCATGCAGATGATCCCTCGCACGAGCCGGGCGCAGAAGATGGACGCCCTGTCGTCGCAGGCAAGCCTCGCGGGCTATGCTGCCGTGACCCGCGCGTCCGAGTTGAGCCCGAAGATCTTCCCCATGATGATGACGCCGGCCGGGACCATTGCGCCGGCGCGCGTCTTTGTCATCGGTGCGGGCGTTGCGGGTCTGCAGGCGATCGCCACGGCGAAGCGTCTCGGTGCCCGCGTGGAGGCGTTCGACACCCGTCCGGTCGTGGCGGAGGAGGTCCGTTCCCTGGGTGCGAGATTTGTCGAGATCGACGTGGGAGAGGTTGGCCAGACCGACCAGGGATATGCGCAGGAATTGACGCCGGAGCAGGTGGCCTTGCAGAAAGAGGGCATGAAGCAGGTCGTGGCGGATGCGGATGTCGTGATCACCACCGCGCAGGTGTTCGGCCGGCCGGCGCCCGTGATCGTGTCCCGGGACATGGTTGAAGCTATGCGGCCGGGCAGTGTCGTCGTCGACATGGCGGTGGAATCCGGCGGCAACGTGGAGGGTTCCATTCTCGGGGAGGTCGCGGTCATCAACGGGGTGAAGGTCGACGGGCGCGGCAACCTGGCGTCGACCGTCGCGCGAAACGCATCGGAGATGTACGCCGCCAACGTGGCGCATTTCATCGAAGCGTTCTGGGACCGCGAGGGCCAGGCGCTGGTCCTCGATCCCGAAGACGATATCGTGGCCGGCTGTGTGCTGACGCGGGACGGCGCCATCGTCAATGACGCTGTCAGGCAGGGCTGACGCCAGCGAGGAACGACCGTGGACCTGATTCCAATCTATCTCGCCTTCATCCTGGCGCTGTCCATCTTCCTCGGCTTCGAACTCATCTCGAAGGTGCCGGCGACGCTGCACACGCCGCTCATGTCGGGCGCCAACGCGATTTCCGGTATCACCCTCGTGGGCGCCCTGATGGCTGCGGGGGCGGGCGGCCCGGATTCGAGTCCGCTGGCGACAATCCTCGGGGTGGTCGCGGTCGGGTTCGCGACCGTGAACGTCGTGGGAGGTTACATGGTGACCGACCGCATGCTCGGCATGTTCCGCAAACGTGACGATCGGGGCGCCGATTCCAGGCAAGACTCGTGAGCGCCGTTTACATCAACCTCGCCTACATCGCGGCGGCGCTGCTGTTCGTCTTTGGTCTGAAGATGCTCGGCTCGCCGGCCACGGCGCGGCGCGGGAATCTGATCTCATCCACCGGCATGTTGATCGCCGTGGTCGTGACCCTGGCGTCCGAGCAGATCCTGAGCTACGAGTGGATCGCGGCAGGCGTCGCGATTGGCGCGTTGATCGGGGCATCGGCTTCGAGGCTCGTGAAAATGACGTCGATGCCGGAAATGGTGGCGCTCTTCAACGGTTCCGGGGGCGTAGCAAGCCTGCTGGTCGGCTGGTCCGCCCTGTACGGCGGGGAAGTATCCACGTTCACCGGCGTCGTCGTCATGCTGTCGGTGCTGATCGGCGGTGTCACGGCGTCGGGGTCGGTCATCGCCTGGGGCAAGCTCTCGGAGATCCTGCCGAGTCGCGCGCTCGTGTTGGCGGGCCAACGCTTCTGCAACGGGATGATTCTCGCCGCGGTGATCGTGGCGGGCGTCCTGTTCACCATGGCGCCACAGCCGGATTCATGGGTGTTCTTCGCGCTCCTGGGACTGGCGCTTCTCCTGGGCGTGATGGCCGTCGTTCCCATCGGCGGCGCCGACATGCCGGTGGTGATCTCGCTTCTCAACAGCTATTCGGGGCTTGCCGCCTGCGCGGCGGGTTTCGCCATCAACAACAACATCCTGATCGTGGCGGGGTCCCTCGTCGGTGCCGCTGGCATCATCCTCACCAACATCATGTGCAAGGCCATGAACCGGTCGCTCGCGAACGTGCTCTTCAGCGGTTTCGGCGCGGCGAAGACGGCGACTGCGGTAGAGGGCGAGGTCAAGCCCATCAACGTCGAAGATGCGTACCTGATACTCGAAGCGGCGTCCTCGGTGACTTTCGTGCCCGGCTACGGCATGGCGGTCGCGCAGGCGCAACACGTCGTATGTGAACTCGGCGACCTGCTGGAGCACAACGGGACGGATGTCAGCTACGCCATCCACCCGGTCGCGGGACGTATGCCCGGCCACATGAACGTGCTGCTCGCAGAGGCGAGCGTCTCCTACGACCAACTGGTCGAGATGGACGACATAAACCCGCGCATGGACAACATCGACGTCGCGGTGGTCATCGGCGCCAACGACGTGGTCAATCCCGCGGCGCGCACGGACACTGCCAGCCCCATCTACGGCATGCCCATCATCGATGTGGACCGCGCGCGAACGGTCTTCGTCCTGAAACGCTCGATGGCTTCGGGATTCTCGGGCGTCGACAATCCCCTCTTCTTCGGCGAGAACACGCGCATGTTGTTCGGCGACGCGAAAGAGTCCCTCTCCGGGATCATCGGGGAGTTCAAGGCGTAAGACATTGCAGACCCCGAAACGACCAAAAGTGGCTAACCTGTGTCGCATCGAGGCGCAATTGGCGCGCTACAATTTCGCGCCGGATCGCATCAAGCACACCTGATTTAAGGAGGAACGAAATGACCCTTTCCGCTCGACTGGACGAGACCATCTCCGCGACGCGACTACTGGACCACGCGTTCTATCGCGCCTGGGTCGCAGGAGAACTCACCGAAGACGACATGCGCGGCTATGCGAAGTCCTATTTCGCCCACGTGCTCGCGTTCCCCCGGTATGTCAGCGGCGTCCATAGCCAGTGCGAAGACCTCGGCGCGAGGAAAGCGCTCCTCGACAACCTGGTCGACGAAGAAGCCGGGGACGAGCACCATCCCGAGCTTTGGCTGCGCTTCGCGGAAGGGCTGGGAGAGTCCCGCGAGGCGGTGGAGGACACCCGGGATGCGGCGACCGAGAAGCTGATCGGCACGTTCCTTGGGCGTATCCGGAGTTCCTATGCGGAGGGATTGGGCGCGCTATACGCCTACGAGTCGCAGATTCCGGAAATCGCGGAAACCAAGGTCAGTTCATTGCGCGAGACCTACGACATCACGGACGAGCGGACGCTGGCTTTCTTCAAGGTCCACGCCAAGGCCGACGTCTATCACTCGCGCACGCTGCGCGAGCAGATCGACGGCTTGACGCCGCAGGAGGGCGAACAGGCCGAAGCTGCAGCATCCGAGTGCGCGCAGGGACTGTGGAACTTCCTTAGCGAACTCGAGCGGCGCCGAACCGCGGCGGAGACCGAGGTGGCCTAGCTCCGTTCCGAGCGTCAGCTTTCGCTGCGCCGCGCGTTCAGCGCGGCGAGGATTTCCGCGTGGCGCGCGCGGGTGAGCCTGTATCGCGTGAAGCACCACACGGCGACCACGGACAAGACAGCAACGCAGGGGCCATACAGGATGCCCAGGTTGGCGATCGTTTCCGCCGGCACGTCCGCGCTCGTCTGAATCTCCGCCCCGCGCGGCCAGCTGATGATGTCGAGGCCGATACCGCCGATGAAGTTGCCGAGGCCGGAGGTCGCCTTGCCCGAGAAGGAGACAGCGCCGAAGAAAATGCCCTCGTGACGCACGCCGGTCGTGTACTCGTGCTCGTCGGCGACATCGGCCATCATCGAACCGAAGGCCACCAGCGCCTGTTGCATGATCAGGCCCTGGACAAACTTGAAGCCGGTCAGGATCCAGACGAGTTCTTCGGTGCCGTTCGCGGGCAGCGCATCCATGAGGCGCATCACCACGGGGACAACCTGGCAGGCGGCCCAGACGAGGGCGCCGAGCACGACGCCGAAACGCTTGTCCGTGCGCCGTAAAAGCGGCGCGGTGAGGAATGCGCCGATCAGGAGTCCCAGGATCGCGGTCATCTGAAGCTGCAGGATCTCGCCACCCGCCAGATCCCAGAAGTACTGGAACATGTAGAGATCGAGGACGCTGTTGACCCCGACCATCGCGTAGATGATCAACACGCCGCTGAAGAGCCAGGTAAAGGAGCGGTTCCTGAATCCTTCCACGAGGTCGCGGCACATCCGAACGATGGGATTGCTCTTCGGTCGCGGCGCTGGCTGGATCAGGAACGGAATCTCCTTTTGCGTCCCAAAGGCGGAATACCAGATTGTCGCGACCATCAATACCGCGAGGGCGATGGCAAAGGGCGGATAGTTGTCGGCGGCGAGTCGCCCGCCCCGGTCGTCGGAGAAAAACCATACGAGGCCGATGATCCACGCGCCTGCCGCACCCGCCGCACTGAAGAACTGCCGGTACGCGACGACCCGTGTCCGCTCGCTGAAGTCCTCGGTCATTTCCGCGCCGAGCGCCAGGTGCGGCACGTGGTAGAGCGTCATCGCGGCGCGGGTGAGGATCGCGAATACGGCCAGCCACGCGAACAGGCCCCATTCGCCCAATCCGCTGGGCGGGGCGAATAAGCCGACGAACGCCAGGCCCAGCGGCAGTGCCGACGCGTACATGAAGGGGTGGCGCCGCCCCAGGCGGGATTGGTGGTTGTCGGAGAGGGAGCCGGCCACGGGGTCCGTGACGGCGTCAAACATCAGCGCGATGAAGAGCGCCAACCCGGCGAGGGTGCCCGGCATCCCCAGTATCTGATTGTAGTAGAACAGGACAAATGCGCTGAAGGCGGTGTTTTTCAGGCCCTCGGCGAACTGTCCGACCCCGAACGCCAACTTGCTCGAAAACGGGACCAGGCGGTCCCTTGAACTCCTGCCGCGAAGCGGCGCGGCAGCCGAATCGCTCACGCCGCCTTCCGAGGCTCGGGCGTTGGCCCAAGTGCGCACGCAACGCGGGCGATGGATTTCACGGCGCTTGGCCGCCGGCCTCGGAGATCGTCCAGGGGTTGTCGCCGTCGCCCGCCACGGTGGTGCGCTTCATGACGCGGGGCTGGTCGAACGGCCAGGGATGTCCTCGATGCAGTACGCACCGGTTGTCCCAGGCAACGATGTCTCCGGCCTCCCAATGGTGGCGAAAGATGCGCGGCGCCTGGCAGGCCTCTTGCGTCAATCGTTCGAGCAAGGCCCGGCCTTCGTCGCGCGGCATGCCGACGATATGCGACGCGTGACGGCCGACGTAGAGGTTCTTTCGGCCCGTCGCCGGGTGCACGCGCACGACCGGTTGGCGTACCGGCGGTAGCGCATCCTGCTCGCGCTTGTTCAGGAGGGCGATACCGCCGACCTTGCCTTGCGAGTACGCGTAGGAGTGCACCGCGACGAGACCTTCGAGCCGCCGCTGGGTGTCCGGGTCGAGCGCGTCCCACCCTGCGCGCATGTCCGCCCACTCCGTGTCGCCGCCGGAATCAGGGACTTCCACGGCGCGCAGGAGAGACACCTTGGCGCCCACCTTCTTGAACGAAGAGTCCGTGTGCCAATAGCGGTTGCCCTTGAGGAACAGTCCCAGGTTGTCGTCGGGTTTTGCGATCTTGCCGTCCTGCGCGACGTTGGACAGCAGGGAAATCTCCTGTCGGTCGGCACGTTGCGAAAGCGTGCGTTCGAGCGGGCCGAACCGGCGGCTGAAGTCGATGTGTTCCGATTCCGTAAGGTTCGCACGGGCAAAGACGAGGACCGCGTATTGGTGGAATGCGTCTTCGATGGTCTGCCAATCGCGATCCGACAGCGTGTTCAGGCGAACGTCGGTAACGGTGGCGCCCAGTGTCGCCGTGCTTGGCGCGATGTTCACCCGGCCCTTCCTTGGCTCGACCGGGGTCAGAGATTGCGCTGGAACAGCGCGAACAGGCGTTCCCAGTGTCTCTCCGCCGAAGCCTTGTGGTACATCCCCTCGCGCTGGGGAAAGACGAATCCGTGGTTCGTGCCGGGATACCACTCGATGTGGTAGTTGATCCCGGTGGACGCCAGGTGCTTGTCCAGTGCCTCAACCAGTTCCGGCGGTGCCCAGTTGTCCGTCTCCGCGCAGCCGAAATAGATTTCGCCCTGGATGCGGTCGGCGGTCAGATGCGGAGAGTCGGGGGCGTCGCCGAAGAGCTTCACCCCATGCAAGGACGCCGACGCCTTTATGCGATCCGGAAACTCGGCCGCCGCGGCGAACACGAAGGGACCACTCATGCAGTAGCCCACCGCTCCCACCGGCCCGCCGCGGGCGGACGATTCGGACGCGGCGAAATCGAGCATCGATTGGGTGTCCTGGCAGACCATGGCATTGGTTAGGCCGTCCATCAGTTCGCGCATGCGCTCGCGGGTGGCCCCGGGCATGCCCATGTGATACTCGCGCACCTGCCGATAGTAGAGGTTGGGCAGGATGACGTAGTAGCCGACGGTGGCGATCCGCCGCGCCATGTCGTGCAGCTCCTCGCGCTTTCCGGGTGCGTCCATGTAGAAGAGGACGAGCGGATACGGACCTCCCTCTTCCGGGTAGACGATGAAGGAATTCATGTCGCCGTCGGCGGTCACGATATCGAGGTGTCTTTCAATCATGGACGGTGGGGCCTCCCTGCTGTTGGCGTCCGAGTCTGTGCAGGGGCGGCGGGGGTGTCAAGGCGAAGCTGGCCGAAGCGTCACCGCTGGTCACGATGGCGACGACCCTCGTGACGATTCAGCCTGCGGGCCGGTCGTGTCGAAAAGCGGGTCACCTCGCGTCAACGCCGCGAGCGGCACCACCTCGACACGCTTCTCGAGCGGGAAGCGCTGGGTTCCGGGATAGACTACGGCCACCCGGACGAGGCCGAGATCAGCCAGGGCGTTGCGAATGGAAGGCGTCATGCGCGGCGCGTCGGCGAACTTGCACTCGACGCCGTAGAGACTCCCGCCCCGGCGCAGTATCAGATCGATTTCGGCACCTTGATGCGTCGCCCAGAAGTACGCATCGTCGTGCGGTTCCATGGCGAGCACCTGCTCGAGGACAAACCCTTCCCATGACGCGCCGACGCGGGGGTGCGTCATGAGTTCCCTCTCCGTGGCTATGCCGAGCAATTGGTGCAGCAGACCCGAGTCTCGCAGGTAGATCTTCGGTGCCTTCACCTGGCGTTTACGCAGGTTGGCGAACCACGGTGGCAATTGGCGCACCATCATCGCGTCAGTGAGGATATCCAGGTAACGGCGGACTGCGGCTGGCGGGGCGCCGAGCGCCCTCGCTGGCTCGGCGGCGTTCCATGTCTGCCCATGGTAGTGCGCCAGCATGGTCCAGAAACGCCCCATCGCCGTCGCGGGCACGGTAATGCCCCATTGCGGCAAGTCCCGTTCCAACAGCGTCTGTATGAACTCCCGACGCCAGGCAACGCTGTCCTTTTCGCGCGCGGCGAGATACGAGCGTGGCATCGCGCCGCGACGCCACAATTGCCCCTGGGCGTTCGGCGACTCGCGGATCGTCTCGCGAAGCGTGAAACCTCCCAATAGGACCCGTTCCACGCGTCCCGCCAGGCTCTCGGATGTCTGCCGGAGAAGCGGACCCGACGCGCTGCCCAGGACCAGGAACCGCGAAGGAGCCGGTGTCCGGTCGACGAGAACGCGCAGCGTCGGGAACAATTCCGGGCGCAACTGCACCTCGTCGATCACGACGAGGCCTCGCAGGGGTGCCAGGGCGGTCATCGGTTCATCCAGACGGGCGAGGCTCGCTGGCGACTCGAGATCGAAGTAGTTGACCGAGTCGGAAGCCAGGAATTGCCGTGCCAGTGTCGTCTTGCCGCACTGCCTTGGTCCTGAGAGGACCACTATGGGAGTACGGCGGATGGCCGTCTTGATGGCTCGATGGGCGTCGCGTACCAGCACGGAGACAAAATACCATGAAAATTGTCTTCATGAAGATCGATTTTCATGGTATTGGCGGAATAACGGCCTTGAACAAGGGAGCGCGGCTGTGGGGTACTTCCATGGAAGTACGTCCCGCCAGGACTCCGAACTGCCGGGACTTCCTTACTCGTCAGAGATCGGGAATGTCCCTTTTTTGCGAGGGACACCCTCGCGCTCCCGGGGCTGAGGGCTCCTATCCCGCAGCCTGCTCGACCAGGGTCTCGAAGTAGTCGATGCGAGACTCAAGCATCCTGATCGTGCCGCGCCAGAAATCCGGTTGCGTCAGGTCGGCGTCGAGGTACTTGTCAGCGAGTTCCTCGGCGGTGGTGCGTCCCGTATCCCGGAGCAATGCCTCGTAACGGTCGAGGAACCCTGCACTCCTGGCTTCCCTGCGCGCGTAGACGCCGAGGCTGAACAGGTAGCCGAAGAGATAGGGGAAGTTGTAGAAGCTCAAACCCGAAATATAGAAGTGGAGCTTGTTTGCCCAGAACAACGGGTCCGGTTCCGACAGGCTGTCGCCGTACCACTTTTGCCAGGCGGCGCTCATCATTTCCTTCAGTTCGTCGGGCCTTTGCGGGCGTTTCTCTCGCGCCTCGTAAAAGTTGCGTTCGAACTCGAAACGGGTCGGGATATTCAGTATGAACGCGATCAGCGCCTCCGCCTCCTGCCATACGATTTCGAGTTCGGCCGCCGGCGTCTCGGCACGTTCGAGGAGCGCGTTGCGAACGACGGTCTCTCCGAATGTGCTGGCCGTTTCCGCGATGGACATGCCGTAGCCGTGCTGGCAGTCGGGCAGTTCCCGCATCACCCAGCCGTGGAACGCATGTCCGAGTTCGTGGGCGAGGGTGATGACGTCGCTGGCGCCGCCCGTGTAGGTCATGTAGACGCGCGGAGAGCGTGACTTCCTGAAACCGGTGCAATACGCGCCCGGACGCTTGCGACCGCCCACGGTGCCTTCTATCCAGCGGTTCGCCGACATCATCCGGACGAATTCTCCCATCCGGGGATCGATGGACCCGTATGAAGCCGCGATGATGTCGATCGCCTCCCGGTAGGGAATCGACGCCGATTCGCGGGCGCCGGGCGAGGGGGCCGGCGCGCGTTGATCCCACGGGCCATACCGTTGCTTGCCTTAGGCTTTCGCCTGCAACCGCGCTGCGCGGCGCGCCAGCGGCATGGTTTCCTCCGCCACGCCGAGGATGGTGTCGAGCGTCGCGCGTTCGATTCGATTCATGTGCAGCGGGGCGTCGAGGAAGTGCGTGCCGCGGCGAGCGCACATTTCCAGGCGCCATCCGGCTATCGCGTTGATTGCCGCCGAGCAGGACTCGACATGTTCATCCCACGCAGTGTTGATGGCCCGCCAGGCGCTCTCGCGCACGCTGTTGTCGGACGCGAGGAGCAAGCCGCTGGCTTCGGCCAGTCCGATGGTGCGGGTCGCGCCGTTGTCAGGGACTTCGCAAGTCAGCGTCCCGGAGAGCTGATCATAGAGGCGTCCCCAGGCGTGAATGCCGTCCTGCGCAAGGCTGGAGGCCAGGGTTTCCTGGTCCAGGCTCAAGCGTTCCCGGCGTCGCTTGCGCGCGTGTTCGACGACAAAACGCGCCGGCGCGGTTCGCTCGTCGGCCAGGAAGGCTTCCGCCACGGCGTCGGGAATGCGGTCCAGGAACTGCCGCAACGGTTCGGCGACCGCGTCGTTGCGTTTCACGTACGCCTGCAGACGCCCGAGCAACGCCTGCCCCGCTTCATCGGAACTGTCCACGCTCAGGAGGCATTCGGCATAGGTTTCGAGGTCGTTCAGAATCCGCTCGGCCGCCTCGCCCAGGACAAAGGCTTCGCGCGCCGCCCTTATGCCTGGTTCCGCGCGGTCAACGGACAGCGATTCGGCGTCGTCGAGCAGTGAACGAAGGACGGCGGCCACGCGGTCGCGAGCGTCGGACAGCGCATCGAGCTCGGCGAAGTCGGCGTCGATTTCCGCAGAGTCAGCCGAGGGATACTCGTTCGAGAGGTCCCAGCTCTCGCCGCCATTGGGTTCGGTCATCGTCATGTTGGTTGTTTCCTCTTCCGACTATAGTTCCCGGACCACCCGCATCCCGCGGGAGCCCGACGCGTCGCCGCCCATGGTGCGGAACGTCATTCGCTGGTCGTCGGGAGGCGCATCGTACGCTCCCCCTCGAACCACATTGAATCGAGCGCAGCCGGCATCCCACGCACGCGCGTCACGAGGCGCCCCCTTGTAGGTCCCGTGCCAACAGTCGGCAACCCACTCTTCCACGTTTCCGATGACATCGTACAGTCCGAACGCGTTGGGTTTGAAACTCCCGACGGGTGCCAGGCGTATGAACCCGTCCCTGCAGTTCGCCGTCTGATAGTAGGGGTATGGTTCCCCCAGGGTTTCGTCGGCAACGTTGGCGTGTTCGCACAGCGCATCGGGGTCGTCGCCGAAATAGTAGAGGGTGTCGCTTCCGGCGCGCGCGGCGTATTCCCATTCAGCTTCGCTTGGCAGACGGTAGGTATGGCCAGTCTCCCGCGAGAGAAAGGCCAGGTAGTCGAGCGCATCGCGCAATGACAGGCCGGTGGCCGGAAGTTTGTTCGCTTCCGAGTGCCCCACAGCCGGCGCCTCCGGCTCCGCCTGTGGCCCGGCCCCGCTCGTCGCCCATGGAACAACCGCGTCGGGTCGCTGGCGCTCCCCGGAGGCGTTTGTTCCATGGGAGTGGGCCTTGCGGAAACGATTGAACTCTGCTGTTTTGACTTCGTATATGCCGATGGCGAAAGGTTGTGATATCTGAACTTCGCGAGCGGGTCCTTCATCTCGTGGGCCGCTGTCCGAACCCATGACAAACGCCCCGGGACCGACGATGACAAGTTCCGGTCCCTCGCCGCCCGACCTCATCTCGTCGCGGAATCGCCGCCCCGGCGTGACATCGAGTCTTTTCATGTCAAGTCTCAGCGAGATGCCGGCGGGCGTCATGGTCAGGTTGCGGACGAGGTTCCGATAACCCATCGCCGTTGCCCGGATGGTGAATGGCCCTGCGGGAAGGTGCATCTGTTCACTGAAGGGTCTGGGGCGGCCACCTTCCGATTTCGCGGCCACGGTCACGGTGGCGTTGGCGGGGCGTATGTCGACCGCAAGCCGGCCGTATTGCCGTGCAAGGTCGACGCGCTTGCGGTTGGGTCCATGCGCGACGGTCACGTCCATTTCGCGCGCATCGTAGCCGGGCGACGAGACGCGCAACCTGTAAGTGCCGATCGGTAGCCGGACGCCGGAGGAGTAGGGCAGCGGCGCATCCAACAACTCGACCGTCGCGTTGGCGGGGGTCAGTTGCAGCGTCAACGCGCCCATGGGAACTCGTTCGAGTTCCAGTGCGTGCCGGGTCGTTGTTCCGGGGAACACCTCGATGGTCGCGGTCTTCGATTCGCGACCATAGATCGAGACCTCCACCTTGTGTTCACCGGTGGGGATCGAGTCGATGGTCGTTGGCGTCACCTGGTCCAGTGCACTTCCGTTCAGGATCACTTGCGCTCCGCGCGGATTCGTCACCACCTCCAGTGCGCCGAATGCCGGCGGGAATGACACGTGGTGCGTCTTGCTATCGCCCCGTTCTAGCGTCAGGCGGACCAAATCGTCGCCGCGGTGTGGATGCCGCAGGTGCAGCATCGCCTCCCCGGGCGGTACGCCAGTTATTTCCACAGGGGTAACGCCCCGCTCGTCGCCGTTCAGGACGACGGTTGCTCCGGGTGGAGTCGAGTCGACCCGGATCGTGGCGCTGCCGCGGATGAGACCGGGACCGTAAGCTCCGCCCAGGACGAGGAGTACCAGTAAGCCGAGCGTCACCCAGCTACGGTGACGTGGTGGAGTTTCGAAGCGTCGTGGCCGTCGGTTCAACGGTTGCCCGTTACGGGGTGTGGCTTCGGGCACGGCATCACTTCTGCGCCATCGCGTGACCGCCAACTGTACAGCCGCTCGGCCACTCTGTCATACTCGATTTGGACCACGCAGCCCTTGGGGCGTTGCACAGGAGAATGAACCAATGAGCAATGTGGACGGAGTCTGGAACACGGTCACGAACACCCCCATGGGCCCGCAGAACGCGACGCTCACGCTGGCCACTGATGGCAATACCCTGACGGGCAATATGTCGGGCCCGCAGGGCGCTATTGATATCGAAGATGGCACCGTGGAAGGCGACTCCCTGTCATGGAAGGCCAACATCACCTCGCCGATGGCGATGACGCTCGAGTTCTCGGCGACGGTGAGCGGAGACGAGATCTCCGGCAACGTCGTGCTCGGTGCGTTTGGCAACGCGAGCTTCTCGGGGACCCGCGCTTCCTGATCGTGAGCCTCGGCGGGGAAACGTCGCCGTTACCGCCCGTTGACCCGGACATCGAAACCGGACGCGAAGCCCGGACGGGAATCGAATGCTCTGGCCCGGTTTACCCCGCCGCGTTGTAGCCCATGATCGCCTTGACCTCGAGGAACTCCTCGAACCCGTATTGACCCCACTCGCGGCCGTTGCCGGACTGCTTGTAGCCGCCGAACGGGGCCTTGTTGTCAACGATCGCACCGTTCAGATGCACGTTGCCGGTGCGAATGCGCCGGGCGATGGCCTTGGCGCGTTCCGGGTCCCCTGAGGAGATGTACCCCGACAACCCGTAAATCGTGTCGTTGGCAATCCGCACGGCATCCTCGTCGTCCTCGTAGCCGATCAGGGACAGCACCGGACCGAAGATCTCCTCCTGGGCGATCGTCATGTCGTTGGTGACGTTGGAGAACACGGTGGGCTTGACGTAGTAGCCCTGGTTCAGGCCGTCGGGCCGGCCGGTGCCGCCGGTCTCGAGGGTTGCGCCTTCGTCAATACCCTTCTGGATCAGGTTCTGGATCTTCTCGAACTGTACCGAGGACACCACGGGCCCGATGGTCGTCTCAGCCGATTGCGGGTCGCCGACTCTCACGTTCCGGGCAGCCGCGGTGGCGATGGCGGCAGCTTCTTCCATGCGCGCCTTGGGCACCAGCATTCTTGAGGGCGCATTGCAGGATTGTCCGGAGTTCAGGCACATGCCGAACACGTCCCTCGCAATCGCCGTCGGAAAATCCGCGTCGTCAAGGATGATGTTGGCCGACTTGCCGCCCAGTTCCTGCGCAACGCGCTTGACCGTGGGCGCGGCATTCCGGGCAACTTCGACGCCGGCGCGTGTCGAGCCCGTGAACGACACCATGTCGACTCCCGGATGCCTGGACAACGCGGCGCCGACCGTCGGTCCATCGCCGTTCACCAGGTTGAAGACGCCTGCCGGCACGCCGGCCTCGTCGAGTATCTCCGCAAACACGATGGCGTTGAGTGGCGCCACTTCGGAGGGCTTCAGGACCATCGTGCAGCCCGCCGCGAGGGCTGGCGCCACCTTGCAGGCGATCTGGTTGATGGGCCAGTTCCAGGGGGTAATGAAACCGCACACTCCGGCGGGTTCCCGGACCACGTGCGAAGTGCCGATCTCCTCTTCGAACTCGAACGTTCTCAGGACCCGCAGCGTCGTCATGAAGTGCCCGAGACCGGCAGGCGCCTGCGCCGCGTTGGCCAGCGACATCGGTGCGCCCATCTCTTCGCTGATGGTGGCTGCGAGATCACCCATGCGGCGCTTGAACACCTCGATGATCGCCTCCATCACTTCGACGCGCTGCTCTCGCGTGGTGACGGACCACGTCTCGAACGCGGCGCCGGCCGCTTCCACTGCGGCATCGACATCCGCCTGGCCGCCCATGGCGATGGAGTCGGTCAGCTCCTCCGTGGACGGGTTGATGACTTCCAGGGTCGCCCCGGTGGAGGGCTCGACCCACTCGCCGTTGATGTAGAACTTCTGCCTGTTGCTCATGATCCTGCCTTCCCTTAACTCGTGTTGAATCCTTGCTCCGCGCGGTGTACGCCTGCGGCCGGACCGCGCATTTTCCACGCAAACGGAAGGGACTTCCAGAACTAACCCGGCTTAAGGACTGTGGCTTGAGGTTGCGAAGTACCGGGTCTCGAGGTTGCGCTGATTCTCGTAGATCGATCCCTGGTGGGGCGCCGCGGGCAAGGGCATGCGAACCGGGACCGCTTCCAGCCGGGGATGCAGTGTGGGCCTGCCCTGCACGATGCGGCTGTTGAACTCCCTGAGGTCTCCGAGTTGTTCGACACCGGCGAGCGGCCACGCGTCGGCCGCAGCGTATTCATAGAACAGGATGCGCCGCTGGCGTTTCGACGTATTCATCGCGGACCCATGCACGAGGCGCGCGTGGTGGATCGTCACCGTGCCCGCCGGTGCATGGATCTCGCGGGCGCCGGAGACGTCCAGACCGGTGGCGGCGACATCGATGGCGCCGCAGAAAGCGCCCTGGCTGTGATGGTCGTAGATGGGGCCCAGGTGCGAGCCGGGCAGGAACAGGATCGGACCGTTGCCGGCGTCCATGTCGTCGAGCAGTATCCCGACCGCCAGCACATCCTGGTTGGTATGCGGGTAGAACGCCCAGTCCTGGTGCCATTCGACGGGTGCACCGTATCCCGCGGCCTTGATGTTCACCTTGCCGCCCGCGCGCAGCCGTATGTTCTCCCCGATTAGCGGCGTCAGCGCGGCCATGATCGCCGGATGCGCCGCCAGTTGCCGGTAGAAGGGATGTACGAGGTGGGGCTTCTTGATCCGGCGCACCCTCGGCGCATCCGCGCGATGGGAGTCCTCGAGGTCCAGCGCGTCGGTGTGCGCGTCGATGCCTGCGGCACCGGCGACGATCTCGTCCGTGACGGCGCGCAATGCGTCGAGCGTGTCCGGTTCCAGCAGGCCGGCTACCAGGACATAGCCGTCTTCCTGATACTGGGCGATCTGCGCGCGGCCGAGCATGTCTTACTTGAGCGCCTGGTACACGAGCCGGTTGAATGTCTCGGCGTAGTTGTTGTTCGGCATCGTTCCGGCACTCAGGACCTGGGTGAGGCAGACGCACAGCAGTTCCTCTTGCGGGTCGGCGAAATAGTTGGTTCCGGCCGCCCCGCCCCATCCGTAGGTGCCAGCGGATCGCATCAGCGGAAAGCCGCCCCGCCCGTGGTACACCGAGACACCGAGACCCCAGTGAGAGCCCGGGTCGAAGGGGGTGGCGAGTTCCACGGTGTGGTCGCCGAGCATCATGTCGACGGTCTTGCGGCCGATAATGCGCACGCCGTCCAGTTCGCCGCCGTTCAGCAGCATCTGTCCGAACCGGGCGTAGTCTCCGGCCGTGGAGAGGATGCCGCCGCTGTCCCCGCCGACGCCGAACTCGGTTCGGGGGCCGAGGTGTTTCTCGCTGGTCTCGGCTTTCTCCGCCACCACCAGGCGAACTTCGCCGTTTTCCTCGCGCGGGACGTAACAGGCGCCGAATCGATCCAGGGCGCCGTCCTTGAGATAGAAATCCGTATCCACCATGCCCAGCGGCTCGAATATGTTCTCGCGGTAGAACGCGTCCAGCGGCTGCCCGCAGACCTCGGCAAGAATCGCGCCCAGCACGGGATAGCCCATGTGGTAGACGAAGCGCTCTCCCGGATGCGCGGCGAGAGGAATCCCGGCCAGCGCCCGCACGCGCTCGCGGTTGTCCGGCGTCGGCGCGTCGTCTTCGCGGGACATCCACCCCAGGGTCCTGAGGGCGTCGCCGTACTGCTGGCGATAGAAGCTCGGCATCGTCGCGGGGTCGGTGAAGCTCGTGGTGTTGGCGATGCAGTCGCGTATCGTGATGGGCCGCTTGGCCGGTTCCGTGGACATCGGATCGCTCGCAACGCGCACCCGACTGTCCGCGAACTCGGGCAGGAACTTCGAAACGGGGTCATCGGGGGTAAGCACGCCGCGCTCGAACAGGATCATGGTGGCGACGCTGGTGACGGGCTTGCTGTTGGAGTACATCCGGCACAGCGTATCGGTTGTCGCCGGCGCGCCGGTGTCGAAGTCGAGCAGGCCGCGCGCGTCGAGATGGACCAGTTGCCCGCGGCGGGCCACCAGCGTGATGAGGTTGGGGACGCGCCTGTCATCCACGAACGCCTGCATGGCCGGACCGATGCGCGACAGGCGTTCCGGATCGAGGCCAAGGGATTTGGGGTCGCCAGCCGGCAGGGGGGACGCGTCGGTCATGCTGATTGCTCTTGCGGATACGTGGCGCGCGACGTTACCACATGGACACCGGCCGTTGCGTTGGCAACGGTTTGAGCGAGTGAAACAATACGCTTCGTCGAGTCTCTGCCTGAAGTGTGTCCGTGCCGGTCATCGTTCCGCCGATCAAGAGCCAGGGGATAAAGACGAAGCTGGTGCCGTGGATCCAGTCGCTCGTGCCCCCTGCAAAAGGCCGGTGGGTGGAGCCCTTCCTCGGCACCGGCGTCGTCGCGTTCAACTGCGGTTTCCCGCGCGCGGTCCTTGGCGACGCCAATCCCCACGTCATCCGTTTCTACAGCCAGGTCCAGCTCGGCTCGATTTGTCCCGAACGCGTTAGGACATACCTCGAGGCGGAAGGAGCGGGCCTTCGCGCCGCCGGCGGCGAACACTACAACCGTGTGAGGGACCGCTTCAACCGGACCCACGACCCGCTCGACTTCCTGTTCCTGTCACGCGCGGGGTTCAACGGCATGATGCGGTTCAACCGGCGCGGTGAGTGGAACATCCCGTTCTGCAAGAAGCCGAACCGGTTCAGCAAGGCGTATGTCACGAAGATCGCGAACCAGGTCGGGGCCGTGGCGCGGGCCATCAAGCCGTGCTGGCGCTTGCTGTACGCACCTTTCCCGGAGGTGGTCGCCATGGCGGGACCGGACGATGTCATCTACTGCGACCCACCCTACTGGGGAAGGCACGTCGACTACTACGGTAGCTGGGACGAGGCGGACGAACGGCGCCTGTTCGAGGCGCTCTCGAATACCCGGGCGAGATTCCTGCTGTCGACCTGGCACCACAACGCGTACCGCGAGAACGACATGGTGAAGCGCTATTGGAGCAGGTTCCACGTCGAGACCCGGGAGCACTTCTACCACGCGGGTGCGAAGACCCGGAACCGGAACGCCGTGGTCGAAGCCCTGGTCTGCAACTTCGACCCGGCGGACCCGGCTTCCGCCTTTCACACTTGCGGGATTTCACGATAATGGCGGGCACGCAATTGGAGGAGACCGGCATGCCGGAGGTGTATCGGATCATCGGCGCGGAGGAATCGCCTTACTCGGTCAAGGTGCGGGCGTACTTCCGCTACAAGGGGATTCCGCACGAATGGCTGTCGCGCGTCGAAGCTTCCGATCTGTACGACAGACACGCGCGGTTGCCGCTCGTTCCGCTCGTGGTAACGCCGGACGAGCGCGGCATGCAGGATTCGACGCCGATCATCGATGCGCTGGAACCCGATTTCGCCGACCCCGGCATCCATCCCCCGGACACCGTCTCCGCGTTCGTTTCGACACTGCTCGAGGAGTTCGGTGACGAGTGGGGCAACAAGTGGATGTTCCACCTGCGCTGGGCGCGGGAGATCGACCAGGTCGGCTGCGCCCGGAGACTCGCGGCAATGATGCGGCCGAACGCTGCGCAGGAGGAAATCGAGGAGGTCGCGAAGGTGGTGCGGGAACGGATGGTCAACCGCGTCTGGTTCGTCGGTTCAAACGCCGTGACTGCGCCGCAGATCGAACGGTCCTTCAAGGATGCGCTGGGATTCCTTGAAGCACACCTCTCGGATCGCCCCTATCTGTTCGGCGGGCGCCCCTCGTTCGCCGATTTCGGGCTCTGGGGCCAGATCTACACCGCCCGGCGCGACCACACGCCGAGGCAGACCATCGAGGCAAGCGCCCCCAGCGTCTCGGCCTGGGTGGACCGCATGCTGGAGCCCGGGATCGAGGGTGCGTTCGAGCCGTGGGACTCGCTGGCGCCGTCACTGACGCCGCTGCTCGCGGACCAGGTGGGCGCGATGTTCCTGCCCTGGAGTACGGCGAACGCTGCCGCCATCGCTGCCGGCGAGGAGGAGTTCACGGTGCAACTCAAGGGGCGGGCATGGACACAAAAGCCGCAGAAATACCACGCACGTTCGCTGGGCGTCCTGAAATCGAAGTACCAGCGCATCAGCGGCGATGAACGCCTCAATGAAGTGCTGCGCGAGACGGGCTGCCTCGACTACCTTGCCGCCTGAACCCTAGTAGGGCGTGCCGTCCTTGCGGGAGAACTGCCACGTACCGCCTTCCGCCAGGGTGGCCTGGATGTCGTCGTTCGGATACCTGACTTCGTCCCCCGGGGTCCGGTCTCCGATTTCCAGGTAGACGACATCCTTGTCCGTACGGTTGACCAGGTGGTGCGCCTCGCCCCGCGCGGGGAACCCCACGCACATCCCCGGCGACAATCTGGTTTGCCCCGACTCGGTCACCAGCGTCGGCTCACCGTCGAGAATGTAGACCAGTTCGTCCTGCCTGCTGTGCGCGTGCATCAATGCCGACTCCCCGCCGGGTCCCAGCCTGGTCAGGTTTACGCCAAAGTTCTTCAGGCCGAAATGCTCGCCGAGCTTCTTCTTCTCGCGTTTGCCCATGCGGTCCGCGAACGGATCCGGGTAGTTGGACACTCTCGCTGGCGTCGGAATGTCGATGGCGGCGATTGCACCTGCTCGTGCACGAAAGCTCATTGCTGGTCCTCCGCCACGAGCTTGTTCAGCACGAACTGCAGGATGCCGCCAGCGCGGTAGTACGCGATCTCGTTTTCCGTATCGAGCCGGCTCTGCACGATGAAGGTGTCCGTGCTGCCGTCTGGCCGACGGATCCTGAGGTCGAGCTGCTGCCTCGGTGCAATGCCGGCAACACCCTCGGGCAGGGCAATGTCCACGAGTTCATCCCCGGTAAGCCCGAGACTGCTGCGGGATTCGCCGTCGCTGAATACCAGGGGCAGCACGCCCATGCCGATCAGGTTGGAGCGGTGAATGCGTTCGAAGCTTTCGGCGATAACCGCGCGGACCCCCAGCAGCCGGGTACCCTTGGCGGCCCAGTCCCGGCTCGACCCGGTGCCGTACTCCTTGCCCGCGAGGACCACCAGCGGCGTACCTTCACCCTGGTAGCGCACGGCAGCGTCGTAGATGGATATGCGGTCGCCGGTCGGAACGTGGACCGTATAGCCGCCCTCGACGCCGGGGACCAACTCGTTCCTGATGCGGATGTTCGCGAAAGTGCCGCGCATCATCACTTCGTGATTGCCGCGCCTCGAACCGTAGGAGTTGAACGCCGACACCTGCACGCCGGCCTGCTGCAGGTATTCGCCGGCGGGACTCGCAGGCTGGATCATCCCTGCGGGAGATATGTGGTCGGTGGTAACCGAGTCGCCGAGGGAGGCGAGGACGCGCGCCCCTGACACCTCCACCCCCTGGTTCAGGCTGCCGCCGACGCTGAAGAACGGGGGTTGCTTGATGTAGGTCGAGTTCTGCCAGCCATAGGTGCTTTCGGCGTCGATGTCGATGGACTGCCAGGCTTCGGGTCCTGCGAAGACATCGGCGTATTCGCCGCGAAACATGTCGGCGGACACCTCTGCCACAGCCTCCGAGACCTCCGTATTGCTCGGCCAGATGTCTGCCAGGTACACGTCCTCGCCGTCGAGGTCCCGGCCCAAGGGTTCGGATGCCAGGTCGATTCGGACCGTACCCGCGATCGCGTAGGCGACCACCAGCGGCGGCGATGCGAGCCAGTTGGCGCGAACTTCCTGGTGTACGCGGCCTTCGAAATTGCGGTTCCCCGACAGCACCGAGGAGACGACCAGGTCGCCGTCCTCTATCGCTTCCGAGATCGGTTCCGGAAGCGGCCCGGAGTTGCCGATGCACGTGGTGCAGCCATAGCCCACGAGGTTGAACCCGAGCTGGTTGAGGGAGTCCTGCAGTCCCGTGCGGGCGAGATACTCCGTCACCACCTTCGACCCCGGCGCCAGGGATGTCTTGACCCAGGGCTTGACGGACAGGCCGCGCGCGAGCGCTTTCTTCGCTACCAGGCCGGCGCCGAGCATGACCGCCGGGTTCGAAGTGTTGGTGCAGGATGTGATCGCGGCGATGACTACGTCGCCATGGCTGAGGCCGTGGCCCGCGCCCTCGACGGGAACCCGTCCCGTGTCGCCGCGGCCCTGCAGCTCCAGCGATTCCGCGAACGCCCGGGGAAGATCGGACATTGTCACCCGGTCCTGCGGACGGTGTGGGCCCGCCAGGGATGCCTGCACGCTGGACAGGTCGAGTTCGACGGTGTCGGTGAACACGGGCTCTGTGCCGTCGCGCCACAGGCCCTGTGCCTTGGCGTAGGCTTCCACCAGGGCCACGGTATTTTCCGGACGGCCCGAGAGCCGGAGGTAGCTGATGGTTTCCCCGTCAATGGGGAACAGTCCGCAGGTCGCACCGTACTCGGGCGCCATGTTGGCGATGGTGGCGCGGTCAGCGAGCGGCAGGTTGTCGAGACCGTCGCCGAAGAACTCGACGAATTTCCCGACCACGCCTTTCGCGCGCAGGATTTCGACGACGCGCAGCACCAGGTCGGTGGCGGTGATGCCTTCCGGCAACGCGCCGCTGAGCCGGAAGCCCACCACGTCGGGAATGAGCATCGAGATCGGTTGTCCGAGCATCGCCGCTTCCGCCTCGATGCCGCCGACGCCCCAGCCCAGGACGCCGAGGCCGTTGACCATGGTGGTGTGGCTGTCGGTCCCGACCAGCGTATCGGGATAGGCGAGGGTGCGCCCGTTTTCCCGGCTGGTCCAAACGCCGCGTGCAAGGTATTCCAGGTTCACCTGGTGGCATATCCCGGTGCCCGGCGGCACGACCCGGAAATTGTCGAACGCCTGCTGACCCCAGCGAAGGAAGCGGTAGCGCTCCGTGTTGCGTTGCATCTCGAGTTCGACATTCGCCTCGAATGCGGTGGGCGCGCCGAACCGGTCCACCATCACGGAGTGGTCGACCACCAGGTCCACGGGCGAAAGCGGGTTGATGATGGCGGGGTCTCCGCCCGCGGCGACGACGGCGCTGCGCATGGCGGCGAGATCCGCCACAGCGGGGACCCCGGTGAAGTCCTGCATCAGCACCCGCGCCGGCCGATAGGCGATCTCCTTCGCCCCCGGCGGCTCATCCGTCCAGCAACCGAGCGCGCGCACATCCTCCGGGCCAACGGTACTGCCGTCCTCGAATCGCAGCAGGTTCTCGAGCAGTACCTTGAGACACACGGGCAGCCGCTCGGAGTCTCCGGCGCCGTTCCCTGCGGCGTCGGATAGGCTGAAGTAATCGTATTCGTGTCCGTCGACCACGAGGGTCCGACGGGCGTTGAAAGTATCGCGGCTCATGAGGGCTCGGAGGCTTAGGGAGCGCGTATTTTGCCAGAAACGCGACGGTGCCCGAGCGTTCCGGCCCTGGCCCGGTTTCTGGAGTGTGGGGTTCCCGAACTGGGGATTGCATCCAGGCTGATATGCCGGAGCCAGCGCTAGCGGTGGTGACGATCCATGCGAGAATAAGAGTCGCCCGGTACTAGCACCAGGAAGGGGACCAGTTCGTTTAGATGGCTTTGGAAGACGACAGTGTGAAGGACGCCTCTGCCTTCCACGTGAGCCCCATTCTGAACTCTCCCTACGAGGAGCCTAGTCGTCATTGGATCCTGGACGAGGCTAGACAGCCCACCGACAGGATCGGTGACGGTCGCCGTGATGTGTCGTTCATTTCGCCGATTCCGAGCCCGAGGAAAACCGGTCGGGCAACGCAACGCCAGATTGCCTTCGACACCGAAAGTGCGGCGCTTGAGACCGACAACCAACAATACGAACTGACTGCCTTGATTGCGGGCCTCCGTCGAGAGTTAGCCGAATGGCGTGCACTACCGGAGTCGCGTTGGCGGGTGACCCCCGAAACCGCGCGCTTGCTCAAGCACTGGCGCCACCACACGTTCAGCGACATCCGGCCCTTTTTCTGCCAATTGGAAGCTGTTGAGACTGTCATCTGGCTTACCGAAGTTGCACCCGCCATCGGCAACCGGGGCCGCAGATTTCTGGACCAAGTAGAGCAGGCGAGCCAGCAAGCGAATCCCGGTCTCTACCGCCTCGCACTCAAGCTCGCCACCGGTGCCGGGAAGACCGCCGTCATGGCCATGCTCATCGCGTGGCAGACGATTAACTCGGTTCGTCGCCCCAACAGCCCCCGATTCACCCGCGGCTTTCTCATCGTAACGCCGGGCATAACCATCCGGGACCGCCTACGCGTACTGAAACCGAACGACCCGGACAGCTACTACGCGAGCCGAGAACTAGTGCCGCCGGACATGCTCCGGGAGATCGACAAGGCCAAGATCGTCATCACCAACTACCATGCCTTTCAACTCCGCGAGACGATGGATCTCGCAAAGGGCAGCCGTGCCCTTCTCCAAGGCCGCGATGGCGAGCTTTCCACCCGTGAGACGGAGGGTCAGATGCTGGCTCGCGTCATGCCCGAGCTGATGACCATGAAGGGCATCCTCGTGCTCAACGACGAGGCGCATCACTGTTACCGCGAGAAAAACGGCGATGACGACGAAGGTCGACTGGTCGGCGACGACCGGCGCGAGGCAAACCGTAACCGGGAAGCCGCTCGTGTGTGGATTTCCGGACTCGAGGCGACGCAACGAAGGCTGGGCCTCAAGCGAGTGATCGACCTGTCAGCCACGCCGTTCTTCCTGCGTGGCTCGGGCTATAGGGAAGGTACTCTCTTTCACTGGACGGTCAGCGACTTCTCGCTAATGGATGCGATCGAGTGCGGCATCGTGAAGCTCCCGCGCGTGCCGGTCGTGGACAACGTCCCCGGCGCCGAGATGCCGATGTTCCGAAATTTGTGGGATCACGTTGGCAACAGGATGCCGAAGAGGGGCCGGGGTGCCGGAACCACCTTGGACCCTATGGCCCTGCCAAGTGAACTACAGACAGCCTTGGAAGCACTATACGGCCACTACGAGAAGACGTTTCGACTCTGGGAGCAGGCGGGTATAGACGTGCCGCCCTGCTTCATCGTCGTGTGCAACAACACGGCAACTTCAAAGTTGGTGTACGACTACATTGCCGGGTTCCGGCGAGAATCCGACAACGGTACCGGGGCGTTTCAGAACGGGCGGCTGGAGTTGTTCCGCAACTTCGACGCTGCGGGTGAGCCGTTGCCGAGACCACGAACGCTGCTGATCGACACCCAACAACTCGAGTCCGGTGATGCCCTCGACAGGAGCTTTCGGCAAGCCGCTGCTGACGAGATCAATCGCTTTCGCCGAGAGATCGTCGAACGCACCGGAGACCGCCAGCAGGCCGAGAAGCTCTCCGACCAGGACCTGTTGAGGGAAGTGATGAACACGGTCGGCAAGGCGGGTCGGCTTGGCGGCGGCATCAGGTGCGTCGTCTCGGTCGCCATGCTGACTGAAGGCTGGGACGCCAACACCGTCACACATGTGCTGGGTCTACGTGCCTTCGGAACGCAACTGCTCTGCGAACAGGTAATCGGACGCTCGCTGCGTCGGCAGTCATACGAACTCAACGAACGGGGTCTGTTCAACGCCGAGTACGCCGACGTGTTCGGCATACCCTTCGACTTCACGGCGAAGCCGGTACATGCACCGCCCCAAAAGCCTGCGGAGACGGTGCAAGTGAAGGCGCTCTCACCGGAGCGTGATGACGTCGAAATCCGTTTCCCGAGGATCGCCGGCTACCGCGTGGAATTGCCGAACGACCGGCTCACGGCCGAATTCACGGAGAACTCCAAGCTTGTTCTGACCCCGGAGACCGTGGGTCCGACGATCACCCACAACCAAGGCATCATCGGCGAAGGGCATGATTTGACCATCGCGCATCTGGACCGTGTACGGCGATCTACGCTGCTCTACGAACTGACGTTGCGCCTGCTCTACAACCACTGGCGAGATCCCGATGGCGAACCGGAACTGCACCTGTTCGGCCAGTTGAAGCGGATTACCCGAAGCTGGATGAAGGACTACCTCGAATGCAAGGGGGACACATATCCTGCTCAGTTGATGATCGCCGAACTCGCGGATCTCGCTTGTGAGAAGGTCTCATCTGCCATCACCCGGGCAGAGCTGCGCCGGCAGCCAGTCAAGGCGATGCTCGATCCGTACAACCCGGTCGGTTCCACTCGCGGGGTAAACTTCACCACGTCGAATACGCAACGCTACGCGACCGGGCGCCGCTGCCACCTGAACTGGGCGATCCTCGACAGCACATGGGAAGGCGAGTTCTGTCGCGTTCTCGACTCACATCCGCAGGTGCTCGCTTGGGTCAAGAACCGCAACCTTGGCTTTGACGTACCCTATCGCTTCGGTGGTGTTCAGCGCCGATACGTCCCGGACTTCATCGTCCTTTTCGATTTCGGACTCGGTCCCGACAAACCCGTGCATGTCGTGGTAGAGGTCAAGGGTTTACGCGGCGAAGACGCCAAGGCGAAGAAGGAGACCATGGACAGCTATTGGGTTCCTGCGGCGAACCGGCTGGGTTGCCACGGTCGCTGGGCTTTTCTAGAGTTGCGTGATCCTTACCAGATGCAAGAGGATCTCGACGAGTCTGTGGGTGAGGCGCTTGCCACCCTCGCCCAAGAAGAACGCATGCGTGAGGCCATTGATGGCTTGATCGAGATGGGCGGTTCCGACCCGAACGCGCAAGACATCCCGAGACGCCGCAGCGCGATGTCGGAATGATCCTGGTGGACACGTCGGTCTGGATCGATCACATGCGCCGACCGATCCGGGAACTCGACACGCGGCTTCGCGCCCGCGAAATCCTGTGCCATGGCATGGTGATCGGTGAGCTTGCTTGCGGCAATCTGCGCGACCGCGAAAGCACCCTTCGCCGACTCCACGCGCTCCCGGTTGTCGGCGTGCTTACTTCAGCCGAAGTCTTGGAACAGATAGAGGTTCGGGGGTGGATGGGCCGAGGTATCGGCTATGTGGATGCCAACTTGCTCGGATCCGTCCTTGCCCACGAAGGGTCATCGCTTTGGACGCGCGACCGGAGGCTCAGGCAGATCGCGGAGGAAATTGGCATCGCCCATACAGAGGCGCAAGCGGTGTAAGCTCTGTTGACAACCAAGTTGTCTATGACAACAATCGCGACTTCCAATCTCGCGGAGGGATTGATCTGCACTTGTGAAGGCTGTGACCCAGAAAGTCGTGGTCCGACAATCGGGCGAAGCAATTGCACTGCTCGAAGTTCTTCAACGGCAGCTCGCCGGCGAGGAAGCGCAACGCGGTGAGCCGGGTTGGCTTGGCCTGCCGAGCAAGTCGGCGATTGTCGAGGCAGCGATATGGCATTGGTTGCACAGCGCGCAATCAGGTCAACGCCGCAAGGCGTTTGACTCCGTTTCCAAAGGTGAGACAACACCCCGCACGTTCTACCTGGTCCATCCCACGCGTCTGAACGAGGCGTGCGGGGTGCTCGGAGTAGAGCGGGCGCGGCGTGGCGAGACGTTGCCGACGCGAGGACGAACCCTCGAAGCTGTGATTCGCGCTTTCAATGATGCGGGACCGGCGGCGCGTGGGTGTGCGCGACGAATAGTGCAAGGCGTTCTTGGGCCGATGGATATCGGGGACGATTCTGTACGGTGGCGGGCCACCCGCGATGCCGAACAGGTCGATGCCAAGGACTAGGGGATAAGCCGTGGCCAGAAGAACCAGCAGGCGGGCACGCAAATCTGTGGAGACAATCACCCACGAAGGTGCAAAACGCCGCAATATTCCGACTGCCGAATACCAGCCGGTTATGCGCTCGGATGATCAGGAACCCATTCGCGTTGCCTACGAGCGCCGCAACGCCGACTTGGATCCTCAACTCGTCTGGCGGGGCAAGGACGTCCAGGACTGGTCGGATCTCGTGGTGCAGGCACCGCCGTTGTTCATCCAGGAGAAAGTCCACCCCAAAGTGCTGATCGACGATCTCGCCCGCATGAGCCGTCAAGCGAGAGCCGAACAGAGAGCGGTTGAGTCAGGGTTCCAAACCGACCTGTTTGGCGACTTCAATGGTTTGCCCGACGACGATGCCAGGACAGAGTTCTACCAGCACGATGCCAACTGGTCGAACCGCATGATTCTCGGCGACTCCCTGCAGGTGATGGCGTCGCTTGCCGAACGTGAAGGGCTCCGGGGCAAAGTGCAGTGCATCTACATGGACCCGCCGTACGGGATCAAGTTCAACTCGAACTTCCAGTGGTCGACCACCAGCCGAGATGTGAAGGACGGCAAGGCGGAACACATCACGCGCGAGCCGGAACAGGTCAAGGCGTTCCGGGACACGTGGCGAGACGGGGCTCACTCGTATATGACGTACCTGCGAGATCGGCTGACGGTTGCGCGGGATCTGTTGACAGAGAGCGGAAGCATCTTCGTGCAGATCGGTGATGAGAATGTTCATCGGGTGCGGGCGCTGGTGGATGAGGTATTTGGGGCAGAGAATTTCTTCTCCGAGATTCATTACCGGGCTCTTACTCCTCTTGGTTCTCGTGGTCTGTCTAACGTATACGACCACATTGTTTGGTACGCGAAAGACAAGGAGCAAATCAAGTACCGAAATATCCAGATTGAGAGGCCGATGGAGGAAGAGCCGGAGTTTGTGTTCTTTGATGATGGATCCGGTTGGTTCTCGAAGCTAAACGAGACTCCCGATGACCCTTCGGGCATATTCAAGCGATCAGACCTAAAGTCCTCCGGCTACACGCCCACATGCACGTTTGAGTTTTCCTTGATGGGTCAGGTGGTCCAGCCGAGAGGGCGGAAAAGCTGGCGCACAAACGAGGCTGGAATGCAAAACCTCATCAAGGCAAATCGACTTATCTGTCTTGGTGTGTCTACCTATTTTCGCCAATACTTTCTTGATTCGCCTATGCGGCAAATGGAAAACACATGGACTGACACGGCCGCTGGCTTTTCGGACGCGAAGGTTTACGTTGTTCAGACTCATCAGAAGATCGTGACGCGTTGTGTGCTAATGACGACTGACCCTGGCGACCTCGTTCTCGACCCTACCTGCGGGGCGGGCACCACTGCCTATGTCGCCGAGCAGTGGGGTCGTCGCTGGATCACCATCGACACCTCCCGCGTTGCGTTGGCACTTGCACGCTCGCGGGTCATGGGTGCACGCTACGCCTACTACCTGTTGGCAGACAGTTCGGAGGGCCAGCGCAAGGAGGCCGAACTCTCGCACAAGACACCGTCTGAAGCACCGACTTACGGCGACATCCGGCAGGGCTTCGTGTACCAGCGCGTACCGCACGTCACGCTGAAGTCAATCGCCAACAACACGGAAATCAACGTCATTTTCGAGAGGATGCAGCCTGCGGTCAATGCGGCTCTTAGGGATCTCAACCGGGTCCTGCGCGGTCAATCCACTCCTTTTTTGGTCGAAGTCGGAGGCCGCAAAGGAGAGTGCATTGACTTCACCTACGCCGAAGGGAGCACCATAGCCCTTCCGTCTGGCGAGCCTGCCCTCGTCAATGAATTCCTTGAGTGGGAAGTACCTCGCGAACCGGAGCCAAGCTGGAACGATGCTGCGCGCAAGGCGCACGCCCGCTTTTGGGAAGCCCGCATCGCCCGTCAGCGCGAGATTGATGCTTGCATCGCGGTGCGCGCTGAGTACGAGCATCTCTATGACAGGCCGTACCAGGACAACAAGAAGGTCCGGGTCGCCGGCCCGTTCACCGTCGAAAGCCTGTCGCCTCACCGCTTGGCCGCGCTCGACGAGAACGACGAATTGGTCCTCGCAGAGGCAGCCGCCAGCTACGACCTCGGCACGGACGTCTCTCGCAGCGACTTCGCCCATGTAATCCTGGAGAACCTCCGCGCCGCCGGTGTGCAACAGGCCCGGAAGGCGGGTCGAATCACATTCTCTTCTCTGGAGCCATGGCCTGGTGCCCTGGTTTGCGCTGAGGGTCGCTATCTTGAAGGAGGTGAGAACCAGGAGCGTCGCGCGGGCATCTTCATCGGCCCCGAGTTCGGCACTGTCTCCCGATCGGACCTGGTACGTGCCACGCGCGAAGCCGCCGACGCCGGTTTTGAAGCCCTCATCGCCTGCGCCTTCAACTACGAGGCCCACGCCACGGAGTTCAACCAACTCGGCCGCGTTCCAGTGCTGAAGGCACGTATGAACGCGGACTTGCACATGGCCAACGACCTCAAGAAGACGGACACGGCGAATCTGTTCGTGATCTTCGGCGAGCCCGATATCGAAGTCGAACCTGCCGCCAGCGACAACGGCCAAAACGACTGGATACAGGTAAGGATCAACGGCGTCGATGTCTTTGATCCCTCGGCTGGCGAAGTTCGAAGCGACGGCCCCGAAGGCATCGCATGCTGGTTCGTCGACACCGATTACAATGAAGAGAGCTTTTTCGTACGCCAAGCCTATTTCCTTGGTGCGGGGGACCCATACAAGTCCCTCAAGACCACGCTGAAGGCAGAGATCGACCCAGACGCCTGGGAAACGTTGCACAGCGACACCTCGCGCCCCTTCCCGAAACCGTCCACGGGGCGTATCGCCGTGAAGGTCATCAACCACCTGGGTGACGAGGTGATGAAGGTCTTTGGGGTGTGACGCGATGGAAACGACCAGGCAAACCGAGAACGTCAGAGTATTCGACTTCTTTTCGGGCTGTGGCGGAGCGAGCTGCGGCTTCCAGGCCGCAGGAATGGATGTCGTCTTCGCGCTGGACTGTGACCAGGAGGCCGAGCGAACGTACAAGGGCAATTTCCCCGATGTCCACTTCGAGTTGGCGGACATCCAAACCACCTCGGTAGCCGACCAAGTAAAGGGACAGGTGGAGGCCGCTAGACCGAGCCCAGTTCTCTTCTGCGGCTGTGCGCCGTGCCAGCCGTTCACAAGGCAAAACACGACCCACCGTGACTTGGAAGATGATGATCGGGTTCCACTGTTGCTTCGTTTCGCTGATTTCGTCGAAATGTGTGCTCCCGACCTCGTATTCGTGGAGAACGTTCCCGGCCTTCAGCACTTCGACAGCAGCAGCCAGCCGTTTGACACGTTCCTCAAACGTTTGGATGCGTGCGGATACGCCGTGGACTTTCGGTCGATCCGCCTGATGAAGTACGGCGTACCGCAGAGCCGTCGCCGGCTCGTCCTGTTGGGAAGCCGGCACGGGGAGATTCAACTGCCCTCCGAGACCCACGGCCCGGGAACACCCAACGAGCGCTATGAAACGGTCAGGGACTGGATTGCGCATTTGCCGCCCATCGAGGCCGGCGAAGAGTATTCAGGTGTACCCAATCATCGCGCTGCCGGACTCTCGGCCCTCAATCTCAAGCGGATCCAATCGACTCCAGAGGGCGGCGGCCATCGGGACTGGCCTGACAACCTCAAGTTGGACTGCCACAAGGACTTTTCAGGCTACAGCGATGTGTACGGTCGCATGACTTGGGACGCTCCCGCCTCTGGCTTGACTACTAGATGCATCAGCTACTCCAACGGGAGATTCGGTCACCCCGAGCAGCATCGCGCCATCAGTGTCCGCGAGGCCGCATGCCTACAGACATTCCCTGACGAGTTCGTGTTTGAAGGTAGCCTTGCCGCGATGGCCAGACAGATTGGCAACGCCGTCCCCGTTCGGCTGGCGGAGGTTATTGGAGGGCATTTCATAACCCATCTGAGGGACGCGGAGGTGATGTCCTGATGGCCACGTTCAAGGCCCGGGCACGAACCATCGATATGCTCGGAAGACAGCAAATCGCGGGCATTCCAACGGCCATCAGCGAGTTGTTCAAGAATGCGCACGATGCGTATGCAAGCTGCGTGGAGATTGACTACTACCGCTCGGACGGACTCTTCGTGCTCCGGGACGACGGCATGGGGATGACGCGTGAGGAGTTCGTTAGCCGATGGCTCACCATAGGTACGGAAAGCAAGTTCGATCCTGCTCAGATGCCTTCGCGCAATCCCCATATGGAAACCCGTCCGATGCTAGGAGAGAAAGGCATCGGGCGCCTTGCCATCGCCACGATAGGTGCACAGGTGCTGGTGCTGACAAGGGCGAAGATGTCGGATGGCTTGTCCGATTTGACTGCCGCTTTTCTCAACTGGGGGATATTTGAATGGCCCCGCGTGGACTTGGACGAGATCGATGTGCCGCTACGCTCCTTCCCGGGTGGCACATTGCCCACGGTGACCGAGATCGCGGAGATGGTCGCGGAGTTCCGGGCAACCTGCGTATCACTGACGCCTAAAGGACGGGAGGATCATCAACGAGGTCTGGAGAAGGAACTATCGTCGTTCGACGTCGACCCGGTCGAAGTCGATACATATGCACCAGCTCTTTCCCTCCGTACGGGCAGCGGAACACACTTCCTAATCAAGCCCAGTTCAGACCTCCTGCCAGAGGACATCGACGGCGATCCAAGGACAGATAGGGCGACGGAAAAGGCCACACCGCTAAGGAAGGCTTTACTCGGTTTCAGCAACACGATGGCACCGGGTTCGACAAGCGTTATCCGTACCGCATTCCGCGACCACAAGACGGATGACGACGCTGAAGACCTGATTGCCACCGAGGATTTTTTCCTTCCAGACGAATTTGAGAACGCGGACCATAGGATCAAGGGGGACTTCGACGATCACGGTCAATTCCGGGGTCTGGTATCCATCTACGGAGAGGTCGTCGAGGACCATGTAATCCCTTGGGGTGACGCCCGCGGCAGGCGGACGGACTGCGGCCCGTTCCGCATCGATTTCGCCGCGTTCGAAGGAGAGAGCCGACACTCGACGATGCCATACCAGGAGTACGCAACCTTGGCCGCGAAGACCGAGAAACTCGGGGGGCTCTATATCTATCGAAACGGCATCCGTGTACTTCCATACGGTGACACGGACTACGACTGGCTGGACATTGAGTTTCGGCGGACTAAGGGTATGGCCTACTACTACTTCTCGCACCGAAAGATGTTCGGTTTCGTTGAGATCGACGCCGAGCGCAATCGCGGGCTGCGCGAGAAGGCTGGACGGGAGGGGTTTCAGGAGAACAAGGCATACCGCCAGTTCAAGGCCATACTCAAGAATTTCCTGCTCCACGCTGCGGCGGATTTCTTCCGCAAGGACGGCGTCTACAGTGACACTTTCGGTGACCGCAAGGAGGAGTTGTCGAAGGAAGACGCGGTGCGACGACGACGAGAGAGACAGGTCTCGGAGCGGAAGCGAAAATTCGAGGAGCGGCTTCACGGGTTCTTCGACGAACTGGCGAGGAATGAGCCGCAAGACCAGGCGCTGGCTTTGGGCGAACGCGTTGCAGAGCAACTCGCGGTGACAAGCGGCAAGACTGACAAGCGGCAAGCGGCAAGCGAGGTCGTCGCGCTCGAGCGGGAAGCGTATGCGGAAATCAGAAACTTGGAGAATCGCTATCGGATTGCCCGCCCGCGCATCGGCCTGAGCAAGTCGACCTTGCGTGACTGGAGTATCTACAACTCGGAGTTCGCATCACTACAACAGAACGTGTTCCGCCCCACACGAGAACTCATCGCCGATATGGTCGGCGAGGAGGCGGAAAAAGCCAGGCTGATGATCGACCGCCGCATTAGAACGGAAGCCGCACTCCAAGACTTGGGGCGCGAAGTGAGGAAGGCTACAGGGGATAGCAGCAAGGCAGTCAGGACCAAGGCCGATGACGTTGCCGCAGAGGTCGGCCAAGTCGCGCGAGACTCTCTACGGGCTGTGGAGACCGAATTGCGTTCCGTCGTAAGCGAATTCCAGCGCGCCGACTTCTCTGACCTGCCCGATGAGACGTTCGTCGAGATCCGTGACGCGATGGAGCAGCGAATCCTCGAAGTGACGGATGACCAATCTACCTTGCTGCTGTCGATTCTTGACCAGCTTCAGGCGATCGACACAACCGGGGAGAACTCTGCAGCAGATCAGCTAATGGTGATCGAGCAACGGAACGTTCTTCTCGAGGAGGAGAAGGAAGCAGACATGCACCTTGCTCAGATTGGCACGGCAATTGAAATCATCAGCCACGAGTTCTCCGGGACGATTCGCTCGGTACGCAACAACCTGCGCCGCCTCCGGGCATGGGCCGACGCGAACTCGGGCCTTCGCGAACTCTACAACAACATACGAACGAGCTTCGATCACTTGGACGGATACCTGACGCTCTTTACGCCTCTTCAGCGACGGTTGTATCGGAAAGAGGTCGAGATCGTCGGCTCGGAGATCTACGAGTTCTTGGAAGAGTTGTTCCGGGCGAGGTTCCAGCGCCACTCCATCATGTTCTCCCATAGTCGACGGTTTGCCGAAAGCCGATTCGTCGGTTTTCCATCGACCTTCTATCCCGTGTTTGTGAACTTGGTTGACAATGCCATCTTCTGGCTGTCCCAACAGAACCCGGACCGTGATCGATGGATTCGGCTTGATGCACGGGACGAAGTGCTGCTTGTCCAGGATTCGGGACCCGGGGTCAACGTGCGCGACCGCGATGCCATCTTCGAGTTTGGCTTCACCAGGAAACCAGGGGGCCGTGGCTTAGGGCTGCACATCGGCCGCGAGAGCCTCCGGCGCGTCGGATGGGAACTGTTGCTCCTGGATGGCGATGACGGCGCGACGTTCGCACTTGAGCCAGCAGATCGAGGTGAGTGAGACCCAGATGAGCGCCGACGCGTTTGCCGAACATTGCCGGGGGCTCGTGAAACGGTTCCTTCAGACGGCCATCGTCGTAGACGACGAGGCCCTCATGTCGGCAGACGATATTGCGCGTGTCAGAGGCGTCGAAACACCAACTCGGCAGCCACGAAAACCGGTTGGTGATGAAGCTGCTAAAGGCGGGTCGGGCAGCCATAGCCTGTACACGAAGGGCGTCATCGACGCGTTCTCCGAATTGGGGGTGATCTGCGGTGTGATTGGACCCACCGAAACGGCCATGGACGCGATCAGGCAGGCTGACATCGTCGTGCTGGACTGGCGACTCAAGGACGATGATTCAGAGTATGCGCTGAAGTTGCTCAAGGACATTGTGACCGGCGAAATCGACCGAAACGCCTTGCGGCTTGTTGCCTTCTATACCGGTGAAGCCGACTTGGTAGCCATCCGAGAGGCCATTGAGGGCGAATTGCGTCGGGTTGGCTTTAATCCGCAAGTCTCTGGAGCAGCGACTGTCGTGTACCGCCACGGTCGGGTCGTGTTGTACGCCAAGCCAAGCGTGAACGTCCCCACTGCTCTTCGGGATCGGAGGGTCGAGGAGGAGGAACTGCCCAATCGGCTGGTCGATGACTTCTCGGAAATGACCACTGGTCTCCTGCCAAGCATCGCGCTGACGTCGCTCACCGCTGTGCGCGAGTGCGCCCACATGGTTCTCGACAGGTTCTGTTCGAGGCTCGACCCGGCGTTTCTCGCTCACCGTACCTGCCTGCCGAATCCAGACGATGCGGAACGACAGATGGTGAACCATGTGGCCGAGGAGTTGCGCGGCCTCATGGACTATGCGGTCGCTGATCAGTCGCCAGCGGGCGAAAGGGCGGTAGCAGGCTGGATACGCAAACGTGCTGGGGATCCACCAGAGAACTTTCGGTTCGGACAAAAGAGCCTGACTAACGATCAAGCGCTGGCGCTTGCCAAGGCCGGGCTGAGCAACCAGAACGTGTTGGGCAAGAACGAGTTCGAGTGCTTGTCAACGGGCTTCGGTGGTGGTGGTCAGGAACTCGACGAGGAGCTGGCCTGGATAATTACTTCGCGCACCGTTTTCAACGCACCACCGCCCACACTGTGCCTAGGAACTGTGGTTGGGCGGCGAGGCGAAGCAGACGACAAGTGTCAGGCCGCACAGCTTGTATGCGTACGTCCAAGGTGCGACAGCGTAAGGTTGAGTAAGAAGACGTCCTTCGCCTTTCTCCCTTTAGGTGAACCACGCCGAGGTCAAGAACAGCTTATCGTCAAGGCCGATGGCAGCTATCGACGGCGTGGAATCGGCTTGGACGCATCGGGCTGGGAAATCCGCGAATTTGAACCGGACTCTGTTCGCTATTCCGTAGTCGCGCAAAAGGACGATTCAAACCAAGCGTTCGTTTTCGTAGATGCCGATGGCAACGAATACGAGTGGCTGGGCGAATTGAAGGCTGAGTTTGCTCAACGAATCGCTCAGGTTTTCGCAGACACGCTCAGCCGAGTAGCGGTCGACCAGTCAGAGTGGCTACGAAGGTCAGCCCAAAAGGGCGCGTAGCAACTTCTCATCGCCCAATCGACGACTCAGAGCATGCTCCGTGATGGCCTGCGGCCCGAGGTCGGCCCGAGGTTTGTTCTCCAGCATATTCCAATGAGAAAGTGAGCCTGTCGTGGCCCGCCTTTGGTGGTGGGGGATGGGTTGGTGGAAGTTGGCGCCGAAGATGAGCTGGCCGAGGGGAAGCCTGGGCGAGT
>JAPPGA010000028.1 GCA_028821515.1 Gammaproteobacteria bacterium | reverse complement strand
GAAACGTCAACAACACCGTGTCGCCTAGAATCCAACAAATTTGTCATGCACCCGTTCCGCAGACATTGAGGCGGATAGGATCCAGCGGGCGAAATGCTTACAGGAAATGCCGCAATCTGCCGTCTCGGCCGACACGAATCGGCTGTTAGAATGACCGCATGGTCCCTCCCGCATTCGATACGCACAGAGCCGTGAAGTCCCTGACCGTCGCCGGTTTCAGCGACTCACAGGCCGAGGCGGTTGTGGAAACCGTCGGCACAGCCATCGACGAAACCTTGGCGACGAAAGCGGACCTTGAGCCGATCCGGTCCGACCTGGACAGGGTGAAGTCGACGATGGCGACGAAAGCGGATCTTGAGCCGATCCGGTCCGACCTGGACGGCGTGATGTCGACGATGGCGACCAAGACGGATCTGGCCGCGTTCGAACAACGCATGACCATCAAGTTCGGGGCGATGGCGTTCGCTGGCATGAGTTTGCTCGCGGTCCTGCAAAAGGTGCTCTAGGCGAACTTCCTCATTGGAGAGGGCATCGCGCCCGCCGGACGACGTGTTCGACGCGCCCCGACAGGATGCCGGAGCGCATCGATGGAGCGGGTCAGTTAGCGGTCTTGACCTCGATGGATCGCGCCCTCGCGTTCTCCCGCTTGGCGACGGAGATGGTTACGACACCATGTGCCGCCGTGGCCTCGATGGAGTCCTGGTCGGCGTCGTCCGGAAGCCGGAAGCTGCGGGCGAAACGGCCGTACAGGCGTTCCGAGCGATGCATCCGTTCGTCGTCGTTCTCGCGCTCGTACTTGCGCTCGCCCGAGATGGTCAGCAAGCCGTCCTTGCAGTTCACCTCCACGTCTTCCGGCGCCACCGCCGGCAGTTCCACGTCGACGCGATACACGTCCCCGGATTCCCGCACGTCGATGGCGGGCATCCAGTTTGAGCCGCGCTCGCGGATTGCTGGCAGGACCGCCCCGGGGCGGAACAGGTTTTCGAAGTCTCGAATCGGATCCCAGTGAACCAAGTTCATGTCATTTACTCCGTGTTGGTTTTCGTTGAACACGGATTTGGGGGTGCTGAGTCAGATTCCAAGTACTTGAAAACGGGACAAGAGTCCCCACGGGGCACGAACTTTTTTCGTATTTCGGTCTTCGGCTTCAGATTCCCGCCGCGGCACCGGGGGCACGGGGATCAGCGAAACCCCAGAGTGCGCCGCGTATGCGCATGACCGAGTTCGCCTTGCCAAGACGCGCGGTGGGCAGGATGACGACTTCGCGGTGGCGCATGGATCTCAGCGCGGAGACCGTCTCCTCGGAAACGCCGGGCTCGAACAGGATCCGGTCCGGCTGCCATTGGTGGTGGAAACGGGGCTGGCTGACCGCCTGCACCAGGTTCATGCGGTGGTCCACTCCATTGACGATGACCTGCAGCACGGTGGTGATGATGGTGCTTCCTCCCGGTGAACCCGTGACGAAGAATGGCCGGCCGTCCCAGAGCAGTATGGTCGGCGTCATCGAACTCAGCATGCGCTTGCCGGGCGCGATGGAATTGGCTTCGCCACCGAGCAGTCCGTAGGCGTTCGGCGCGTTTTCCCGAGCCGAGAAGTCGTCCATCTCGTTGTTCAGAAGGAATCCGGCGCCAGGGACCACGATCTTCGAGCCGTAGGAGAAGTTGAGTGTCGTCGTATAGGCCACGGCGTTACCGGCGGCATCCATGACGGACACGTGGGTGGTCTCTCCGCCTGCTTCTTTCCAGTAGCCGGCACCGACATCGGCGGACGCGGAAGCGCGCCTGGGGTCGAAGTCGCCGAAGCGCACGACCGCGTACGCCTTGTCGATCAGCCGGCCTACTGGCACGGGATAGAAGTCGGCATCCCCGAGGTGCATCGCGCGGTCGGCGTACGCGCGCCGCGCGGCCTCGACCATGTGGTGTATCGCCCTTGCGCTCCCTGCGCCCATGGTGCGGAGGTTGTAGCGTTCCAGCATGTTCAGCATCTGAACCAGCAAGATGCCTCCAGAGGATGGCGGTGGCATCGAAACAACGTCGAATCCCCGGTAGGTGCCGATGACCGGATCCCGCCAGACCGAACGGTAATCGTCCAGGTCCGCCTGCGAGATGCGCCCTCCACCGCGCTGCATCTCGGCCACCAGCAGCTCGGCGGTCTTGCCCTTGTAGAAGCCGTCCCGTCCCTCATCCCTGATTCGTGCGAGGGTGTCGGCGAGGTCTTCCTGCATGAATAGGTCGCCCGGCTCGTAGGGCGTCCCGTCCGTCCTGGAAAACACGGCCTTGGAGGCGGCGTGCCTCGCGAAGTCGGACTGATGACTCGCGAAGTCACTGGCGAGGTCGGGCGGCAGCGGGAAACCGTCCCGCGCCAGGGTGATGGCGGGATCGATCACGTCCGAAAGCGGCAGAGCGCCGTATCGTTCATGGATGTCGAGCAGGCCGGCAACGGTGCCGGGGACGCCTGCGGCGAGGTGGGAGTCCGTCGACAGTCCCTCCACCACGTTGCCGCGGGCGTCCACGAACATGTCCCGGTGGGCGGCAGCCGGCGCCCGTTCCCGGTGGTCGTTGGCGACGAGTTCGCCATCGGCGAGGCGGATCACCATGAACCCGCCGCCGCCGAGGTTACCCGCCGACGGATGCGCCACGGCCAGCGCGAAACCGACGGCCACCGCCGCATCGACGGCATTGCCTCCGGCGCCGATCACGTCCGCGCCGACGCTCGACGCGATTTGTGAACGCGAGACGACCATGCCCTGCTCCCCGCGAACCGGTTCGGGCCTGTCGGCCGTAACCGCCGGAAGGGTGACGATGGCCGCAGCGATCGCTGGCAACAACCTGGGATGCATACCTCTTCCTCGCGGCCTGGTTGAGCCGAAGGGATACTGAACGATAGCGGGCGAGGGGGCAATACGCAGGGGAGGTCGATCGACCCGTGTTGCCGAAGTACGGCTTGTCTGTCACTCTCGCATGGAACAAACGGCTCCGAGAGCGTTAGCGAGCTGGAGAGGTTGTTGCCTGGACGGCGAGTTCAAAAGGGCGGCGCGAGCGGTCGGGAACCGAAGGAACACAAAAGGGGACACTGATGGGACGTTTGGACGACAAGACCGCCGTAGTGACCGGCGCGGGCCGAGGTATTGGACGCGAGGTCGCGCTGCTTCTGGCCTCCGAAGGCGCGCAGGTGGTGGTGAACGATCTCGGCGGTGCCACGGATGGTACCGGGGGCAGCAGCATCGCCGAAGACGTTGCCGCGGAGATCGAGGCGGCAGGGGGAAAAGCGGTAGCAAATACGCAGAGCGTGGCCACCGTGGAAGGCGGCGAATCCCTGCTCGCTTCCGCTCTCGACAACTTTGGCGGCATGGACATCCTGGTCAACAATGCGGGTATTTTGCGGGACAGGTCCATCTTCAACCTGGAAGAGGCGGACTGGGATGCCGTCATCGACGTACATCTTCGAGGCCACTACTGCTGCTCGCGCCCATTTGCCAAATACGTGCGGGAGACGGGCCGAACGGGTTGCCGGATCATCAACTTCTCCAGCGTCTCGGGCCTGTTCGGGAACTTCGGCCAGTCCAACTACGGTGCGGCAAAAGCCGGGATTGCAGGCTTTTCGCGCGTGCTCGCGCTGGAACTCGCCAAGTACGGCTGCACGGTGAACACGATCTCGCCCGGCGCAATGACGCGCATGACGATTCCCCTGCGCGAGGCACGGGGCGAGAAGGTGACGGAACAGGAGATGGAGACGGGCGGGCCGCAGCA
The DNA here is from genome assembly GCA_028821515.1 of Gammaproteobacteria bacterium. Classification (GTDB taxonomy): domain Bacteria; phylum Pseudomonadota; class Gammaproteobacteria; order Pseudomonadales; family Azotimanducaceae; genus VXNE01. The sequence continues at coordinate 443 of JAPPGA010000028.1, read as the reverse complement.
TATAGCGCCGGTGGTCGCGTGGCTGTGCACCGAGGAGGCGGCCGGCATCTCCGGCGAGATCGTCCAATGCGGTCGCGGGCTTGTCGGAATCATGCAGCAACCAGCGGTTATCCGGAGTTTCGAGAAACGTGGCAGCGGTCTCTGGACCGTCGACGAACTCGACGACTTCATGCCGCAACTGGTCGAGGCGAAGCGCGCCAATGTCGAGACAGCACTGAAGTCCGGCGCGCCGGATGTGGTGGGCTAGCATACAGTCGGGGAGATCGCCCACAGGGGCGCCAAAAACCGCCAGCGCGGGAGGGGCGGGGGGGGGCGCCACGCGGGGCGGGGGGGGGGGGGGGCGGGGCTTTGGGGGGCCGCCGCGTGGGGGGGGGGGCTAATGTGTGGTGGGGGGGGGGGGGCCCCCCCCCCCCCCAGAGTTTTTGTGAAACAAAATAACATCT
>JAPPGA010000007.1 GCA_028821515.1 Gammaproteobacteria bacterium | reverse complement strand
CTCCGAATTGAACACGCCCACAATTATAGAAGTTATTTACGGGACAGTACACTAGGCCTGGGCGAGCAGCCGCGATTGGGGCGCGGCGGGCAGTGCCGTCGCCTCCTGATGTGATTCGGGCGCTTGCCTGGTCGTCTCGGCGAGGCGGGGTGAAACGGCGTTGTACCCGCCGAGGCCAATGAGGAGTGTGAACCCCAACGCCATGACCCCGACAAGGGTGTTGAACTTGCCGGAGAGTTCGCGATGCACGGAGTCGATCTTGGCGTCAAATTTGGCGTCCATTGCGTCGAACTTGGCGTCCATTGCATCGAACTTGGCGTCCATTGCGTCGAACTTGGCGTCCATTGCGTCAAACTTGGTGTCCATTGCGTCCAATCTGGCGTCGATACCGTCCAACCTGGCGTCGATGCCTTCGAATCTGGCGTCGATACGTTTGAACTTGGCGTCGATGCTTTCGAATCTTGCGTCGATGCTGTCGAACTTGCCGTTGATTGGTCTGAGAGCGTCCTCGAGATCGCCTTTGGTGAGCATCCGCTCTGCCAGTTCGGCGCCGAGAGCACGCGCCAGGCCCTCGGCTTGCGGCACTCCGAAGCCTGCCGCTTTCAGGCTGTCCGCGAATCTCAGCGTGTCGATCACGGTCGCATTCATCGTTCCGTTCGGCTTGCACAGTGTACCAGTCGAATCATGCGGGTTTGCCTTTCGGCATGTTGTATGACATCGACCTGCGCGGACGTGCGAAAGTGCTGAAAACCGCCTGCGACGTGGGCGGCACTGGCGTGGGAGCCACCCGACGGTGCCGGCACCTTCGGGAGAGGCGCTTTATTGACGCCGTCGCCGGGCAGTCGCCATCATGGCTCGATGAAGTTGAGCTCCGCGCTTGTGAGCGTCTTCACCACGATGTGTGCGGCGGTCTGCATTGCCGAAGAGGACACTGCGGGAATGCCGCCGGAGTGGTTCGCCCCGCCGAAGACCGCGAGCGAACTCGGCATTACGCAGTTCTCTCAGAGCCCGCTGCTCGATGGCCGCGACCTTCCTCCAGTAAGAGAGCGCCTGCCGGACGATCCCGTGGTCAGCCATCCCTACGAGCGCATCGGCAAGTACGGCGGCAAGGCGAGGATCACGATCTGGGACCAATGGCGCTTCTTCGCCTGGGAGCATGCGCTCACGATCTCCGCGGACCTGCGCAACGTCCTGCCGAACCTCGCGGAGTCCTGGGGCGTGAGCGAGGATGGCCGCGTCACGACGATCCGCCTCAGGCCCGGGATCAAGTGGTCCGACGGCCATCCCCTGACCTCCGCCGACTTCATGTTTCGGTTCAACCACGACTGGCTGGATCCGGAATTGCAGCCGCTGACGAACGTGGCCGTGCGCGGTGCGAAGTTCGTCACCATCGACGATCTGACCTTCCAGTACGTGTTCCCGAAACCGAACCCGACGTTCGCCAACTACTTCGCCTTCTTCGGCAGCCACTTCGTCGATCCGATGCACTTCCTGAAGGACTACCACCCGGCGTACCGGGACAGGGAAGAACTCGACGCGCTGGTGAAGGAGAAGAACCACGTCACCTGGATGGCCATGTTCAACCAGTTGCGGAGCTGGGGTAACGAGGATGCCCCCAAGGTGCCCACGTTGCGCGCCTTCAAGGTCGTGGAGCGCACACCCACCAAGATGCGGGTGGAGCGAAACCCGTACTATTTCAAGATAGACCCCGCCGGCAACCAGTTGCCGTACGTCGACGAGGTGGACGTGATCATCCTGCTCGAGAACTCCCAGATGATCACTTTTCAGGCCGCCACCGGCCAGCTGGACTTCACGTCGTTCACGCTCGAGACACAGAACATACCGCTGCTCAAGCTGGGCGAGGCGAAGGGGCTCAACAAGGTGCATATCTGGCGTCGCCTGCACGTCGTCGACGTGGCCATACAACCGAACTACAACTACGACGACCTCAAGTACCGGGCACTGGTTTGGGGCAAGGGGGAGCGGCGCTTCATCCGCGCGCTTTCCCACGCCATCGACCGCGACCAGATGAACGAGGTCATCTATTTCGGGCAGGGCACGCCGAGCCAGGTGACCGCGCACTGGTCGAGCCAATGGTACGAGGAGCGCTTCGCCAAGGCGCATATCCGCTACGATCCGGACTACTCCCGCGCGCTGCTGGACGAACTGGGCCTTTTCGATGTGGACGGGGACGGGCTACGCGAATACCCGGACGGGTCAAAGCTCATCATCACGCTGGAATTCATCGACTTCGAGACGCCCAAGGGGATCAGCCTGGAATTGGTCCGGGACTACTGGCGCGAGGTGGGTATCGACCTGCGCCTCAAGACCATCGAGCGGCGCCTGCAGACCGAGCGCGCCATGGCCAACAAGATGCAGATGACGGCGTGGCACGCGGACAAGGTGACCGACATCCTGTTCCCCCACTGGCCGGACTGGTTCTATCCGCATCGGGCCGGCTGGGACATGACTATGTGGAACCACTGGGGGCGGTACCACCAGAGCGACGGGGAACTCGGCGAAGAGCCGCCGGAGCTTATCCGCGACCTGCAGTACTGGGGTGGTCAGCTTCTGTCGGCCACGGACGAGGCGCACCGCACGAAAGCTGCCAAAACTCTGCTCGAGGCCCATGCGGAGCACCTCTGGGCGATCGGCACGGTGGGCAACGCGCCGCACCCGGTGGCGGTATCGAAACGCCTAAAGAACGTCGTGCCGAACGGCATCTGGGGCGCGGACAACCGCTGGACGACGCCTTATCACCCGGCGACCTGGTACATCGACGAAACACCGGACAAACCGTAGCAGGCTCGGCGTTTCGCCTCGGCACGACTCCACCTTGAATCGCAGCGGTCGTGTTGACGCGGTTGCAGCCCAATCGCCATCATGGCCGGATGAAGTTGAGCGTCCTCATCTGGGTCGGCCTCGCGATGAACGCGACGGTCTGCATCGCCGAAGAGGACACCTCGGGGATGCCGCCCGAGTGGTTCGTCCCGCCGAAGACCGCGAGCGAAATCGGCATCACGCAATTCTCCCAGAGCCCGATCCTGGACGGCCAGGACCTTCCCCCGGTGGAAGAACGGCTTCCGGACGACCCCGTCGTCAGCCATCCCTACGAGAGCATCGGCAAGTACGGCGGCAAGGCGCGTGTCACGCTCTTCGACCATCGGCGTTTCCTGCCCCACGAGCACGCGCTGACAATTTCCGCGGACCTGCGCAACGTCCTGCCGAACATCGCGGAGTCCTGGAGCGTGAGCGAAGACGGACGCACCACTACGATCCGAATCCGGCCCGGGATCAAGTGGTCCGACGGCCATCCCCTGACCTCCAACGACTTCATGTTCTCGTTCAACCACGACTGGCTGGACCCGGAGATGCAGCCGCTGACAAACGTGGCCGTGCGCGGAGCGAAGTTCGTCGTCATCGACGACCTCAACTTCCAGATCGTGTTCCCGAGGCCGAATCCGACGTTCGCCAACTACTACGCCTTCTACGCGAGCCGCTGGGTCGATCCCATGCACTTCTTCAAGGACTATCACCCGGCGTACCGGGACAGGGAAGAACTCAACGCGCTCGTAAAGGAGAAGAACCACGTCACCTGGATGGCCATGTTCAGCCAGTTGCGCAGCTGGGGCAACGAGGACGCCGCGAAAGTGCCCACCCTGCGCTCCTTCAAGGTGGTTCAGCGCACGCCGACCAAGCTGCGGCTCGAGCGCAACCCGTACTACTTCAAGGTTGACCCCGCAGGCAACCAATTGCCATACGTCGACGCGGTGGACGTGATCATCGTGCTGGAGAATTCGCAGATGATCACCTTCCAGGCCGCGACGGGGCAGCTCGACTTCACCTCCTTCACGCTCGAGACCCAGAACATACCCCTGCTCAAGCTCGGCGAGACGAAAGGCGCCAACAAGGTCCACATCTGGCGCCGCATTCACGTCGTGGACGTGGCCATCCAGCCGAACTACAACTTCGACGACCTCAAGTACCGGGACCTGGTGTGGGGCAAGGGAGAGCGGCGCTTCATCCGCGCGCTGTCGCATGCCATCGACCGGGATCAGATGAACGAGGTCATCTACTTCGGCCGCGGCACGCCGAGCCAGGTGACCGCGCACTGGTCGAGCCGGTGGTACGAGGAGCGATTCGCCAAGTCCCATATCCGCTACGACCCCGACTACTCCCGCGAACTGCTGGACGAGCTCGGCCTGTTCGACGTCGACGGCGATGGACTGCGGGAATACCCGGATGGGTCAAAGCTCATCATCACGCTGGAGTTCATCGACTTCGAGACGCCCAAGGGTATTAGCCTGGAGCTGGTGCGGGACTATTGGCGCGAAGTGGGAATCGACCTGCGCCTGAAGTCCATCGAGCGGCGCCTGCAGGCGGAACGGGCCATGTCCAACAAGATGCAGATGACGGCGTGGCACGCGGACAAGGTGACGGACATCCTGTTCCCCCACTGGCCGGACTGGTTCTATCCGCACCGCGCCGGCTGGGACATGACGATGTGGAACCACTGGGGACGGTATCACCAGAGCGGCGGGGAACTCGGGGAGGAGCCGCCCGAACTCATCCGCAACATGCAGGACTGGGGCGGCCAGCTCCTCACCGCGACCGACGAGGAGAGTCGCACGAAAGCCGCCAAGGCGCTGCTTCGCGCCCACGCGGACAACCTCTGGGCCATCGGCACGGTAGGCAACGCACCGCATCCGGTGGCGGTTTCGAGGCGGCTCAAGAACGTGGTGCCGAACGGTATCTGGGGCGCGGACAATCGCTGGACCACTCCGTATCACCCGGCGACCTGGTACATCGACGAATCGGACGAACAATGAAACCGGGTCTTGCCAGTGCATGGGTCGGTATCGCCCTGGGCGCAACGGTCTGCCTTGCCGAGGAAAGACCGGTAGACATGCCGCCAGAGTGGTTCGCCCCGCCGAAGACGGCCAGCGAACTCGGCATCACGCGTTTCTCCCAGAGCCCGCTACTCGATGGCCGCGATCTTCCTCCGGTGGAGGAGCGTCTGCCTGACGACCCCGTCGTCAGCCATCCCTACGAGCGTATCGGCAAGTACGGCGGCAAGGCGCGGATCACCCTCTGGGACAATTGGCACTTCTTCAATTGGGAGCACGCGCTGACGATTTCGGCGGACCTGCGCAACGTCTTGCCCAACCTCGCCGAGTCCTGGAGCGTGAGCGAAGACGGCCGCGTCACGACGGTCCGCCTGCGGCCCGGCATCAAGTGGTCCGACGGCGCGCCCCTGACCTCCAGCGACTTCATGTTCCGTTTCAACCACGACTGGATGGATCCGGAGATGCAGCCGTTGACGAACGTGGCCGTTCGCGGCGCCAGGTTCGTCACCATCGACGACCTGACCTTCCAGTACGTGTTTCCGAAGCCGAACCCGATGTTCCCAAACTACTTCGCTTTCTTCGGCAGCCACTTCGTCGAGCCCATGCACTTCTTCAAGGACTACCACCCGGCCTACCGCGACCGGGAGGAGCTGGAAGCGCTGGTGAAGGAAAAGGGATTCGTCACCTGGTTGGCCATGTACCGCCAGTTGCGCGGTTGGGGTGACGAAGACGCCACGAAGGTACCCACGCTGCGCTCCCACAAGGTGGTGCAGCGCACGCCGACCAAGATGCGCCTCGAGCGCAACCCCTATTACTTCAAGATTGATCCCGCCGGCAACCAGCTGCCTTACATCGACGCCATCGACATGATCGTCCTGATGGAAAACTCGCAGATGATCACGTTCCAGGCGACCACCGGCCAGCTGGACTTCGCCGCACTGCCGCTCGAAACCCAGAACATACCGCTGCTCAAGCTCGGGGAAGCGAAAGGCCTCAACAAGGTGCACATCTGGCGCCGGCTGCACGTTTCCGACACCGCCATACAGCCGAACTACAACTACGACGACCCGAAGTACCGGGAACTTGTGTGGGGCAAGGGAGAGCGGCGCTTCATCCGTGCGCTGTCTCACGCCATCGATCGGGATCAGATGAACGAGGTCATCTATTTCGGCCAGGGGACGCCGAGCCAGGTGACAGCGCACTGGTCGAGCCGCTGGTACGAGAAACGCTTCGCCGAAGCCCATCTCCGCTACGACCCGGACTACTCCCGCGAACTGCTGGACGAGCTCGGCCTGTTCGACGTCGACGGCGACGGCCTGCGCGAGTATCCGGACGGGTCGTCGCTCATCATCACGCTTGAGTACCTGGACTTTGAGACTCCCAAGGGGATCGCGCTGGAACTCGTCAGGGACTACTGGCGCGAAGTGGGCATCGACCTGCGCCTGAAGTCCGTGGAAAGCCGCCTGCAGACCGAGCGGGCCATGGCCAACAAGATGCAGATGACGGCGTGGCACGCGGACAAGGTGACGGACATCCTGTTTCCCCACTGGCCGGACTGGTTCTATCCGCACCGGATCGGCTGGGACATGATCATGTGGAACCACTGGGGCCGGTACCACCAGAGCGACGGGGAACTCGGGGAAGAGCCGCCCGAACTCATCCGCAACCTGCAGTACTGGGGCGGCGAACTGCTCAGGGCCACCGACGAGGAACATCGCACGAAGGCCGCCAAGACGCTCCTCCGTGCCCATGCGGACAACCTCTGGGCCATAGGCACGGTAGGCCACGCGCCGCAGCCCGTGGCGGTTTCGAGGCGGCTCAAGAACGTGTGGCCGGCCGGCATCTGGGGCGCGGACAACCGCTGGACGATGGCCTACCATCCGGCGACGTGGTACCTCGACGACACGGACGAGGCGCCATAGAGACTCCATGGATTCCCGGCTGGCCATTCCCGTCCTGAGTCGCAAGCCGTGTTGACGCCGCCGCAATGCAGTCGCCATCATGGCGCGATGAAGTCGAGTGTTGCCCTCCTATGGGTTTGCGTCGCGATGGGGTCAACGATCTGCATCGCTTCGGAGGACATGAAGCGCGGGGAGGCAATCGCAAGCAACATGCCGCCGGAGTGGTTCGCCCCGCCGAAGACCGCGAGCGAACTTGGCGTCACGCAGTTCTCCCAGAGCCCGCTGCTCGACAGCCGCGACCTTCCTCCGGTGAAGGATCGTCTGCCTGACGACCCCGTCGTCAGCCACCCCTACGAGCGCATCGGCAAGTACGGCGGCAAGGCCCGCATCACGCTCTGGGACGGGTGGCAGTTCTTTGCCTGGGAGCACGCGCTGACCATTTCCGCTGACCTGCGCAACGTCCTGCCCAACCTGGCGGAGTCCTGGAGCGTGAGCGAGGACGGCCGCGTCACGACCATCCGTCTCAGGCCCGGCATCAAGTGGTCCGACGGCCATCCCCTGACCTCCAGCGACTTCATGTTCCGCTTCAACCACGACTGGCTGGACCCGGAAATGCAGCCGCTGACGAACGTGGCCGTGCGGGGCGCGAAATTCGTAACCGTCGACGACCTCACGTTCCAGTACGTGTTCGAAAAGCCGAACCCGATGTTCGCCAACTACTTCGCCTTCTTCGGCAGCCACTTCGTCGACCCGATGCACTTCCTGAAGGACTACCACCCGGCGTACCGGGACCGGGAAGAACTCGATGCGCTGGTGAAGGAGAAGAACCACGTCACATGGATGGCCATGTTCAACCAGTTGCGCGGCTGGGGTAACGAGGACGCCCCGAAAGTGCCTACGCTGCGCTCTTTCAGGCCAGTGGAGCGCACGCCCACCAAGCTGCGCCTGGAACGCAATCCCTACTACTTCAAGATAGACCCAGCGGGAAACCAGTTGCCGTACATCGACGCGGTGGACGTGATCGTCGTGCTGGAGAACTCGCAGATGATCACGTTCCAGGCCGCCACGGGCCAGCTCGATTTCACCGGCCACACGCTCGATACGCCGAACATACCGCTGCTCAAGCTCGGGGAGCGGAAGGGCGTCAACAGGGTGCACATCTGGCGCCGGCTGCACGTCGCCGACGTGGCGATACAGCCGAACTACAACTTTGACGACCTGAAATACCGGGACCTGGTGTGGGGCAAGGGGGAGCGGCGCTTCATCCGCGCGCTGTCGCATGCCATCGACCGGGACCAGATGAACGAGGTCATCTACTTCGGCCAGGGCACGCCGAGCCAGGTGACGGCGCATCCATCCAGCCGCTGGTACGAGAAGCGCTTCTCACAGGCGCATATCCGCTACGACCCGGACTACTCCCGCGAACTGCTGGACGAACTCGGCCTGTTCGATGTCGACGGCGACGGATTGCGCGAATATCCGGACGGGTCGAAACTGATCATCACGCTGGAGTTCATCGACTTTGAGACGCCGAAGGGGATCAGCCTGGAGCTGGTGCGGGACTACTGGCGGGAGGTCGGCATCGACCTGCGCCTCAAGACCATAGAGAGGCGCCTGCAGACGGAACGGGCCCAGGCCAACAAGATGCAGATGACGGCCTGGCACGCGGACAAGGTGACCGACATCCTGTTCCCCCACTGGCCGGACTGGTTCTATCCGCACCGGAGCGGTTGGGACATGACGATGTGGAATCACTGGGGGCGGTACCACCAGACAAACGGCGAAATCGGCGAAAAGCCGCCCGAACTCATCCGCAACCTGCAATACTGGGGCGGTGAACTGCTCGCCGCCACCGACGAGGCGCGCCGCGCGAAGGCCGCCAGGACGCTGCTTGAGGCGCATGCCGAGCACCTTTGGGCGATCGGCACGGTGGGCAACGCGCCGCATCCGATAGCGGTTTCGAGCCGGCTCAGGAACGTGGTGCCGAACGGCATCTGGGGCGCCGACAACCGCTGGACGACGCCTTACCATCCGGCGACCTGGTATATCGACGAATCGGATTAGCAGGGGGGAGGAACTTAAGTGCGGTCTTACGTCGTATCCCGTCTTCTCGGGCTGATCCCCACCCTCGCCATCATCTCGGTCATCATCTTCGCGGTCATCCAGTTGCCGGAAGGCGATGTCGTTTCGTCGACGCTGGATCGCCTGGCGGCCCAGGGCATCGCCCCGACGGAGGAATACGTCCAGAACCTCCGGGCGCAGTACAACCTGGACAAGCCCATGGCACTGCAATATCTCTATTGGGCGGGCAACTTCCTGACGGGGGACATGGGGTATTCCTATGTCTTTGAGCGGCCCGTGAACGACCTGGTGTGGGAACGCCTGGGCTACACGCTGTCGATCACCGTTTCGGCGCTCCTTTTCACCTGGATCGTGGCCCTGCCGATCGGCATCTATTCCGCAGTCCGCCAATACTCCATCGGCGACTACGTGATGACCACCATCGCTCTCGTTGGTCTGGCGACGCCGCCGTTCCTGCTGGCGCTGATCTTCATGCATCTCGGATTCGAATGGTTCGGGGTGAGCACGGGCGGGTTGTTCTCGCCCGAGTACGAAGATGCGGCGTGGAGCTGGGGTCGCGTGGTAGACATGCTGGCGCACCTGTGGCTGCCGATGGTGATCGTCGGACTAGGCTCCGCCGCGTTCACCATGCGCATCCTGCGCGCGAACCTGCTCGACGAACTGAACAAGCCTTACGTCGTCACCGCACGGGCGAAGGGCGTCGGGCCGGTGAAGCTCGTGTTGAAGTACCCGGTGCGCATCGCCATCAACCCGTTCATCAGCAACATCGGCCTGATGCTGCCGGCGCTGGTCTCCGGCGAGGCGCTGGTGTCGCTGGTGATGGGACTGCCGACCATTGGCCCGCTGTTGCTGCAGTCGCTCCTCAACCAGGACATGTTCCTGGCCGGAAGCCTGCTGATGTGGCTGGCGATTCTGACGGTCGTGGGCATCCTGCTGTCGGACCTACTGCTGGCCTGGGTCGACCCGAGGATTCGCTTTGAGTGACGTCGCCCCCACTTCGCATGCGAGGGGTTCCCCCTCGCGCTCCCCGGCTGAAGGCTCCGTGTTAGTCGCGGGAGCCGCGCAAGCCGGCGAAGACGCCACCGCCATATCGCCCCGGCGGTTGATGTGGCTGCGGTTTCGGCGCCATCGCCTGGCCCTGGTCAGCGGAGCATTCCTGATAGTGCTGTACACCCTGGCGGCCTTTTGCGAGTTCATCTCCCCCTACGGGACGGTGACGCGCAACGACGACGCCATCAACGCGCCGCCCATGCGCGTCCATTTCTTCGACGCCGAGGGTGAGTTTCACCTGCGCCCGTTCGTGTATGCCTACCAGATGGAGGTTGACCCGGAGACGTGGATCCGGATCTACACGGAGGACACCAGCAGAAGGTTCCCCATCCGCTTCTTCGCCCGCGGCGAGCCCTACAAGATGTGGAACCTGTTCGAGATGGACCGGCATCTCTTCACTGTCGACGAAGGTGGCTACATCCACCTCTTCGGCACCGATCCCCTGGGCCGCGACATGTTCTCGCGGGTGTTCTACGGCGGCCGGGTATCGCTGTCCATCGGCATCGTGGGGGTGGTGCTGACCATCGTCCTGGGCATCCTGCTCGGCGGCCTCGCCGGCTACCTGGGCGGCCTGGTGGACCGGGCCGTGAACAAGATGATTGAAGTGCTGCAGTGCCTTCCTTCCCTGCCCCTGTGGATGGCGCTTTCCGCGACGCTTCCGGTGCACTGGTCGCCGCTGCTCGTGTACTTCGGCATTACGATCATCCTCTCGCTGTTCGGCTGGACCTCTCTGGCGCGGCAGGTACGTGGCCGATTCCTGGCGCTCCGGGAGGAGGATTTCGTGATGGCCGCGCGGCTGATGGGCGCGGACACGCCGAGGGTGATTACGAAGCACATGCTGCCGAGTTTCTCGAGCCACATCATCGCAACGGCGACCCTTGCTGTGCCCGGGATGATCCTGGGCGAGACGGCGTTGTCCTTCCTCGGCATCGGCCTCAGGCCGCCGGTGGTGAGCTGGGGCGTGCTGATGTTCCAGGCCCAGAACCCGCTGGTGATCGAGCTCACGCCCTGGCAGATGCTGCCGGGGCTGTTCGTGGTGTTGACGGTGATGGCCTTCAACCTTCTGGGCGATGGCCTGCGCGACGCCGCGGATCCCTACAGCACCGCCGGCACGCAATAGCCGCGATGGGACGCGCCCGGGAAACCGAGGCGATGCAACTTCCGCAGTTGGTTTTGCCGACCGTGCTGGCAGTGATCGTGGTATTCGTTCTCCGCGATCCCACCTATCGCTTCCCACTGCTGGCGCTGCTGCTCCCCTTGTTTGTTCTTGGCGGTGCCAGGGCGTTGGGCGTTCAGAAACGCACGTCGGCGACCCGCCTGGTGTTTACCATGTTCGGGTTCGCGGGATTTGCCGTCGGCTGGTTGTTGACGTTCGCGGTCCTCGGCTTTGGGCTCGTGGTGGCGCTGTTCCCGGTTCCGCCGTCGGGACAATTGCTGAAACAGTCGAGCTTCTGGGCCGCTGGCGGGCTTGTGCTCGCGGCCTGGTTCTGGTGGCCATGGTACGCACGGGAGGTCCTCGCCCGCTGGCCTGCGCACCACGTTCGCATCTGGACTTCGTCGGGCAATCGCTGGGACAGGCTTTACATCGCCTGGCGCATGCAGCGAATGGCCGAATCGGGGCGCGTGCGCTGGCGCGGCTTCGGTGCCACGGCGGGAGTCGTCGCCCTGGTGATGATGTCGACGGTTGCTGGCCCCTTTGAAGGATGGCCGGCTCGAATGGCGGAGGTGGTGTGTATTGTCCTGCTGCCCTGGTTGCACCTGGTCATCGTCCGCGAAGCCGATACGCTTTGCGGAATCTGGAGTAGACGGGAGTCGAACCGGGACGTGGAATCCCACGAGTAGTTCGAGTCTCCCGTTGTCGGGGGGCGCGTCCGTGTGAGAGAGTTCGGTTGGCGGGAGGATGGCCATGAGTGAGGAAATCGGCAAAGTACGACCGGCCCGGGTCCCCGGTGCCAGCCGGCGGGACTTTCTCCGGCGCGCCAACCTCGCGGCCCTGGGTACGCTGGTGGGCATGGCGGTGCCTTCGCCGCAGTGGAATCCGTTTTCGCGCGCGTACGCGGCCGAGTCCGCTGGCGTGCGGGGAAAGGACGGGCTGACGGTTCTGACCCCACGGCCGCTCAATGCCGAGACGCCGCCGCACCTGCTCGACGACGAAGTCACGCCTACGGCGCGCCACTTCATCCGAAACAACGGCATCGTTCCCGCCGACCTTGATCCCGCCGCGTGGGAACTGCGGATCGATGGCCTGGTGGATCGGCCGATGACGTTGCGCATCGACGACCTGCGCAGCGGTTTCGAGGTGGTCACCCATCGTCTCGTCATCGAGTGCGGCGGGAATGGCCGCTCGGGTTTCGAACCGCCGACGCGCGGCAACCAGTGGACGTACGGCGCGGTGGGATGCGCGGAGTGGACCGGCGTTCGGCTGGCCGACGTGCTCGAAGCAGCAGGCGTCAAGTCCACGGCGATCTACACCGCCCATGAAGGCGCCGACCGGCACCTCTCGGGTACGCCGGGCAAGTTGCCGATCTCTCGTGGCGTCCCGATCGAAAAGGCGATGGATCCGTACAACCTGATCGCCTTCGGCATGAACGGCGGGCCCCTGCATCCCATGAACGGCGCACCGCTGCGCCTCGTGATCCCGGGGTGGCCGGGTTCCTGCTCGCAGAAGTGGCTCAACCGCATCTGGCTTCGGGATATCGTGCATGACGGTCCCAAGATGACCGGTTCTTCTTACCGCGTTCCGCGCTATCCGGTCTCTCCCGGCGCCTCAGTGCCGGAGGAGGACCTCGAGATCATTCATGCCATGCCGGTCAAGTCGCTCATTACGCGTCCGCGTACGGGAGCGCATGTTTCCGGCCTCGAGCTGGAAGTCGCGGGGCACGCCTGGGTGGGCGACTCCGAAGTGACGAAGGTGGACCTTTCCATCGACTTCGGGGCCACCTGGCAGCCAGCACAACTTTCGCCGCCGCACAATCCGCATGCCTGGCAGCGGTTCATGGGCCGGATCAGGTTTCCGCAATCCGGCTATTTCGAGGTCTGGGCGCGGGCCACGGACACCACGGGCGCCAGCCAGCCCTTCCGGGCGGCCTGGAATCCCAAGGGCTACCTGAACAACGCCATGCACCACGTGTCGGTGCAGGTGGGGTAGTGCGCCCTGGGAGCGATGCGTACTTCCTGTAGCCCGATAGCCTGTTTCCTGGTGGCATGTGGGCTAGCCGGGCTTGTATCGGGCGCTGAAGACGGTGGAATCTCCGAGGCGGAGGAGCAGGCGCTTTTCGGTGGGATGCCGGATGGCGAGGGACGCCTGGAGGTGTTCGGATTCTGCGGCTCCTGCCATTCCATCGACCTGGTATTGCAGCAGGGCCTGACCCGCTCGGTGTGGGAGGAAGTCCTCGCCGAGATGGTGAGCGAGCAGGAAATGGCGCCGCTCAGGGACGATGATCGCCGCAAGGTGCTCGACTACCTGGAGAAGTACTACGGGCCGGAGCGGCGCGCAAGGCAAGGCGCGCGGAATCCAGAGTAGGCATCGCGAGCAGGCCGCCCGCTTCCAGGCGACGGGCTTTTCTGGCGTAAGCTAACGGTCACGGAATCTCAATTGAGGAAGGGGGTACGGTTGAAAATCGGCGTCAGCATGTTCGCGACCGACTTTGCCATGCGCATCGATGCGCTGGCGCGGGAGGCGGAGGCGAGGGGTTTCGAGTCCCTGTTCGTACCGGAACACACCCATATCCCGGCCAGCCGACGGTCTCCGTGGCCCGGCGGGGCGGCGCTGCCGAAGGCGTACTGGCACGCACTCGACCCGTTCGTGGCGCTCATGGCTGCGGCCGCCGCCACCTCGAGGATTCGAATCGGCACCGGAATCTGCCTCTTGACCGAGCGGGACCCGCTGATCACGGCGAAGGAAGTCGCAAGCCTCGACCTGCTTTCGGACGGCCGGGTTGAGTTGGGCATCGGCGCTGGCTGGAACGCGGAGGAGATGGCGAACCACGGCACCGTGTTCGAGACGCGGTTCCGCCTCATGACCGAACGGGCGAAGGCGATCAAGACGGTGTGGGCCGAAGAGGCGCCCGAATACCACGGGGAGTTCGTCGACTTCGATCCCGTGTGGTCGTATCCGAAGCCGGTACAGAAGCCGAATCCGCCGATCCTGATCGGGGGCGAGTCCGTCCACACGTTGCGCCGCGTGGTGGAATACGGCGATGGCTGGTTCCCGCGGGCGCGGGGCGGCTTCGACCCGGTGAAGAACCTCACGCGTCTGAAAGCAGTGGCCGATGCTGCGGGCCGCGATATGGCGACGCTCTCCATCAGCGTTTCCGGGGCACCGGCGGATGCACAAGTCCTGGATGGCTACCGCGAGGCCGGCATCCACCGCGCCATGCTGATCCTGCCATCGGCCGGCGAAGACAAGGTGCTGCCGGTGCTGGACCGCTACGCGCAACTGCTGTAGCGAGGTCAGGAAAGATGGTCTGGCAACCCGAAATCGAGGAACTCAGGCGGCGGCAGGCTCTCGCCGAGAAGATGGGCGGAGAAGCGGGCGTTGCCGAGCAGCGAAAGCGGGGCAAGCTCACCGTCCGGGAGCGCATCGAACTCGTGTCCGACGCGGGGTCGTTCCGCGAAATCGGGCAACTCGCGGGCCTTGCTACCTACGACGGCAACGAACTTGTCGATGTGCGACCCTCCAACACGATCATTGGCCTCGCGAGCCTCGATGGCCGCAAGGCGGTACTGACCGCGGGCGACTTCACGGTCCGGGGTGGCGCTTCGGACGCCGCGATAGGCAACAAGAGCGGCCATGCGCAGAGGATGGCGCTGGAGTGGCGCCTGCCCCTGGTCCGGCTGCTGGATGCGACGGGCGGCAGTGTCAGGACCTTCGAACAGATCGGACGCACGTATATCCCGACCAACCCGACGACGCCGGGCGTGCAGGACCTGCTCTGCCGCGTGCCGGTGGTCGCCGCCGTGTTGGGCTCTGTCGCGGGGCTTCCTGCCGTCGACTCGTGCCTGGCCCATTTCAACGTCATGGTGAAGGGCACGAGCCAGGTATTCCCGGGGGGTCCGCCGGTGGTCAAGGCGGCGCTCGGCATCGATATCACCAAGGAGGATCTCGGAGACGAGCGTAGCCAGGTGTACGAGAGCGGTGTCATAGACAACCTTGCCGAGTCCGAGGAAGAGGCTTTCGGCATGCTGAAGCGGTTCCTCTCCTACCTGCCGGAGAACGTCTGGCGAATGCCGCCGCGGGTCGAGACGGGCGACGATCCGAAACGCAGGGACGAAGCCCTGCTGGACATCATCCCGCGAGAGAAGCGGCGGACCTACGATCCCTATCGTGTCCTCGACGCCGTGTTCGACCGGGACTCGTTCTTCGAAATCACCCCGTACTATGGGCGCTCGCGCATCGTTGGACTCGCAAGGGCGGACGGTTATCCCGTGGGGGTCATGATCAACAACCCGAAACGCCTGGGCGGTTCCATGGATGTGGCTGCCGGCACGAAGGTCATTCGGTTCCTGCAGCTTTGCGACACCTTCCACCTGCCGATGGTCTACCTCGCGGACGAGCCCGGTTTCATGGTGGGACCCGAGCAGCAGCGCCAGGGAATCGTGCGCGCGGGGGCGAAGATGGTGTGCGCGACGCTGCGTACCCGCATGCCCTGGATTTCCATCATCATCCGGCAGCTCTACGGCGTCGCGGGCCAGTGCCATGACCGGCCAGGCGGCATGTTCAAGCGCGTCGCCTGGCCGTCGGCGCACTGGGGGTCCATGCATATCTCCGGCGGCGTGTCGGCAGCGTACCGGCGCGTCATCGACGAAGCGGACGACCCGGAGGCCAAGCGCGCCGAGATCGAGGCGCGCCTGGAGGCGCTTTCGTCCCCGTTCCGAACCGCCGAGGCGTTCAATATCGAGGACATCGTCGACCCGAGGGAAACGCGGCCGATGGTGTGCGAATTCGTACAGATGGCGCAGCCGGCGCTGGAGATGCAACTGGGTCCGAGCCCGACACCCTACATGCCGTAGCTGGCTGACCGCTTTCGCGGCGGTTGTTCCGGGGGAAGAAATCCTCCAAGCTGATGGAAGTGCAACCAGGAAGACAGAGATGCCCATAGACGTGTCCAGACTCGAGGAGGTCGGAGAATTCGGATCAAAGGCCTGGTGCGAAGCCTGCGCCGCCGGAGGCGTGCAGTTGCTGGAAGAGGCGAATCTCCCGGCGCATATCGAGTGGGGGTTCAGCGAGGACTACACGCATCCTCCCGCCCGGCTGCTTGAGGGTGGGCGCGAGAAGGCCGCGTACTACATCATGGTCAAGGACGGCAAGGTCAGCGGCGGCGATGGCGCGCCGGATGAATGCAAGGCGCTTCCCGGTTTTCACATCGCCATCCAGTGGGCGACGATCTGCAACCAGTCTCGCTCGAAGTACGGCCGGGATGGCCAGAGGCAGCGGTCCGCCGAGGAGCGGGTGATGTTCCGGCAGATCGAAGAACTCGTCGGCCGGTCCAATCCGCTGGGCCTGGGCGGCGGCCCGAAGCACGTCTGGCCGCCCGAAGTCGCGGCGGCGCTGGGCGCGGGATCCGAAGAAGGCGGCGGCCTGCACAACATCGCCGCGACCCTGCAGGCGCCTTCGCCGGAGTTCGCCGATCTGCCGACCACCGAGATGGGCGTACCGGACTTGGGTGCGATGACGGACGAACAGAAAAAGTTCTTCCTGAAGCTCTGTGCGGTCGATGTTTAGGATCGCCACCGCTTCGATCGGAGTTTTTTGGGCATGTCGCGGTTTGAACTGAACGACAGGGTCGCCATCGTCACGGGCGGTGGCGGAACTGGCCATGGGATAGGCAGGAGCATTGCGCTCTCGGTGGCCGGCGCCGGTGCGAGAATTGTCGTGGTGGGCCGTCACCGCGATGCACTGGACAGGGTCGTCGAGGAAATCCGGGGACGGGGCGGCGATGCCGCCGCCGTAACGGCGGATGTCACCGACCCGGCGCAGGTAGAGCGAATGATCGAGGGGGCCGCGGACGCGTTCGGCAGCGTCGACGTTCTGATAAACAACGTCGGCGCCATCTCCTTCGGCAAACCCGAGGAAATCTCGCCGCAGGACTGGAAGGCCAGCATCGACCTCAATCTCAACAGCACGTTTTACTGTTGCGCGGCAGCGGCAAGACACATGATCTCGCGGCAGGGCGGCAAGATCGTCAATGTCGCTTCCTCTTCGGGCATAAAGGGAGAGGAGAACGCGGCGCACTACGCGGCGGCCAAGGCGGCGGTGATCAACCTGACGAGATCGCTGGCGATCAGTTGGGCGATACACAACATCAACGTGAACTGCGTGGCACCCGGCAGCGTGGGGGTGCCGGACCGACCGGTTCCCGGCATGACGGAAGACGAGCACCTGAAGCGCCAGCGGCTGCAATCCGGAGAAGGTGCGCCGCTGCAGTTGCCGGGGAAGCCGGAGGACATCGCCAACGCGGTCATCTATTTCGCCTCGGCCGGTTCGGATCTCATGACGGGGGAAACGCTGGTGGTGCGAGGGTCCGAGTGGGCTTCGGCCTACAGCTAACGCATCGAGGGAGCAGGAAACAACAGAGATGTCGGCATTTGGTTTGAAGGACAAGATAGCCATCGTCACCGGCGGCGGCAGCGGCATCGGCGAGGCGATCAGCAAGGCCTATGCCGAGGCGGGGGCGCATGTCGTGGTGGGCGCGCGCCAGCAGGAACGCCTCGACCGGGTGGCGGGCGAGATTCGGGAAATGGGGCGCGAATCGCTGGCAGTCGCCACCGACGTGACCGTCCCCGAGCAGGTGGATAACCTGGTCCAGAAAACGCTGGATGCGTTCGGCAGGCTCGACATCATGGTCGCCAACGCGGGGGGCGGCGGCTTCTCCGGGGTCATGAAGGCGAAGCTGGCCGACTGGGACCGGACCATCGGACTCAATCTCGACAGTGCGTTCCTGTGCGATGTCGCCGCGGCGAAGGTCATGATCGAGCAGGGGGACGGCGGAAAGATCATCAATATCTCCTCCACCGCGGGGATCAATCTCAATCCGCGCCTGGAGGCCTACGCTGCCGCGAAAGCCGGCATGATCAACCTGACGAAAAGCCTTGCGCTCAATTTCGCGGAGCACAGCATCAACGTGAACTGCGTCGCGCCGGGTGTCACGGTGACCCCGTACATGAGGCAACGCGGATTCGCGCCGCCTGCGATGCGTAAGGACGGCACGGCGGTCCCCCCGCTGTTGCTGCCCAACGAACCGGAACATGTCGCCGATGCCTGCGTCTTCCTGGCCTCTGACGCGGCGGCGCACGTGACTGGCGAGTTGATGATCGTGCGGGGCATGTTCCACATGGAGCGCAGCAACGACGTGCTGCGTGATCGGGCCGGGTTGATCCGCTGATCGGCTGTTGTCATCGATGTGATTTTTTAACATGTTGATATAAAAGGATTTTTTGTCTTGACGCAGCAAACGCCGACACCAAGCGACCTGCACACGGGATTGAGCCGCCAGCTTGAAGCGCTGGAGGAGAAGCTCGCCGCCGGCGAAAGGCTGGGTGGCTGGAAGGTGGGCCTGACTTCGGGACGGGCCCGTGACTCAATGGGCGCGGGCTTTCGTCCATTCGGCTATGTCCTTGAGAGCCGGATATTCGCGTCTGGCGCCCGTATCGGTCTCGACACCTTCGAGAGCGTCGGCGTTGAGAACGAGTGCTGTTTCACCATGGCCAGGGAACTTGCGGGCGAGGTGTCGCGCGATGACGTGATCGACGCCGTTGAGGGCGTGGCGCCGGGGTTCGAGATCAACGAGCGGCGGCTGCCGCCGGATGCGCCGGCCCAGGAGAGACTGGCGGACGACCTGTCGCAGTGGGGCATCGTGGCAGGAACCCTGCGGTCCATTTCCGAGATCGACTTCGAGTCCCTCGTCGTAACGCTGTCTCGTGATGGCGAGGCAGTGGAAACGGTGGCGGCACGCGGTCACATAGAAGACCATTTCGCCTCGATCGCGGCGCTGGCGGCACAGTTGTCCCAGTTCGGCCGGACGCTGCGGCCCGGACAGCGGGTCATCACGGGTTCCTTCGGGCGTTGCCCCGTCACGGAACCCTCGGGCTGGTCGGGCGATTTTGGCTCCGGCCTGGGTGTTGTGGAAGTGGTGTTCACATGAAGGTACTGATCATCCCCGGATTGACGATGCGGGAAGTCTCGGAAGCTGACCTCTCTCGTATACGTGACGCGGGCGCAGAGGAAGTCGTCGTCTCCAACCCGCGCGATGCGGTCCGCGAAATCGCAGATGCTGACGTGGTGTTCGGCCATGTATCGAAGGACATGTTCGCGGCGGCCAGGAAGCTTCGTTGGGTACAGGCCATCTCCTCCGGCGTGGACAGTTTTCTCTACGAAGAGTTCAAGGCGAGCGACGTGGTGCTGACCAGCGAAAAGGGCCTGGTCGGCGAACATCTTGCCGACCACGCCTTCGGTCTGTTGCTGATGTTGACGCGTCAGCTCGCTACCGCGCTCAAGTTCGGCCCGGAAGGTTGGAACCACCGGCCCGAGATGCGCTACCGCGAGATCGAGTTGACGGGCCTCGTGATGGGCATCTTCGGTTTTGGCGGGACGGGACGTGCTGTTGCGCGCCGCGCGGCTGCGTTTGGCATGGACGTGCTGGCGCTGGATCGCGACCCGGTGGATCCTTCGCCGGAAGTGGAGCGGGTGCTGGGACCGGACGCTTTCGACGAATTGCTGGCAACCTCGGATGTCGTGGCCATCTGCTCCCCACTGACTCCGGAGACCCGGGGCAAGTTCAATGCCGCCGCCTTCGCGCGGATGCGGCCTTCGGCCTACCTCGTCAACGTCACGCGGGGAGAGATCATGGTGGAGGACGACCTCGTGGAGGCGTTGGAATCCGGGAGCATCGCGGGTGCGGCGCTCGACGTCGCGCCCCGTGAACCCCTTCCGCCCGACAGCAAACTGTGGTCGGTGCCGAACGTCGTGATGACGCCGCACACCGCGGGCGCGAGTCAGTTCCGTGCGGCTCGGAACATGGACCGCTTCGTCGGCAACATCCGCCGTTTTCTCGACGGCGAACGCCTCGCGGGCGTTATTGACAAGGAACTCGGCTACTGACCGGAGGCGCTCGGCGGCGGGAATGCGTTGGGATCCCCATCGAAGCGCGTCGGGAACTGATGCTCGAACATTGGTTCTTATGATGGGTTTTTTCGTTTTGAGTCGGAAATCATGAATCGACTTCGGGCGCTCTGGCCATTGATTGCAGTGCTGGCTGGCTCACCAGCATTTGCGGGCAACTTCGTCCTTGAGGGCGATCTCTCGGCCATCTACAGGAGCGGCAACTTCGTCGTGTGGGCTTCCAAACCCTCGCCTGGTGAACAACAGGTGGGCGGGATGATGGCTGCGGCGACGTCAGGCCAGGACAAGCGGGCCAGTCTGGAGTCGACCCTTGACGTGATCGCGAAGGCGCCATTGTCGCCGGACGGCACGTTTAGGGTAGAGGCCAATATCGAAACGCCGGCAGTCGTCTATTTCTATGTACTCGACGCCATCGGTCACGAAGGCCAGCGCTATGCACCCTACAAGGGCAACGCGTTCATCCTGGAGCCGGGTGAGTTGCGGCTGCACATGACCCGTCCCGGCCAGTTCTTCATCGAAGGCGGTCGCTACAACGACGCGGTCTATAACTCGTGGCGCCGTTCGGCTCCTTACGTGGAGGCCCAGGCCGACTACAGGGCGCTGCTTGGTGCCGTAGATGGAGAAACCGAGTCGGAGCGAAGAGCGCGCACGGACCGGGCGTCAGCCGCATTCAATCGCATGCTGGATCTGGAACAGGAAGGCCGCGCGCAAACGGCCACCACGCACACGGACGCGCTGGTGCGTCGCCTCACCATCGAGTCGGCCTGGCTTGGCGGCCAATGGATGCTCGAAGCCTTGCGCAGTCTCGCCGAGATGACGCCGGACGATCCCTGGGTGGTTGAGCGCCTCGCGCGCATGGAGGAGTCGGAAACCAAACGATCTGCCGAGAGAAAGCGCTTTGCGGTCGGCGCGGGAATTCGAGACTTCACGGCCCAGACCCTTGACGGTAAGTCGATCCGGCTGGCCGACGTGCGGGCCAATAGCAAGATCGTTCTGGTCGAGTTTTGGGCATCCTGGTGCGGGCCGTGCCGCGTGGAGATTCCGCACATGAAGGAAGCCTATTCGCGGTACCGTGACAAAGGGTTCGAAATCGTGTCTTTCACTATCGACAATGATCGCGAGGACTGGGAAGTGGCTTCCGAGGAAGAACAGTTGCCCTGGCATGACCTCGGGATGGGCGAAGACGCCGATGCGCCACGGGCGTATAACGTGACCGGGGTGCCCAAGAACTACCTGGTGGATTCGGCCAGCGGCGAGATTCTCGCGAAGGACCTGCGCGGCCATCATCTTGACGAGAAGCTCGCCGAACTGTTGGGGGGTCCCGGGTAACGCGGCCCTGGGCGATTCCTCACATGCCGGGATGGTCCAGCCTTAGCGTCTGATCCGCGGCGACATCGCGCCTGGTGGTGAGTTGGCCGTCGGGCCATTCGACTTCCACGGTGTCGACCTCGCCGGCGCTGTCGAGTCCGAACCCCTGTACGGCGGGATTCTGCGACGTGAAGTTGCTGCCGATCATGATCTCGCGCAGTTGCGTCTGACCTGCCGTGGTGACCCGGATACGGGCGCCCGCGGCCTCCGTGTTGGGGGGTAACCCGTTGAGTTCCACCTTGAGGTAGCGGCGGCGGGTCGTATCGTTCCGCCACAGCGTGCCTGCGTTGGCCGTGTTGCGATGTGCCTGGAAGATATCCGTGTCCCCGTCGTTGTCGAAGTCCGCGCAGACGATGGCGTATCCCCGCTCGGTATCCGCAAGCCCGACATCGCGGGATTTTTCCAGGAACTCGCCGTTCCCGATGGATTCGAAGAACCGGCTCTCGTCCCTGTGAAAGAAGTTCGGTGCGAATGGGATCCACCAGCCGTTGGTGTGGTAGATGTCCAGGTCCCCATCGTTGTCGAAGTCCGCGAAGCACGCGGCCCATCCCCACCCACCGTCCTCGACGCCTGCCAGCTCTGTCACGTCCGAGAACTCTCCTCCCGTGTTCTGATAGAGCCGATTGCCGAGCTCGAAGAGCTGGTCGCCCTGTTCGTCGGGCAGGCTCCAGATTGACGTGACGAACCAGTCGAGGTCGCCGTCCGCATCGTAGTCGCCCACGGCCGAGCCCATGCCGTTGCGGTCCTGAATGACGCTCCTGTCGGTGGCGTTCCTGAACGTGCCGTCGCCATTGTTCAGGTAGTACATGGAAGTCAGGAAATCCGCTGCGATCAGGAGGTCCGGATAGCGGTCCTCGTTGATGCGCGCAAACGTGGCCGTGAAGGTGTAGTCGAACCCGTCACCGTAGGCGGATCTCACCGCCTCGTCCCTGAAGATATCCGTTGAGATACCCGCTTCGAGGCTGACATCGGTAAACCGGATGTCGCCGTTCGCCGTGTCGTTTCGCCACAGGTGCTCGGTGTGCAACCGCAGGCCGGGCCCGTCTTCGGTACCCCAGTGGGTGAGAAACATGTCGAGGTCGCCATCGAGGTCATAGTCGCCGAATCCGGCCGATACGGTGTGACGGGCGCCGATGGCGCTTATGCCCGAGTCCGGGGTCACATCGGTGAACGTGCCGTCGCCCTCGTTCGCGAAAACGAATGACGGATCCCACTCCAGCCCTCCGACGAACAGGTCGAGGTCGCCGTCGCCATCCATGTCGGCGAAAGCCGGTCCGCAGTGCCGATAGTTTTCCGAGGCGGACTTCGTATAGGCGACGCCCGCCTCCATTGCGACATTCTCGAAGACGTTGTCACCTAGATTCCGGTACAGCAGGTTGGGCCCGATGTCGCCACGGACGACGAAGAGGTCGACGAACCCGTCGCCATCGTAGTCGCCGGCGGCAACACCGCCGCCGAACTCTTCGGGATCGATGAATTCCGGAGGATTCAGGTAGCCGTGCTCGTAGCGGATTCCGGAATCTGCGGTGGCGTCGACGAATCGGGTGGCCGCAGGGGGCGGCTCCGGGGGCGGCGCGGGCGGCACGACGGGCAGGACCGGTCCGGTGCCCCCGTCCCCGCCGCCGCATCCTGCGATGAGGATCACAACGTTCATGCCCGTTGCGGCGATCCTGGTTTTCGATCTCATCCGGCCATTGTCAGGGTCTTCTCAACGCGGCAGATGTTCTCACAGATGCGCCGCACGATGGCCGTTTGTCGCTGCCGTTTCGGCCCGGCCAGACGTCATCTTGCGGCAAGCTGTGCCGTGTATGATCATCCGCAGTTTCGTCCATGGTGAGCATGTCCTGCGGGCGCTCGCGTAACGGAGGTTGGTGTACGTGAATTGGATGATCGTGAAGCGTCTGAAGCGTTCGTTCGTGCGGATCATGCCGGTCCTGGTTGCGACCGGTTTTGCTCTCGGCGGATCCGTCCATGCCGAGCCGGTGCGGACAAACTATTCCACGGTGGACCTCGTTGCGGAGCAGGCTTCCTTGCCGGCCGCCGGAGGAACCGTGACGGTCGGGCTCCACATCGCGCCGGACCCGACGTGGCATGCCTACTGGATCAATCCGGGTGACGCTGGCTTGCCGGCCAGCATGCGATGGAGTCTGCCCGAGGGGTTCGAAGCGTCCGAACTCCAGTTTCCCGGGCCCCACGTCATCCCTTTCGGCGACATGATCACCTACGGGTTCGACGAACCGATCCTGCTCCTCGCCGACATCGATGTTCCCGCGGGAAATGCGGGCGATACGGTGGACTTGCGGGGCGAGGCGCGCTGGGTCGTGTGCGACGACGAGTTATGCGTTCCGGAAAAGGCTTCGCTTTCGCTGGCCATGGTTTTCGGTGATGGAGACCTTGATTCGCAGCACGCCGAGTCGTTTGCCCAGGCGCGCACCAAGCAGCCGGAAGCAGTTGATTGGCCCGCATGGTTCGAGCGGGACGGCGAGTCGTTGCGGGTTTCGGTGAGGACACCGGACTCGATTGCGGAGATGCTCGATCCCTACCTCTTCGTGGAACCCCGGTACACCGTCAAGTACGTCGGGCAGTCGGCATCGTTTTCCCCGGGAGGAATCGTGGTATCCATGGATGCGGGCCGCAAGGCGGAGGAGGCGACGGAGTTCCCGGCCGTCCTGCGCTTTGTGGACGGTAACGGCGGCGAGCAGTTTGCCCGGGTCGAGGTCAAGTCGGCCACCGAGACGGTTCCCGCACTTGCGGGGGCCGGAACCATGGCGCCGGTGCCAACTTCATTCCTGGGCGACATGTCGCTTCCTCTCGCCTTGCTGTTCGCCTTTGTTGGCGGAGTGATCCTGAACCTGATGCCCTGCGTCTTCCCCGTCCTCAGCATCAAGGCGCTGAGCCTCGTGAGGATGGGGCATGCGGACCGGGGCGAGGCGCAGCAGAGCGGTCTGCTGTACACGGCGGGGATACTGGTTGCCTTCGCCGTGCTGGGCGGGGTTCTCGTTGCCGTCCGGGAGGCGGGACTGGCCGTCGGGTGGGGTGTCCAGATGCAGTTTCCGCTCGTGATCCTCGGGCTTGCCTTGCTGATGGTGGCCATTGCGCTCAACCTTCTCGGCGTCTTCGAGTTCGGTATGCGCGCGGCCGGGATCGGACAGACCCTTACCGTGGGCAGCGAGCGCAGGGCAGCGTTTTTCACCGGACTGCTGGCCGTCGTGGTGGCGACCCCCTGCACGGCGCCTTTCATGGCGGGCGCCTTGGGCTATGCGCTCGTACAGCCAGCGCCGGTCGCCCTGGCCACGTTCCTGGCACTCGGGTTGGGGCTCGCGTTTCCCTATCTGCTCCTGAGTTTCATTCCGGCATTGGGACGTATCATGCCGAGTCCGGGTCCGTGGATGGCAACATTCAAGAACGTTCTCGCGTTTCCGATGCTCGGGTTCGCGGTGTGGCTCTTCTGGATTCTCGGCAAGCAGCTTGGCCCGAGTTCCATGGCGGTCGGGTTGCTCGCCGCGGTCTTCCTTGGTCTGGCCCTGTGGGCGTACGGACGGATATTCGGGAGCACGCATCCATGGCCGTGGCGGGGTTTGGCGGCAGCGGCACTCGTTGTGACGTTCGCGGTGGGCGCCAACGTCGAGTACTACCGGACGGACCCCGCGGCGCTAGCGGACGGCAAGGCTGGCACGCTGGGAGAACTGGCGGTGGAACGGTTCACGCCCGAGCGGGTGGCGGGCTACGTTGAGTCCGGTCAGCCGGTGTTCGTCTACTTCACGGCGGACTGGTGCGTGAACTGCAAGGTGAACGAGCGCGTGGCACTTGCCTCCGACAAGGTCGGTGCGGCTTTTCGGGAACGCGGCATCAAGGTGCTCGAGGGCGACTGGACCAACCAGGACCCGGTGATCACGGAGTGGCTCGAGCGCTACGGCCGCGTCGGCGTTCCCCTCTACCTGTACTACCCCGAAGGCGCTTCGATAGCGGGGGCTACGGTCCTGCCACAGGTGCTTTTTGCCGATATCGTCATCGATGCCATCGATGCAGCGGATGGGGAGACGGCGGTCGCCGCCGCCGAACCGGACTGGTCGGTGGTCCAGGCGTATATCGACGTCGACGAGGTATGGCATGCGCTGGACGATGAGATCAGGGCGTCGGACGCTACCCTGGAGGAGAAGAACGAGCGCCGGGAAAAAGAGCGGGGAGAGCATCCGGACATCACCAATGCGGTCGCCGCCGCGAACGCCATCCTGGACCTGGACGGTGCGCACGAAAGTACCCTCGACGCCGCGGTCTTCCTGGTTGAGCACACCATGGGTTTCCCCGAGTCCGTCAAGCACATATCCCGGGGCGCCCAGACCATCGCGCGGTTCTTTCCCGATCACGACGGTTGGCCGAAACTGCTGTGGCTGCTCGACTTCAATGCCCAACCGGGAGCGGACGATGCGGTGGAGGCGATCTTCGAACGGTTATCGGAGTCGGCGACAGATGCGGTCACCAGGGCTACCGCCACCTATTACCTGGCCTCCCGCAACCTGCGGCTCGCGAACGAGGTTTCCACGCCATCGGACGAGCGCGAGGGATATCGCGAGCATGCCCTCTCGATCGCCTCAGGACTGAGCGCCGGGGTGGAAAACGAGGAACTCGTGAAACGCCGGCGGTTTGAAGACGACGGTACCCCGATCCCCTTCCAGACCCTGGCGGAGGCCGAACGGGACCTGGTCTACAACCTCAACCATCTCACTGTGGGCAGAATGCTCCCGAATGTCACGGCGAAGCGGCTCGACGGCGTTGAGGAGGACTTTTCGGCATTCCAGGACCGGACCGTCCTGATCGACTTCTGGGCGACCTGGTGCGGCCCCTGCGTCAAGTCGTTGCCGGACTTGAGGGAACTGCGTGCGGAGTTGCCCTCGGAGAGCTTCGAGATACTCTCGATCAGCGTCGATGACGAGATCGGCACGGTGACGGAGTTCCAGTCGGGAGAGCCGATGCCGTGGGCCAACTGGCACATAGGACCACGCCACGAAATCCTCAAGACCTGGGCGGTGCGCGGCTATCCCACGTACGTGCTCGTTGATGCCGCAGGCGACATTGCGGCCCGCACGCATAACCTCGACGACACGTTCATGTCGCTGATCCGGAGCACGGCACAGAAGGGAACCTGACGACGGCATTACGCCGCAGCAGGGCTCGGGTGGGCCGTGCTACCTGCTACGAGGCTGCCAGCAATAGCGCGTCCAGAAGGTCGTCGCTTCCCTCTTCTGCGGAAAGCACGGCGTCCTGGTTGAAGATGCGCATCGCGTCGCCGGATTCGAGCCGGCACCCCGCCTTCCGCAGGCGCTCCAAGACGCGCTCCCGGGGCGCGCCCGCCGCGAGCGAAGCCGACGCGAGCCAGGCGTGGCCGTAGCCATCGAGCCCATGGAGTTGCTCGGCGCGAACGAAGAACTCCATCGCCAGCTCGTGGCGTCGTTCCCAGTGCATGAGTGCGCCGAGGTTGCTGTAGGAAACACCGATCTTCTCGACCGGCCAGTCACAACTCTCAAGGAAATCCCGGTAGGCATCGACGGTGTCAGTGATGGCCTGTGCGTCGCCCTGACGGATCGCATTGCCCACCTTCTGCTGTTCAAATCTCTGTTCGGCCCAGATGCGGTCGGACCAGTCCGGATCCTCGGCCAGGATATCTGCCATGCGTCCGGTCAGAACGTTGATGTCATCGGCGTGCCGGGCGAAGTCGACGACGCCCATCGTCATGACTGCGGTATGCAGCAGTTCATAGCGTGCGCTGCGGTTCTCCGGCGTGGGCACGGTCCCGGCGTCGACCTTCCGGAACAGTGCAATCCATTCCGCGTTCTTGCCGGTGGATCCCCAACTCGCAGAGATGGTCGAATTCTCCATCGTCTCGGGCCACTCCGCGCCGGGACGGTGCGCCATGACCTGCTCGACGTGGTCTCGATGGACCGCGACGGCTTGTTCGTGCCGCTCGAGTCCATTCAACGCGAGGACAAGCTGGATTGTCGCGATCGAACGATCTTCGAAGGTCCCGTCCTGATCGAGAAAGCGTTGACACAGCTCCGCCACGTTGGCCGAGTCGTGCCGGCAGAAATAGATGAAGTTCGCCAGGCGCACGGCCGCAGGGTCCATCGGCGAACGCGTGGTCAAGGGGCGCAGCAGGTCGAGCGCCTCGACCAGGAGGTGCGACAGGAGGCGTACGCGCCGAGATTCGGGTTGATTCAGGTACCTGGCGACCAGGGCGCCGGCGCGGTCCAGCCGATCACGCGGTTCGGACTGCCGGGCGGTCTCCGTGTCGATCTCATGACGAATGGCCTGGGCGGTCTCTGCCGTCTTTTCGGAATGCGCCTCAAGTTGACTTTGCAGCATGACGAGCCGGTCGGCTGCAGACGCGGCCAGCAGCTCTCGAGTCTCGTTCAGGGAGAAACCGAAGCCCTGGTATCGACCGACGCGTCGCAGGGTTCGGATGTCTTCATCGCTGTAGAGTCGGTAACCGGCTGAAGATCGTGCGGACGGCTTGACGAGGCCAATGGCGTCGTAGTGGTGCAGCGCGCGAACGGTCAGTCCCGACAACGCCGATGCTTCGCTCACCATGTGCATGACGTTCTCCCGTGGACGACTGGTTCGATCACCATGGGACCTGACGTTGGGGGAGAGTCAAGGGCCGTGGCCTTCGGCCGGTCCTTTCGCCTGGGGCGGACTCTCGCCTTCGGCCGCGGCCAGGGTGATCTTGAACGTGGCACCCGACACCGTGGGCGCCAGTTCGATCGTGCCGCCCGCCGCGCGCAGCAGCGAGCGGCTGATCGATAGCCCGAGGCCTGTACCGCCATCGTCGCGCCGGGTCGTGAAGAACGGTTCGAAGATCCGGCTCTGATTGCCATCGGAAATCCCGGGACCGTCGTCCTCCACCCATACCTGCACGGTATCGGCATGCGTTTCGGTGCGCACGTCGATTCGCGAGGCACCGTGCTCCAGCGCGTTGTTCACCAGGTTCGTCAGGGTGGCTTCCAACGATTCGCGGCGAATGTGCGCGCGTACGCTCGCATCGTGCGGCGCGTGCACCGTGGCGTGATCCAGGCTTCGGGCCACTTCCAGGACATCGGTGATCTCGTCGCCAGTGCCGATGTCGGCCTGCGCCAGTTCCAGCAGACGCAACATCAGCCGATTCAGCCGTTCCACATCCGAGTGGGCGTTGTCGAGGAAGTGTTTTCGCTGCTTCGGCGTCATCTCTTCGAAATGGTCACGCAGGACCTCGACGGTTCCGCTCAGCGCCGTGAGCGGTGTCTTGAATTCGTGGCTTACATGCTGGGCGAAGTCCTGCAGGAAGACGGTCCGCTGCTGCAGGTTCTTCGCCATGGCGGCGACGCTGTCCGAAAGTCGTGCGATCTCGACCACGCGATAAGGTCGCTGCGCTTCGAATTCGCCGGTTTCCCCCGAGGCAAGGCGTTCTGCCCCGTGGGATATGCGTTGTATCGGCATGACCAGTGTGCGGGACGTGAACAGCGCGATTCCTACCACGACCGCGAGGATGAGAACCGCAGCCTGGAGCAGCAGGTAACGTTTCGCGTACAGGGTGTCGACGATGTTGACCGGCGCCCGCGAGAGCACGACTGCACCGACGATTTGGTCGTTCAGCAGGATCGGACTGGCGACAAATACGAGGATCGCGGCACCGCGGCCGAATGGAGGTGGTTCGTGACCGACCTCGCGGCGCCGCAACCGGCTGCTATGGCCACCTGCGAGGGCTTCAATCACTTCATCGCTTTGGGAAATCGACAGGCGGAGGTCCGCCCCGGTAGTGGCCACCACGGTGCCGTTTGCATCGACTACGCGGACGTCGGCCAGGGCGGCGGTTTGTGCATCTTTCAGCACCGGCGCCAGGTCCGAGCCGGCCCGAATCGCGGCCGGGTCCGCCACGGGACCGTCGGTGGCGGAAGGGAATGGTGGATTCACGGCAGACTCAACGAAATCGAGCTGCGGCAGGCGAGGCGCCTGTGGCGATGCGTCGGAAGATCCCTGAATGGTGCCGGAAGCGTTGCCGTACGCGGCCCGGTAAGACGCAGAGATGAATGCGGCCTGCGCGATCAGGGCGGATTCGGTCTGCCGCAAGAGGGCGCTTTCGTACAGACGCAGCACCTGGATGCTCGCCACGGGGAGGACCAGGACGAACAGGCTGACGACGAGGAGTACCGTTCGAAGGCGGAGCCGTGACATTAGTCGAAACTGAGTGCCCCGCAGCCGGCGCCTCCGGGCGCCGCCTGCGGCCCGGCCCCGCCGGTCTGTCATGGGACACCCTTTCGGTTGTCCCATGACAGACGGTAGCCGAGGCCGTGCATCGTGCGAATGGGATCAGCGCCGACGGCGCGCAGCTTTTCCCGGAGGCGCCGGATGTGGCTGTCGATCGTACGGTCGCTGACTACGCGACGCCTGGGGTAAGCGCCACGCATCAGGGTCTCCCGATCCACCGTATCTCCGGCGTGCCGTGCTAGCGTGGCCAACATGCCGAACTCGGTGCGGGTCAGCGGAAGCGCCTCGTCATCGAGATACGCCAGCCTCGCCCCCGTGTCGATTCGTAGCGGGCCCGACTCGATGGTGCCCCTGTCGCCCGCTTCCAGAGCGTCGATGCGGCGGAACATGGCGTGCACGCGGGCGAGGAGTTCGCGTGGGCTGAAGGGCTTGGTGACGTAGTCGTCACCGCCCGCGTCCAGCCCGATGACGCGGTCCACCACGCGGTCCTTGGAGGAAAGGAACAGGATGGGCACGTTGGACGTACGTCGAATCGCCCGGCACACATCGATGCCTTCGAGTTCCGGCATGAGGATGTCGAGCAGAATCAGGTCGGGCGCCTCGGACTCGGCGATGTCGAGTGCCTGACGCCCGTCGGCGGCTTCCAGCACTTCAAGGCCAGCGCGGCGTATCGTGAAAGACACTACATCGCGGATGTGCGCATCGTCGTCCACTACAAGAACCTTTCGGGGACTGGGCATCAGGCAGCTTGCACTAGTTGTCGGGACAGACGTCCCGTTCCAGCTGGATGGTGGAATGGTCGACGCCGAAGCTGTCCCGCAGTACGGATTTGATGTGCGCCATTGCGGTCTGTTGGTCGGTCCCGTCTACAATGCGGCCATGTAGCGTCAGTACCAGCCGGTCGCTGGTCAACGACCAGACATGTACGCGGTGAATGTCCCGCAGTCCAGTCACACGGGCCACGAGCGTCGTGCGTATTTCCTCGACGCTCAGACCGGTTGGCGCGCCCTGGAGCAGGATGTGGCTCGACTCGCGCAGCACTCTCCATGCCCCTCGCGAGAGGATCGCCGCGATCCCTACGGCAAGCAGGGGATCTGCATACACCCAGTCGAACAACAGCACGAGCACGGCCGCGGCGATGGCGGCGACGGAACCGAGCAAATCGCCGAGGACGTGCAGGGCCGCGCTACGGACATTGAGGTTCTGCGATCCGTGCAGCATGCGGTAGACCACGATGTTGATGGCGAGACCCAGGATACCGATGACCAGTACCGGTGCGGGAAGCATGGGCTCCGCCGCACGTAGCCTCGACACCGCTTCGAACAGGATCCAGGCGATCAGGAAGACGAGCGTCAGTCCATTGACCAGTGCTGCAAGGACCTGGGAACGATGGTATCCGTAGCTCATCCGTTCGTTCGCATCGCGCCGGGAGAGGCGCGACGCGAACCAGGCTATGCCAAGCGCGGACGCGTCCAGCAGCATGTGCGCAGCATCCGCGATCAGGGTCAGGGAATTCGCGATCAGGCCCCCGACAGCTTCGGCGAGCATGAACAGCACGATGATGCAAAACGCGCTTCGCAACAGCCGTTCGTCGCGATCGACGTAGCCTGTCATCGCAGTTTTTTGGCCATGCGTACCGCGGTTTCGATGCCGTCGTAGTAGCGCGGGATCGACGGCCCGGACCTGTAGCCCTGTTTGCGGTAAAACTCGCGGGCGCCCGAGTTCCGTTCCCTTACTTCCAACGCGATCTTCCTGATGCCCGCGGTGTCGGCCGTCTTTTCCAGCCAGGCCAGCATATCGCGCGCGAGTCCGCGCCGGCGCATTCGTGGCCGTACGGCCAGCAGAATCAGGTGGGCCTCCTCGAGGGTGTACTGCATGATGCCGAAACCGGCGATGGACTTGCCCCGCGACGTAGGCACGCGCGCACAGAGCACCACGGTGTCAGAACTTGCAATCAGGTTCTCGATCGCCGGCACGCGCCAGCGCCAGCGCAACCCCCTTTCCACGTAGTCCCGCGACATGGCGGCGATTGTCGGCGCCTCTCGACGGGTGGCCAATCCGAGTTCGCTGGGAACCAGTTCCATTGTTCGGATTATTGCAGAAACCCGCGGGCCTTCGTGCTGTGGAACCCGCCCGCGGTAGAGTGCCGCGCGGCATCGTGCAGAAGGCCCGCCATGGAATTCAGGAATGTATCGCTCGACATCGACGGGGCGGTTGCGGTAATGACCCTGAACCGCCCCGAGGCGCTGAACGCCGTCGACGATGCAATGCTGGAGGCCTTCAGTGGGGCCTGGTGAACAGGTTGTACGAGGACAACGATGCGCTCATGGAGGGTGCCATGGAGATCGCGGAAAAGCTCGCGGCAGGACCCAAGTCCCTGGGCATGATCCGTCACGCTTACTGGTCCACCTGGGACGGCGCTTTACGAGCAGCAGTTCGACATCGAGGCGAGGCTGCAGGCTGCCGCCTCGCAGACGCGCGACGCCGCGGAAGGTTCCCGGGCGTTTCGCGAAAAGCGTGACGCGAGGTTTACGGGGACCTGATCACCGGGTCCGAACATCGTCGAGTGTGCCGGTGATGCCGGCCGCCACGAGCGCTTCGTACTCCGTGTCGTCCACGCCCAGTTCTTCGGCAAGCACTTCCCGGCTGTGCTGACCGACACAGGGGGCGGGACGGATCGGAGCCTGTGGTCCGGCGGAGAGTCGCCATGGACGTCCCGGCAGCCAGGTCCTGCCGGTCTCGGGGTGATCGATTTCGGAGATGAAACCCGAGGCAAGGGAGTTCGGGTCCGGCCGGGAGTACAACTCGTACAGGGGAACGA
Organism: Gammaproteobacteria bacterium; assembly: GCA_028821515.1. Taxonomy (GTDB): domain Bacteria; phylum Pseudomonadota; class Gammaproteobacteria; order Pseudomonadales; family Azotimanducaceae; genus VXNE01. The sequence continues at coordinate 7,982 of JAPPGA010000007.1, read as the reverse complement.
CCCTTGCGGCGGCGATGCCGAGCGCACCAAGGGAACGCTCCGCCTCGTCGGCTTCCCGTGCCTTGCACCACTCGCCGATGAGCGCATCCAGTTCCGATTCGTTTTCCTTTCGCAATGCCATGGTGGAGAAGCGGGCGTCCTTGAGTCGGGGGTCCGCGATGTGGGCCGCCAGCGCGTCCCATGCGGCATCCGTCTCGGCGGCCAGTGCCAGCCACTCGCCGTCCCCGGTCCGATAGTGGTTGTGTGGCGCGATTCGCCGGTGATGGTTGCCCTGCGGGCGGGGAAGGGCCCCGGTGGCGTCGTATTCGAGGGTTGCCTCGCCGCAGACTACGGCGACCGCCTCCATCATCGAGAGGTCCACGCGCTGCGCCTCACCGGTACGATCGCGCTGGCGAAGCGCAGCCATGATCGTCGCGACAAGAAAGTACCCGGCCACGGGGTCGGGATAGAGGCCGCCCGAATTCGTGCCGGAGTCGCCTTCGTAGCCGTGAAGCGACGAGAAGCCGGCCATCGGCTCGGTGGTCGTGCCGTTGCCCGGATATTCCCGGTATGGGCCGTTCTCACCGTAGGCCGAAACGGACGCCCAGATCATGCCGGGCCGCAGGCTGTGCAGTTTCTCCAGGGTGATGCCCCAGGACGGCATCACCGCGGGGCGAAAGTTGTCGACCAGGATGTCGAATCGGGGCATCAGCTTCCAGAGCATGTCCATCCCGCGCGGGTGCTTGAGGTCCATGGTCACCTCACGCTTGTGCAGGTTCACGGAGTTGTACAGACCCTGCGTGTTGAGCGGATGCTGCACGCGTTCGGAGTTCACGACCCCCCGGGGAACCCGGTTGTGCACCCGCCGGAACACGTCGGGCCGGTCGAGCGACGCGACCTGGACCACGTCCGCGCCCAGCAGGGCAAGCAGTTCGGTCGCGAACGCGCCGGACCACGCCTGGCTGAAGCTCAACACCCGAATACCGCTGAGCGGCCCGGCGTCGGCGCAGGTCGCGTCCGCATGCAGCGGGTCGGCGTCGACATTGGCCTCAGCAGGTGAACGTGCTGCCGCCGTTTCCCGTTCGATCTCATCCTTGTGGGCGCCGAGACGGGGCGCGGGCCGGCGAAGTTGCCAGGGAGCAGGTGAAAGCCTGGCTGGTGGACCGGCAGCTCGAACTACCTTGTCTTCGATACGCGTGTCGACAATGAAGTCTCGCGCGATGAGTTGTTCGTTGCTGACGATGTCGTCGATGTCCTGCATGACGCCGATGACGCAGCGCAACTCCGCCAGTGCATGGAATACGGGCCAGCGATCGAGTTCGGGGAGCGTTCGGGTCATCGCCTGGCGCACTCCCCGAAGGTCCTGCGAATGCCGGCCCATATCCGGCACGAGTTCCTCAAGACGGCCGAATTCCGGCAGGTCCATGACTTCCATCGCCCTTGTCCAGTTGCGGAAGTCACCCAGCGCGAAGGACATCCGCCCATCGGCGAGGTCCCAGAGCGGTCCGGGTCGGCCCCGAGGCCGCCCGCCGACGGGTCCCACGGTCGTGCCCTGGACGTCATATACGGCGGCGACCCCCCAGGGATGCACCGTCAATGCGAACGCCTCAAGTTCGCTCACGTCTACCCGTTCGGCGGCGGGCAGGGCGGCCCGGCGACGCAGGGCCGCCGCGGCGGCGATGAACCCGGTCACGCCGCCGACCATGCCGGCCTGGTCCAATGGCATCCGCAACGGCGGTTCGCCGCGATAGCCATTGATGAAGGACCAGCCAACGCGGGCGCTCGCGGTAAGGTTGTTCCCCGCTCTCCCGGCCAGCGGGTGTTCCCGGCCGTGTGGGGTGACGGATAGGTGTACTGCATCTGGCGAGAGCTTCGGAAGGGCTGGCGCATCGTGGGTCGTGACGACGATGTCCGCGGCGGCCACGAGGTCATCGAGCGCATCCCGGCCGTCGATGACGACCGAGCGCTTGTTCCAGTTCACATAGGCATGCGCGACACTGCGCTCGATCCCGGGGCGGTTGTCGAGGAACGGCGGTTCGGAACGCAGCGGGTGGCCTTCCGGGGGTTCCGCCAATATGACGTCCGCGCCGAAATCCCCGAACAGCCGTGCGGCGAAAGCGCCGGAGAGCCGGTCGGACAGGTCCACCACTCGAAGTCCATTGAATGCGCTCGTCATTTTTCAGAGAGGTCAGTCAGAGAGGTCGGGCAGGGAGGTCAGGCGCGGAGGCAGTCGGCTTTGGTGATTATGCCTCATCCGGTGCGCGACTTTAGGTGGTTTCCGTGGGAAACTTTTTCCGTTGAACCATTGGAACGTGGGTGATGCTGGAAGGAACGGTCCATCCGGAATTCGCGGAGGTCGCATCGACGCTCAGACGGGGAATTCCCCGGTCGGGAAGGGGCGGCGCCGCCGTCTGCGTGTACCACCGCGGGCGTTGCGTCGTAGACCTCTGGGGCGGGTCGCGAGATGGCGAGGGCAGCCCCTGGCGTGAGGACACGGTCTGCCTTTCGTTCTCCACTACCAAGGGTGTGGCTTCGACGCTCCTGCACATCCTGGTCGAGCAGGGACGGGCGGCTTACGACGACCCGGTTACCCGGCATTGGCCGGAGTTCGGAGCCCAGGGAAAGGACTCCGTCACCATACGCCAACTGCTTTGCCATGAGGCGGGACTCTATCGGATCGCGGACATGGTGGAACACCCCGACGAGATGCTCGATTGGGAACACATGATCGAGGTCGTCGCGAACGCCGCTCCCGTTCACGTCCCGGGCGCCATGCATGGCTATCACGCACTGACCTATGGCTGGCTGGCGGGCGGGCTGATCGAGTCGATTGCCCAGCGGCCTTTTCAGCAGGTGCTGCGGGAGGAACTGGTGGAACCGCTGAGCCTCGAAGGCATGTTCATCGGCATGCCGCCGGATGCGATGGCGCGCCGGGCGACCTTGCTGGATGCGCGGGTCGAGCCGCCGGAACTGCCGGTCGACGATTGGCGAGCGACGGTCAGGGAACGTATCGAGACGGTACTGAGCGCCGCGGGAATCGAACTACCCGAGTTCCGGGCTTCGCTCATGCCCTTTTCGGAACCCTTCGACTGGAACGGCGAAGCGGTCGCCGCCGCGGTCATACCGGCGGCCAACGGCCACTTTACGGCGCGCGCCTTGGCGAGGATGTATGCCATGATCGCCAACGGCGGTGAACTCGATGGGGCGTCGCTGTTGTCGCGCGCGACGGTCGCCGAGATCGGGCGGGTGCAAAACCGGGGCCGCGACAAGGTGCTGTTCGTGCCGATGCAGTGGCGTCTGGGCTATCACCGCGCCTTCGTTCTCGGTTCGCGCGTCCCCGACGCCTTCGGTCACTATGGCTATGGCAGCAGCGGTGCCTTTTGCGACCCGTCGCGAAACCTCGCGGTGGCGATGGTCGTGAATAGCGGCGCCGCTTCGACCGGTGCCTACTCACGCTTGCCGCGTCTCGCGGGCGCCGCGGTACGCGCGGTGGATCGCCTGCGGTTTTCGAACGGGGTGACTCCATGAGCTATCGCGCCTTGCATGGCCATTTCCGAAGGATCGGCGACCTGCAGCATGCGCAATCCATGCTGTCCTGGGACGAAGCGGTCATGATGCCTCGCGGCGGCGGATCGGGCCGGGCAGACTCCCTGGCTACTCTTGCCGGTGTCGTTCACACAATGATTTCCGATCCGTGCGTCGGAGAGTGGTCGGATGCGGCGTCGCAAGAGTCGGAACTCGATGAATGGGAACGCGCCAATGTGCGCCAGATTCGGCGCCTCTGGCGCCGGGCGCGCGCTGTGCCGGAAGCGCTTGTCGTGGAATTCAGCCGGGAGACGGCGCGTTGTGAACAGGCGTGGCGTGTCCGGCGTTCGGACAACGACTGGAACGCCATGGTGGAACCCCTGCATCGCGTTGTCGAACTCATTCGACGCCGGGGAGAGGCCCTGGGCGATGCCCTCGGAATGGACCCCTACGATGCGCTGATGGATGAATTCGAGCCGGGCATGAGCCGGTCGAGCATCGATCCGGTCTTCGAGAAGCTGAAGCGAGCGTTGCCTGCGCTGATCGACACGGCACTCGGGACGCAGCGCGATGCACTGCCTATGCCGGGACCCTTCACCGATGCGCAGCAGGCGGCGTTGGGGCGGAACCTGATGGAACGAATTGGGTTCGATTTCGAGCGGGGCCGACTCGATACCAGTCACCACCCGTTTTGCGGCGGCGACCCGGACGACACGCGAATCACGACACGCTACAACCGGCAGGCGTTTCTCGAATCCATGTTTGCCGTATTGCACGAGACCGGTCACGCGATGTACGAACAGGGATTGCCGGTCGATTGGCGCCGTCAACCCGTGGGCAGTTCAGGCGGCATGGCGTTGCACGAGAGCCAGTCCCTCCTGATGGAAATGCAGGTTTGCCGCAGCCTTGATTTCCTGCGGTACGCGGCGCCCATTGTGCGAGAGTCCCTGGGCGCCGATGACAACGACCCGGCATGGTCGGCGGAAAACCTGCATCGCGCCGCGACTCGCGTTGAGCGTGGGTTCATCCGGGTGGACGCCGACGAGGTGACTTATCCCATGCACGTCATTCTCCGATATGAACTGGAACAGGACCTCGTCAGCGGGTCGATGCGCGTGACCGACATCCCCGACGCCTGGGATGCGAAGATGACGGAGTACCTGGACTTAAGGACTGCCGGAAACGACCGGGACGGCTGCATGCAGGACGTGCATTGGTTCACTGGCCTGATCGGGTATTTCCCGACCTACACGCTGGGCGCCCTGACGGCGGCGCAGTTGTTCGCGGCAGCGTGCGCGGCGGGGGCCGCCGATGGCATCGGCCAGGGAGAATTCGAACCGTTGCTGGTCTGGCTCAGGCGCAACGTCCACACGCAGGCAAGCGCGAAGTCCACCATGGAAATACTGGAGGAGGCGACGGGCGCCCCGTTGCGGACCGATGCCTTCCTCGCCCACGTGGCCCGGCGGTACGGAGCGATCGACCGCCTCCAGGCATGAACGTACACGGTAGCTGGTGTGGGGGGCGCCCGACGGCCACGCGATCCGTAGCCGCTTTCTTCGGGAACTTGTAAACTCGCAGGCAACAGGCACTTTCGACGTCGCCATGGTACTGGACATGTCGCGAAGTTCGGTGACCCTTAAGCGCCGGTTGCCCTTGGGGAAGCTGGCGGACGCCCGGTTGCGCATATGCCGCGCGATTCTGTCGGTCATTCTGCTGGCGTCGGGCCCAGCGCAACTGGCGGCTGCTGCCGGGGATGAACGGGCAGAGGACGATGCGGCGCAGGACGATGCGGCGCTCGATGTCGAAACGATCCTGGCCAACCCTCTGGAAGATGATGCCTATCGGACCAGCCAGAACTGCATTTCCACCAGGAGCTACGACGGCGTGGAGGTTCTCGACGACAAGACCCTGCTCTTTCACGGCCGCAGGGGCGTTTGGCTCAATCGCCTGTTGACTCGCTGCCGAGGCCTGAGCTGGGAAATGATCCCGACCGTCGAATCACACGGCAGCCGGGTCTGCGAGCATGACCGCTTTCGCGGCCGGCCCCGGTCGGGGTTCCCCGAGTCGACGTCCTGTACGCTGGGAAAGTTCGAGAAAATCGATGAAGCGCAGGTCGAGAGCCTGCGCGCCGCCCGAGGCGGTGATCCGGGCTCCGGGCCATGAAGGCAACGACACTCATCTCCGTTGCGGCCATCCTTGTGCTGGGCGGGGCTGGCGCGGCGGACGAGGTGAATGAGGCACCAGAGAAGGAATCCGACCTGGACTCCGTCATAGCCCAAATCCTTGCGGGTCCGGAAGAGGGCGGTTACAGCGAGTCAAAGCGTTGCCTCGTGTCGGGCCGTATTGATCGCACCGAGGTCCTGAGCGAGCGGTTGATCGCCTTTCATCTTCGCGGGGGCAAGAAGTACGTCGTGCAGTTCAAGCACCGGTGTCCGGGTTTGCGGAGGAATGGTCTGACACGCGTGGAGCGCCGATCCATGCACATCTGCGCGAACGACACGATCCAGGGGCTGTATGGAATGGGACCCGCCGATGGATTCTGGGGACCGCGCTGCAGATTGCCGGAGTTCGAACCTGTCACCGAAGCGCAGATCGCCTTCCTGAAGGAGGCGCTTAAATCACGTTGACGGCCCGGCGCGGAGTCGCCCGGGCACTCCCCGTCGCGATATCGGGACTCGCGGGATTGATGATGACCTGGCGGGTCTGCGGGACCACCACCAGGTCCATGTCCTGCAGGGCGATCGCACCTAGCAGCGGCTGATCACCGATTACCACGGCGCCCACGAAACTCGTGCGCGTGCCGAACCGAAGTTGCAACGGGCCCACATAGGGGACGGCGCGTGACGTTCCGTCGGCAAGCGTGACGCGTTTCGTGTCGGCCTGCTCCAGGGCCAGCGACCTGCGAACGTGCTCGGGAATGCAGAGGTAGTCCGAACCGGTGTCCGCCAGCGCATCGATGGTGACCGGCGCCAGGTCGGGACGGCGAGGATTCCTGAGTTCGACCTTGGCTGTGGTGAGACCCATGAGTATTCCTCGATCAGTCGTTTGCCGAAAACCCTGCATGTTATCGACGAGCGCTAGGCGTTGAAATGCGAAATTGACCCGGAGCAGCGTGGGAGATTGACGTTTCGAAGGCGGACATCTCGCCGTCCGCCGACAGCGTTCCTCGGAAACCGCTCGAACGATTGCCCGGAAGGTAACCTTGGCCTATTGTTTCCGCCCTTGGCTTGGATGCGCGTGTCGACGTACGTCCAGGCGTGGCATGAGAAAACAATGATCCAGACAAGAAATATCGGCGCGACGGATACCCTGGTTACGGAGCTCGGCTTCGGGGGCGGCCCGTTGGGCGCGGTGGGCGACCGCATCACCGAAGATGGGGCGGCGGCGATCATGCGCCGCGCCTGGGACGGCGGTATTCGCTATTTCGACACGGCGCCGCTCTACGGGCATGGCCTGAGCGAGAAGCGCGTCGGCCGCGTGCTGCAGGAGCTGCCCCGGGACGCGTTCGCGCTATCCAGCAAGGTGGGGCGCCTGCTTGTGCCGCAAGAAGAGGGCGAAAGGTTCCCACGGCATCGCGACCGCGAACCTTTCGCTATCCGCTACGACTATTCCTACGACGCCATCCACCGCTCCATGGAGTCGAGTCTCAAACGGCTGGGCCTCGACCGGATCGACATCCTGCTCTGCCATGACATCGACGTCTGGACACACGGGGATGCGCAGCCCGGCATATTCGAAGCGGCGAGCAAGGGCGCACTGCCTGCGTTGCGCGCCCTTAGGGAGCAGGGCGTGGTGCGCGCCATCGGCCTTGGCGTCAACGAGTGGCAGGTATGCGACCGCGTGCTGGACATGATGGATGTCGACTGTTTCCTGCTCGCTGGTCGCTTCACGCTGCTGGAACAGGAACCCCTGGACGCGTTCCTTCCGAAGTGCCTTGAAAGGCATGTCTCCATCATCATCGGAGCACCGTACAACTCGGGCGTCCTCGTCACCGACGATCGGCGCGCCGCAACATATGACTACAGGCCAGTGCCGGACCACGTGTGGCAGAAGGCCCAGGCAATCCGGCGCATGTGCGAATCCCACGACGTGGATCCGCGCGCCGCGGCCCTGCGGTACCCGTTGCGCCATGCCGCCGTCGCGGCGGTGATTCCCGGTGTCCGCTCGATTGAGGAGGTCGAGACCAACCTGGACCTCATTGCCTGCGATATCCCCGATGCCCTCTGGCGTGACCTGGCGGAGGACGGGCTCGCGCGGGCGATCGTGTAGCCACGAAACCTGTCGCCCACCTCGCGTGCGCCTACCGCCAGGAGCCCTCAGCCCCGGAGCGCGAGGGTGTCCCTTGCAGAAAGGGCGCTTCCCCGACCGCTGACGCGTAAGGAAGTGCCGGCGTTCCCCGTCGGCGGATGCGTACTTCCATGGAAGTGCCCCACAGCCGGCGCCTTCGGCTCGCCTGCGGCCCGGCCCCGCTCGTCGAC
>JAPPGA010000057.1 GCA_028821515.1 Gammaproteobacteria bacterium | reverse complement strand
GCCATGAAATCCGTCAGCCCTTCGGGCGTGCCGTCTTTCACCCCCGCCCAAGCCCTCTGCATCACCCATCCCGCCCGTCCCGTGTCCTGCGCTTTGATCGGCACTCGCGTGCCGTTCTGCAGCCCAGGCCGGTAGCGCGGAACGGCAGACCTCTTCTGATTCATCCATCGTGTCCGTGCCTGCAGGAAACGCCAGAAGAGTAGGTGTACTCGTGGCGGGTATGCACCGCAGCGGTACCTCTGCGCTTACCCGGTTGCTCGCGAGCCTGGGTTGCGACCTGCCGAAGACCCTGATGGAGGCGGACGCCCACAATGCCATGGGGTACTGGGAGTCCACGGAGGTTGCGAATCTCAACGAAGCGATTCTCGAGTCCGCAGGCTCTTCGTGGGACGACTGGGAGGCGTTCGATCTCGAATGGTACGGATCGACGGTTGCGGAGGGTTTTCTCGACCGGGCGCAGGCGGTGCTCGCGAGCGAGTTCGGGGACAGCCGGCTGTTCGTCCTCAAGGATCCCCGAATCTGCCGGCTGTTGCAGTTCTGGAAAGAGGCGCTTGACCGTATCGGTGCGGCACCGGTCGTGGTGCTGCCGGTCCGGAACCCCCTTGAGGTAGGCGCGTCGCTGCGGGAACGCGATGCGATCGATCCTTCGGTCGGCATGCTCATCTGGCTGCGTAACGTCCTCGACGCCGAGGCGGATTCGCGCGAACTGCAGCGGTCCTTCGTTCGCTACCAGGACGTACTCGACCGCTGGAAGAGCCTGGCGACCAGGGTGGGTTCCGAACTGGACGTCAGGTGGCCGGGGGTGTCCGCGGTCGCCGAGCCGGAGTTTGCGTCCCTGATTTCGCCATCGATCCGGCACCACGTACTTGACGATGCCCATGTGCATCACGACCCGCTGGTTTCGCTATGGGTCAAGACGGTTTTCGAGATCTTCGGCCGTTGGTCTGGCGGCGCGGTGAAGAGAGCCGATGCCCAGACACTCGACTCCATCAGGTCAGCGTTAAACGATTCGGGGCCAAACTTCAGCCGTGCGATTGCGATCGGCAAACAGGCGATGCAACAGAATCGCGAATACGAAGCGCGGATCGAGGCGCTTGATCGGTCCACGCAGTCGCTGGAGCAGGCCGTTGTGAGCCGGGATCGCCAGGTCGCAGACCTCGACGAGGCGGTTCGGGACCGGGACCAGCGCATTGCCGATCGGGACCGCCAACTCTCCTCGGTGAGCCATTCGTTGAGTGAGCGCGACCGGCAGGTCGCTGATCGGGATCGCCGACTCGACTCGGTCGGCAAGCTATTGAGTGAACGCGACCGGCAGGTCGCTGATCGGGATCGTCGGCTCGACTCGGTCAGCCAGCTATTGGGCGAGCGCGACAGGCAAGTTGCCGAACAGGAAACCCGGATCGCGGAACGGGACACCCGGATCGCGGAACAGGATACCCGGATCGCGGAACGGGACACCCGGATCGCCGAACTGGATACTCGGATCGAGTCCCTCGATCGTACGGTCGCGGAGCGGGACATCCAGATCCAGGCGATCTACGAGTCGACTTCGTGGCGCATCACCCGGCCCTTGCGGACTCTGAATACCATGCTGTCGAGGTTGGTGCACGGCACCTATCGGTTCGTGTCAACGGCCGTCTTTCGGGTGATCAGCTTCGTCTGGAGGCTCATGCCGCTCGGCGCGCTCAGACAAAGAATCAAGGGCCCGTTGCTCCGGTTGCTGCCGGGGCGTTTCGTTGACCGCCACCTGCGTCGAAGGAGGCAGTCCAACCGGCGATACATTGCTTCGGATCGGCTGCAGTTGGCGGATCGCAATTTCGATGCAGTCAACAATCAGGGTGATACGCCGGTCCTTTTCGATCCGGAGTATTACCTGGCTGCCAACGAGGATGTGAGGAATAGCGGGACGGACCCGCTACAGCATTACCTGGCACACGGCGCCGTCGAAGGGCGGCTGCCGTTCGCGGTTGACCCGGACCAGATCGATCCCGTGATCGAAGCGCTGCATCGGATCGACTTGCGCGAGGATGACGTGTTTACGTTCGATGCCGGGCTCTATCGCGACCTTTATCCCGACTTGGCCCCGTCCACCGATCAAGCGCTCCTGGATCACTATCACAACCATGGCCGCGACGAGTCGCGCGCCGGCTCCAGGGGAGAATTCGTGCTTCAGATCTGCGATGACCCACGGGAGATTCCGCTGGACTTCAAGTTTGCGGAGTACGTGGGGCTTTACCCGGATCTCGGCGGCTATGCCGCCAGGTCGCCGCTGCAAGCGTTGCGCCACTACATGTCCCACGGACGATGGGAACCCAGGCTGCATACATGGCGCGGCGACGACGGGCCCGAATCGCGCAATCCGGAGCGGGTCGACCTGCCTTCCGAGTTGACATCGGGAACGCGGCCGATATGTGTCCTTGTGCATGTCTACTATCCGGATCTCTGGGAGGAACTGGCCGGATACCTTGCGAACCTGCCTCAGGGTACGTACGACCTTTACGTCAACCTCGTCGAAACGACCTTCACGGCGGAACTGGAGCGACGTATCCGCGAAACCTTCCCGATCGCGAAGATCTACGTCAGCGAGAATATTGGCCGCGACATTGGCGGTCACTTCCGGTTGTTGCAGGAGATTCCGATCGAAACGTACCGGCTCTTCTGCCTGATCCATACCAAGAAAAGTCCGCATCTGGCCGAGGGAGACGCCCTGCTCTGGCGCCGTCGGCTGTTGAATGCTCTCATGGGTTCCCGTGAACTCGCGGTCGAAAACCTCAGGTTGATGCTGACCGACGAAACGGTCGGACTGATAGGTTCCCGCAGGTGCCGCGATACCAAGCTGCGTGAAAACGCCGAGAAGTTTGCGGAACTTCTGGACCTCCTGGGAGTGAAGCCCGATTCGAGAGAGGTGGAGTTCCTGTCCGGTACGATGATGTACCTGCGCAGGGAGGTACTGCAGAGGGTTTTCGAAGGTTGCAAGAATCTGCCTTTCGAAAAGGGAGACGACACGCCGCTGGGGTTCCACCTTGATGCCCAGTGGGCGCATGCGATCGAACGCGTGATCGGTAACGTGGTTCGGGACATGAACTATCGTTTCGAGTGGCGTTAGCCGAACGGACAGAACGAAGAAAGGAAGTGCATGCGGAGCGGATCCCTCGACATTTCGGGTACCAGGTTGACCAGGTACCGGACGAAACGCGTGGCTTGGTCTCACTGACATGAGAGTCGTGCTGTTGGGGCCGAATGGCCAACTGGGGTCCGATATTCAGCGTTGGCACGAGAAGACCGGTGCGCCTTTCGAACTTCTGGCGTTGGGGCGCGACCGTTTGGATGTCGCGTCGACGGATGCGATCGAGCGGCGGTTGGAAGGCATTGACTTTGACGCACTGATCAACTGTACGGGGTATCACAGGACGGATGAGGTCGAGGATAATGCGACCCTGGCTGTCGCCGTCAATGCCCACGCAGTGAAGACGCTGGCCGAGGTGTGCGCCAGTCAGAGGGCGCGGCTCATTCATATCAGTACCGATTACGTGTTCGGCGGCGATGCAGGACGCGCCGATCCCCTGATGGAGGATGATCCGGTCGCGCCGGTCAACGTCTACGGTGCGTCCAAGGCCTTGGGTGAAACACTGGCGAACCTCGTTCTCGACGACCTCGTCATCCTCCGGGTCGCTTCGCTGTTCGGCGTTGCCGGCGCCAGCGGAAAGGGCGGGAATTTCGTCGAGACAATGATCCGCGTGGGCACCGAGAAAGGTGAGCTTCGGGTGGTGTACGACCAGACCATGTCACCGACCTCTACCGCCGACGTTGCGCGGGTCATCATCCGCATCCTGGTGGAGGACTGCGCGCCTGGCCTTTACCACGTGGTCAATGACGGCGCCGCGAGCTGGTTCGATTTCGCCCGCGAGATCGTCGCGCGAGCTCGAATAGACTCCACGGTGTCGCCCTGTACCAGCGAAGAGTTTCCGACGCGTGCGGCACGTCCCCGTTACAGCGTGCTGGACAACACGAAGACCTCGCGAGCCATTGGTCCATTGCCTGCATGGCAGGCAGCGCTTGATGAATACTTGCGCGCCAAGGGTCACATTCACTGATTCGAAGGGAGGCCAGCTTTAGCATGGCGACCAGGGGATACATCGAGAGGATTTCGCGCTGGTTCATTGCCGGCTGGTGCGTGGATGACGAAGTTGAAGGCCCGGTCGAAGTCGATGTGAGGGTTGAAGGGCTCTCGTTGGGCAGGGTTCGGGCCGATATACCGAGAAACGATATCGAGAAGGCGCTGGACCGACCTTTAGCCGGGTTCCGGTTTCCCATCTCTCCGGAACTCTTCGGGTTGCTACCGCATCGAGCCCAGGTCGAAGTCGTGGCCTCAAGTGGTGAAGCGCTACCCATGCTGAAAGGCCGTGACTCCCGCATCGACAATCCGCACGGTCAGGACATCGGGAAACTCGCCGAGATGCTGCAGGGCGATTACATAATCAATCCGAAGTACGGACAGATAATCCGGCCTCTCAAGAACAGAAACGTTGACGAGAAGATCTTTCTGGCGCTGGACGAAAGTAACAGGATCTTCGAAGCCCAATTCTCGAAGAAGCTGTTCATTTGTTATGGCACCTTACTGGGTTGCATACGCAACAACGACTTCATTCCACATGACGACGACGTCGATGTCTGTTTTTTGGCTGATGAACAGGGACTCGACGCGGCGGCCGGGGAGTTCCGCCGGATCATAAAGACGTTGACCGACATCGGTCAGCGAGTCCAGTTCGACAGTAGCGCGCAGTTCCACTGGGGGCTTCAGGGGACATCGCTCGATGTCTTCATGGCATGGATGGAGGGTGAGAATCTGTTCATGTACAACGCAGGTGGAACGTTCTCGCGAAACCAGATCTATCCGCTGGCGGAACGTGAGTTCAAGGGCCGTCAGGTCTGGGTCCCGAACGACTCCGAGGCACTGCTGGAGCTGATCTACGGGCCTGGATGGCGCGTTCCGGATCCCAGCTTCCAATGGCGGGTGACCCCGGAGGTCCGTGCCAAGATGAATGAACTCAACGCGATTCCTATTGGCGACGAGTCGACGCATACCGAAATCAAGGACTATTGGTCACGTTTCTACGCGTATGCGCATACGACACTTCCCTCCGCCTTTGCCGCGGCGGTGGCGATCGAGTTGACGGAGCCGGGTTATGTCGTCGATCTCGGCTGTGGCAATGGGCGCGATTCGGTCTTCTTCGCGCAACTGGGACACAGTGTTATCGGTCTGGACGTTTCCGGCAAGGCAATCGACGACAACCAGGCGCGCGTGCTGGAGAAGCAAGTCGACGACATCGAATTCAAACAGGTGGACGTTGGGGCGCCGCACACGCTTGTCGATATACTGAATCGAATGGAAGAGGCTGCCATCCAGGCAGGAGATGCGAGGCGGAATCACGTGACGATCTACGCCCGCTTTTTTTTCCACGCAGTATCCGAAGAGGAAGAAGACCTCGTATTGGGAGCACTTTCGCAGTCCCTGCGTTCCGGAGCCAGGTGCTTCTTCGAGTTCCGGACCGAAAAGGACGCGAAGGGCTACAAGCGCTTTGGATCACACTATCGGCGTTTCATCAACATCGACAGGTTCGTCGAGAAGGCGACGATCGGCAGACCCTTTGAGTGCTTCTACCAGGTCGAAGGACGTGGCATGGCGAAGTACTTTGAAGAGGATCCATTCGTCGGCCGGGTGTTCCTGCGTCGCCTTTGATCAACCCCTGTCGCTTGCGTTCTCATGAGTCCATCACGCGTCGGGTGAGTGTCAGGTCCATCCATTCGAAGGCCCGCTTGATCAGGTAAAGCGCCAACACGCTGCCCGCGATCACCTTGAGGCACCAGGCAAGGTTCGCAGCGGTCTGGTACAGCAGCACGAGACGGTACTGCTCCAGCATCACCGCCATCGGATTCAGCCGGAAGTAGGGTTGCCACTCGACGGGCATGCTATCGATGGGAAAGAAAAGCCCGGAGCAGAACATCAGCAACGTAAGTCCTGAGCTGACGACAAAGCGAAGATCCCGCACGTAGCAGCAGACGATTGACACGATCGATGCGACCGCCAGGATGAGGCAAAACTGGGCGAGCGCGAGGACGGGTAGATAGAACCATGCCGGCGACGGGCCAATCGCAAAGCCCATGACGGTGAGGACGATCAGGAAGACAAACCCCTGCTTCAGCGTGGCGGATGCGACGCTGACGAGCGGAAACATCAACTTGGGCAGGCGCATGTTCGAAATGATGCTCCTGCCAACGAACAGGCTGGCCGTCGAATTTGCCACACCATTCGAAAACCACAGCCACATGGTGACGCCGGTCAGGATGAACAGGGAGAAGTTCTCCATGCCTGACGGCCGGATGTAAGTGAAGACCAAATAAAAGACGCCCGTCATCGCGACGGGTTCCAGGAACCACCACAACCAACCCAGGTAGTACCGGGAAGCTTCGCCGATAAGGTTGAAATACGCCCGGTAAAAGGCGTAACGCCAGTAATGGTTTTCGATCAGGATCACTTTGTTGCCTCGAGACTCATGCGGTCATGCGGACACGGCATTCTGTTAAGTGGGACCAGGGAGCCTTCAGCTCCGGGAGCGCGAGGGTTTCCCTCGCAAGATACCGGAGCTTCGCCGACCGCCGACGCCGGCGACGTCGGAGGTGTCGATGGCCGAAAGCAAGCTTCCGGCCATCTCCGGCCCGGGTCCGACCGGGCCGGTCGAACACCGGCGGTAGCGAAAGGATCACAAGTTGCGCAAAGTGAAGTGGCAGTGATGGCAGACAGGTCGGACCGGCACGCCAGGAGCCTGAGGAGGTACCCGGGTCTTCGAGACCGCGGAGGCGATGAGGCGGGCGTGTGCGGAATCCATCGGGGCCCGGGAGTTCGAGGACTCCCGAATCAGAGGCCGGATATACGTGAGCAACTGAACCTGCTGTCTTCTTCCCTTCACTTGGCAAAGCGGGGCGAACCATATACGTACCTCTGCGAAAGCTGATTGGTAACCGTCCCGCACCATTGAAATGTGCTCCGACTGAACCCGGTTCGGGCCGGACCCGGGAATCATATCGCGACCGAACATTGTGCAGCCAATCGCCGTTGGCGAAGCTCCGGGGGGTACCTTGGCATGGTGGCGGGTCGCAGATATTGGCGTGGACCGAATCGGTTGCGGGATGTATTCTCGAACAGGCTTGTCAAGAGGCGATCCAACCCGGATCGTCGAATCGACGGAGGACGTCTGGTGAGCATTGGAAGATCAATCAGGTTCACGGTGGCCGCATTGACTGCGTCCGTATTGCTGACAGTGCCCGTACAGGCAGCGACAGCGGAAGTTGAGGCGGAAGTTCGGCGGACGCTGACTGTGGCCGACGACAGGTTCGGGGGCTGCATGGTCGCGCTCAGCGTATCGCCCTCGGAAGAGGGACTCGATTGCCCGACGAGCAAGTGGGTGACTTTCAGTTGCACCGGTACCCACACAAGCAAGTCCAACGCGTTGCGCATGTACGACTCGGCGCAGTTGGCATTCGTCACGGGGCGGGAAGTGCGCGTCTGGGTGGACGACACCAAGAAGCATAACGGCCACTGCTTCGTCTCACGCATAGACGTGATGGCGGATGACTGATGCGGCGACCCCGCTAAAGGCGGTACGCGCGGCCGCGATTACCGCCGTATTGATTCTCGTCCTGGGAGCAGGCGTATTCGTATTGTGGGACGAGCCGGATAGTGGGGCTGTAGACGTAGTCCCCATGGCGGGTGGTGATGTCCACCTTCCGGAGGATTACATTGAACCCGTGCCCGACCGGCTGTTGCCAGTGGCCGCGCCGACACCGAGCGCGTCCATTGAGAATGCGGCTGTCGCGGACCGCGTTTTGCCGGACTCCGATGACGGCCCGCGGATCGATGGCGGCGTGATCGATACGGGCCCGTTCATCGACGCGGACAACGATACGGGGACCTATGTGTCCGGACCCGTTTCCGATGTCGGGGATTTTCTCGATCCCGAAGCGGGATAAGTCCATCGACCTGGCGATCTCCGGCCGTTCTGGCACCTGTTCGCCTGGGGAGACATCAACGGCGCATGAATAACGACAAGAGGCGCGAAATCTACCTCCGCCTTCAAGCCGAGAACCCGGCGCCGACCACCGAACTGAAATACCGGTCGCCTTTCCAACTCCTGGTTTCCGTTATCCTGTCGGCGCAGGCGACGGACGTCAGCGTCAATCTCGCTACGAAAAAGCTCTTCGCCGAAGCGGGGACGCCGCAGGCGATGCTGGAGCTCGGTCTCTCGAGGCTGAAGGAGCACATCAAGTCCATCGGCCTGTTCAACACCAAGGCGGCCAATATCCTGAAGACCTGTGAAACGCTTATCTCGCTCCACGGCGGTGAGGTTCCGCGGGAGCGCGCCGCACTGGAAGCGTTACCGGGCGTTGGCCGCAAGACCGCCAATGTCGTTCTCAACACGGCCTTCGGGGAACCCACCATCGCGGTCGACACGCACATCTTTCGGGTGGCCAACCGGACGAAGCTCGCGCCGGGCAAGACGCCCCGGCAGGTGGAAGACAAGCTGCTCCGATTCACGCCGAACGAATTCAAGCGCGACGCGCACCACTGGCTGATCCTGCATGGACGCTACGTATGCATCGCGCGCAAGCCGCGGTGCGGAGCCTGCGTGATAGAGGATCTGTGCGAGTACCGCGACAAGACGGACCCTTAAGCCGGGTTTCGTACCCCGTCGTCGTCAGGCCGGTCTGAGGTTCCGGGTCAGTCTTCTGCCGGCGGTACGCCCAGCGCCTCGAGGTGTTCCACCAGGTCGGCGCCGGCGGTGCGCGCATCGACTTCGCGATCGACCCGGGCTATGACCCCATTCGGATCGATGAAAAAGGTCCATCGATTCGCGAACCCGCGTTCGGACAGCACGCCGTAGGCGGTGGAGACTGTGCGATCCGCGTCCGACAGGATGGGAAAACTCGCCCCATGCTCCTCGGCGAACGCCTTGTTGGTTTCCGCCTCGTCGACGCTCGCCATGAAGTACGCGACATCGAACGCTTCGATCTCTGCGGCGCTGTCACGCAGCGCCTTGCACTGCGCGGTTCAGCCGCCGGTGAAGGCTTTCGGAAAAAAGGCGATGACGACGAACTTGCCCCGGTAGTCGGTCAGCGCGTGGTGTTGGCCGTCTGAACCCGGCAGGCGAAAGTCGGGAGCCGTATCGCCGACGTCCGCGGCCAGGCAGCTTGCGGTGAGAATTCCGCAGGCCAGGACGCCAGCGCACTTGGCGAGTCGAGGTCGGAATTTCATGAGAGCCTCCGGGAACTGTGGGCATTATGCTCGCGTCCGGTCGACGAAGTCGATGTGATCATCGGCCACTCCCGCGAGCCGGGCTGAGTATGTCGGAGACCGGGGCGCGAAAACCACGTAGCGTGGCGGACGAGGCGACATCACCTGTCCTAAAGACGCCGTGGTCGACATATCTGTCGCCATCGAGCGTGAGGACCGTAATAGCGGCGGCCTGGGGATCGACGATCCAGTATTCGGGTATTCCCAGATCCGCATAGTCGTCGCGCTTCTGCCGGTAATCGCGCTCCGGATCGTCCGGGCTGACGACTTCGACCACCAGGTCGGCACCGAGCCAATAGCGATCCTGACGCCGCGGATCTTTCGCATCCCGGAGCAGCAACAGGTCGGGCTCGCGGTATCGGCCCTCCCGGATTCGGATCCGCAACGGCGCGAAGAGCGCGATGCCGCGCTCGTTTCGTACGTATTGATCGAACAGGCTGAACAACAGAGCGAGGATGGATTGGTGCGAGTCGGTAGGCTCGCGAAGCTCCTCAATGCGACCGTCCGCGAACTCTAACAGGCGGTTGCAGCTGTCGGTGAGCCGCAGATAGTCGGTTTCGGTCGGGTACGAACATGCACCGAGTGGGCTGGCGTCGGCGAGGTGATGTGGTGTTGCCATCGAATGACCGTAGCATGTGCCGTGGGGGGCGGCAAACGTCGCTCGGCCGACAACTCCGACAGCCGGTTCAGGCCCGTCTTGAGCTGTGGCGCGCCCGACAGGATTCGAACCTGTGGCCTTTGGCTTCGGAGGCCAACGCTCTATCCAGCTGAGCTACGGGCGCGGGACGACGAACATTAGCAGCGCGCGCCGGAAGATGCACCAAGTCGGGAGCCCCGTGTTTTTCGCGCGCCCAGGCTCACGCGGCGCGTCAGCGCACGCCAACGTCGCTGCGAGAAACCCTAGTCAAAGAAACCGTACAGCCGGCCGGCGTTCTCGCAGGTGATCTTGCGCCGCAACGTATCGGACACGCCGCCGAGCTCGCGCGCGATGAACTCCCTGGAATCCGGCCACACGCCGTCCGGATGCGGAAAGTCGCTGCCCCACATCACGTTGTCTTCGCCCAGGATGTCGAGCAGGCGAATGCCGATGGGGTCCGACTGGTAAGTGGCGTGGCACTGGCGGCGCCAGTACTCGGAAGGCTTCATGGTGAGCGTGAGGTCCTTGAACTGGTCTTCCCACTCGAGATCCATGTGTTCCAGGATGTAGGGGATCCACCCGATGCCGCTCTCGCCGACGACGACTTTCAACCCCGGATGCGCTTCGAGCACGCCCCCGTAGATGATCTCCATGACGATCTTCGACATGGCCAACTGGAAACTCGTGATGGTCACGGCGAAAGCCTGTCGCCGTTGCAGCGGAGCGAGGGCGTCGAGGTCATAGCGGCGCCCGCCGCCGATGGTGTGATAGTGCAGCGGAAGACCGGCCTCCTCCGTCAGTGCCCACAGGGGCTCCCAGGAGGGGTGGAACAGCGGCGTCATGTCGTACGTGGCCGCCACCTCGATGCCGCGCAGTGCGCCGCGTTCGGCGACCCGGCGCACCTCGTCGCAGGCGATCCCGACATCGTGGCTCGGAATGCTCGCGATTCCCGCGAAGCGTTCCGGTTTCGCGTCGCAGAAGTCCGCCATCCAGTCGTTGTAGATGCGCATGACCTCGGTTGCGGCTTCGTCGTCGTTCAGGCGATTTGCCGTGCCGAGGATGCCGTAGATCACTTCCCCCTGAATGCCGTCGAGATCCTGGTCCCGCACGCGGAGCGCCGGATCGGTGAGCCTCGGGATACCTTTCGCGCCGTCGCTGTAGAGGCCTTGTTCCGCCATGCGGTCGGAGCGGTGAATCTGACCTGGCACGTAGACGCGTCCCGCCGAGCCCATGCCGTTCTGCAGTCCGAACTGCGCGCCGCTCCTGCTCACCCAAAAGCGGCCGTCATCCCTTTCTTCGACATAGGGCATCCGATCGCGCAGCGCGGGCCGGGCGGTGCTAATGAAGAGATCCTCCGGGAGCCAGGGCAGGTCGATGTGGCAATCGGCCGAGATGATTTCGTAGCGCATTTCGTGTCCTCTGGTCCAGGTACCAAAGCATACTTGATCGGTGCGCCGGCAGTTCCCGTCGCGCTTTAAGGGGTTACCATGGCGCCGATGTGAACGGGCGAACCCCGATCGACTCCCGTCAGAGGAAGAAACATGCCGCTCATTGAAGACATCGTGGCGAGGCACGACACGCTGGCGCGTTGGCGCCGTGACATCCACGCGCATCCGGAACTCGGTTTCGAGGAGCGGCGCACCTCCGACTTCGTGGCGGAGAAACTGCGGGCGTTCGGCGTCGAGGTGCATCGTGGCATAGGCAAGACCGGTGTCGTGGGCGTGTTGCGGGAGGGCAACGAGACCAGTTCCGTCGGCTTGCGGGCGGATATGGATGCCCTGCCCATCACGGAGGCGAACACGTTCCCGCACCGCTCGAACCACGAAGGCTGCATGCACGCCTGCGGCCACGACGGACATACCGTGATGCTGCTCGGCGCAGCCGAATACCTCGCGGCAACGCGGAACTTCCGCGGCCAGGTGGTCTTCATCTTCCAGCCCGCCGAGGAGGGGATCGGCGGTGCCCGCGCCATGGTCGAGGACGGCCTGTTCCAGCAGTTTCCCTGCGACCGGCTGTTCGGGATGCACAACGCCCCGGGCATGCCGGTAGGCCGCTTCGGTGCCGTGCCCGGGACGGTAACTGCCGCGGGGGCGTACTTCGACATCGAGATCGCCGGCGTCGGGGGCCATGGCGCGTTCCCCCACACGGCGGTGGATCCGGTCGTGATCGGGGCGGAACTTGCCCTGGCCCTGCAGTCGATCGTGGCGCGCAACGTGCGGCCGACGGAGACCGCCGTCGTGTCGGTGACGCAGATCCATGCTGGCGACGCCTACAACGTCATTCCCGCGACTGCGCGGCTCGCAGGGACTACGCGGGCATTCTCGATGGATGTCATGGAACTCGTCGAAGCACGCACGCGGGAACTGGCGGATGGCATTGCGCGGGCGCATGGCGCCACCGCCGAGGTGGACTTCCGCCCCACGTACGAATCCGTCGTCAACGATCCGGTGGCGGCGCGGCTGGCTGCCGAGGTATGCGACGAACTGGTGGGCAGCGGCAACGTGCGTCGGCGCCTGCCTGCGGGCACCGGTTCCGAGGATTTTTCCTACATGCTGAACGAAGTGCCTGGTTGCTACGTGATCCTCGGCAACGGCGACTCTACTCCGGTTCACAATCCGGAGTACGACTTCAATGACGCCGCGATCCCCTACGGCGCGAGCTTTTTTGCGTCGGTTGCCGAGAAGGCGTTGGCGGTGGGGGGTGGTACGACCCGAGGCTGACCGCCTGACCGGACTACCGGAAGGCCGAGAGGATCTCTTCGTCGAATCTCTGCAGCAGCCCGAGGTTGCCCGACGGCAGGGCGCCGAACATGATTTCGGCGACACCGGCGTCTTCGAACTCCCCGATCCGATCGATGACGTACTGCGTTCCCCCGGCGACGGTGCCGGGGCCGAAACGGCTAATGAACTCCTCGGTTCGCGCCTTGTCTTCGCTGAGGAGGCAGGGCATGAGCAGCGTCCGGCGGATCTCCGCGGGGTCTCGGCCGACGTCCTCGCAGTGCTGCTCGAGGATTCCGGCCTTGTACCGGTAGTAGTCCAATGCCATGCCGCCGCCGGCCCAGCCGTCGAGATTCATGACGTCGCCGAACTTTGCGAGCGTCCGCAGCGTGCGTTTCGGACCCGTCCCGCCGACCATGATGGGGATCGGTTCCCCGTAGGAACCGGGTGACAGGCGGGCCGAGTCGATCCGGTAGTACGTGCCGCTGAAGCTGACGGGGTCCTTCGAGCGGATCAGCAGCCGGATGAGTTCGCAGGCTTCCTCGAAACGGTCCTGGCGCTCCTTCATGGAAGGGAACGTCCAGCCGTAGGCCTCGTGTTCGCGCTGGTACCAGCCCGCGCCGACGGCGAGGGTGAATCGGCCTTCGCTCAGGGTGTCAATGGTGCCGGCGATCTTGGCCAGCAGCGCCGGATTGCGGTAGGTGTTGCCCACTACCAGGTTCCCGAGCCTGAGCTTCTTCGTCATGCCGGCGACGAAGGCGATCGCGGACAGGCCCTCGAAGGCCGTCAGCGCTTCCTCCTCGTGGGTACAACGCGGCGGAATGAAGTGGTCGGCGAACCAGATGCTGTCCCAGCCGCCCGCTTCCATTGCCTGTGCCGATACGAGCACCTGATCCCGGGAGACGCGATACACGTTTACCTGAACGCCAAATTTCATCCTGTTTCCCCTTGGTTGTCCGCACCTGGCGGCGCGGTGAATCGGAAGTGCTCGGAGTACGCTACCCGCCCTTGCGGGCGTACTCGAACGTCTCGTCCAGCGCCTTGCCGAGCTTGTCGAAGAGTTCGTGGACCTGCGCGTCGGTGATGATGAGCGGCGGACAGATGGCGACCGAGTCGCCGAGACCCCGCACGATGAGCCCATGATCCATGGCCCGCTGCATGCAGTAGGGCCCGATCCCCAGCCCGGCATCGAAAGGCTGTTTCGTCTCCTTGTCCGCGACCATTTCGACCGCACCCATCAGACCCTTGCCGCGCGCCTCTCCCACGACGGGATGTGCCGCGAGTTCGGCCAGCCGCGCCTGGAACGTCTCGCCGACCCTGGCCGCGTGGGCAAAGATCCCGCGTTCTTCCATGAGTTCGAGGTTCTTGAGGGCGACTGCGGCACAGACCGGGTGCCCGGAGTAAGTGAAGCCATGGGCGAAGATGCCCACGTCCTTGCTGGCCGCAGCGAGCGGTTCGTACATGGACTCGGGAATGATGACCGCGGAAATGGGCAGGTACGCGGACGACAGCGCCTTGGCGACGGTCATGGTGTCGGGCCGGATGCCCATTGTCTGGGCGCCGAACGGATTGCCCGTGCGTCCGAATCCACAGATCACTTCGTCGTCGATGAACAGCACGCCGTGTTTCTCGAGTACGGCCTGGACCTTGTCGTAGTAGCCGTCCGGCGGGACGATCACGCCGGCGACACCGAGGATCGGCTCGGCGATGAACGCGGCCACGGTCTCGGGGCCTTCCGCCACGATGAGGTCGTCGAGCGACTTCGCGAGACGCGTGGTGAAAGCGTCCTCCGATTCGCCTTCGTGCGCGTGGCGATAGTAGTGCGGGTGGCCGGTGTGCAGGATGCCGGGTATCGGCAGGTCGAAGTGCACATGAAAGGGCGGCAGGCCCGTCAGGCTGCCGCTGGCGACGGTCAGCCCGTGATAGCCGCCGAGATGCGAGATGAGCTTCTTCTTTTCCGGTTTGCCGATGAGGTTGTGGTAGTACCACATGAGCTTGATCTGCGTGTCGTTGGCGTCAGAGCCGGACAGCCCGTAGAAGACCCGTCCGGCGTCGAACGGCATCATCGACTTGAGCTTCTCCGCCAGCAGCACGCTCGGCTCGTGGGTCTTGCCCGCGAACAACTGCGAGAAGGAGAGTTTCCTGATCTGCTCTTCGGCGACGCGGGCGAGTTCCTCTTCGCCGTACCCGATGGCCGTGCACCAAAGGCCCGCCATGCCCTCCAGGTACTGCTTGCCATGGTTGTCCCACAGGTAAACGCCCTTGGCCCGGGCATGCACGACCGGGCCTTGCGCCTGGTGGGCGGCAAGGTTGGTGTTGGGATGCAGCAGGTGTTCGAGATCCTTCGCCTCGATGGATCCGGGCGGGAACTCGTTGTGCAGGGAACCAGGCTTCAAGGGAGAAAATCCTTATTTGCTGACGGATTGCGCCTCGTCTACGTAGCGCGTGACACAAACTGCGTGTCTCGCGCATCGAGAGCGCGAGAGTTTAGCCCCAGTGCCAGCTTAGTTGTACCGGCGCGTCTCCATGGCGGCGAAGCCCGAATCCACAAAACTGCTACGCAAAGAACTCCGCGTCGCTCGATACAACTTCCGCCACCAGCTCGGGAACCGACTTGTCGTAGGTGACGCGCCAACGGTCAATAATGTTCCTGCCCAGGAGAGACGACACCCGCATCGCATCATCCGTCGGATGGTGGACTAGCAGTTCGATGTCGTAGCCGTAGAGAAGGTGTTCGTTCACATCGGCGAAAGCTACGCGTGCGCGCTCCACATAGGTTGGTGCCGATCCTCCAATGCCGAACGACTCGAAGGGGTTGGACAACTGGCTGTAATCGACTCCAAGCGTCAGTGCGTCCGCTGGCATCAGAACCGAACTATCGGCACCCGTATCGAATATGAACGAGACGTTGCCGGCCAGTCCAAGCCTCGGGATAAAGACCCTCGCGGAGATGTAAGGTCAGCCCGACGACTCGCCGAACCTGCCGTGCAGCATGATTAGAGTATTAGCGTCCTCTGCTCTCTTTCGATGAATCGGACAACCGTCTCGGACCGAGACACTCCCCGGCTGTCCAATACCCTTAGCAGAGAATCCAGGTCATCCTCAGCCGCTTTCACTTCGCCGGCGCAAACCCCAACCCATTTCTGCGCGTACTTGTCCACGAGTTGCCGGTCATTTGACAACAGATCGGAGGATTGGGCGAGATCGACCAGACTCCTCGCAACGTCCTCTGGGCGTGCGCCCAGCCAATCATGGCTTGCGTTCATGTCATTCGGTCGCTGCCACAACTCCAATGCCAACTAGCGTAACCGGTCGGCGTCATCCTTTTGGACACGGCTACCGCAACAGATGATTGTACAGGGAGCTGACACCCGGTGCGCCGTTGCCGAAGTGTCCACCTATGATCGGGTTGTTGATCACAGTTCCGTCGTGGCCACCGGGTCAGACCAGCTCGGCGGGTTCGAGTCGGAATTCCTCCATGACCTGGTCGGCATAGTCGATGCGGCCGGTGATCTCGGCCGGGTCGCCGTGGCAGAGGCGCAGGCATGCCTCGGCCATGTGTTCCACCGGGGTCACGCGATCCCGGTTCGTGTCGTTGATGAGTTTGTGGTGCACGACTCCGGGTGTGGCGACCAGGCCGGGCGAGATGACGTTGACGCCGATGCCCTTGCCATAGAGTTCCTGCGCCAGGCCGGTAGTGAATCGCTCCAGCGCCGCTTTGCACATCCCGTAGACGGTGCCGCCGTGTCCGCCGCCGGCCTTCGCGTCGGGATGCAGCGCAGCGTGTGAGGAGATGTTCAGAATCCACCCCCTGCCGCGTTCGATCATGCCGGGGAGGATCATCTGTGCGAGCTCGAGCGCGGCGTAGACCTGGACGTCCATCATGGTGCGGTAGCGCTTTTCCGTGAAGTCGACGATCGGAATGAACCATGTCACCGCCGCGTTGTTGACGAGGATGTCCACGGGGCCGAACAGTCGCTCCGTCTCCTCGATGAGATTGCGGCGGTCGTCGGGGTCCGCCAGGTTGCAGCGCACGGGGGCCGCCTCTCCGCCGGCGTCCACGATGTCCTGGGCGCACTGCTTGATGGTTCCGGGAAGGAAATGGTCCGACGCCTCAACGGTGCGCGCGGACACGATCACTTTCGCCCCCTCCATGGCGAGGCGCTTGGCGATCGCCTCGCCGATACCCCGGCTCGCGCCCGTGACTACGGCGACCTGGCCGCTGACGACACCGTTCCTGTTCACTTCGGCCATGGTGATCCTTCCCCGATCAATACGTGAGGGCGGATCATATACGGGGGAGCGCGGTCAGGGCACGTACATTCTCGAGACCCTGTTGCCGACGCCGGTCAGGATCTCGTAACTGATCGTGTCTGCCCAGGCGGCGACTTCGTCGATGCCCACGCTGTTTCCGAAGAACTCGATCCAGTCGCCGGGCGCAACCAACGGCAGGTCGGTCACGTCCACCAGGGTCAGGTCCATGGATACGCGCCCGATGATCGGCGCCCTGATCGTCCTGAAGGCGGACTGTCCACGATTGGAAAGGGCCCGCGGCAATCCGTCCGCATAGCCGATGCCGACCACTGCGAGCGTCGTGTCGCGCTTGGTCACATGAGACGCGCCGTAGCCGACCGACGCGCCGGCCCTGACCTGTCTCACCTGCAGCACCTCGCCTTCGAGAGTCGCGACGCAGCGCATCGGGTTCTCCTGCGCGGCAAAGGGATTGCCACCGTAGAGACCGATGCCGGGACGCCCGATTCCCTCCACGCCGGTGAGAATCGCAGCGGAGTTCGCGATGCTTTTGGGAACGCCGGGGAATCGCGCGGCGAACGCCTCGAAGCGCTCGAGCTGCGCTTCGTTCAACGGATGATCCGGCGTGTCCGCGCAGGCGAGGTGTGTCATCAGGAGCCTGACTTCGGTGTCCGCGGGAATCCTTTCGGCGTCCAGACCATCGAATCCCAGCCGGTGCATGCCGGTGTCCACGTGCAGGGCGATCGGCCCGGTTCGCATCTGGTCGGGGTGGTTGACGACCGGTATCAGGCCCCTGCCTTCGACGACGCCCGAAAACACGAATATGTCGAAGGTCCCGGCATCGGGCAGGTTGCGTCGCAGTTCGCGTCCTTCCGCGTCCGTCGCGACGAAGAACTGCCGGCATCCCTCGGCGGCCAGCCGGCGCGCCACGGGCTCCACGCCCAGGCCGTACGCGTTCGCCTTGACGACAGCGGCGCAACCTCCCGAGGCGCTGTCGCGAAACTTGCGGTAGTTCGCTGCGAGCGCGTCGAGATCGACGATGAGCCGAGCGTGGGTCATCCGTAGTTAGCTGGGAGCATTCAATGTCGCCGTGAAAATACACGAAGCGCCGGGGAAGCAGGTATATTCGCCGCGCAATGAACGAGGACAGGCATGCGCATCGAAAGCACTTCGCGGCCTTGGCACTTGCGTTGGCGTGCGCGCATGGCCATGCCGACGTGATGGACCGGGTCGAACATCGTTACGCCGAGAACGAAGGCGTCAGGATCCACTACGTCGTGGCAGGCACGGGACCCCTCGTGGTCATGGTCCACGGCTTTCCCGACTTCTGGTACTCGTGGCGCGAGCAGATCACCGCGCTCGAGAGCACCTACCGGCTCGCTGCGGTGGATCTGCGTGGATACAACGGGAGCGACAAGCCGAAGGGTGTCGACAACTACGCGATGCCACTCTTGGTCGCCGACATCGCCGCAGTAATCGCAGCGGAAGGTGAGGAGTCCGCGGTCGTTGCCGGCCACGACTGGGGCGGCGCGATTGCGTGGAGCTTGGCCATGTCGCGCCCGGAACTGGTGTCCGCGCTGGTGATCCTGAACCTGCCGCATCCGGCGGGCCTGAGACGGGAGCTGGCGACGAATCCGGACCAGCAACAAAGCAGCGCCTATGCCTACACGTTTCAGAAGCCCGACGCGCACCATGCCTTGACCGCCGAAGGACTGGCTGGGTGGGTGACGGACGAGTCCGCCCGGGCGCGCTACGTGGAAGCGTTCGAAGCATCGGACTTCGAGTCGATGCTGAACTACTACAAGGCGAACTTTCCGTCCACTTCGGGAGCCGCCGAAACTGTGGCCTTTCCGAAGGTGCAATGTTCCGTGTTGATGTTCCACGGCCTCGACGACCAGGCGCTTTTACCCGGCGCGCTGAACGGCACTTGGGATTGGGTGGAAAGAGACCTGACCCTGGTCACGATCCCGGGCGCGGGCCACTTCGTGCAGCAGGACGCGAGCGAAATCGTCTCTGAGACCATGCGTGACTGGCTGGGACGGCGCGTGCGCTGATCCGCTATCCGGCGTCGACGAGGACTCCCGGGTTCAGTATCCCGTTGGGGTCCAGGCGGCGTTTGACCGCCTTCAGCGCCTCGCCGAAGAGTTCCGGCCGCTGCCGGTCCCAAGCGGGCCGGTGCATGCGTCCGACGGCGTGGTGGTGGGTGACAGTACCGCCCGCATCGACGACTGCCGCGAGGGCTTCGTCCTTGATGGTCTGCCACTGCTCGTTCTCTGCGCCGGGTTGCGCTGCGCCGTTGAACGTGTAGTACGGCGCCGGACCGTCCGGGTAGACGTGGGTGAAACGGCAGGACAGGAACGCGCCGTCGCCTAGCACTTCGTCAAGCACGCGTCGCATGCGGGCGCGGACTGTTGAATCGAATTCCTGCCAGCGGTCCCACGTGATCGCGGTCTCGAATGTGTCGGACATCAGGCCGAGACCGTTCGTCAGTCCGGCATTCACGCCGATGAACGCATTGCGCCACGCGCCGACCGCCCCGCCTCGGCGGCCTGCCTGGCCGTCACCATCGTCGATCAAGAGTTCATCATCATCGACCAGGCCGCCATGGTCACGGGCGATGGTGACGGCGTGCTTCAGGTATTCGCCCTGGGGAATGTCTGCCGACTCGAAGCCGATGATGAGAAGCGCAGTCTCGCCGTCGAGTCCGGCATTGGCGCCGGCCTCCGCCGGATCGAGGATGCGCAGGTTCGCCGGCCACAGTTTCGCCTGGACGATGGCGCGCACCGCGTCGCAGCCCGTATGCCAGTCGCTGAACCGTACCCCTGCGTTGGCCCGGAACGTGGGGCGCTTCTGCAGGCGCAGCCAGCACTCGGTGATGATGCCGAGTGCGCCTTCCGAGCCGATCACCAGCCGGTCAGGGCTGGGGCCCGCGCCACTGCCGGGCAGGCGGCGCGTCTCCATCCAACCTGCGGGCGTCAACATGCGCGTCGACTCCACGAAATCGTCGATATGGGTGTGGTTGGTGGCGTAGTGGCCACCGGAACGGGTCGCGACCCATCCACCCACGGTGGACCAGGGGAAGCTCTGCGGGAAATGGCGCAAGGTCAGGCCCCGGGGCCGAAGTGGCGCTTCGAGGTCCGGGCCGAGGATGCCGGCCTGGAACTTCCCCGCGCGGGAAACGTCGTCGATCTCACACACCGCGTTCAGGTTGTCGAGATCGATGGTGACGGCGCCGTCGGTGGCATCCGGCACCTTCACACCCCAAACGACGGAGGTGCCGCCGCCGTAGGGGACAACCGTGTGGCGGTTCGCATCGCACCACTCGAGCACGGACTCTAGTTCGCTTTCGGTGCGCGGGTGCGCGACCGCGTCAGGCGGGTTTCGGAATTCGCCCCGAAGGGCCGCGAGGAGCTCCGTGCGGTGCCCGCCGTAAGTGTGCGTCAGCCTGTCCGCGCGGTCGGCGCGGACGAAACCGGACAGCCGCGAGGGGATTTCGATTCGGCTCTTCTCAAGAGTAATGTCTTCGATTGCGGGAATGGGCGGTACATGCACTTCCCGGCCGAGTCGGGCGGATACCCGCAGTGCAGCCTCCCTGCGCTGGGTTTCGGTCGGTTCGTCCGACACGTATCCCCAGGTCCAGAAACTGCGGCGTTCTTCTCGTGCGGCCATCCTGCTCCTCCAGGTCACTATGACATAATTTCGAGTCCATCCCTCAAGCTGGAAGCGGTCGCAGGATCGCCGCACCCCGACGCATGTCTATCGACCGGGTGAACCCCATCGTACAGGAGAGCTTCGCCAGGACGCTCGGCGTTGAACTGGTGGAGGCGGCCGAGGATCGCGCTGTCGCACGGTTGCCCTATCGGGAACAGTTGGGCGCTGGCCGCATTCACGGAGGCGCGATCAGCGGCCTGGTCGACATCGCTGCCACAGCGGCATTCTGGTCACATGGGGATCTGCCCGCGAATGCGCGCGGCGCGACCATCGGCTTCACCGTCAACTTCCTGCGCGTGGCCGCCCAGACGGACCTGTCGGCGACTGCGACGGTGCGGCGCCGCGGCGGGACCATTTGCGTCGGTGACGTATCGGTTGTCGGCCAAGACGGCGAGGAGGTGGCCACGGCGGTGGTGACCTACAAGCTCGACCGGTCGAACCGGGACTGAGCTACCGATTTCGCGAGCGCCCGCCTTGAGCGACGATCCCTATACCATTCGCGCTGGCGAAACGCTGGCGCCGCCTACGACGCTCAGGGGACGGCTCAAGAGCCTGGGTCCGGGCATCGTCGTCTCCGGGTCCATCGTGGGCTCCGGCGAAATCCTGCTCACTGCGGGCCTTGGCGCGGCGGCCGGATTCGTCCTGCTCTGGTGGGTGCTCTTTTCCTGCTGGGTAAAGTCCCTCATCCAGGCGGAACTCGCACGCTACGTCGTGACGAGCGGCGACACCTACCTGCGGGCGCTGAACCGGGTGCCGGGAAAGGTGGGGCCGGTCGCCTGGCCCATGTGGCTCATCATCTTCGGTTACGTCCCCGGCATTTTCACCGCGGCGGGGATCATCGGCGGCGCCGGCCAGGGATTGGGGCTGCTGTTGCCGCAAGTCGACGGTGCCTGGGCCACCGTCATCGCCGCTGGCATAGCCATGCTGGTCCTCGGCACCGGGGCCTACGGCCGCCTGGAGAAGGTCATGCTCGTGCTGGTCATGAGCTTCACCTTCACCACCATCCTGTCGGCGTTCCTCATGCAGACGACGGAATTCCGTGTCACCACTGACGACATCCTGTCCGGCCTGACTTTCGACTTCCCCCTCGAACACGCGGTCCTTGCGCTCGCCATGTACGGCGCCACCGGGGTCGCCGCGAGCGAGATCGCGGGCTACACCTACTGGTGCGTCGAAAAGGGATACCCCACGTTTATCGGGGGCGACCGGGACGCGCCAGGCTGGGTGGAGCGTGCCCGCGGCTGGATCCGGGTGATCCAGACGGACGTCTGGGTGACGCTCGCCATTCTGACCTGCGCGACCCTCGCGTTTTTCTTCCTTGGCGCGGGAGTGCTCCATCCGCTGGGTCTCCGACCATCGGGCACCGAAACGATCACAGTGCTCTCCAGCATGTATACACAGGTACTGGGTCCGTGGTCGTTCTGGCTGTTCAGTCTCGGCGCCTTCTGCATCCTTTTCTCGACGGTGCTGTCGGGCATCGGCGCCGGCTCGCGCGCCTTTCCCGACCTGCTGGTCACGCTCGGCTTCATCGATCGCCAGAACCTGGCGCTACGCCGGAAATGGATCGTCGGCTACGTCATCGCGATGCCGGCTCTGAGTGCGTTGATCTATCTTTCGTTTCAGCGCCCGATCTGGCTCATCATCATCGGCGCTTCCTACGGCGCCTTCATGTTGCCGCTGCAGAGCTACCTGACGTTGTACCTGCAGGCGCGCAAGCTTGATCCGCGCGTGCGTCCGAGACGCTGGGTCACGTGGGCCGTTGGTGCGATCTTCACGGTCCAGGCATTGCTGTCCGCCTTCATCATCCGCAACGTTTTTGCCTGAGTGACGCTTCTGGCAACAAGTGTCCGGTTCGCGCTGCTGGATGGCAAGGCCGGGTGGATTTCTCAAAAATTCACGTGATCCTCATACTAACTTATCGATAAGTAACGGTATCGACACGGAACGCCAAGTGTTCTTCTGGCATCGTATGTCTGGACGACACGTATAGGGCGCTTGGTCCAATAGCGTCGTGTCGTCGGCCGGTTCGGCAGCGATCCAAACGGACACGTTCCGGGTGGACCTCTCGTCCAGCGATAGCGGAGACGTGGAGGCTACCTGCAAGCGAGCGTGGGGTGCGACCGCGTGATCCGCTTCGACCGGTCCGGTTAGAGGCGTGCGATGGCGAAGATTCCTGAACGAACTCGATACCTGCTGCTGGTGGCAGCGATGGTCGGCGTAGTGGCGGTGCTCCTGTTCGAGATGCGCGAGCGGGTGTCGCCGGACGACACGGCAACCGGGTCGGCAGAACTGTCCCTGCAGCCCGGGCCGACAGCCAATACGGCGGCGCCGAACGCCGCTGCGGCGACGGATATGCCGTTGTGGGAGACGATCGACGAAAGCGCAGTGGGTCGCCTTCCCGAGTATGCGGCGCAGTGGTCGACGGCGGGGCGCGTACTGGTGCGCGTCTCGCCAGCCGTGGCCGCGGCGGATGGCTGGCGCGTTGGTGACCGGTTGACGCTGCCGCTCCCACAAATGGATACGGTATATCGGCCGCGGATCGAGATGATAGACGACGGGCCTGGACTCTCCCGATCCGCATCGGGGAAGGTGACGGGGAAAGACGGCCAGCGGCGCCGCTTCCTAGTCACGGTGGGACCCGCGCACGTGTTCGCCTACATCGACACGGCCCTAGGGTCTTACGAACTCGTGGGTGGCGCAGAACTGGGCTGGCTCATTCCGACCTCCAGCATCATGGCCGGGTTCGACTACGGCGAGCCGGACTACTTCTTGGCCGACGGCTTAGAAAAACCGGCAACCGTCAGTCCGGCCCAGCCATGATGCCAGCGCGGACGCAAGAGGGCTTTGTGGCGCATAGGCGGCGGGACGCACGCGGATTGTTGTTTTTCTTGGCCGGGCTGATCGCCCTGGTTGGCGCGCGGCCGGCAATGGCCGGCGATCCCCGGGATATCGTTTTTGCGTGTCCATGCCAAGCCGTCTGGTCGGGCGAACCGACGTCCGGGATGGGAGAACTGACCCTGAGCTTCGGCGTGCGGAGTTTCCGCGCGACCGAGAGCGGCGAGGTGGCTGTGGGACGCGGGTTCGAGGACTCGTCCTACCACCATGCGAACCTTGGGTTGGAGGATTCGTCGTTGGGGCCCCTGGCCGCCGGTACCACGCTTACCGGTCAATCCATCACCGTCGGCTTTCGGCGGCCGACGGAGGGCGCGCCGATCACCATTCCCTTGCGCGAGGCGGTCGCCCGGGACCCTGACGGGCCCAGGTGGGCTCACCGTGAATTTCTGACCCTTTGGCCGGTGCCGGGGGAGAACGCGGACCGGGTGGAGTTCGTCGATATACTTACGGACACGGACGGCGACGGCGCAAGCGACGTCAATGAACGCCTGGCCGAAACGTCGGAGTCAAGCGCTGCATCCAGGCCCGGCGAGTCCACCATCGACGTGGTGGCGCTCTTCAACGATGGTTTTCGGGAGGCCTTCGGGGGGTATCCATACACGCGCATCCACCATGTGATGACCCTCGCGAACGCGATGTTCGTCGACAGCGGCACGAACATCAGGATACGCACCGTTGGCATGAGCGAAGTCGTGCTCAATGAACGGGGCGTCCCTGATCCGGACGATCGCACCGCGCTCATGGATCGCCACGGCGCGGATCTCGCCTTCCGCTTCCACAACGGCGGACCGATGGGTTGCTGGAGCGGCGTGGCTGGGTGCGCAACTATCGAGGGCTGGTTGGGCCGCGGACGCTGGCAAGGTTACCGGATCGGGATTGCCGTTTCCTTGGGGCACGCGAGCGCCACGGTCACGGCCCATGAACTCGGGCACAACTTGGGTCTCGCTCACTCGGCCCTGCAGGGCGAGGCCTATGGCGCGTTCCGCTGGTCAAGGGGTCACTATATCGACCAGTTTTCGGGCACGATCATGTCCTACGGCGTAAGGATTCTCGGTGGCGTGTTCTCGGACCCCGGGGCCGACTGCGGGTCTGCGCCGTGTGGAGTGCCGCGCGACGAAACCGACGGTGCCAATGCCATGTTGAGCCTCGACCTCGTGCGTCACCAGGTCGCGGCGCACCGCGCCTCCAAGCGCGACACCGACGGCGACGGCATAGTGGACGTGGCGGACGACCTGCCTAACGATCCATCGGAGCACGTAGACTCCGACGGGGACGGTATCGGCGACCTGGCCGACCCGGACGACGACAACGACGGCGTCGCCGACCGGGACGACCCGTTTCCGCTCGACCCCGACGAGTGGGAGGACGCGGACGGCGATGGCATCGGCGACAACGAGGACACGGACGTCGCGGACCTTTCGCCGTTCCGCGATGCCGCGTTGCGGGCGGCCGTCGAAAAAGCCCTCGGCAAGGCCCCGGGAGCGCCCATTTCGCCAGAGGAGCTTGCAGACCTGGCAGAGCTACAGGCACAGGATCTTGGCATCCGCGACCTGACCGGGCTCGAACTGGCGGAGAATCTGGAAACGCTCAACCTCTGGCGCAACGAGGTTGCGAGTCTGACCGCCCTGTCGGACCTGCGGCAGCTTCGAAGACTCTATCTCAATTACAATCGGGTGTCGGACTTGAGACCGCTCGAAGAGCTGGCCGGACTCAGTCTATTGAACGTTGTAGGCAATCCGGTGTCAGACCTTTCGCCGGTCGCGGAGCTTCGCCAACTGGAGTCCCTGTGGTTGGGCCAATCGGGCCACGTTGTCTCCGACCCGTCGCACCTGGCCGGACTGACGATGCTGCGGCAGCTCTACGCTGACGGTATCGGCCTTTCCGACCTTTCCCCGGTGCAAGGGCTCGCCGCGCTCAACTCCCTGCAGATTCCCAACAACCCTGTTTCGGATCTGTCGCCGCTGAGCGACATGACCCAGCTCCGTTCTCTCAATTTGAACGGCACGAAAGTGGTCGACCTGTCGCTGCTCGCGGGCCTGAGGCTCCGGTCGTTGCGTGTAGACGATACCGGCGTGTCGCTTGATGACGTGGTGGCGCTGCCACACGCTGGTGACCTGAGTTCTCTGGGTCTGAAGGGACTCGGCATCGACGACATATCGGCGCTTTCGAATTTCGGCAGCTTGAGGTTCCTGTGGTTGGGCTGGAACGGGATTTCGGACCTCGAGCCGTTACGCGGCTTGACTGAAACTCGGCTTCTGGACCTGGAGGGCAACGATGTCTCGAACATCGCTGCACTAGGCCGCTTGCCGAATCTTCAATCTCTCTATCTGGCGGGGAACAACGTATCGGACCTGAACGCATTGACTGGCCTTTCCAGCCTGCGATGGCTCGAGCTGAGGCGCAACCAGGTATCGGATCTCGCACCGCTGGTACGGCGCGAGATCTGGGATCTGGATTCGAGTCCGGGTGTGAATCTGTACGGCAATCCGCTCGACAGCGCGTCCGTCCATGAACACGTCCCCAAGCTGGAGTCATGGGGGATACGGGTCTGGGGGGCGGGACACGCCGCCGTCGCCATCCCGGATCCCGCGCTCCGGGCATTGATCGCGCAGGCCATAGCCGGGGCACGGGTGCGGCTGGACGATCCGATTACGGAGGAGTCGATCAAGAGGCTGGTGATATTGCAGGCGTTCAACGCCGGCATCGCCGATCTCGCGGGATTGGATGCGGCCGCGAACCTGACATGGGCCTGGCTCGGATCCAACCACATCTCGAATGTCGGGCCGCTGGCCGCGGCGCACGAACTGGCAGGTCTGGACCTCAGCGACAACCGCATCTCCAATGTGGGACCGCTGACCGACAACCCGGGAATCAGCGCGGGGGACTGGGTTTCACTGAGCGCCAATCCGCTCAGCGAGCAGTCCCTGAATGTGCACATACCCGATCTGCTCGACCGCAACGTGGACGTGCGGCTGGATTCCGTCACGCTCTTGGTCCGGATCGGTGGCGGCAGGGTCACGCTTGACACCTCCGGCTATTTTCGCGCCGTGCTCGGCGACGTCTCGCGCATTACCGCCAGCGACCCTGGAGCGGATATCGCAGTGGTTGAGATGGTCGACGGCACCCTGCGAGCGATGCCGGTCGAGAGCGGTACGGTGAGTGTCACTGTGGAAGCTACGGCCGCCGACAACACGACCGCGTCACTCGTATTCCTTTTGGCGGTGAGACAGGGTCCGCAGCTCTTGCAGACTGCGGTGACGGCAACGGAAATCGGCGTGGAGGGGGCTTCCGAACACATCCCATTGGCCCGGTTGTTCGTAGCGGAAGACGAACAGCCCCTGGTGTTTACGGCGCGCTCCAGCGATCCTGGGTTAGTGCGCGTCCATATCGAAGGGGGAGTCTTGACGCTGACGTCGTCCGATAGCGCCCGGGAAGGGACCGCGACGGTGACGGTGACGGCCACCGACGCTTTCGGTCTATCCGCAACGCTGACGTTCGAGGTGACCGTAGCGGTGTCGGCACGCGGACTCCTGCGCGGCTGGCTCCGTGCGTGGCTTGAGCAGGAGCGCGCGCGCCGGGAAACCGGAACGGAGGATTGACGCGGCCGACACGTCGTCGGCACTTGACCTGGAATCCCCAAACCCGGACCGATCATAGCGTTCCCGCAGGGATGACGGCCATGCGGCAGATCGAGGTGAGACGGCGACCTGAGAGCAGTTCGACGTCCAGGCTCGGTGCTATCGGGACCACCACAGGAAGGTCGTGGCGATCCTGCATGATCTGCACCGCAACGACAGGTCAGGACGGTCTCGCGATTCAAAGGTGGCCGGATTTGGGATCAACCCAGGAGCGTTTGGGTATGATCCCTTGTGAATCAAGGCTCTATGCGTAACCCTGTTGGTCGTTCCATGGAAGTTGTCAAGTGATCATCCAGTTGCCCTATGGTCGAGGAGAACTGCGGGTGCGGCTCGCCGATGAGTGCGAGGTCACGGTCGTGCGCAAACCCGAGATGCCGGTGATCGCGGATCCCGAGGCCGCCGTGGCGCACGCCCTCGAGGAGCCCCTGGGCGCACCATCCCTGTACGATCTGGCGGCCGGACGCAGGTCGGCGTGCATCCTCATTTGCGATGTCACCCGGCCGGTGCCGAACGCACTGTTCCTTAAAGGCCTGATTCGCGGAATCGTTCGGGCGGGCGTCCCGCAGGAACGCATCACGGTCCTGGTAGCGACGGGTTTGCACCGCCCCAACGAGGGTGGCGAGCTACGCCAGGTGGTGGGCGATGACTGGGTGATGGACAACGTCAGGGTCGAGAACCACTTCGCCCGCGATGACGCTGCCCACGTCGATCTTGGCAAGACGGACACGCGGGGAACGCCCGTGAAGCTCGATCGCCGCTTCGTCGAAGCCGATCTGCGCATCGCGACCGGCCTGGTGGAGCCGCACATCATGGCGGGCTACTCCGGGGGCTGTAAGGTCATCGCCCCGGGGATCGCCCACCAGGACACCATACGAACCTTCCACAGTGCCCGCTTCCTGGAGGACCCGGCGGCGGTGCAGTGCAATCTGTCGGGCAACCCGCTGCGCGAGGAACAGCTCGAAATCGTCCGAATGCTGGGGGAGGTCCACGCCGTCAACACGGTCATCGACGAGCGACGCCGCCTGTCATTCGTCAACTTCGGTGAGATCGTTGCGAGCCACCTGGCCGCCGTCGACTTCGCGCATGGGTTCTGCAGGGTTTCGCTCCCGCGCCGCTTCAAGACCGTCGTCACGTCCGCCGCAGGATTTCCGCTGGACCAGACGTACTACCAGACCGTCAAGAGCATGCTCACGCCCATGGGGATTCTCGACACCGATGCGACGCTGATCGTGGCGGCCGATTGTTCCGAGGGGATCGGATCGGATGCGTATCGCGCGGCCCAGCGGCGCCTCCTCGAACAGAGTCCCGAGCGTTTCCTGAACGATCTGCTGCAAAAGCGCTTCGCCGAGATAGACGAGTGGCAGACGGAAGTGCAGCTCAAGGCCCAGCGGGCCGCGCGGATCCAGCTCTTCAGCGAACTGGACCGGGGGGATCGTGCCTGCACCGGGGTGGAGGCCATCGACTGCGTCGACTCGGCGATAGCGGCCAGCGTGGAGCGGGCAGGAGATCCGGCAGTGGCGGTGATCCCGGAGGGACCCTACGTGGTCCCGCATGCGGCAGCCTGATCATGAAGCTCCGCATCAAGGGAGACTCCATTCGTCTGCGGCTGACCCAATCCGAGGTGTCCGCCGTGGCCGGTGGAGATGCCGTCGTTGAGACGACTTCTCTGCCCCAGCCGTTCACCTATGCGCTTGAGGCTTCAGGAGAGAGAATCGGCGCTGCGTTTGCGGCCGGCCGGATGACGGTCAGCATCCCTCACGCCATCGCCCTGCGTTGGGCCAGCACGGAGGAAGTGTCCCTTAGGGGTCGCGAAGGTGCCGTAGAGATCCTCGTCGAGAAGGACTTCGCCTGCCTTGTCCCGCGGGAAGGAGAAGAAGACCCCGACGCATTTCGGAATCCGCTTGCGGAACGTGGCACGGCTCGGGGGACGGAACGCGCCTGAACTTCAGCCTCGTAGGGAGACAGCGAGCGAACGAGTCGCAGGGACTATATCTGGCTTCGTCGCCTCAGGTCGCGAACAACGTCCTCGAACGCATAGTCGGGTTCGTTCTCGCGCAATTCGAAGGCCTCCAGGTCGTCAACGTCCTCCGATAGCGCCGCTCTGACGGCTTCATTCACAAGCGAGGAGATATTGCGCTCCGTCTCCGCCGCCTTGAAACGTAGTGCACGGTGGACTGCCAGGTCGAAGTGGACGGTGGTCCTTTTGGTCGGTGATCGATCCTTATGGCGCACTTTGCATTTCCCGGGTTCGCCGGTCGAGGCGAAACACCTGGCCGCTCGCGACCCAACTGTCCTCGTCGACATTGTATTTGGCGATGAAGGCGGCGGTAACGTCCTGGTGCTCTGCGGCATCGACTATTCGAACCGCGTTCAGGGGATAAATGGACTCTTGCACTCTTACCCGCACCATCGGCGTCTCCTGGAGATACTCGGTCCAGCGCGTGCCGTCTTCACCGGTGGCGACGTACATGTCGGGGCCGATGCTGACCGCCCAGATGTTGATGGAGTAGGGTTTGTCCGGCCGGAATTCGAGCTGCACCGTAGCGACACTGTCGATCTCGGACCAGTCCTCCGGTGGCGGCTGTTCGTCGCCGTCGAGTTCACGCCCCGGAATGAAACCGAATGGTTTGTCGCAACCGGCGAGGAACAGGAACGCAATTGCGACAAACAGGCGCATGAACGCACGGTAGGCGTCTTTCCCCGCGCAATCAAGTTCGCCGGGTCGGCGGGTCAGGCGCAAAATTGCAGCTTCAAATACCCTCGGCGATGCCGAGGACGTCAGCGACGTCGAACAGCCCCGTTTCGCGCTCGGCGACGAAGCGGGCGGCGCGAAGGGCGCCCATGGCGAAGTTCATGCGGCTGTGCGCGCGATGGGTGATTTCCAGCCGTTCCCCGGGTCCGGCGAACGTGACGGTGTGTTCTCCCACGATGTCACCTCCGCGCAGCGAGTGGAAACCGATGGTCCGGGCGTCCCGCTCGCCGGTGATGCCTTCGCGGCCGTAGACGGCGTCCGCCGACAGGTCCCGGTTCAGCTCCCGCGCCAGGATTTCGCCGATGCGAACGGCGGTGCCGGAAGGCGCGTCGATCTTGTGTCGGTGGTGGGCTTCGAAGACCTCTATGTCCGAGTCCGCGCCGAGGGCCCTGGCCGCCGCTTCGATGAGCTTGAATGTCACGTTCACGCCAACGCTCATGTTCGGCGTCATGACGATGGGGATGCGCTCCGCTACCTCGGCTATGCGGGCGGTGCCATCCGCATCGAACCCCGTCGTGCCGATTACCATGCCCTTTCCATGGTGCTCACATGCTTCGAGCACGCCGAGCGTGGCTGCCGGCACGCTGAAGTCGATCAGGATATCGAAGTCGTCCGCAGCCGGTTCGCGGGCGATGGTCACGCCGTCGATCACGTCGCCGATCGCGTCGGAATCCGGGTGTTCGAGGGCTGCGCCGAGAACCATGTCATCGGCATCGCGCACCGCCTCGGCGACGGTGCGCCCCATGCGTCCGGCAGCCCCGGTAATCGCTATTCGTATCATCGTTCTCGCAGTCTCAGTTCGTGAATCGGTCAAAGAAGTGCTTGACCGACTCTATCCAGGAGGTCCCCTTGGGCGAGTGTTCGCTGCCGCTGCGATCGAGGGACTTTCCGAATTCGTGCAGCAGGGACTTCTGCTCGTCGTTGAGTCGCACCGGCGTCTCGACGACGGTGCGGCAGATAAGGTCGCCGGTGCCGGAACGGCGCACGGATGTCGCGCCCTTGCCGCGCAGGCGGAACAGCTTGTGGGTCTGCGTCTCCGCGGGAATCCGCAGCTTGATGCGTCCCTCCAGGGTCGGAACCTCGATTTCGCCGCCGAGGGCCGCCTGCATGAAGGAGATCGGCACGTCGCACAGCAGGTTCATGCCATCGCGGCTGAAGATCGGGTGTTCGCGCACCGATACCTGCACGTATAGATCGCCGGGCATACCGCTGTTCGGTCCAACTTCGCCCTCGCCGGAGAGGCGGATTCGGTCCCCTTCGTCCACGCCCGCAGGTATGTTGACGGACAGCGTCTTGCGCCGCTCGACGCGCCCGCCGCCGCCGCAGGTGCGGCAGGGGTTGGCGATGAATGTTCCGGCACCACGACACTGGGGACAGGTCTGCTGTAGCGAGAAAAAGCCCTGCGCAACGCGGATCTGTCCCTGGCCCTGACACTGCGGACAGGTAGTGGGGCTGGTCCCGGGCGCAGCACCGCTGCCGTCGCAGTCATCGCAGGTCGCGAGCACGGGAACGCGAATCTCGACGGTATCGCCATGCACCGCCTGTTCCAGGTCCAGGCTCAGGTTGTAGCGCAGGTCGGCGCCCCGTCGGGCAGCGCGTCGACCGCCGCGGGCGGCGCCGAATATGTCGCCGAAGACATCGCTGAAAATGTCGCTGAAGCTGCCCCCGTCGCCCATTCCCATGCCGCTGGCATCCACGCCGGCATGGCCGAAACGGTCGTAAGCTTGGCGCTTCTCGCCGTCGCTCAGGATCTCGTAGGCTTCGGACGCCTCCTTGAACTTCTCCTCGGCGCTCGCGTCCCCTTCGTTGCGGTCGGGATGGTATTTCATGGCCAGGCGGCGGTATGCCTTCTTCACATCGTCGGAAGATGATCCGCGTTCGATGCCGAGGACATCGTAGTAGTCGCGTTTGGCCATGGTCTTGTTCAGGGGTGCGCCCCCCGCTGCATTATGCGCCCTTGTCCCGTTCGCGCGTTTCCGGGTCGCTGTCCTTCACCTCTTCGAATTCCGCATCCACGGCGTCATCGTGCTCCCCGGATTGGGCCTGGGCGGAGGGTCCGGCTTGCGCGCCCCCGTCGCCCGCCGCCGCTTCCGCCTGCTCCGCATACATCTTCTGCGCGAGCGCGCCGGTGGCTTCCGATATGGCCTGGATGCCGGATTCGATGGCTTCCTTGTCGTCGCCCTGGATGGCTTCTTCGAGGGACTTGGCAGCTGCTTCGATCTGCTCCTTTTCCTCGTCGGTCGCCTTGTCTCCCGCGTTGGTCACCATCTTCCGCGCGGCGTGCACGAGGGTGTCGCCCTGGTTACGCAGCCCGACCATTTCCTCGAATACCTTGTCCTCTTCGGTATGGGCCTGGGCATCGCGCACCATGGCCTCGATCTCGTCGTCCGACAACCCGCTCGAGGCCCTGATCACGATGGACTGCTCCCTGTTCGTCGCCATGTCCTTGGCGGAGACGTTCAGGATGCCATTGGCATCGATATCGAAGCTGACCTCGATCTGCGGTATGCCCCGCGGCGCCGGAGGAATGCTCTCCAGGTTGAAGCGGCCGAGGGACTTGTTCTGGGCCGCCTGCGAGCGCTCGCCCTGCAACACGTGAATGGTGACGGCGGTCTGGTTGTCGTCCGCAGTCGAGAACACCTGCTGCTTCTTGGTCGGGATGGTGGTGTTCTTCTCGATGAGCGCGCTCATGACGCCGCCCAGGGTCTCGATGCCGAGCGATAGCGGCGTGACGTCGAGCAGGAGGACGTCCTTGACGTCACCGGAAAGAACGGCGGCCTGGATCGCGGCGCCCATCGCCACCGCCTCGTCGGGATTCACGTCCCGGCGCGCTTCCCGGCCGAAGAAACCATTGACCTTCTCCTGTACCAGCGGCATGCGCGTCTGACCGCCCACGAGGATGACGTCGTCGATGTCTCCGGTCGAGATGCCGGCGTCGTTGATGGCGGTTCTGCAAGGTCCGATCGTCCGCTCGACCAGCTCTTCGACCAGGGACTCCAGCTTTGCCCGGGTCAGCCTGGTGACGAGATGCTTGGGACCGGTGTTGTCCGCGGTGATGTACGGCAGGTTGACCTCGGTCTGCTGGCTCGACGAGAGTTCGATCTTGGCCTTTTCGGCGGCTTCCTTGAGCCGCTGCAGGGCGAGCGGATCGTTGTGCAGGTCGATGCCGTTTTCCTGCTTGAATTCGCTTGCGAGGAATTCGAT
Source organism: Gammaproteobacteria bacterium (assembly GCA_028821515.1). Lineage (GTDB taxonomy): Bacteria > Pseudomonadota > Gammaproteobacteria > Pseudomonadales > Azotimanducaceae > VXNE01. Next base: position 7,674 of record JAPPGA010000057.1, on the reverse strand, counting down.
GACGCGCAGGTCAAAATCCTCGCCCCCGAGGAAAGTGTCGCCGTTCGTCGACAGCACTTCGAACTGGTGCTCGCCGTCCACGTCGGCGATCTCGATGATTGAAATGTCGAACGTGCCGCCGCCGAGATCGTAGACCGCGATCTTGGCGTCGCCGCGCTGCTTGTCCATGCCATACGCGAGAGCGGCCGCGGTCGGTTCGTTGATGATGCGCTTGACGTCGAGTCCCGCGATGCGTCCCGCGTCTTTCGTCGCCTGGCGCTGGGAGTCGTTGAAATACGCAGGCACGGTAATGACCGCGTCCGCGACGTCCTCGCCCAGGTACTCCTCGGCGGTCCGCTTCATCTTCTTCAGCACTTCTGCGGAAACCTGGGGCGGCGCGACCTGTTCGCCCTTCGCTTCGATCCAGGCGTCGTTGTTCGACGCCTTGACGATCTTGTAGGGCACCATGCCCATGTCGCGCTGCACGACCTCGTCACTGAAGTTCCTGCCGATCAATCGCTTGATCGCGAACAGGGTGTTGTCCGGGTTGGTCACGGCCTGCCGCTTGGCGCTTTGGCCGACGAGAATCTCGCCGCCGTCGGCGTACGCGACGATCGAAGGCGTCGTCCGATCCCCTTCGGAATTCTCTATGACCCTCGGGTCCTGTCCGTCCATGACCGCCACGCACGAGTTGGTGGTGCCGAGGTCGATACCGATGATTCTTGCCATTTCAGGTCCTCTCATTGCGCCGGACGAGGCGCTGCGTACTGCCGTAACTATTCAATATTGGCCCTTAGCGGGCCGTTTCAACCCTTCTCTGCCCCGCGTTTTGCCACGAGCACCATGGCGGCCCGCAACAGGCGACCGCTCAGGACATAGCCCTTCTGGATCACTTCCGTCACCGATCCCGGCTCCGCGTCCGGGTTGTCGACGGTTGCTATCGCTTCGTGGTACGTGGGATCGAAGGGTTCGCCGATAGGATCCACCACCTCGATGCCGGCCTTCTCCAGTACGCCTGCGAGGAGCTTCATGGAGAGATCGAGGCCCTCGCGGACGGCCGAATCGTCGTCGGCGGCTTCGACCGCACGCTCGAAATTGTCGATGACGGGCAGGAGTTCGGTGGCGAACTTCTCAAGCGCGAATTTCCGGGCGTTTTCCGCTTCCCGCGCGGTGCGCCGGCGGGTGTTCTCTTCTTCGGCACGCGCGCGCAGGACCTGATCCCTCGCGTCGGCGAGGTCCTGCTCGAGCGTCGCCACGGCTTCTATCAGCGTTTCGAGGCTTTTCTCTTCGGCCTCGTCGCCGTCGGCACCATCTCCATCCGATGCCTGTGGCGGCTCGGCCTCTGCGGCGACGGCCTGTTCGTCCTGCTCGTCCTGCTCGGATTCGGCCGTCTTCGAAGCGGCGTCCTCCGTGGCTGCCGACTGCTCGTCCTCCGACGGATTCGCGTCGTTGCCTGCGTTCTGTTCCGGCATGGAAATGCCTCGCAATGCGTCAGGCGGGGCTTATATGGGCGGACGTGACGGAATTCAAGCGCGGCTGGCGGTCATTGCCGAGCCGAGCATCCGAGCCGTTACATCGACGATCGGAATGACCTTCTGGTACGCCATCCGGGTCGGGCCGATCACGCCGAGCACGCCGGCAACCTCGCCATTGACCTCGTAGCGTGCCGTGATCAGGCTGCATTCTTCGAACATCCGGTTGCCCGATTCGGCACCGATGAAGAGCTGGATGCCCTCCGTGTGGAGGCACCGGTCCAGGAGGTGGATGATCGCGCTCTTCTGCGCGAATGCATCGAAAAGGTCACGGACCGTCTGCGTATTCGTTAGCGCATCGACGAGGTTGGATTCCCCGCTGACCACGTATGGCCTTGACGGGCGCTGATCTTCGGCGAATGTCTTCGAAGCCACATCGATGGCGGTCTGCATGAGTCGGTCCAGGCGGTCCCGGTCGGCGCGCATGTCGTCCACCAATCCGCTGCGGACTTCGGACAACGTCTTGCCGTGGTAGCGCCTGTTGATGTACTCGGCGGCCTGGTGCAATTCGCTCTCGTCGTATTCCCGGTCGGTGTGGATGACCCGGTTCTGCACTTCGCGTTCGTCGACGACGAGGATCGCCAGCACGCGGTTGCCCGACAGGCGCAGGAACTCGACCTGCCGCAGGGCGATCTGTTCCGGCTCCGGCTTCGGCATCGTGACCAGGCCGGCCATACGGGTGATCTCGGAGAGCATCTCGGATGCGGTTGAGACGAGTTCGTCCGTCGAAAGGTCCGGGTTCAGTTCCGAGCGGAGGTGTCGGACGCTTCGCGTATCCAGTGGCTGGACCGAGATCAGGCTGTCGACGAACAGGCGCAGCCCCCGGTCGGTCGGCACCCTCCCCGCCGAGGTATGCGGAGAAACAATGAGTCCGCGGGCTTCGAGGTCCGCCATGATGCTGCGGACCGTGGCCGAACTCACGTCGACATGGGAGGCGAGGCGCCTCGACGCGACTGGCGCGCCGTCGTTCAGATAGTGCTCGACCAAGAGCTTGAACAGGCGCTGCGTGCGATCCGCGAACCGATCTTCCCGGCTATTCATCGAGCCTCACCGAGCCGCCGCTCCCTGCAAAACAACCATAACTGCGGGGACTACGGGCCACCCTGAAGAATCGTGTCCTCTTCCCCGCTTTGTGGCGCCAGCCCCGTCGGCGATACTCTAGCAGACTGCGCCGTAGTACGGCACGTAGTGCCGATCACAAGGACAATGCTGAAGCAACTTACGGTCAGGAACTTCGCCCTGGTCGAGAGCCTCGACATCGAGTTTGGCCCGGGGCTCACGGTCATCACCGGCGAGTCAGGCGCGGGCAAATCGATATTGCTGCACGCCCTCGGCCTCGTGCTTGGCGCCCGCGCCGACCGGACGACCGTGCGTCCCGGCGCTTCGAGTACCGAGGTGACTGCGGAATTTCACCTGGACGGACGCGACGAGGCCCGGGAGTACATCGCCGAACGCGCCCTGGAAGACGATACGGAACCCCACCATTGCCTGGTCCGTCGCGTCGGTACCGCTGCCGGGCGCTCGCGTGCCTTCATTAACGGCACGCCGGTCAATGTCTCAGCCCTGCAGGCACTGTGCGCACCGCTGGTCGACGTTTACGCGCAGAATCAGCACCGTTCACTGCTGGAACGTTCCACCCAGCTCAAACTGCTCGACGACTTCGGTGTCCCGTCCGACATTACGGACACCGTGCGCGTTTGCCATGCCGATTGGCAGGCCCAGCGGTCGGAGCTTCAAGAACTGGAGCAGCGGACGCGATCGACCCGCGAACGCATGGACCTGCTGCGATACCAACTGGACGAACTCGGGGTACTGGCGGTGGATGAAGGGGAGGTGGAGGCGCTGACCCAGCGGCACAAGCGCCTGTCGTCCGCGACGGACATTCAGTTCGTCGTCGGAACCCACGCGGAAACGCTCGATGAGCAGTTGCTGTCCCAACTCTCGCGCATCCATGCCGACCTCGAGGACATCGACGACGATCACTCGGCATTGAAAGCGGCCCGGCAGCACATGGAGGCGGGGCGCATCGAGGCCGAAGAAGGCCTGTCGGCGCTACGCGCGTATTTCGAAGCGGTTCCGGTCGATCCGGAGGCGCTGAAGGAGGTCGAGGAGCGGCTCGAGGCCATACACGATGCCGCACGCAAGCATCGCGTCAGCGCGACGCAACTCGCCGCCCACACGAAGGAGGTCGCGGCGGAACTTCAGTCGCTCGAAGTCGATGAATCCCGGGTCCGGGAATTGAGAGAGACCTGCGAAGCCAGGGAACAGAAGTACCGTGACGCGGCAGCGAATCTCTCCGAGGCACGTGCCGTCGCTGCCCGGCGCTTCGAGAAGGCGGTCACTTCGGCGCTGGCAGAACTCGGCTTCGGCCAGGCGGCCCTGTCCATCGAGTTCACGCCGGCCGAAAACGAGCGGGGGCTCGAGACCGTCGACTTCCTGTTCACCTCGAGTCCCAGGTTTCCCCCGGGGCTGCTCGGGGCCATCGCTTCCGGCGGCGAGCTGGCGCGAATCAGCCTTGCGGTGTGCGTGGTGGCCGCAGCGAGTTCAGACCTGCCGTGTCTCGTGCTCGACGAAGCGGATGTCGGCATCGGCGGCACCACGGCGGACGTGCTCGGGCGCCTGTTGCGCCGCCTCGCGAAACACACCCAGGTCATCTGTGTGACTCACGCGCCCCAGGTGGCTGCGCTTGGGGATGCACACTTGAGGGTCACGAAGACCTCCACCGACGACACCGTCATCGAAGTGCTCGACGACCTTGAACGTGTGGATGAACTGGCGCGGATGCTGGCGGGACAGCAGATTACGAGCGAGACGCGGGCGTACGCCCAGACGCTCCTGGCCGGCGGACAGCCGTCCTGATGCCGCGTTCCCGGCGGCGGGAACGCGTGTAGCGGCCAGGCGGATGGAACGAAGAGATCCGTGGATTCTGCATTGACGGCGCTTTAGTATGCGGCCATGTCATCCAGGTTCCTCCGCAGTGTCGGAAGTTTGACGTTGCTGGCCCCGCTTCTCCTGAACGGTTGCGGGGTCCACCGCGTGGCCATACAGCAGGGCAACATCATCACCCAGACCATGGTGGATCAACTGAAACCCGGGATCACGCGGGAACAGGTGGCTTACATCATGGGCGAGCCGGTGCTGCGCAATACCTTCGACGATGACCGCTGGGACTACGTGTATACGATCGACGTGCCGGACACGTTTCAATCCCGCATGCTGGTCTCCCTGTTCTTCAAGAACGACGTTCTGACCTACATCACGGGCGACATGGTCCCATCGTCCGCCAGAAAGCCCGAGTAGGCGGGCGGACCCGCACGCCAGGCCGGCGCCGGGTCTACCGGTCAGCTTGTTCCGGCTCGCTCCCTCCGCAGTTCCCTTGGGTCCTGCGCTAGGTCGCGGTAGAGCTCCACGCGATCGCCATCGGAGACCCTTGTGTCGGGTGCTACCGCGCGGCCGAAGATGCCGACCTTGTTGGCATCGGGCGGCGGACGCGAAGCGGGCAGTGACCTGAACGGTTCCAGCGCCATGGCTGCCCGCACCGCGTCCGCAACCGTAGCCCCTTCCTCGATTCCCACTTCGACGGAATAACAGGTCCGGGGGAACGCGTAGACCACTTCGACGCGCATGTTCACGCGGGACTCAGCACCTCGCGGGCACGTCGAACGAAGCCGTCGAGCGTCTCATCGGCCACCCTGCCCAGCACGTGTGCGGTGCCGAACACGGTGAAGAAACTGCGCTTCGGCTCGAACTCCAACGCCAGCCTGACACGGCATCCGGGGCCGAGCGTCGTGAATGTCCACGTGCCGGAGAAGTGCCTGAACGGTCCGTGCGCCAGTGTCATCGAGATGCTGTGGTTGGGCACGAGGCTGTTGCGCGTCACCAGCGTCTCCTTCAGGCCGCGGCCTGCCAGCGTTAGTTCGGCGACCACCAGGTGATCACCGGACTCCAGAGTCCTCGCGGCCTTGCACCACTTCAGGTATTGCGGATAGCTCTCAATGTCGTTGACGAGGGCGTAGACCTCGGCGGCGGGATAGGGCAGCAGGGCGCTCCGCTCGATGTGCACTACTGGAAGAAAAAGTGGTAGAGCGTATATACGAACACCGCGAGCACGCCCACGGGCGCTGCGACCTTGATCAGAACCTCCCAGAGCACTTCGACCGGCCTGCCTCCGGGCAGCCGGAGCTGGGCCTTCACGACCGCTTTTGGCAGTACCCAGGCGGCGAATACCGCGATCAGGAGACCGCCCAGCGGCAGCATGACCTTCTGGGTCACGAAATCGAAGAAGTCGAAGAAGGTCATTTCCCCGACGACATGGACATCGGCCCACGCGTTGAACGAGAACACCGTACCGAGCCCCAGGATCCAGCAGACCAGGCCGAGCACGAGCGCGACGTGCCAGCGCCTTGCCTTGAACTCCTCGACGGCGAACGCCATGGCCGGTTCGATGATGGAGATCGCCGAAGTGATGGCCGCGAAGGTGACCAGAATGAAGAACAGTGTGCCGAACAGCACGCCCAGCCCCATGTTGCCGAAGGCGATCGGAACGGTTACGAACAACAGGCCCGGTCCCTGCCCCGGTTCGAGGCCGTTCGCGAAGACGATGGCGAAGATGGCGAGGCCCGCGGCGATCGCGACCAGCGTGTCGAGCACGCCAATCATCACCACCGCCGAAGGGATGGAGGCCTTGTTCGGCATGTAGGAGCCGTACGCCATGATGGCGCCCATCCCCACGCTCAGGGTGAAGAACGCATGTCCGAGGGCTTCAAGCACGCCATCGGCGGTGAGCTTTTCCCAGTTCCAGCTGAACATGAAGTTGAACCCGGCGGCGAAGCCTCCCGACGTGGCGCCGTACACCAGCAGCACGCCGAGCAGCACGAACAGGAGGGGCATGAACCAGCGGATCGCGCGCTCGAGGCCGGCTACGACCCCCGCGCCGACGATAAAGACAGTGATGACCATGAACAGGGTATGGAAACCGACCAGGAGTCCGGGGTTGGCGAGAAACGCGTCGAACGCCGCGCCGGCAGCCGCGGCTTCTGTTCCAACGAACGTGCCACTCGCCAGCAGATAGATGTAATACAGCGCCCACCCCGCTACCACGGAGTAGTACGACAGAATGAGGAATCCTCCCAGCGCCCCCATCCAGCCGATCAGCGACCAGCCTCGCCAGGCCTCGCTCTGCTGCGCCAGCGAGCGCATGGTGTTGATCGGGCTCTGGCGGCCCTGACGGCCGAGCAAGACCTCGGCCATCATGACCGGTATGCCGACCGCCGCGATGCATAGCAGGTAGACGACCACGAACGCGCCGCCGCCGTTCTCGCCGGTGATGTACGGGAACCGCCAGATGTTGCCGAGTCCGACCGCCGAACCCACGGCGGCCAGGATGAACAGGGTGCGGCTGGACCACATCCCATGTCTCGAAACGTCGGATTCCGCCATTGCGCTCGCCCCGGAAAGTAGTTTCGGCATTATGCGCTATGATCGCGGCGTGGCCAAAAACGTGACAAAAACGCCGAACGCGATAGCGCGAAACCGGCGTGCGCGATTCGACTATCACATCCACGAGACTTTCGAGGCGGGCCTGGTTCTGACCGGGTGGGAGGTGAAGAGTCTGCGCGCGGGAGAGGCCCAGATCGCCGACGCGTACGTGCTGATTCGGGATGGCGAGGGCTGGCTGGCCGGCGCGAACATCCGCCCGCTTCCGAGTGCCTCGACGCACGTGGAGGCGAATCCCACGCGGGATCGCAAGCTGTTGCTCCACGCCAGGGAGATATCGCGGATTTCAGTGGCCGTGGCGCAGAAGGGCTTCACCTGCATCGCGACCTCCCTCTACTGGAAGGAGCAGCGCGTCAAATGCCGTATAGCCTTGGCCAAGGGCAAGCGACAGCACGACAAGCGCGCCGCCGTCAGGGAGCGGGATTGGAAACGACAGCAGGAGCGCCTCTTCAAACGCAGCGCATAGAGCGCATAGATGGGGCCGGCAGGCGCAGCCGTGGCTTGCATGGAAGTACGCATCCGGCGACGGGGCAAATGCCAGCACTTCCTTACGCGTCAGCGGTCGGGGAACACCCTTTCTCTTGCGAGGGACACCCTCGCACTCCCGGGCTAAAGGCTTGTCTGTTGTAATTCCCAGTAATGGGCCTTTGGGGAGGGTCCACCCGCG
>JAPPGA010000084.1 GCA_028821515.1 Gammaproteobacteria bacterium | reverse complement strand
CCGCGGGTGGACCCTCCCCAAAGGCCCATTACTGGGAATTACAACAGACAAGCCTGGGGCCGAGCGTGCGGTGGGCAAGCAGGTCCTCGCGCAAGGCCAAGTGGGTCGGATGGCCGATCATTCCACGCGCCATGGTCACGCCGTTCGCCACCCACAGGAACAGCACGTCGTCGCGGTAAGGGTTCTCGACGGGCACGTGCGCGTGCATCTCGGCGAGGCCCGGGATCAGGAAACGGCCGGAGCCATCGATTATCCGCGCGTTCGCCGGCACCTCACCCCAGCCAATAGCAACGATCCTGCCGTTGCGAACCGTCACGTTCTGCCCTTCCTGTACACCCGGCTCGAGCATCGAGATCACGCCAACATCGACGATCACGGTGTCCCCGGCCATGGCTGACCAGGAAATCAGCGCCGCAACCCATGCCGCGAGCACGGATCGTTTCGGCATCATCAACGCAGGGGCCGGAAGAACTTCCGGATGTCGTCGACCATCATCTCCGGTTCCTCGAACGCCGAAAAGTGGGCACCACGATCAAACTCGGTCCAGTGCACCAGGTTGGACTCCCCCGCTAGTTCGTCCCGTGTCTGCCTGATCCACCGGCAAACCGCATACCCGCTGGGAACCTCGATCCGGCCGCCGATGCGATTGACGCTGTTGTGCGCGTTCTCGTGGTACAGGCAGGTGCTGCTGTAGATGGTCTCCGTGAACCAGTAGAGCGAGATCGTGGTCAGCAGTTCGTCTTTCGTGAAGCGCGATTCGATGTCTCCCCCACAATCGCTCCAGGCATGCCACTTCTCGACAATCCAGCCAGCCAGCCCCGCGGGAGAGTCCGTCAGCCCATAGGCCAGCGTCTGCGGCCGCGTACTCTGGATATGCCCATAGCCGCCTCCATCCGCAAGCCGGATCCGGCGCTCCTCGTCGGTCTCCCCCGGTTTCGGGGGTAATCGGGGGATGCCGCCCACCAGGCGGTGAATGCCCACGACCCGCTCCGGGTACTTCCAGCCGATGAGGCCAGTCACCAGTCCGCCCCAGTCACCACCGTGCGCGCCGTAGCGATCATGGCCCATGTCCGTCATCAACCGGTCCCATAGTTCGGCGATACGGGCCGGGCCGTAACCGGTCACCGTGGGGCGCTCCGAGAAAGCGTAACCGGGCATGGAGGGAACGATGACATCGAAGGCGTCGGCGGGGTCACCGCCATGCGCCCCCGGATCCGACAGCGGCTCGATGACCTTGTCGAAGTCATAGAACGTACTGGGCCAGCCGTGGGTAAACACGAGCGGGAACGGATTCGGGCCTTGCCCCCGCGCATGGATGTAGTGCAGGCGAAACCCGTCGGCGTCACGCAGGAAGTGGTCATGGCGGTTGAGCGCGGCCTCTTGCTTGCGCCAGTCGAACCCATCGGCCCAGTACGCGCATAGCTCTTTGAGGTACGCGTTGTTCGTGCCGTACTCCCAGCCACAGTCCGGCATCAGGTCCGTCGGCCAACGGGTGCGTTGCAGGCGCTCGCGCAGGTCCGTCAGCGCCGCGTCCGGGATTTCTATCCTGAATGGTGTTGCCGTCATGCCTTGTCCGTTCTTGTCCAGGTAACGAGAAAAAGTAACATGACAGCCATCTCCCACCTGACGGAGGAACCATGGCCCTGCCACGAGCACTGCAGGGGGTTCGGGTGTTGGACTTCACCTGGGTCCGCGCCGGTCCCTGGGCGACGCGCTGGCTGGGCACCCTGGGCGCCGAGGTGATCAAGGTGGAGTGGCCCGAGAACGAGCGGGGCAGACAGTCCGGCGGGAACACAACCCCTCGGGGCCATGAGCAGGACTTCAATACGGGCGGCAACTTCAACGACACGAACTGCAACAAGCTCAGCATCACGCTGAATGTCCGTTCGCCCAGGGGGAAGGACCTCATCAGGCGTCTCGTAGCCGCCTCGGATGCGGTCATCGAGAACTTCAGTTCCCGGGTGCTGCGGAGCTGGGGACTCGGCTATGAAGAGCTATGCAAGCTGCGTCCGGACATCGTGTACGTGTCCATGTCCGGGTTCGGTCACACCGGGCGCCACCATCACTACAAGACCTTCGGCCCGGTGGCACAGGCGATCTCTGGCCTGACATTCCTCTCCGGGTTGCCCGGCAAACCGCCTGCCGGTTGGGGGTGGTCGTACCTCGACGACACCGGCGGCCTGTATGGCGCCATGGGCGTGTTGACGGGCATCTATCACCGTAACGTCACGGGCGAGGGCCAGCATATCGACCTGTCCCAGATGATCGCCGGCATCACGCTGAACGGCCCGGCGATCCTCGACCACACCGTGAACCACCGGCCCTCGCGCCGAGCGGGCTTTCCGCCGGGCAACTCCACCCACTGGCCGGGCACGCCGCTGCTGGACAATTACCGCGGTCCGCAGGCGGCGCCGCACAACGCCTACCGGACGCACCCCGGCGGCTACAACGACTGGTGTGTTATCGCCTGCTTCTCGAACGAGGAATGGCAGCGCCTGGTGCAACTGATGGGCGCACCGGCCTGGGCCGCCAGCGCCGAATACGCTGACCTGGACGGCCGCCTTGGCCACCAAAAAGAGATGGACCGTGAAATCGAGGCGTGGACGTCAACCCAGGACAAGTACGAGCTGACGAAAAGATGCCAGGACGCTGGCGTGCCCGCGATGCCGGTGCAGAGCTCCGAGGACCGTGTGGAACACGATCCTCAGCTTCGGCACCGGGACATGTACCGGGCCCTCGATCATCCGGAACTCGGTCTGAAGAGACTACAGAACGCGCCCTTCAAGCTGTCGGCTACTCCGGCGGTCAACCACCGGCCCGGTCCGCTGATCGGGCAACACAACCGGCAGGTATTGGAAGACATCCTGGGACTTCCCCACGAGGACCTCGTCAGTGGTTACGACGACGGCACGTTCTGGCCCGTCGGCCGACCGCGGTATCCGTATATGGACGAGATGATGGAATGAGCGGTCCCCTATCGAACCTGCGCGTACTGGAACTCGCTGACGAAAAGGGCCAGTTCTGCGGCAAGCTGATGGCGGATCTCGGTGCAGATGTCATCAAGATCGAACCCCCCGGCGGCGACGCGACGCGCTCGGTGGGTCCGTTCCTGGACGATGTCCCGGATCCGAACCGCAGCCTCTCGTTCTGGCACTACAACACCTCAAAACGCGGCGTGACGCTCGACATTGAATCGGACGAAGGCCGGGAGCTGTTCGTGCGGCTCGTATCGACAGCGGACGTCGTACTGGAGACCTACGCTCCCGGTCACCTTAAGTCCCTGGACCTCGGATACGAGGCGCTTGGCAACACCAATCGCAAGCTGATCATGTGTTCCCTGACGCCTTTCGGTCAGTCCGGGCCCTGGCGCGACTATCAGTCGAGCGACCTGCTGCACATGGCAGCAGGCGGCCAGATGGCTTCAAGCGGTTACGACGACAGCGACGTTCCGGATGCACCACCCATTGCGCCGGGAGGCGGCAATGCCTGGCACACCGGCGCCCACTACGCCTACATGGCCATCATGGCCGCATTGGTGCATCGCACCGCGTCCGGCGAAGGCCAGTACATCGACGCATCGATACACGACGCCTGCGCACTGTCCACGGAGAGCGCTGTCGCGTCCTTTATCTATCGCGACGAAGTGGTGATCCGGCAGACGGGACGCCACCACGCCGCCAACCCGACGCCGAGGACGCAGTACCCGACCAAAGACGGCAAGTACGTCAACGCGCTCACGGGCGGCGGGCGCCTGGACCCGGCCTACGTGCGCACCCTGGCGGAATGGTTCGACCCCCATGGCCTCGCGGGGGACCTCAAGGACGAGCGCTACCGCGATCCCGAAGTCATCGCGGAGAACGCCCACCACATCGTCGAGGAGGTGCTGGCCAACTTCATCGCGAACCGCACCGCGGATGACGTCTACCACGAGGCCCAGGAACGCGGATTCCCCTGGGGCGCCGTGCGCGCACCCGACGAGCTACTCTCCGACGGGCACCTCGAAGACCGGGAGTTCTGGACCGAGGTGGAGCATCCCGAGCTCGGCCGCACGTTTACCTATCCCGGCGGCGGCGCCATCTACAATGGATCTCCGTGGCGCATTTCGCGCCGTGCGCCGCTCATCGGAGAGCACATCGAGGAGATCTTCGCCGGAGAGCTCGGGCTGTCGCGCGAAGAACTGGCACGCCTGTCCGACACCGGGGTGATCTAGGGACTCACCCCAGGTTGCGCCGAAACATGGCGTGTACCCGCTCCCAGTGCTTCTCCGCCGCCTCGCGGTTGTACCGGTCGCCTCCCGGCGGCGCGAAACCGTGCATGGCGCCCTTCATGAAGTCGATCCGGTAGTTGATGCCCGCGTCGGACATGGCCCGGTCCATGATCTTCATTTCGTCCACGGTGGCCGTGGGATCCTCGTCGGCCCAGCCGAAATAGACCTCGGCCTTGATCTGGTCGATCTGCCGGTGCGGCGAGTCGTCCTCGTGCGTGACGACCCAGGCCCCATGCACCGACGCGATGGCGGCAACCTGGTCCGGCCAGGTCTGCGCCAGCGCCATGACGAGCGGGCCGCTCATGCAGAATCCGACAGCGCCGATCTTGCCGTCGGAGTCCGCCTTGTCGTTCTTCGCCGCGAAGTCGAGCAAGGCTTCAGCATCCGGGATGATCCCGTGGCGGGTGACGCTTTGCATGAGGGATCGCCGGTCCTCGTCGGGGTCCAGTTCGTGGTACGGGGTGACGCGGTAGAACAGGAAGGGCAGCAACACGTAGTAGCCCGCAGTCGCGAGCCTGGATGCCATGTCCCGCAAGGCGGGCCGGATGCTCGGCGCATCCATCAGGTACAGCACGATCGGGTAAGGACCGCCCTCCTCCGGGTGGTATTCGAAGGTCGTCATGCTTCCTTCCGGGGTCTGGATTTCGACTTGGCGTTCGATCATTTCTTCATCTCCTGGCGAGTTTTTCCCGTCCCCACCCCTTGCGTCGCCGGGCGAAGCGGGGACCCTGCCGCTGTTCGTAACGAGCCTTGCCCAAGACGGCGCCGCCGTCAACACGGTAACAGGACTCGTCGTTCAGTCGCCCGGATTCACGGTGCGGCGACGAGGATGCCCTCGAGGTCGAACCGCTCGAAGTCTTGCAGGTTGTAGGTGAGAATCTGGTCGACGCCTTCCTTGCGTGCACAATGGGCGTGGAGGGCATCGTAGATCGCGCCACTGCCGAGACCCTGATCGGCAACCTGTCGGAGGACCGCACGGTAGTCCGCAGAGCCAAGCGGAACGACCGCAAGGCGGGCCAGTACGGTTTCTTCCAGGAGCCGTCGTGCCTCGTCCGGCGAGATTCGCCGCTGCAGCGGCAGGGCTGTCAGCGTCGCATAGATTTCGGCCAGTGCGTGCGTCGAGCAAAAGCCCGCGTTCCCGCCGCTCGAATGACGCCGAAACTCGCGGAAGGCCGCTTCGTGGGTGCCAAGCTGGTCCACAAGTGCCGCGACCACCACGGATGTGTCGAACAGCGTACGCACTCAGCCAATGTCGCCAGCAATACGGGCATTTCGTGCCTTCCGTTCAGCGCGGACGAACTCGCCAATGTCCACCGAAGCGCGTGTGGAGCCATGATGTACAAGGATGCCCTGCTTGCGAACGAGCGCTGGCTCTTCGTCGGCCCGACGAAGCGTGATCCCGTTGGCGGCGGCTTCGATCTCGAGCTCACACCCGGGAGTCAGGTTGAACTGCTCCCTGAGCGCTTTCGGCACGACAAGCCTTCCCGCAATGTCAATGGTAACGATCATGCCGAAATGGTATTTGACATGGCAGCACCGGTCAACGAGGCAACTGAATACGTCACGGTTGGATGCACCGCCTGGCGGCGATACACGAGCATCGTCATGCTCCCTTCCAAGGTCTGGATTTCGACTTGGCGTCGATCATTTGGCTGCCCTCCCAGTCGGCTCGAGTAGAGGGTTGCCCAAGACTGCGCCCCCGTGAACATATCCACGCTATGATGGCTTGACGTGGGGTCACGGGGGATGACGGTGAAGAACCGAAGCGTTATCGCGGTGCTGGCCTTGGCTACGGTGGGATTGCATACCGCCGCCGACGAAGAGATCACGCCCGCACACGTCTACCAGGCTGTCGAGCAGTTGTCGTCGAACATCGGGTTGATCCGCGAGGTGATGGGTCGGCCGGAGACGACCACGGACCCCTGGGTGGTCATCGACGCGCAACCGCGCCACGTCTTCTACCAGGCGTTAACGTTGCTGCGAAAGGCGAATCGTTTCGCGGATGAACTGGGCGCTGCGGAACGCGTTGCGCCGCCGCAACTGCTGGAGGAGGAGATCGGACCGGCGGACGTGTTGGGTGTTGTCGCCCTGGCAAGTACCCAGATTGATGCCGTACGCGACGAATTGGGAATGGCCTACGGGGCCGAGCCCGGTGAACTCGATCCTGACAGGGAACCGAAAGACGTGCTGCGCGAGATCGTTCAGGCGAGCCGGCAGTTGAACTTCCTACTCGATCGCCAGTTCAAGCCCGCGGACGTCTATGGCCGCCTGGAACTGGCAGCCACCTATGTTGCCGGCGCGTTGACCGAGGACGAGTCGGAGCCGGTATACGGTCGTCTGCCGCCCTTCGAGTCGGGCAAGGTACCTGCGGATGTCTACCGAAGGGTCCTGGAATGCCTGGAGCTTGCGACGGTAATCGGAGAGAGAAGCGGCGTGTCGATGCTCAAGCTGAACCTGCGGCGGGAACTCCGGCGGCGGGACATCGCACCGGCGGATGTCTACGACCTCGCAACCACACTGCTTTCCGAGCTTGCCTACCTGACGCTGGTGCTGGATGCCAAGGACGTGGAGGCGCCTCCAATAGAGCGGCCAAGACACGTATTCCCATCCCACGTCTACCGCATGGCGGGCATGCTCCAGGACGAACTCGCGCGGCTTGAGGCCAAGCTGTAGCCTGCCATCACAGCCCACAGCGGACGCCAGTCTCCGATGGCGTGACCGCCGTGTGGGACCGGCGGCGGTTGACCTCCCCGCCCTTCTCGCATTCAATGCAGTGTTTGTGCGCAAGAAGATGGGGTGGGAATGAAACAGGGCGTGAATCCTGACGACTTGACGCGACCGTTCTGGGAAGCCGCTAACGAGGAGCGCCTGGTTATCCAGAACTGCACGGCCTGCGACCGGCTCCAGCACCCGCCGGCGGAGACCTGCTCGAAGTGCGGATCGGGTGCCGCGCTGGAATGGAAACAGATGAGCGGCCGGGGTCGCATCTACCACTATGGCGTCGTCCATGACTGTCCCATACGGCTTCTGCAGGAGGACCAGCCCTTCAACTGCGCCGTGATCAACCTGGAAGAGGATCCGGGCATCCAGATGTACTCCCACCTGCCCGGTACACCGGTGGACGAAGTGCCGGTCGGAGCGGCTGTCGAACTGGTGTTTGATACCGCAGCCAACGGGCAGAAAGTCCCGGAATGGCGGGTGGTCACAGACAACTGATGGCCACCGAGAACGCCCCCCAATCTATGTACCGGTCCCGCGAGGGACTGGGGGTATGGGAACACCGCGGGCAAGTCGCCGCCGTGGGCATCGGACATGGACCCACATCCCGGCGCTGGGACGGCAAACCGGACACCTCGGTGGGCGCCATCAGCCTCCTCGCCCTGCGAAAGGCAATCGAAGACGCCGGCGTAAACCCGGAAGACATCGACGGGCTCGTGATGGATGAACTCACGACCACGGGGGCTTTCTGGCCCCAGGGTCAGGAGTTGCCATGGGACGTGATCAACGCCTACAACCGCACCGATGCGCCGCTCGACGGCATCACCCAGCTAAGCGCCGAGTGGATCCTCAAGAACATGCCCGAACTCACCGGAGTCCAGTTCACGATGTACGGCCGGGTCTGCATGTCGAACGCCATCGTCGTCGCAGCCCAGGCCATCGGCGAGGGGCGCGCGCACACCTGCCTCGTCCTCAAGGCCTGGCACAACCTCCCGGGACGCTACTACCAGACCGGTCCCAACGCCGAAGACGCCATTCCGGGCACCAACGCCATGCGCTCGCTGTGGGGCGCCCCCGCCTGCTACGGCACCGCGATCCAGTTCGCCGAGTACTGCCGCAAGTACGGCAAGAACCACGACATGATGGCCCCGTTCATCTCGAACTCGAGGCGCAACGGCCTCAAGTTCCCCGAGGGGTACTGGGCGCAGCACCGGCCGGAGGAGATTACTCACGAGGACTACAAGGCCGCACGCTGGATCGCCAAGCCCGCGAACCTGTTCGACAACGACATACCGATCATGTGTTCCGCGGCGTATCTCTTCACCACCGCCGAGCGGGCCCGGCACCTGAAACAGAAGCCGGTCTACATCCTGGGTCATGCATCCAGCCGCGGCCAGGCGCGCAGTTTCATCCCAACGCTGGACGAAGTCGAGGCGGAGTGTGCCTCCAGCGGGCGCAAGCTGCTGGAAGCCGCGGGCATCACCGTGGACGATGTCTCCTTCGAGAACCTGTACGACGGGTTCCCGCAGTTCCACCAGTTTCACATGGAAGGAATCCGCTACCGGGGCATTCAGCCCGGCGAGGCGCTCGACTTCTACCAGACGGACATCAGCATCAGCGGACCCAATCCCGTGTCGCCGAGCGGCGGCAATATCGGCAGTGGGCGCAGCCGGTTCTGGATGCACACGGATTGCATCCAGCAGATTCAGCGTCGCGCCGGCGAACGGCAGGTAACTGGCGTCGATCCGGTGATCGGCGTGTCCGGCGGCCCGATGCCCACAGGTGGCAACTTCACGTGCTGGAGCGCCACCCCGGACTACTGATACAAGCAACCGGCATCTGAAACCGCAGCCCCGGTCGGTAGCTCCCGAGCGGCGCGTGGCAGGAGAGAATCCATGAGCACCGAGAACGCACCCCAATCGATGTACCGGTCCCGCGAGGGCCTGGGGGTATGGGAACACCGCGGGAAAGTCGCGGCCGTGGGGATCGGGCATGGCCCGACATCCCGGCGCTGGGATGGCAAGCCGGACACGTCCCTCGGGGCCATCAGCCTCATTGCGTTGCGCAGAGCGATCGAAGACGCGGGCGTCGATCCCGGGGACATCGATGGACTCGTGATGGATGAAAAAACGACCACCGGCGCATTCTGGCCTCGCGGGCAGGAGCTGCCCTGGGACGTGATCAACGCCTACAACACCACGGACGCGCCGCTGGACGGCATTACCCAACTGAGCGCCGAATGGATCCTCAAGAACATGCCCGAACTCACGGGCAACAGGTTCACGATGTACGGACCGGGCTGCATGTCGAACGCCATCGTGGTCGCCGCCCAGGCGATTGGCGACGGCCTCGCGCACACCTGCCTCGTCCTCAAGGCCTGGCACAACCTTCCGGGCCGCTACTACCAGACCGGCGCCAACGCCGACGACGCGATACCGGGAACCGCCGCCTTGCGTTCCGTGTGGGGCGCCCCTGCGTGCTACGGCACGGCGATCCAGTTCGCCGAGTACTGCCGCAAGTACGGCAAGAACCACGACATGATGGCACCTTTCATCTCCAACTCGAGGCGCAACGGGCTCAGGTTCCCGGAGGGCTACTGGGCGCAGCACCGACCGGAGGAGATCACGACGGAGGACTACAAGGCGGCGCGCTGGATCGCGAAGCCCGCGAACCTGTTCGACAACGACATACCGATCATGTGCTCCGCAGCGTACCTCTTCACCACCGCTGAGCGGGCTCGGCACATGAAGCAGAAGCCGGTCTACATCCTGGGCCACGCATCGAGCCGCGGGCAGGCGCGCAGCTTTATCCCCACGCTGGACGAGGTGGAGGCCGAGTGTGCCGAGAGCGGCCGCAAGCTGCTGGAAGCCGCGGGCATCACCGTGGATGACGTCTCCTTCGAGAACCTCTACGACGGGTTCCCGCAGTTCCACCAGTTCCATATGGAAGGGATCCGCTACCGGGGCATCCAGCCCGGCGAGGCGCTGGATTTCTACCAGACGGACATCAGCATCACCGGTCCCAACCCGGTATCGCCAAGCGGCGGCAATATCGGTAGCGGGCGCAGCCGGTTCTGGATGCACACCGACTGCATCCAGCAGATACAGCGCCGGGCAGGGGAACGCCAGGTGACGGGCGTCGAACCCGTGATCGGCGTATCCGGCGGCCCGATGCCGACAGGCGGCAACTTCACCTGCTGGAGCGCCTCACCGGACTATTGATAGAAGGAAACAACAGGATGATTCTGATCAGCTTCGACATTGACGGGACGCTGGAAGAAGGCGACCCGCCGGGAGTCCTGACCATGGACTTCGTTCGCGAAGTGAAAGGCCAGGGTTACCTCGTCGGAAGCTGTTCCGACCGGCCCATCAGCGCCCAGCGCGCCATGTGGGAACGGCACGGCATCGAGGTGGACTTCACCGTATCGAAACACATGCTCGAAGACGTCAAGGCCGACTTCGAGGCCGAGGTGTACTACCACATCGGCGACCGCGAGGACCTCGACAAGCGTCCTGCGGAGAAGGCCGGCTTCGAGTTCCTCTGGCCGCACGAAGCCACGGACAGGCCCTGGTCCGAAGGTACGTAGCGCGCTAAAGCGATGTGGATGCGGCGAACCACTGCTCGCCGCCGCGGCGTCAGGCGATGCCGTCCATGAATCCCGCAAGCTCGATGTCCAGGGACGTGACGCCGCCGGCGTCGTGCGTGGACAGGCGGACCTCGACCCGGTTCCAGACGTTGAACCACTCGGGATGGTGATTCATCTGTTCGGCCTTCAGCGCGGCCCGGCTCATGAAACCGAACGCCGTGTTGAAGTCGCCGAACCCAAACGTCTTCTCGATCCCGTTGCCGGCATCGTCGAGCGCCCAACCATCGAGTCCGGCCAGCGCGGATTGCAGCGCATCGTCCGTCAGTCTTTCCGCCATCGATGTTCCTCCCTCATATGGGTCCGGTTGTGGTTCGCGGCCTCGGGTAACACCCGCGGTCAAGTCGCCTTGTCAAGGCGCTTCGTCATCTGCTCCATGTAGAGATCGTTGAACTGTTCCGGGACCGAACCCTGTACCCGGGGATCGTTCACCAACGCGTCTATCCATCCGGAAACCAGCGGGAAGTCCGCCATCAGCCCGCTTTCGATCATGGGCTCCACCATGCTGAAGCGCTGCAGGAACGGCGCATAGGCGGCGTCCACGAGACACAGGTCGGGTCCGCTGAAGAACGGGCCGTCTCCTCCATTGCGCTCGACGGCGATCGCGTCCTCCAGCTTGCCCACGTGCTGCCGCGCGACTTCCATCGCCTTTTCCCGCTTCTCCGGCTCCTTCACATAGACGCCACCCAGGCCCGACGCGAAGAGGGGCACGAAGTCGGTCCAGGCGCGATGTCTCGCGCGCTGGAACGCGTCTTCCGGATGCAACCGTGGCGGAATCTTCTCGTCGAGGTACTCGGCTATCGCGTTCGACTCGAACAGGGGACGCCCGTCCACCTGCAGCATTGGAACCTTCCCGTGGGGCGATAGCTCAAGGAACCAGTCCGGCTTGTCGCGCAGGTTGATGTAGGTGACTTCAAAGTCGACGTTCTTGGCGCGCATAACGATCACGGCGCGCTGTACCCAGGGTCAGGTATATGAGCTTGCGAGATGGTATTCGGCCATGTGATGGATCTCCCCTTCCGACCCATCGACCATAGGTTTCGCGGTGGCAACCGTCAAGCCCCGGAGCGATCCGCGTCGACGCGACGCAGATATGTCCGCTTCTCTGGACAGAACCTTATGAGAATACCGTGCCGCCGTTGATGTCGACACTGGCGCCGTTGATGAAGCTGGCTTCAGGCGACGCAAGGTACGCGACCAGTTCAGCCACTTCACTCGTCTGTCCTTCGCGCCGCAGCGTGGTGCCCGCGGCTACGCTGGCTCGCACCTCGTCGTTCGTGAAAGTGTCATGGAAAGTCGTGCTGATCATTCCCGGGCATACGCAATTGACGCGGATGTTGGCGGGGCCAAGTTCCTTCGCCATCGCCCGCGTAAACGCCATGACCGCTGCCTTGGAGGCCCCATATGCCGCAGCCCCAGCACCACCACCGTCCCGCCCCGCCTGGGAGGCGAAATTGACGATCGCGCCGCCATCACCCATGTACGGAATGACCGCCCTGGTGGTCAGGAAAGTGCTCGTCACATTCAGTCTCATCACCTGCTCCAGGAAGGCTTCGTCCATCTCCAGCAACGACTTTCTGGCGACCAGCCCACCCACCACGTTTACGAGCACGTGGATGGCGTTTCCATAGTTCGCCTGAGCGGCCTGCACGACATTTGCCACATCGGCGGCCACTGTCATGTCGCCCTTGACCGCGACTGCAGCGCCGCCGGCACTCCGAATCCGCTCCACTGTTGCCTGTGCGCCCTCTTCACTGTTGCAGTAGTTGACCACGACCTTTGCACCTTCCGTGGCCAGTTTCTCGGAAACGGCACGGCCGATGTCCCTTGCGCCACCGGCAACGATTGCGACCTTGCTACCAAACCTCATGCCTTCTCCTTCTCGTAATCAGAATCTGTTTTCCATCGGTTTGCCTGGTGAGCGAGAAAGGGCGACAAACCCCTTCAACTGACCATAGCAATCCACTACCGTAGGACATTCATCCACTCATCTCGGAATTGTGATTCCCGGCCAGGGAGTTCCTGAAATCGCCAACAGGATTGCTAGCTGGACGGGGCGGTTTCGCTTCACTCAACGGGTACCCCCATGACTCAGAACTCGCTCGCAGACGAAACGAGAAGGTCGCTGCATTCGGTCAGTGTCGCGACCATAGCCACCGCACTGTACAAAAGGGGATTCCGTAACCAGGTCGTTCAGAACGTCCAGCCGCTCAACGCGCAAACGAAGAACATGGTAGGTCCCGCTTTCACCCTTCGCTACATTCCGGCGCGGGAGGACCTGAACCCGGTGACGGTGTTCGAGAATCCAGATCACCCCCAGCGGGCTGCCATCGAGGCTTGTCCATGCGGCGCCGTGATGGTCGTGGACAGCCGGCAGGACCCTCGCGCCGCTTCCGCCGGCTCGATCCTCATCACCCGCCTGATGGTCCGTGGTGGCACCGGGATCGTCACCGACGGCGGCTTTCGCGACAGCCCCGAAATAGCGCAATTGGGATTCCCTGCCTATCACCAGCGTGCCTCAGCACCAACCAATCTCACGTTGCACCAGGCGGTGGACATCAACGTCCCCATCGGCTGCGGCGGCGCGCCCGTCTGGCCTGGGGATGTCGTCGTCGGCGACGGCGAGGCCGTTGTCGTCATTCCAGCAGCCCTGGCAGATGAAATCGCGAGAGAAGCCGTGGAAATGACAGTCTTCGAGGACTTTGTCACCGAAGAAGTCCACAAGGGCCGCTCAATCATCGGCCTCTACCCCGCCACGGACGCCCAGGTGCGGGCCGACTTTGCCGCCTGGCGCACGAGGAACAACCGCTAGAGCCATGAAAACCCACCGATCGTTGCTGGTTATCGGCGAGTGCATGATGGAGCTGTCGGGAGAGGGCAATTCCTATGCTCGCGCGTTCGCCGGCGACACGTACAACTGTGCCGTGTACGCCAAGCGTCGTCATGAAGACATCGACGTGCAGATACTGACGGCGATCGGGTCCGATCCGGTCAGTCAGGCGATGGTGGCGCAGTGGGACCGGGACCACATCGGGCACTCCCTGGTGATGACTTCCGAAAGTGCCCATCCCGGAATCTACGCAATTTCCACGGACGATGACGGTGAGCGCAGCTTCACGTATTGGCGCAAGGATTCCGCCGCGACTGAACTCATGTCACTCATGAGCGAAGACACCCGCCGAGAGATTGTGCGATTCGACTGGATTTTCTTCTCCGGCATTACCCTGGCGATACTGTCGGACGAGGACAAGGCAGCGTTCATTGACCTCATCGCCGCGTGCAGGGAACAAGGCAAGACCATCGCCTTCGATCCGAACTACCGGGCCGTACTGTGGCGCAACGCAGACCACGCCACGCACTGGCTCACTGAAGCCTACCGACTGACCGACGTCGCCCTGCCGGGCCTGGCCGATCACAACGCTATCTTCGGTCACCGAAGCAGCGAGGACGTGAGAGCGTTTCTGCAGGATCTGCGAATCGGCGAAATCGTTCTGAAGGCGGACACCGATGGCATCCATGGCTACTTGCGGGGCCAGGATCCGGTGCACCTGGCCACCACGGCCGAGCGCAATCCCAAGGACACGACAGGTGCGGGGGATTCCTTCGCCGGCACTTACCTGGCCGAACGCCTTGTGGGCGCTTCGATGCCTGATGCGATTCGGAGTGCGATCGAAACGGCAAGTTTGGTGGTTCAGCATCACGGAGCCATCATTGACCGGGCGCTCTATCGCAACTCTGCGCAAGGTCACCAGGAGGGTGCGCCGTAACGCGGCACGCAGCGGGTGGCTTCTGCGCCCAGAGTCAGAGTTGGAAACTGGTGAGGAATCGCTCGCGACTCTCGTTCGCCTTGCGGCGCAGTTCTTCGAGTGCCTGCTCTTCGGTGACGTCCAGCATCGACTGGATCAGACGCCGAAAATGTTCACGCATCGCAACGCGAGCCGCCGCCGGATTCCTTTGGCGCAGTGCGTCGAGTATTGCCCGGTGCTCGGCCAGGCGCGCCTCGGCGTCGTCATGGCATACCGGGTCGTAGACCCGGCGCACCGCCTCCGACTCCATGCGTATCCGCCACAGTATTTCCACGACGTGAAGAACTGCGGCATTTCCCGAAGCCGACGCGATGGTCCGATGGAATTCCCGGTCGGCCAATTCAGCGTCGCCGTCGGTGCCACCCATCCTCTCAAGGTACCCTTCAAGTAGCTTCAGCGTCTCTTTACTCATATCCCTGGCCGCCAGCGCAGCTGCTTCGGACTCGAACAGCGTGCGGGCCTCGGTCAACTCAAAGGCACTGACGTTCGGTAGGCCACGATCATGCTCCAACGGATCCAGCACATAGGCCCCGGACCCCATTTTCACCTCGATGATGCCCCGCGCCTGCAGGAAGATCTCAGCCTCCCGGACCGCCACCCGGCTGACGCCAAGTTGATCGGCCAGTTCCCGCTCGCCCGGCAACCGGCTGCTGGGCGGGAATATGCCCTGATCGATCAGCTTGACGATCTTCTCGGCCACTGAGTGATAGAGTCGTCTACCCGGCATTATTCCTTTCGCTACGCTACAGGCGGTAGCTAGCCCCTATGGTAATGCGGCGATCTGTCAGGCCCTGGAAACACACGAGAGCGCCTTCGTTGACGCAAGATTGTCTAACGTCTGACTCAGTGAGGTTAACAGCTTCAATTCCGACGTTCAGACTGTCATTCACATCATAGATGATGCTGGCATTGAGCTGTCCCCTATCCTCTTGAACAACAGGGAAGCCCCAGGGGAAGCTGGAAGTACTGCCAAAATCGGTTGAACGGTACGCCTCGCGCCATGTATAGCGCATCCTGGCCGAAATCCCATATCTTTCGTAGTACGTCGTTATGTTGTAGGCCGTTCCAGACAGGTCGATCAATTGCCCCCGCAGAGTGACATCCGTAGCACCGGTTGATGTCAAGGCAAACGCGGCACGGGCACGACTTGTTGGATTAAGGAATGTATCCCCGCCAGAGAATTCCTGCGTGGTCAGGTTGACGATAAATCCGAACCCGGATGCCCAACCCAGACTATCCTCGAACGGGGAAAGATCGTACTGAAACGCGATTTCAACTCCTTTTTGCGTGGTTTCTCCAGCGCCATTGACTGTCGTCGCTGCAGGAACACAGACACCTACACCGGCAGGGCCGAATACATTGATGTCTGCAATGGGGTTGAAGATGCCGCCCTGTTCACAGGGAGCGGTAATGTCGCGGAATCCGGTGACCGGATCTTCAAATGGATTGTCCTGGGTACGCACAAACAGGCCTGTACGCACCTTGTCGAAATAGCCGATACTCAACACGCTCGAAGGTGCGAAATACCATTCGGCGGCGAGATCAAACGACGTTACCTCTTCAGGCTCCAGGCCGGGATTGCCAATCGAAACAGGCGGGTTCGGGCTGGTACTGAACGTAGTCGACGTTGACAGACTGTCGAAATCCGGGCGCCTGACATCTTTGCCCCAACCCGCACGAAGAACTATATCCTCGCTTACGTTCGCAACGAGATTGAACCGCGGCAACAGGAAGTCATAGCTGCCGGTCGAGGTGGTCGGCGTCGCCACGCCGTTGGTTACCGAATTGCCGGTCGAATCAACATCGGTTCTTACATAGCGCAGACCGAGATTCCCGCGGAACATGCCGCTCTCGAAATTCGCCTGTACGTACAGCGCGTCGGTCACTTCTTCGATATCGAAAAACGCAGCGACCGTCGACGTTGGCTCGTTGATTGACCGGGAACCTCCGTGGGCCGCGATGGCAGAATTCAGCGTGGTCAGCACGCGATCCGGGTTCGAAGCTACAAGTTCCGGATCAATGAGAAGAAAGTCACCGATGAACAGTGCTCTCCCATCAGCCTCATTGAAGTTATTGGGGCCAGGCGTGAGGAGTTCCGCGAACAGATCACCCCTTGGCGAATCAGACATGCTCCGTAACCCGCGATTGGTACGGATGTCATTGTTGAGATTCGACGCCCTGCTATTGCGATAGCCAAAATCAACTGTCGTAATGCCTGACCAGTCCAGGTCGTAACTGAAGTCAAATACCAACGCGTCTTCACCGCTCTCGGCTATGTCCTGACTTATGTTGGTATCACGCAGCACGACGTTCGCGGGATCAAGCAATTGCGCAACTGTTGGCGCCCCTGGTTCACCAAATGCGACGGCCCATGACAGTGTGCCGCCGGTCAGATCGTAGCGAAAAGGTGTGCTGTTATCGTTGGCACCGCCCGGATCCAGAGGCACGTTTGGGTTGATGAAGTTGAGAGTCGTGTTGAAGCTGGGGGTAGTGGAATCAGACGTTGAGGTCGATACTTCGGCTCGCCCTGACCACCTGCCTCTTTGCCAGTCGGCGCCGAATCGAAGTATCTCGCTATCTGTCAGGCGCGAGTTTGTGTCCGATGAGAACCGCAGATTCGGGTCGTCATCGTCGGCCGCCAGATCAACGCCGATCACACCCCGGAGTGCCGCCTCAATGGAACCGAGGTTCCGGGAGCCGCTTTGGCCATCGATCGAGCCGAAGTTGATCGTTTCGAAAGCATCGGGCACCGAGACATTTCTGAGGCTGCTCACCCCCGATCCCTGCACTCTCGAGCTCTCTTGCCTGCGCTCCTGATCGTTGACGACCGCATCAAAATACAAGGTCAGGTCATCATTCGGCGCCCACTCGAACGAACCGGCAAAGTTCCTGGTTTCGTACTCGAAGTTGTCGTAATCCTGGTTGAGAAACTGGATCGGCAGAAAACTGAAAGACTGGGCGCTTGCGGCACTGCTACCCGAAGCCACGTTGTTATCCCTATCGGTACGGGGACGGAAGGCGGTCACATCCTGCTCGGTAATGCTCGTGCTCAGAACGACTCCGAAAGCTCCAGCGTCCGCAGCCCAGCTGTCGCCCCAGGTACCTGATATCCGGGGCGTAAAAGTACCGTCGGTAGAAAGACTGCTGTTTTCCCCCTGTGCCCGCACGGCTGCTACACGTTCACCCAACTCAAGAGGACGTATCGTTCTCAGGTTGATGGTGCCGCCCACAGACCCTTCGATGGTTTTCGCTTCAGGCGATTTGGTCACTTCAACCGCAGCGATAATGGCCGCGGAAACATCTTCAAAATCGATGCCGGTGCGTCCGGCACCAGAGTCCACGGTAGACACACCGTTGATTTCGGTCCGGTTCGCGTTCGTACCACGAATCTGAACACCGGTACCGACACCGGCAGTTCGAGTGATCTGGATACCTGTCACATTCTCAAGAACCTCTGCAAGGTTCTGGTCAGGCAGCTTACCTATGTCTTCCGCCTGAATGACTTCGATCAGATTGTCCGCATCCCGCTTTTCCTCAAGAGCACTCGCAAGAGACGACCGGATACCGATGACAAGAACTTCTTCGATGGTCGCCTGCTCTGACTCGTCATCCTGGGCAAGACTTGCCGGCGCAAAGGCCAGCGCGGCCGCGCTGACTACCAGCGCAACGAAAGTACGTGCAAGGAACATTTGATTTCTCCCCCGAAAACTCGATTCGACGTTGGTACTACTATTGGCTACAAGAATAGCGCATGCCGATCTTACGAACCAAATTGTGGCATATATCCCAACCTATAGTCTAAGTCGATTTAGATCTAATTGGTCTTACCAATTTGGATCGAGTTCAGCCATGCGATGTCTCCTCCTTCCTCGCTAGGCCGGCCGTCAAGCCTCCAGGTATCGCCCCCCTTCTCCGACGACAGCCTTAAACTTGACAACACCGCCAGGCAGGAGGAACCCGCTCATGAGCAAGACGATCGCATCCGACAGGACCATTCGTGACTGGCCCGCACTGGTAGACGGCCTCAACCGTTTCCTGCGGCTGCGCACCACACCCATCGGCATGAAAATGTTCAAGTCGGTCGCGGAAATGGAGGCGGTCCCCCGCATCCGTCGCCCCAGCGCCATACACACAACCGACCAGATCGTGGGACAGGCCTGCCGCAACGGCTGGACCGTGGGGATCACCGCCGACGACCTGGTCGGCGCGCAGTGCTCCACGGTCATCGGCCTGCATCCGCGCAACGACAAATGGCTGTCCGGAGAACACATGGCCGGCGTCTGGTTCGAGACCCTCGAGGACTCCAGCCGTCACCAGCACCAGATGGATGTCGTCGACTACGGCAGGTACCAGGCCATGGCGGTGAGTCCGCTTGCAAACGGCCGTCTCGATCCCCCGGACATCGCCCTCATCTACGCAACGCCTGCCCAGATGATCCTCTTCATCAACGGGCTGCAGCGGACGGGCTTCAACAAACTGAACTGGAGCTGTGTCGGCGAATCCGCCTGCGCGGACTCCTGGGGACGGGCGCTCAGGACCGGCGAGCCCAGCCTCTCCATCCCCTGCTTCGCCGAGCGGCGTTACGGCGGCGTGATGGAGGACGAACTGCTGATGGCGATTCCACCCGGCTATCTGCCGAAGGTCATCGACGGCCTCGACCACCTTTCCCGCAACGGACTCCGGTATCCCATCGCGCCTTACGGCGTCAACAACGACGCCCGTGCAGGCATGGGCGTGAGCTACGGGTCGTGACGCGGGCGCCACAACCTCCGTGCGCGGGTCGCGCTTGATTGCACGGCGCGCGTCTGCACAATGGTGATTCAGGACACCTACCGGAGCGACTCATGGCGATAGAAGAAGGAAAGGCGGCACCCGAATTCACCCTGCTCGACACCGACGGCAACGAGGTGGCGTTGAAGGACCAGAGGGGAAAGCACGTCATCGTCTACTTCTATCCGAAGGACGACACGCCCGGCTGCACCAAGGAAGCCTGCGGTTTTCGTGACCTGTGGAGCGCGATCGAGAACACAGGAGCAGTCGTGTTCGGCGTATCGCCCGATGGGGCGGCATCCCACCGCAAGTTCGTCGACAAGTACGACCTTCCCTTCACGCTCCTCTCCGACCCGGACCGGGAAATGATGGGGAGCTACGGGGCCTACGGCGAGAAGAACATGTACGGCAGGAAGGTCATGGGCGTCATCCGTTCCACCGTATGGATCGACCCCGAGGGCACGGTGGTCAGGCACTGGCGCCGTGTTCCGAGGGCGGCCGACCACCCGCAAAAAGTACTTGAGGCCCTCCAGGGAAGCTGACGCCACCCCGCCGCTCGCCCGGGCGGACGAAACTCCGTCAGAAGTGCGCCTGGCCTGACAGGAGGAACCGCATGATGCTGCCGTGACGATCGTTTTCGGTGCTTTCGCTGGAAAGCTCCAGCCGATGCGGCATTCCCGCAAAGGCGCTCGCCAGTTCGTAGCTCACGCCCAGGCGGGCCTGGCGGTAGGCGTCGCGCGACAGGTCCAGTTCCCAGTACGGCATGATCGTGCCGGGACGCCGCCGCATGTCGAAGCCATAGCTGATCCGGGTACCGAGGCCCCAACCCCGGTTTCCGCCGTGAAGCGAGCCCGCAAGCGGATGTCCGCGGTACGAAAAGATGTCCATGGACTCCGCGGTGCCGCCCCATCTCGGCGAAAGCAACACCCGGAAGCCCCGTCTTCCATCGGGACCGACGATAAGGGTCGCCTTCACGCCCTCCTCCGAGTAACTCTCGTCCGTGTGCATCGCCAGCGCGCGGGCTTTCATCTCGAAGCCGACCATCGGGCCCCGGTAGCGGAAGCCGCCCGCCATCTCCAGGCCGCCACCGGTCGCGCCATCGCCGCCGTCGTAGCGCCCGCCGATATCGATGAACGGCGACACCGGAATTCCGCCAAGGGCCATCGGAAGCGATGCCTCAACGCCCATGCGCAGCCGCTGGACGTTCACCATCAGCCCCTCGATCGCCCTCGGGCCTTCGTCGGTTTCGAGCTGCGCGATCCCGGCATCACCCCGAACGGCGAAATCGAACCCCGCCCACGGTCCGAAGGCGTACCGCATTCCGCCCAGGCCCATCATCATCGAAAGGTCGCTGGATGACCTCGAGGCCTCCTGGCCCTCACGCTCGGCCGTCGCCTCTCCCGTTCCGAATCCAAAGATTGCCCACACCTTCCCGCGGTCGTGGAACGCCCATTGCAAGTACGGATGTATCACGTTCAACTCCGTCTCGAGGCGTCCCTTGCCCCCCACGGCGCCCCCGAACTCGTACGACGCGTCAGCGATCGCATGGGAGAGGGCTGCGCCACTGATCCATCCACTGCCCCTGGCATCGAAACCCAGGTAGATGGAAGCAAGCGAGCCGTCATACAGGCCACTCTCCGGCGCACCCTCGAACGTGTGCCAATCTCCCGCGCCCCAGACCGACAGGGCAGTTATGGGATTGCCCGAACCCCTGAAAGGCATCTCGAACCGGGCGCCCCGGAGCCACTCGGCCAGTGTGTAGCCCGAGGACCTCTCGAGGTAAGGATCGTCGACGCCCCATTGCCCGTTGCCGACCGTTCCTCCCCAATGGCCGAAGGGCCCTCCCGGGTGGCCAATCCCACCGAGCACGGACCACTGGGCCGGGGCTGCAGCGGACACGGGAGCCAGGCGCAATCCGCCCCACACCTCAGTCGGTTCGGTTTCAGCGGTCTCGAGACGCCTCCCGATGGTGCTGCCGACACTCGCGATCATGCCTCGGCCTACCGCCGCCAACGCATCTTCCAGCACTGCCGTTTCCTCCGGGCTGGTCTCCACCGACACCCCGAAGAACAGGTAGATCGCCGCGTCGACTGCCTTCGCGGTAATCGTCGCAGCTCCCTCGGTCACCGATGTGATCGTCATCATGCGGCCCGAAATGTCGGTGTTGGCTGTCGCGACGCTGGAGTCGTCGGACGTCGCCTCGAAAAGACCGCCGTATTCGACTCCCAAGAGCTTGAGCTGTTCCGTCAGGTTGATGGTCTCCGCCTGCCCCACCAGCAACGTGAGCGAGAGCGGGTAGAGCATCAGTTCGGCACTGACCTTGTGCGATGGCTGCGCGGTCAACGCCGGAAGGGTGAGGTCCACCACGTTGCCGGCTTCATCCTCCACAGTCCCGGACAGGGCGTTGGGGCCTATGCTGATGCCGTCGTCGTCGGTATCGCCAAGCTGCACCGTGTACTGGAACTTCAGAATCTTTGTGCCGCTTCCCTCCTGGAAGGCCGCATCCCGCTCCACGGAACCGATCGACAGCCTCAGGACCGGCGGATCTCCTCGCACGTGTACCGGCACGTTGAACATGACGTCGAGCAGGATATCGTCATCCGTCGTATAGGTATCGTTCGATCCCGCGTCTGACCTGAAGATCACCTTTTCGACCGCGGCCACGACAGCCGCGACGGCCTTCACCCGGTGCCGGCCGTCGGCGGGCAATCCACTGAAGGTGCGAACGACAGCGTTGCCGGCGGCGTCCTCGACCGTCCCGCCCTGCAGTGCGTTCGGGCCGATGCTGATGCCGTCTTCGTCGGAATCGCCCGCCTGCACCAAGTAGCGGAACGTCAGTCTGTCGGTGCCGCTGCCGCTGAGGAACGTTGCGGCGCGCAGGTGCTGGCCGATCGAAAGCATGATCGACAGATCCGCCTCGCCGCTCGTGACGTGGACGTCCTCGGCAAACTCGACCTCGATCCTGATCTCTTCGCCCGCGCCGTAGGTCGCGTCGGCTGCCGGAGTCGAAACGATGCGTATGTCCTCGCCCCTCAGCGCGGGCCTGACGCCGTCCACCTTGTGATCGCCGTCGGCACCCCGCCCCTCGAAGGTGCGCACGACTTCGTTGCCGGCGGCGTCCTCGATCGTCCCCCCCTGCAGCGCGTTCCGGCCGATGCTGATGCCGTCGTCGTCGAAGTCGCCCGCCTGCACCACGTATCGGAACGTCAGTGTGTCGGTGCCGCTGCCCCTGAGGAACGTTGCGGCGCGCAGGTGCTGGCCGATCGAAAGCATGATCGACAGATCCGCCTCGCCGCTCGTGACGTGGACGTCCTCGGCAAACTCGACCTCGATCCTGATCTCTTCGCCCGCGCCGTAGGTCGCGTCGGCTGCCGGAGTCGAAACGATGCGTATGTCCTCGCCCCTCAGCGCGGGCCTGACGCCGTCCACCTTGTGATCGCCGTCGGCACCCCGCCCCTCGAAGGTGCGCACGACTTCGTTGCCGGCGGCGTCCTCGATCGTCCCCCCCTGCAGCGCGTTCCGGCCGATGCTGATGCCGTCGTCGTCGAAGTCGCCCGCCTGCACCACGTATCGGAACGTCAGTGTGTCGGTGCCGCTGCCCCTGAGGAACGTTGCGGCGCGCAGGTGCTGGCCGATCGAAAGCATGATCGACAGATCCGCCTCGCCGCTCGTGACGTGGACGTCCTCGGCAAACTCGACCTCGATCCTGATCTCTTCGCCCGCGCCGTAGGTCGCGTCGGCTGCCGGAGTCGAAACGATGCGTATGTCCTCGTCCCTCAGCGCGGGCCTGACGCCGTCCACCTTGTGATCGCCGTCTTCCTCCAACGGTTCGAACCTGCGATCCACCTCCACGCCTAGGGCGTTCACAATGGTGCCTTCCTGCAGGGCGTTGGGTCCGACGCTGATTCCATCGTCGTCGGAATCCCCGTCCTGCACGCGGTAACGAAACGTGAGCGTTTTGGTCCCGCTGCCCGTGGCCAACGCCGCATCCGCCGTGCCGCCGCCGATCTCGAGTACCAGCACCGGATCGCCGGTCGCATGGACCACCGAATCGAACCGAACCTCGATCTCGATGACCTCGCCGATCCCGTAGTACGTCGTTCCGGGCTTGGGGTCCGACGTGATTTCGAGCGTGGCATTGTCACTGCCCGTTTCGCTACCGTTCACCGTCAGGCGCGAGTCCGGCGGCACCGCCCGGGAGCCCGTGTCCACCGTATTTCCCGCATCGTCAGTGATCGTCGCATCGCCCAGCTGCAACGCGTCCGCGGGCACACTAAGGCCGTCATCATCCCGATCTTCCGGTTCGACCGTGTAGTGGAACTTCAGCGTCGTCGTCCCGCTACCGCCGGCGAACGATGCGGCCCGCGTATGTGCCCCGATGGAAAGCAACAGGGACGGTTCGCCGGGCAGGCCGGTGACATGAACCAACCGGTCCCCGAAGATCACGTGTGCTTCTATACGGTCGCCGGCCCGGAACCCTTCGGGGCCCGGCGGCGGGAGGATGCGCACCGAGGTCACTGTCACGGCGTCTGCGGCCACCCTGTGTCCGGACTGCCGCCGCATCGCTGGTATCCGACTCGGCGCAGCGCCGGCGACATCCGATACGGCGTCCGCCGGCATCAGTGCGTTCGGGCCAGCGCTGATCCCATCGTCGTCGCGATCGCCAACCTGGACCTCGTAGCGGAACGCAAGCGTAGCGGTGCCGCTGCCGTCGGCATAGGCTGCGCGTTTGATCTCCGCCCCGACAGCGATGAGGAGATGGGGCTCCGCCTCGCTGGACACGTACATGTCCTCGTCGAAGGTCACCGTTACGATGATCGCGTCTCCCGCGGCGTAGGCGCCGTCCGGTCCTGGATCAGAGGTGACAGCGATCCCGGCAACCGACGGTTCGACCGCGTCGACCCTGTGCTCGGTGCTGTCCACGCCGGACACATCCAACGAACGCCTGACAGGATTGCCCGCCTCGTCCGTGATTCGTCCCCCCTGCAGCGCCCCCGGCCCGATGGAAATGCCGTCGCGATCGATATCTCCCGGCTGCACCGTGTACGCGAAGACAAGCACTTGCGGCCGCGTCCTTTCGAGACTCGCCCGGCGCGTCCGCGGACCATGCCTTTTCCCTGCATCATCCCAAACGAAAGTGACCAGCAGGACGGGACGGCCGGAAACCCGGACGACTTCGCTGAACTCAACCTCCATCTCAATCCGGTCGCCCGCCACGTAGTAATCGTCACCCGCGTCCGACACGACGCCCACGGTCGCACTTGGGGGCGAAACGCCGTCGACCTTGATGTCGTCCAAATCGTCGATGCCCCCCGGGACGTGCGGGTTGCCGGCGAGGTCCCGGACTTCGCCCCCCGTCAGATCGATCCCCGTAATGCTGTCGCCGAAATCACCGTCCTGCACCGTGTACCGGAAGACCAGCGTGTCCGTGCCGTCGCCGCTGACGAGCGCGCCTTGCCGCGGACTGGTGGCAGTGCCGATCATCAGTTCCAGCTTCAGCTCCCGGTCGTGCGTGACAGTGACGCGCTCGTCGAACCGGACCGCGATCTCGATCGACTCACCCCTCGCGTAGGTGTCGCCATCGTGCGGGCTGGAGCGCTCTTCGACATCGCGGAATCCGGGCCGCACACCATCCACGACCTGGTTCAGCAGCCGCCTGCGCGCCGTGACTGTACGGTCCACCGGCCAGCCGTGACCGTCCTCCAGACTGCCGCTGCCCACCAGCGCGTTCGCCGCGTAACCGATACCGTCCTCGTCGCGATCGCTCGGCATGACCTTGTACTCGAATGACAGCATCCTTGAGCCGGTACCATCCTCGAAATCCATTTCCTCCGTCTCGTTCCCTACCCTGAGACGGAACTTCAGTTCGTCGCCTTGGTCGTCGGTCGCTGGATAAACCGGGCCGCTGAAGCTCACCTCCAGCTCAATCTTTTCGCCGATGCCGTGCGGCCCGACCGAGGTGACGTCCACGCCCGTGACGCGCACGGTCGGCAGACTGCCGTCCACCCGGTGTGATCGCTGCTCGGCCAGGGCCGAGTGCGTGCCATCCCACTCGTTTCCGGCAGAGTCCGTGATGGTGTTTCCACCCGTTACGGCATCCGCCGCAATCGATATCCCGTCCTGGTCACGATCGTTATCCTGCACCGTGTAGCCGAAGACCACGGCGTTACCGCTGCTGCGCTCGGATTCGTAGGCTGCCGAGCGAGCAACATCCTCGTCCGCAGTGCCGATCCGCAACGTCAGCGATGGCTCGTCGCCACCGGAAAAACCCACGTCCTCGTCGAAACGACATTCCACGAGGATGGTCTCGCCCTGGCGATAGATCCCCCCCCCGCGAGGGTTCGACACGATCCTGAGGGAGGGGTTGGAAGGTGGGACGCCGTCTACTGCATGTCTCGACTGACTGCTCATGCGCAGGCGATCAAGAATCGCGGCGTTACCTGCCGCATCCGTCACTGTGCCAGACAACGCGTTGGCCTCCACGGATACCCCGTTTGTGTCCTCGTCATTCGCGCTCACCGTGTAACGAAAGACCAAGGCCGCTCTCAGGCCACTGCCCGCAAGCGACATCTCGTGCCGTTCGGTCCCGACGGTCAGCATTAGCACCGCATCGCTGGAAGTCACCCGCTCATCGAACGTGACGGTGACCTCCACGACCTCCCGCGGGCCATACACCCGATCTGGACCGGGGTTGGAGGTCAACCGAACAGTCGTGACACGGGGCTTCTCGGCATCGACGCGGTGGTCCTGATCCCGGGCGATTGCCGCCACGGTCCGGTCCACGCCGGCGGGACGGGTTGCGGACACGATTTGGCCCTTGAGCGCATTCGGTCCGTAGCTGACGCCGTCGTGGTCCACATCCCCGTCGACCACGGAATAGTTGAAGCGCAGCGTATCTGCGTCGCTGTCATCGGCATCGTAGACCATGGTGCGCGTTCTGCGGCCGACGGTAAGCGAGAAAGTGGGTGTGCCCGTGACCATGACTTCCTCGCTGAAGTCGACTTCGATACTGATCACTTCGTCCGCGTTGTAGTATCCGCCGGAAGGGGTACTCACGATATCAACGTCGTCAACCTCTCCTCCCAGAGCCGTCGCACCGAACGCTAGTGCCAGACTCGCCCCGAACGCGCACCGCAGCCCACGCGATCGCCTGCGGGCCAGCCCCGCCTGCCACGAGAGTCGGGCGTCGTCAGCGCACTGTCCGTTGCGAATCATCGTCCATCACCCCGTCCGCGCCCGAGGCCCGGAGCGGGGATCAACTCCCCAAAACAGCCTTCGGGCAACGGGTCGAATCGACCCGATTGCGGCTACCTTCCCCAAGGGACCGGCGAGCCTAGCACAGAAATACTCCAACTGGTGCAAGGTCTTGCGGTAGTTATCCACAGTCTCGCGCCTCTTCTCGATCCTCCGGGAAGTTGGGGTAGGCGCACCTCAGAGGTTCGGGACATTTCAGAACTGCGCAACGCCAAAGTCATCAGCCACCCCATCTGGCAGGTTGTGTGATCGCTCAATCAAGGCGCGGTAAGGGCAACGCCAGCGCGCATTTTTTATGACACAATCGCCCAAAGAACGAATCGCGGAGTCTCCTCCAAATGACCTATACAGTCTTTGCGAGCGGCCAAGGCATCCGTATTGACTACAACGGTGAGCGGGTCGGCCGATGGAACGCCGGAGATCGCCACCTGGTCGTCTATGACGCTCCCGGACGGGAAACGATCCTCCGTGAATACGGCTTCGCGCCGATTGCACGACCGACAGGGGGACGTTGGTGGAAACTCCCGGAGAATGAACTAGCGTCGTTCCGAAAGGCATTGGAATGCATCACTGGCGAACGAATCTGGTTCCCCACGTCACCGACAGACTGATGTCAACTCCAGTAGGCTGCTGTCGCCTGCGGCTTGGGCCTGACGTTCCACGGGCTGACACCGCAGTCGAGGTTGGAGGGCTCGTGCGCCCTGTCGGGCTTGGCCGCGAACTCGTCGATCACCGCCGCGTCGAGGGCGTCCCGGCTCTTCTGCGCGCGCTCGGCGTTCCGGTCTTTCCGGCATCGCGCACAGAGAAAATCGTCGTCCGCTCGTTTCCGGTATGCGCAGCGACGGCAGCCGCCTTCTGCGGCAAGTGCGGCGCGACGTCTGCGACAACTGGCGGCCCGGCGGTCGAGGCACGGCTGGCAGGCATGGGCGAAGGTTCCGTCTTTCTTGAGGGCGGCGGGCCTCCGACAGCGCTTCAGCGAGCACTCCGGAGCCGCGGTCCGGCGAAGGTTGGCGGGCGGCACGAAGCCCTCCGGGAGTTTTCCGCTCCACTGGGCGACGAGGGTGGGAAGGTCCATGGTGACTCTCCGTTCGGGTATTGCGACGCGGAGTGCGTCGGTGCCTGAACGGCGGGCACGCGCGCGCAGGGCGGCCACCTCGCGTCAGCGAGGCCGGAGCGCTAGCGAAGGACCCTTCAGGGTTGACCGCCGGAGCACGCGTGCCAAGATGGGCGGGCATCGAGGAACAAACGGGTGGAGACGTGGGAGACTCGACCGGCGCGGACGGCAAGGGTGCGTCGCGCTCGGCTAGGTCGAGCCGATCTTTGAGGATGCAACTGGTAGAAGCGGCGCGCGGGAACGATGCGTCGCGCGTGCGTGCATTGATCGAAAGCGGCGCGAAGGGAACGGCGAAACAGCTTATCGACGCGGCTCGAGCCGACGAGACGAACGTGGTCGCGGCATTGATCGAGTCTGGTGCGAAAGGAACGCGCACCCAGCTGGAAGCGGCCGCGCGGTCCGGGGAGACGTCCGTCGTCGCCGCGCTGATTGAGTCTGGCGCAAAGGGCACCAAACCGCAGATGCTCGAGGCAGCGTGTACGAACCAAACGGCCGTGGTGAGTGCACTGGCCCAGTCGGGCGTCGATATCAACGCGGTGCTGTTCGACGCGGCGCTGCACGGGGAGGCGGGAGCCATCCCGGTCCTGGTCGAGTGCGGTGCCGATCCCAACGCGACGAACCGTAACGGCAGTCCCCCGCTGTACGCCACCGTCTTGCGAGGACGTAGGCACGTGAAGGTTGACGCGATTAGGCGTCTGCTGGAGGCTGGTGCCGATCCAAACGCCTCCGGCAATGGTTTCGAGCCGATTCTCCATAGCGTCGTCAAGGGCGTCGGCTCAGGTTACGCACCGAGCCAGGTGGAACACATCGGCGTTCTACTGGAAGGAGGGGCAGACCCGGACGCGCGCGACCACAACGGGAAGACGGCGCTGCACACCGTGGTGTCGGCCCATCTGTTCGACCGCGCAGAAGAACGCGATCTCGCCCCGTACACGGCGGCTATCAAGGCGCTGTTGGCGGGCGGCGCAACGGCAACTGCGCGGGACACATTCGGGAGAACGCCGCTCGAATGGGCCACCGAGAGACGTGGGCGAGCCGACCCCGCAGTCCTTGCCGCACTGGGCCGGCACGGCGGCCAAGCAACGGTATCCGCAGGGCGAGGCGGCAGCCAGACGACTGCTGCGGCCGATCGGTTCGGCGTACTACACGCCGCGGTGATGGCGGGCGATGCGGGGCTGGTCCGGAAGATGGGTGCGCTGGCAAAGCGGGGCGGCGAGAAGATTGACGCGGACTCTCCGGACGCGACCACGGGATGGACTCTGCTGCACTACGCGGCGGCGGTCTTGCATGACCCATCGGTGGGTCCCGGTGTCGAACACGCGAAGGCGGCCGACGTCGTTACAGCGCTCCTTGAGATCGGAGCCGACCCGAACCTCGTGGACAGGGACGGAGGTGCGCCCCTACACCCGGCGGTCCTGGCGCGCCGACCGAATCGCAAGGCGATCAAAGCCCTCATGGACGGCGGCGCGGACGCAGCGATGGTCTACGACCATGGAGCGTCGCCGGCGGGGCTCGCCGGAGTGGAGAGCAACTCCACAGGGCCGTCCGCGACCGCGCGTCGCAAGTCCCGTCCGCCTGGACGCGGACGCGATGGCGGCAGTCGCAGGATCGTCGCCTGGGTGGCGATCTCGGTCCTCCTCATGGCAGTAGTCCTGCTGGCAGGCTGACAAGTCGCTTTGGAGTCGGCTGGAACGGACGTCACCGCAAGGGGCGGGTGCGGCAAAGGATCGACGCAGGTAGTTCGATTGCGCGGAGTCGTGGTTGGGCGGCTCCCGCAGTTGGAGAATCCCGGCGTCAGGAACCCGGAGCAGCGATGTAGCTGGCCCAGTCGTCCATCAGTCCGCGCCGCTTCTCGAACAGGTCGCTTCGCCGGTAGGCGGCCTCCACCCGGTCGCTGTTGACGTGCGCGAGCGCGAGCTCGCAGACCTCGCGGGGGTAGTCCGTGCATTCAGCGGCCCAGTCGCGGAAGCTGGAGCGGAACCCGTGCGGCACCGCTCCGATCTCGAGGTCGCGCAGCAGCGACGGCATGGTCGACTGGCTCAGCGTCCTGCCGGTCGGCGACGGGAACACCAGTCCGCGGTGGTGGGCGAGTTGCCGTACCTCGTCGAAGATGTCGAGCGCCTGGGGCGACAGCGGAACCCGGTGCTCCCTGGCCGCCTTCATGCGTTCGGCGGGAATCGTCCAGACCGCCCCGGCGGTGTCGATTTCGTCCCACCGGGTTCCGCGGACCTCGCCGTTGCGGCACGCGGTGAGCACCAGAAACTCGAAGGCGAGCACGGTACCCCGGTACGCCCGCGAGCGGCGCACCCGGGCGATTGCCGCGCCGACCTCGGCGTGGGGCAACGCGCGCTGGTGCTGCTGCGGGACTGCGGTCTTCGGCAGCGCGGCAGAGATGGCGTCGCCCGCCGGATTGTCGTGCCGGTAGCCCTGCGCGACTGCCCACTTCATCACTGCGGCGATGCGCTGCCGGACGCGCTTGGCGGTCACCCGCCTGGCGGACCAGATGGGGAGCAGGACAGCCATGACGTCGGCGGTGTCGATCTCGTCGACGGGCTTGCCGGCCAGTCGCGGCATGGCGTAGTCGCGGAGGCTCGCCCGCCACTGATGTTCGGACCGGGCGCGGTCCTTCCAGTTCTCCGAGTGAATCGCGATTACCGTCTCAAGGGCTTTCGTGAAGGTCGGAACGGTGGTGGATGCCTGGCGCGGATCGCGCCCTTCCTCGATCGTGCGGGCGTTCTCGAGCGCGCGTTCGCGGGCTTTGGCCAAGGTGACGACGGGATAGCGGCCGAGGCCGATGGTGGTGCGCCTGCCGCCGATGCGCACGCTCTGGCCTCACGACTTGCATAGGCCGCGGCGGGACGAGGGCTGCACGAGCAGGGTCAGGCCGAGACCGCCCCTGCCGTCGCCGTAGCGCCCGGGGACATTGACGGTTCTGACGAAGGCGGCGGTCAGCATGGTGGGTCGCTTCTTCATGTTTCGGCACTCCTGTCACGACGTAATTTTGCGTCGATGCAGTGTGCCGGAATTGAGACGCGAAGAACCAAAAACTTTATTCTTATCAGAAAGTTAAACGAACCTTGGGGCACGTCCTGAAACGGTCGAAAACCCTGGGTTCGGATTCCCAGAGCGATGAAGCCACGCCCATGTCGGAAGAACAGTGAGTCTACTGAGGCATGGTTCGCGATTGCCCTGTCGCTTCCATCCAAAGTCGGGTCAGCAAGTAGCCGCCGCTACGCTGCACGTCGCTCTCCCCGCAATGGTCGTGGACATCGTTCAACAACGGTCCGTAGTGCGCACGAGTGCATTGGGGCCAGCAACTGTTCCGGTGCATGACCGTCAGATTCAACGCGCAGCGCATCCAGTAAGGGTTGACAGCGGGTTCATCGTCCTGCGCTCCCAACCTCGAAGCCATCCATGCCAGATCTTCAAGGATCCCCATTGCTGACTCCATCTCGCCCATCGCCCATCGCGATTTCCGCCAAGACAACGCTGCACTGTGTAAGCATCGTGCGCACGAGCATTGCTTCGTCTTTGGGTGCAGTCACCTCGGCGCTACGGAGTTCCTCACACGCGAGCCTGAATTCACTGATCGTGCTTTCCGCGTTGTCCTGCCTGGCACCCTCGGCAGCTCTCTGCATGTGCAGACTGAAATTCGCCAAACTGTCCTCGAATGGGCTCGACTGTGTGACAGTTGCTGCACAAGCAACGACGATGCCTGCCATCGCCATTGACATACCGATGCCTGCAAACAGCTTCCCGTTCATACAACTCACCACTTGGACCACCGAAGTCGCCAATATGGAGTCTCCCTGCAGCCCTCGAAAGTCGAAATCAGCCGCAACTTTGGCAATAAATGCCGTCTTGTTCAAGGCTCCTGGGGGGCGTCTCGTCACAGCCGCATCGTTCGACTGTCTCGGTGCCGACCGGTGCCTCGGCGCGGGTCGAATGTCGAATGGACATCGACGGCACACTCAACCATGATGCGTCAATGGACATATCGGGACTCCAGCGGCGAACGGGGAAAGGGTGAAGGACTCCTTTCCGACGACAGGCGCCTCCGAGTCACCGTCCATCCTCGGCGAGGACAAGCTTCGCCGAGTGGTGGATGCGACGCTCGACGGCATAGTCGTGATCGATGCAGGGGGGACGGTTCTGCTCTACAACGCCGCGTGTGAACGGCTGTTCGGGTATGCTGCGGAGGAAGTGCTCGGAAACAACGTCAACCTACTCATGACGCCGCGGGACCGGCGGAACCACGATACGTACATCCGGAACTATCTTCGGACGGGCAAGGCGAGGGTCATCGGAAAGGGCCGCGATGTGACGGGGCGGCGCAAGGACGGTGCGACGTTTCCGATCCGCCTGTCGGTCGGTGAACTGCGCGACGATGCCGATGCCACGCTCTTCGTCGGTACGCTTCACGACCTTACGGAGACGCTGCAAACCCGCGCGCACATTGAGGAGTTGCAATCGGAACTGATGCAGGTCGCGCGGGCGAACACCGTCGGCGAGATGGGGTCGGCTCTGGCGCACGAACTGACACAACCGCTGTCTGCCGTTGTCGGATTCGTCGAAGCCAGCGCGGCTCTGATCGATCAGGCTGGCAGCGAGATGCCGGACAAGGTTCGCGAATACATGGATCAAGCTGTCGCCCA
This sequence comes from Gammaproteobacteria bacterium, assembly GCA_028821515.1. Taxonomy (GTDB): domain Bacteria; phylum Pseudomonadota; class Gammaproteobacteria; order Pseudomonadales; family Azotimanducaceae; genus VXNE01. The sequence goes on along the minus strand of JAPPGA010000084.1, from coordinate 8,686 downwards.
ATCCCTGCGGGCCGGCGACGTTATCCGGCTGCTGCGCGAGTTCACGGCCAGGGGAGACACGGAGCGATCCGTCAAGGACATCAACGTCGTCATCGCAGAGACTTGTCGGCTGGCGACATTGGGAACGGCTGCCGACGGAATCGAACTGGAGTTGAACCTCGCCGCCGACCTTCCGCCGGTCCTGATCGACCATGTTCAGATCCAGCAGGTCGTACTAAACCTGGTTCGCAACAGCATCGACGCCCTGGGCGATTCCGAGACGCCCTCGATCACCGTCAAGACGGTGCTTGGCCGGGAGGCCGTCGAAGTGGTCATCGGCGACAATGGGCCGGGGTTGTCCGCCGAAGTCCGCGAGCGGGTGTTCGAGCCGTTCGTTTCGACCAAACCGAACGGCATCGGCATCGGGTTGAGCATCTGCCGGACAATCGTCGAGGCGCACGGTGGCATGATTGCATTCGATGCCGGCACGGCTTGCGGAACTGCGTGCCGCTTTTCGGTTCCGGTCTTCGACAAATCGGTTCAATGAGATGTCGGGCGAACTGATATTCCTGGTCGACGACGACGATGCCGTGCGCACGGCGCTTCATGCACTCCTGGAGACGGCAGGCTATCGGACGGTCCAGTTCGGGTCCGGCACCGAGTTCCTCGAATGCCCGGACCTGGGCAGTGGGGCGTGCGTGCTGCTTGACGTGAAGATGCCCGGGCCGGATGGGCTGGAAGTTCAGCGGCGCCTAAACGACCGCAGCGAGACGCTGCCCGTGGTCATTCTCACCGGCCACGGCGACATCGCCATGGCGGTGCAGGCGATACGGGCCGGAGCGGTCGATTTCCTGGAGAAGCCGGTGAGCCGCGACCGGTTGCTGAAGAGTGTGGAGCGGGCCGTCGACATCGACCACAGCGTCCGGCAGGACCGGCGCGAGCGATCCGAGATCGGGACCCGGCTGCGTGAGCTGACGAAGCGCGAACGGCAGGTGCTCGAACGGCTCGTGCTGGGAAAGACCAACAAGTTCGTCGCGCGCGAGCTGGGGATCAGCCCCCGCACGATCGAGGTGTACCGCCGGAACGTCATGACGAAGATGGGTGCCGACAGCCTCTCCCATCTCGTGCGGATGACGCTCCTGGCCGGGGTCGATCCAGTGGGTAACGCCACGCCGTGACCCGCTGCTCAAGGTGGAAGCTTCGGGCGTCCCAGCGTCAGGCCAGATGATGCTGCCTCGTGTCGGCAGAATCGGCCGCCCCGACTATGGGCCGGTGTGCGACTCCGTATTTATACGTAGGTAAGGGGCCGGAAAGACAGCTTGTCCCGTATGCGCCTATAGTTCGGAACGTCAGCGAACGATAGTCGGAGGTAGTGGAATGTCGACGGCAGTTTCACAAGGCCAGACCAGCCGTATCGGGTCACACAGGGTCCGTTCGCAACAAGCGAACGGGAGTTCGGCCTGCACTGCGGAAGGCGTTCCGTCATGCGTTGCGGGTCGCAGGCCGCTGGCTCCCCTCCGTTTGCACGCGGGAGTGCGTAGCACGAAACCGGAGACGCCCGGGAGGCGGCTCCGGTGCGTCGGCACGATTCGTGTCGCACTGCTCCTTTTGGCTGCAGCCTGTGCGTTCGCCGTTGCGGGTACCCCGACTCGGGTGGACCGTGACCGGGTTTTGGTCCCCATCTCCCTTCCCCAGCCAGCCAGCCGAGCAACCTGGACTGAGGAGCGCGACGCTTTCGCCGCCCACCTCGCGCAAGCGTTCCGACTCAAGTCCTCGGTCGCGGACGAGTTCGCCGGATGGATCCTCGAAGCATCCACGCGCCAGGCGCTGGCACCCGAACTTCTGGCCAGCCTGGTCATGACCGAGAGTTCGTTTCGCAAGGACGTCCGCTCGGCGATGGGCGCAGTGGGTCCCGGCCAGATTCGCCCCGATCTGTGGGGGGCCTGGTGCGGTGTGAATCTCGCCGACCCCGAAGAGAACATCGACTGCGCCGCCCGCATCCTTGCGCACTACGTCGATATCTGCGCGCAAAGAGTGACGGAAGCCGAGGCATGTGCGTTGCGTTCGTACAACGTCGGGTACCGCAACCGCAACAACCGGTACTTCGCCGCCGCCGCCGACCGCTACCTCGCAAAGATACAGCGGTATCTCGCCGACTATCGAAGCACCTGAGCGGCAAGTGCCGCGCGCTTCCGTTCCAACCGTGTCACATATGCGGACGGATAGCCTCTCCCATGTGCGGATGACGCTTCCGGCCGTAATCGCTCCGGTCGGGCAATACTCCCAGTGACACGCAGCTCAGTGACTTGCGGTTTCCCGGCATCTTGCAACGGGGATGCAGCCTGTGATTTCTCCAGCCTCGTACGGCCGGGACGGCTCACGTACCAATCCGTACTTGTACGTAGGGAAGGGACCGGAAAGACAGCAAGCCGACCACAAGCCTATAGTCTGGAACAGCAAGTCAACGATAGATGGAGGTAGTGGAATGGCGACGGTCATAGCCCAGTACCAGGCCAACCGGAACGGGTCACGAAGCGCCCCATCCAGCGTCTCGATTCGCGGGTCGCGCGGGTCGGGTTCGCACAGGCAGCTACCCGGAACCCGCATCGCAGGCGCCGCTTCGATCACGCGCGACGTGCCGGTCCTCAATTGGCTGGACTGGCAATTGCTCGACACTTGCCGACGCGACTTCCCGGTCTGCGAGAAACCGTTCGAGGAGATTGCGCGCCGCGTCAATAGCCGGACGGACGAGGTGCTCCGGCGTTTCGAGGGGCTTGAGCGGTGCGGAGTGGTGGACTGGATCGGTCCGATGCCCACGCCGGAAACAGTCGGCACGAGCACCTTGGTGGCGATGGCGGCCCCGAAGGCGCGGCTCCGTTCGATAAGGGAAGCGGTGACCCGCTATCGAGGAGTCGGCCACATTTGTGAGCGCGACCACGAGTTTAACCTCTGGTTTGCGCTGGCGGCTCCGAACGCGGGGGATCTCTACGACGCCGTCGCCGACATTCGCCGGCGCACAGGCGTCGAGGTTCTCGACCTGCGCCTGGAGCGAGACTACTGCGGAGATGTCGAATTCAGGTCACCTCGCCAGACGTCGCCCGGGCTCTGTCGTGCTGCGACAGAAACGTCCCTGGAACGGTACCCGCCGCTCGGTGCGTCCGACAGTCGTCTCCTGGCGGCCATCCAGGAAGGGTTGCCGCTTATGGAGCGCCCCTACGCGGCGGTAGCGAAACAGGTCGGCATCTCCGAGGCACGGGTCATAGAGCGGCTGACGTGTCTGCTGGACGAAGGCTTGATCGCGAGCATGGGAGTGACCGTGGGCCATGGCTCGCCCGGTTTTGGGCCAGACGCGTTGGTGGTATTCGACGTCTCGCGCCATGCGGTGGATAAGGTCGGTGAACGGCTTGCCGAAACCCCGTGGGTCGAGCAGTGCCACCGGTGCATCCCCCGCGCCCCGATCTGGCCGTACAACCTCTACTGCACACTCCATGATCGGGACCTGGCCAGGCTGATCAGCTGGGTAGACGAAGAATTCCCCGGAACGATCCGCTGTCCGCAGCGCGCAGTGCTACCGTCCCGCAACCGGTACAGTGCCTGCGAAGAGCACTGACACCCCCGTCGAGGACCACCGATCGGGCGACAGGATGTTCATTTCAGGTGCGGCTCGGTTGGCGTGAAGCGACGGCGCTGGTTTCGCTCCCGACAGCCTGACGATCAGCCTTGAATCCTCGTGGTAGAGCGGCGTGTGCTACCACCGATCCAAGCGCTGCCAGCTTCAACATCCTTGTACCTGTCGGGGAGTGACGCGGAGGTCCAGCCGGCGGAACTCGATGGCAGGCATCTGGCACGCTTCAAACCCGCCAAGCACCTGCGCGAGGGCGGCGACGGGAAGACGGCACCCCACATTTGATGCGACCTTCCAAAGGACGCAGGATAGTTCCTGCTGCCCCTCCAAGGGCTGGTTCGCACCGGAGTTCGATGCCGCTCCTGCTGGCAACGACTCGGGCTGCCTCCACATCCCCCGAAGGGCGCTGGTTACAATCATGGCAGGTCCGGAGGGAGACAGATATGCCGAAATCAGCATTGATCGCCGCTTTGATGATTTACGTGCGGCCGATACAGGCCGGAGAGGCGACCGAGCCATCGGGGCCGTTCGGAATAGTGATGGGCAGCTCGGTCGAGGGCAACGGTGGCAAAACAAGATTTGCAGGCGGATATGAGCTTCCCTACGATGAAGTTATCCCGGCACCTCCCGGATTCAGCAAGATGGTTGTGTATGGTACAAATGCCACTGGGGTGTGTCGGATCGATCTCACATTGGAAACGAAGAGAGACCCTGACGGTTTCGAAAGGCTTAAGGGTATGTTGGTCACCAAATATAGTGAACCATGGTCTGACGAACAGAATCCTGTCTTCAATTCATCCCAGTGGGAGGTGAATCCAAGCGAGCAAAACGGGGTCAGGAGCATTCGGCTACTTCAAATCGGCGTAGACGTGAGTCTCTCTTATGAATTCCAGAATTTCGAAAGGTGCTCGAACCAACCGGCGAAAGTGAGAGCGGACCAACTCTGATCCGAGCGTATGGGAGTGAGCACACAATGACAAAACACAGAAAAGACGAAGAACCGGGACGCGTTAACGCTAAGCAGGGTGTCAACGATGAGTACGAAGATGATGAAGCCGAGAAATAGCGTGTCGAGCTTGTCGCAACGGGTGAAAAGGGCAGCGAAAGCCCTTCAGCCGGCGGGACAGGGCGCTCCACCTCGTTGCACCGCTTTTAGATTTCCCGGGACCTTGACCTTGTTTAAGCCTGCGTTGATGGCGGTGTGTGCGGCTGCGGTTTGCGGGATGTGTCAACTACTGCGTATCGACATGGGTACCGAAATGATTACGAAGATGGCAATTGTTCGCGAGGTTTCCAAAGAACTGGCTCCCGCAGCCTTGGGAGTAGTGCTTTCCATCGTGGCGCTCGCGTATTTGGCGGATGCCAAGATGTGGCTTTGGCAATTGTCCGCCGTGGGAGTCCTGCTGCTCGCGTTGATCGCATGGAGAACCATGCGGAGAGTGCGGGCGGACGAACATCCGCGGTGATCGAAACTACTCATTCCGAACATCTTTGAATCAGTATATTTTCAGTAATGTGTCACATTTTCGAGAGGGTCACGTGGGTCACCGGACTGTCGATATGAGAGTCTTACGGAGGGAGTCGGACGGGTGAAATTCGGCATCTTCTACGAACACCAGTTGCCGCGAGACTGGCAGGAAGACAGCGAGCATCGGCTGTTCAAGGACTCGCTGAAACAGATCGAACTCGCCGATCAACTGGGGTTCGACTACGCCTGGGAAGTCGAGCATCACTTCCTCGAGGAGTACTCCCATTCCTCCGCCCCGGAGGTCTTTCTCGCGGCCGCCAGCCAGCGCACCCGCAACATCCGACTCGGCCACGGGATCGTGCAGCTCACCACCAATCACCCGGCCCGAGTCGCCGAAAGAGTCGCGACGCTGGACCTGATCTCCGACGGGCGCGTCGAACTCGGGCTCGGCGAAGGCGCCTCGGTCACAGAACTGCACCCTTTCAACCTGCGGTTTCGCGACAAGCGCCTGATCTGGGAGGACGCCGTGCGCTGCACCCTGCCGATGTTCTGGAACCACGGCTGGGAGTACGAGGGCGAGTTCTTCCACTTCCCGCACCGCGCGGTCGTGCCGAAACCGCTGCAGAAGCCGCACCCACCGCTATGGGTCGCCTGCTCTCAACTCGACACCATCCGCTACGCCGCGCACCGGGGCATGGGATGCCTCTGCTTCAAGTTCGTCAGTCTCGACGCCGCCAAGGCCTGGGTACACGCCTACTACAACACCTACGTGCACGACCAGGAGAAACTCTGCGAATACCAGGCCAACCCAAACATCGCGGTCGTCTCCGGCTTCATGTGCGCCGAAACCGACGACGAGGCCTGGGAGAAGGCGGATGGCTGGACGTTCTTTCAGTTCGCCCTGCAGCTCTATAACAAGGAAGGCCCGTTCGAGCCGGGCGGCGTCAATTTCTGGGAGCGCTACCAGGAGTGGAAGAAGACACCCGCAGGGCAGAAACGATCGGGCAGCGAACTCATCGGCTCGCCGGAGACCATCGCCGAGCGCCTGCACGAACTGGAGAAGGCACACGTCGACCAGGTCATCCTGCTCAACCAGGCGGGCAAGAATTCTCATGAAGATATCTGTGCAAGTCTTGAACTTTTCGCGAAAAAAGTAATGCCATGGTTCCAGGCACGTCATCCTGAACAGGAAGCCTGGAAGACTTCGGTGCTGAACCGCCAGATCCAGCTTGAGGAGATCGATACCGAGCCGTTCAACTTCGCTGCGCGCCTCAAGCCGACCAAACCACCGAGCCGTGAGGGCCGCGACATGGTCGGCGGCGTCAGTGGACGTCCAGCGGCGCAGGCGATCCGGAACTAGACCCTACAGGTTCGAAATCCCCTTAGGGAAGGCCTGAACAAGTCGATGCTGCGGGTGCATTGCGTGCAGTCGTTCTACGACCTGAGCGATCCAGGGACGGAGGACCTGCTGTACGAGGTGGAATCGGTCCGGCGCTTCGCGGGTTTGCGGCTGACGGGTCCGCTGCCGGACGAGACGACCATCCTGCACTTCCGGCACCTGCTGGAGCGGCACGGCGTCGGTGCGGGCGAAGGTGGAGCATCCGTTCCTGTACGTGAAGCGGCACTTCGGCTACGGCAAGGCGCGCTACCGGGGCTTGGCGAAGAACACGCAGCGGATCGCGCTGCTGCTCGGGTTCGCCAATCTGCTGATCGCCGAGCGCTACCCGACCGACTGACGCGGGACGCGTGTGCCCGCCGCGCTCGGAAAGCGGACGAACCGGCGCCCGCGGCACCCGTTCTCCATGATCGCAACTTATGAGAAGGCGATTTGACATGAGTTTGATCGATGCACCGCCGCACGAGTCACTCGTGACCCTCGAAATGAGGAGTTGTTCAGACCTTCCTTGGTTGAGTCAAGTTGGCGACGCGGGTTCTGGACGCGCGCTCGCGGTAAGGAACTGGCCGCCGCGCAGAAGGCGCTGGATCGCATACTGCTCTGGAATTTCGACACGATCCCGCTCATGCAGGTTGAGGGGCCACACGTGGTCTATTGGGACAAGTTCGACCGCCCGCCGTACGACACGGAGTTCCGCACTAGCTTCCCGGCATCGTTGTGGTACGACGAAGAAAAGGCGGCGCGAATTCCGTCGCCTGACTGATCGACTGGTCGGGCCGGCCGGATTTGAACCGGCGACCACCACACCCCCAGTGTGGTGCGCTACCAGACTGCGCTACGCCCCGACGGGAGCGCCACTCTACGCCGACCAAACGCAAGTTCACAGCCTGCCTGCCAGACGCTGACTGCACGGAGTCCCCGCTTCGTCCCCATCCCATCGATACAAGTGTTATCGTAGCCACCGACACATACAAGATACGCCCCGCGTCCGGTACGCCACCACTTCTTCTCTTTGCGACCGGTGTGGCTTCGCTGTAATTCATCAGGAGGAGTTCCCGAAATCGCCAAGAAAGTCGGTCGCAACCATCCCTGTCCCTGCGGCAGCGGCAAGAAGTACAAGCTCTGCTGCATGAACATCGACAAGGTGACTGCTGGTACGGGGCAAACGCAGGGTATCGCTTGGCTCAGAATGCGGCACACGGAGGGGAAGCTCGGGCCGCTTCTGGATGAACATGCTATGGAGAACTTCGGTCCGCAATCGATGATCGAAGCCTGGGACGAATTCACGCTTTGGGAAGACGAACCCTTGGATCTCGAAGATCCGTGGCCAGAGTTCGAAACCAGCTTTCATTCGTGGTGGATCTACCACTGGGTGCCAGACAACGCGGATGTCGACAACCGATACCACCTGCCGGAGATGCCAGTCGCCAAGCACTACCTAGAACACGAGGCCGCGAGAATGGACGGTTTTACGAAACGATTCATCGATGAAGCGTGTTCGCAGCCCTTCAGCTTCTTCATCGTACTGAACGCGCGACCGGGAATGCGACTGACCATCCGGGACCTACTGTTGAAACGCGAATTCGAAGTGCATGAACGACGGGCGTCGAGGACCCTGAAAAAAGGCTCGATCATATTCACCGCCGTGGTCACGCTCGACGGCGACTCCATCATGTTGGGTTGCGCGCCGCTCATCATTCCTCCTTCCTACGCCGGCATCTTCCTGAACATGCGAGAAGATCTCGCGGACGACTCGGTCGAGGGCCTGGATTTGCTGCGTGAATGGGATCACGAGATGCGCGAGTTGTATCTGGACATACGCGACGATCTCCTAAATCCCCGACTGCCGGAGATGCAGAACACCGACGGCGATCCGTTGCAACTGACGAAGCTCTACTACGAACTGAAGTGTTCGCCACAGGAAGCGAAAGACATCCTTGCGCCCTTGTCCATGGGCTTGAACGGCGATGAACCCAAAACCGACAAGGACGGAACGCTCGTTTCCGTCTCATTTCCCTGGGTGAAAGCCGGAAATGCGAAACATGCCGATTGGAACAACACCACATTGGGCCAAATCGTCATCGACGGTTCCCGCCTCACGGTAGATGTCAATTCCGAACGTCGCGCCAAGGTGTTCAAGCGCGAGATAGAAAAGCGTCTGGGCGACCTAGTGTACTGTCCCGTAAATAACTTCTATAATTGTGGGCGTGTTCAATTT
>JAPPGA010000047.1 GCA_028821515.1 Gammaproteobacteria bacterium | reverse complement strand
GGGCTTGGGCGGGGGTGAAAGACGGCACGCCCGAAGGGCTGACGGATTTCATGGCTCTAGACCCTCACGGCCGTGCCACATGCCGTCACCATGAGCATGCTGCCGCCTTTCCCGACGACCTCGTAGTCGAGATCGATGCCCACGACAGCGTTCGCGCCCTGCGAGCGGGCGCTCTCGGACATCTCGTTCAGGGCGATTTCGCGCGCCCGTTGCAACTCCTTCTCATAGGCGCCGGAACGCCCGCCCACGATGTCGCGGACTCCCGCGAAGAAATCCCTGAAGATGTTCGCGCCGACAATCGCCTCGCCCGTGACGATGCCCGTGTATTCGCGAACGGTCTTCCCCTGGATCACTGAGGTTGTAGTCAGAATCATCTGTTGCTCGCCTTAAGGACCTTGTGTGCTCGTGCGCTAAGGATGAACTTGATCCGTTCGGCGTTGCAACCTGCGCCCGGCGAGGTCGCCACCGGCGCGGGCACCCGCGAGCAGCAACCCCGCGATGATGAAGGCACCTGGCGCGAGCGCCGCGAGCGGAACCGCGAGGGCGGCGAATTCCCGGGCCGTACCCAGCGCGACCAGCGCGACTGCAAAACCGCACGCCGTGCCGAGCGCATCCATCAGCGCCCGACCGACCGGCTGCTTCGACGCGAACTGTTCGAGTCTTCCAAGGATCATGCAGTTGGTCACGATAATCTGAACGAAAAGCGCCACGCGTTCGTAGAGATCAAAGGTGTAGGCCTGCATCAGCATCGTGACCGCCGATGTGAACGTGGCGATGACAAGCACGAAAACAGGCAGGCGGACCTCGGCTGGAACGAAGGCGCGAATCAGCGACACCACCCCCGCCGAACCGAGCAGCACGAAGGCGCTCGCGGCAGCAAGGCCCAGGGCGTTCTCAAGGGTTGTGGTCACGGCCAGCAGCGGGCACAACCCGAGAAGCCGGACCCACGCCGGATTCTGACGCCAGGCGGCATCGGCAAAGATGGCCTTCATTCGGCGCACCAGGTTTCGGCATCCCAACGCGCGAGGGCCTTGTCCCGTGCCCGCAGTACCGCGTTGGAAGTGATCGTTGCACCCGTGACGGCATCGACGCGACCAGCATTGCCGATGCGGCCGATCCAGTCCGATGGATCGAGGATGTCGGCAAAACCGGGCGTTTCCCCGTGGCGCGTCACGCGCACGCCCCAAAGCCGTCCGCCCCTGAAGGCGGCGACCACGTCCATCGATCCCCCGTAGCCTTGCGCGACAACCGCCAGGGCCACCAGGTCCCGATCGCATGCAGCGACGTCTCTGTGCCCCCGCATCTCGATATCGAACCCCGTGAGTTCCTTGAGCGTGGCCTGTCGCCGCTGTCGCTCGTTGGCTTCAATGCGGGGTTCGGTAATCGAGTTGATCCCCGCGAGCAAAGCGCCAGCGCCAGCCATCAACAGGCCGAGAAAGAGCGCGGTGCGCGCCCATGTCCATCTCGCGCCCATCACGGTCGGAGCATTGCCTTGTCGAGCGCCGGCGCCGCCAGGTTGGCGAGCAGCACCGCGAAGGCAATGCCGTCCGGGTACGCACCAAAACTCCGAATGCAGTAGATGAGCGCGCCGATCGCAATCCCGAAGATCCACTGTGCGCGCACCGAAGATGGCGACGTTACCGGATCCGTGGCGATGAAGAATGCCGCCAGCATCGTGCCGCCGGAAAACCAGTGGAACATCGGGGAACCCAGGCTCGCGGAACTGCCGTTGTCGTAGCCAAGGGCGGCACAGGCGCCCAGCGAGGCGAGCACCGCGACCGGCATTCGCCAGTTCGCGATACGGACAGCGCAGAGATAGAGGCCTCCCGCGAGCGCGGCGGCATTGACCACCTCGAAGCCATGCGCACCGACCAGGCCAAACGCGGGTTGACCCCAAACTTCCGCTACGGTAGCCCCTTCCCTGAAGCGCAACGCGTCCAGCGCCGTCGCTCCCGTGAGCATGTCCCAGTCAGCGAAGTGCGCCGGGAAGGCGACCAGCGCGGCGGCGTAACCGACCATCGCGGGGTTGAAGACGTTCTTTCCGATGCCGCCGTAGATTTGCTTGGCCAGGATCACCGCCATGGCCGCCGCAAACACGAGGATGCCCGGATGCAACGACGGCGGAACGGCGATGGCGATCAGCGCGCAGGTCACCGGCGTACTGGCATCCTTGACGGCATCGAACGTTCGGAAACGCGCCCAGACCCAACCCGCCTCCAGGGCGACACCGGCGCCGAGGGTCACCGCCAGGTTGACAAGCACGCCGGGACCGAACCAGTAGGTCGCTGCCGCGAACGCCGGGACAAGCGCAACCCCGGTCCGCAGCATGATGTCCCGCGTATCTAGAGTCGATGCGTCCATTCACGGCGGGAAGCCATGCGGGCTTCACGTTCCTTGCGCTCAGCCGAACGCAGCCGTTCCAGGCGCGCCGAGCGAGCGGTGAACCGGTCCCGCGCGACCGCGGCGTCGCGCGCGCGGCGTTCCAGTTCACGACGTTCCGACTTGCCGTACCGGAATGTCGCGAGTAGCGGCAATCGGCTTGGGCATGCCAGGTCGCACGCGCCGCATTCGACACAGTCGTCAAGTCTCAACGCGTCCATCCCGGTCCAATGCCCTGCGTTGATGTGACGAAACAGTTCCTGCGGTAGCAATCCTTCCGGACAGGAGTCCGCGCACCAACCGCAGCGGATGCACGGCCTCGACTCCACGGGAGTCTTCACCGTGACCGCGCGCGTGGTCTTCGCAATGGACTCGCCTTGCCTCGCCAGCCAGCCCGTGACAGGCCCGCCGACCGTGACCTCGCCCTCCGGCAACGCCAGTTCCCGGACGGGGTGGCCGATGCGCAGCCAGCAGTTCTCGTCCTGCACGGTAACCACGCGTTCAACCAGCCGTTCCCCGTGGTGCCACGCGCGGTGAACGGCGAACACCGTGGCCACGTTGAACACGACGACGCCCACGTCCGTCGGATTCCTGTCCTGCAACTCCATGCCCAGCAATCGCCGCACCAGCGTACGCTCGGAACCCGAGGGATAGGTACCGGTCACCCGCGCCACTTCGGTGTCTGCAATATCTACATCCATTCCCTCGCCAGGAGCGAGGATCGTCCGCGAAGCTTCCAGATAGGCCGCCAGGGCACGCATACCTGCCAGGATCTCGTCCTCATGGCCGCGCAGCAGAGAACGGTCCGCCGACACATCCGGCTCGCACTCAACGGCATTGACGATGAGCGTCGTGACCGCGGCACGCTTTGCTTGCTGGAGCTTCAGCCAGGTCGGATAGCCAGCTCCGCCCAGGCCGACGATACCGGCGTCGCAGACCCGTTTTGCCAGGTCTTCCGCCGCCAGTGGCGGCAATGCGTCTTCAAGCCCGTCGGGATGCAGCAGCACCTCCGCTGGCGTCAGCTCGATCACGCCTGACGTGGCCGCATGCAGAAGCCCCACCGTCCGTGCGTTTCCGGCAGCAAGCACGTCCCCCGACCGGACACGGGCGCCTGAAACCACCCTCGGTTCGCAACGCCCCATGCGGGTGAGCAACGGGTATCGCAAGACGGAAGGCAGGTGCAACCGTTTCACGGCCGCTCCCATCTCAGGATCGCCGCCGCCGTCGGCTCAAGGGAAATACAGTCCACCGGACACGGAGGAATACAAAGCTCGCATCCCGTGCAGCGCTCCTCGATAACCGTGTGCACGTACTTGTTGGCACCGGCGATAGCGTCCACCGGACAGGCATCCAGACAGAGCGCGCAGCCGATGCACGCCGCTTCGTCGATTGCCGCAACGCTGTCGGCAGGCGCGCCGACTACGGGTTGCTCCGCCTCCCGGCCGAGCAGCTTTGCCACTGCCTCGGCGGTCGCCTGCCCGCCGGGCGGGCACAGATCGAGAGGCGCACCCGCCGCGATGGCTTCCGCGTAGGGCCGGCAACCGGGATAGCCGCACTGTGCGCATTGCGTTTGCGGCAACAGGGCATCGATAGCCGCGGCAAGGCTGTCATCGTCCCTGGCGAGATGCCTGTGCGCGAGTCCGAGCGCCACACCGACGACCAGGCCAAGCACTCCGAGGACCAGCGCCGCGGCGATCATTGGCCGAGCCCCTTGAGGCCATGGAAGGCCAGCGACATGATTCCTACGGTGATCAAGGCAACCGGCATGCCGGCCGCCGCGGGCGCAATCGCTTCCGTTTCCAGGCGCTCACGCAGCGCCGCAAAGCAGACGATCACGATAGAAAACCCGACGGCCGCACCGAGTGCCACTGCGATGGTCTGCAGTAGCCCTGCGCCGCTATCGGTAACGATCAGGGCCACACCGAGCACCGCGCAGTTGGAGGTGATCAACGGCAGGTAGATTCCGAGCACCTGGTGCAGGAGCGGGCTTACAAGTCTGACAAAGGCTTCGGTGAACTGAACCACCCCGGCGATGGCGACGATGAAGGCGACGATCCTGAGGTAGCCGAGGTCGAGCGGCACCAGGACGTAGTGATGCATCACGAACGCGGCGAGGCTGGATACGGTCAAAACGAACGCCGTCGCGAGCCCCATGGGCAAGGCCGTGTCGAACCGGTTGGAAACCCCCATGAAGGGACACAGCCCGAGGAACTGGACCAGTACGAAGTTGTTGACCAGCGCGGCCGTGACGAGCAGAAGCAACAGCTCCCTCAGTTAGCGAACCTCCATCCCCGGGATGGCGCCATCATCCGGCGTCACCAGGAATATCTCGCTGCCGCCCGGGCCCGCCGCGAGAACCATCCCCTCCGAGGTGCCGAAGCGCATCCTGCGCGGCGCGAGGTTGGCGACGACGATGGCGTGACGCCCCACCAGGCTCTCGGGATCGTATGCCTCCTTGATACCGGAAAAGACTTCCCGGCGATGATCGCCCACATCGAGCGTCAGTTTCAGAAGCCTGTCGGCCCCCTTCACCGGGACCGCTTCGACGATGCGCGCAACGCGCAGGTCTACCTTGGCAAAGTCCTCGATGCCAATGAACGCCAGTTCAGCCTCGCTCTCGTCTGGCACCGGTTCACGCTTGTCTGGAAGTACGTCTCCGCCGGCGGAGGAAACGCCAGCGCTTCCTTGCGCGTCAGCAGTCGGGGAAGCTCCCCCGGCTGAGGGCTCCTTTGAATCTTCCACGACACGATCGACCGCCTTTCTGTCGATGCGCCGAATCAGCGGCCTGAATCTGCCGATGCGGTGATCGACCAATGGTTGCGCCGCATCCTCCCAGGTCATCGGCGCAACATCGAGGAACGCCTCCGCCCGTTCGGCGAAGCCCGGCAGAATCGGCTTGAGGTACAGCGCTATGGCGCGAAACAGGTTGATCCCCATGGAGCAGATGTCCTGCACGTCCGGGGCGCGATCAGGTTCCTTGATGAGGCGCCAGGGGGCGTGGTCGTCAATGTAACGATTCGCCATGTCCGCCAGGGACGTAATCTCTCGCACCGCGCGGCTCACGTCACCGGAGTCGTATAGGCCGGCGAGCCGTTCCCGCGCACTGGAAACTTCCTGCCACAAGTGCGTATCGTGAAGCGTCGGGGCCAGCATCGAGTCGAAGTGCCTGTGCAGGAATCCCGCGCAACGGGACGCGATGTTGACGATCTTCCCCACCAGGTCCGAGTTCACACGCTGGACGAAATCGTCGAAATTGATGTCGATGTCGTCCGTATTGGGTGACAGCTTGGTAGCGAAGTAGTACCGCAGGTACTCGGGGTCCAGATGTTCCAGGTAGGTCGAGGCATTGATGAAAGTGCCTCGCGACTTGGACATCCTTGCGCCCCCCACGGTGATGAAGCCGTGTGTATGCACGCGCGTCGGCGTACGGAAATCCGCCCCCGCCAACACCGCGGGCCAGAACAGGGCATGGAAATTGATGATGTCCTTGCCGATGAAGTGATGCACCTCGCAGTCCGAATCGGGACGCCAGAACTCGTCGAAGTCGAGTCCCGACCGGGTGCAATAGTCCTTGAAGCTCGCCATGTACCCGATGGGGGCATCCATCCAGACATAGAAGTACTTGCCCTCGGCACCCGGGATCTCGAAGCCGAAATACGGCGCATCCCGGCTGACATCCCAGGGTTTCAGACCCTCGTCGAGCCACTCCGCAAGCTTGTTGGCGACCTCCGGCTGGACCGTGCCGCTTCGGGTCCAGGACTTGAGGTATTCCTCGGATTTCGCGAGATCGACGAAATAGTGCAACGACGCTTTCAGGATCGGTGCCGTCCCCGACAGGACGGAACGCGGCTCGGAGAGTTCCGTGGCGTCGTATGTCGCGCCGCACGCATCGCAGTTGTCGCCTGGCTGATCCGGGGCCCCGCATCGGGGGCACCCGCCACGCACGTGGCGGTCTGCGAGAAACAGCCCCTGCTCCGGATCGTAGAGTTGCTCCACTTCCTCGGTGAAGATGTGACCCTTCTCCTGCAGCCGTCCAAAGATCAGTTCCGAGTAGTGCCGGTTCTCGTCCGAATGCGTGCTGTAGAAGTTGTCGTGGGCGATGTTAAAGCCGGCGAAGTCAGCGGCGTGGGAGGCCCGCATCGATTCGCCCCACTCCTCCGGCGTCATGCCCTCTTCCTCGGCCTTCAGCATGGTCGCCGTGCCATGCGCGTCTTCGGCGCAGACATAGATGCACTGGTTGCCCACGAGACGCTGAAAGCGCACCCATATGTCAGTCTGGATGTTCTCGAACAGGTGCCCCAGGTGAATCGGGCCGTTCGAGTAGGGCAGCGCGCTGGTGACGAGAATACGCCGGTGGACGCCAGGCTTCGCGCTCATCGTTGCGCGCGTGACGCCAGCCATTTGCATCGGCTCCTCATGGCGAGAACTTCCAGCGCCTCATCAAGGCTCAAGGGTGCGGGGTGCGGTGGGCAATATACCCTATAATCGCTTCCCTTTATCGGGGCCGACAGGGCGCGGAGCGCGGAAAATGGGGGCGACAGGGCGGTCCCTGGAGACGTTCCGGGATCCGATTCTCTCCGCGACCTGGGGTGAGCTGGGCGCGGTGCGGCGCATGGCGAACCTGGACGGTAAATGGCATGCCGAGGTGCGTCTCGGGTACCCCGTGGGAGCCGTCGAAAGAGACTATGCGCGCGCCGTGTCCGACTGGCTCGGCGAGGATATCGTTCTCGACCTCGAGTTCCAGGCGCCGCAAGCACGCGGAATTACCGGCGCGAAGAACATCATTGCCGTCGCCTCCGGAAAGGGTGGCGTGGGAAAGTCTACAACTGCGGTCAACCTGGCCCTGGCCCTGGATCGCATCGGGGCGAAAAGCGGGATCCTCGACGCGGACATCTATGGTCCGAGCCAGGGCATCATGCTCGGCGTTGCGGACGGCCGTCGGCCGGAAGTTCGGGACGAACGCTACTTCGTTCCGGTCAGGGCCCACGGCATCGAAGCGATGTCCATGAGCATGCTGGTGACGGACAGAACGCCGATGGTGTGGCGCGGCCCGATGGTTTCGGGAGCCTTGAGACAGCTGCTCGAGCAATCGGCCTGGAGCGATCTCGATTACCTTGTCGTGGATATGCCTCCCGGCACCGGCGACATCCAGCTCACCCTGTCGCAGTCCGCTCCCGTTGGCGGCGCAATCATCGTCACCACTCCCCAAGACATCGCCCTGGCCGACGCCAGGAAGGGCATCGAAATGTTCTCGAAGGTGAACATTCCGATCCTCGGCATCGTGGAGAACATGAGCTATTTCGTCTGCGATGAATGCGGCCAGCATCACCATCTGTTCGGTACCGGCGGGGGCGCACGCGTCGCGGAAGAATATGGCGTCGAGCTTCTCGGAGCACTGCCCCTGGCGGCGAGGATACGGGAGCAGGCGGACGGCGGACGGCCCACGGTCGCCGCCGACCCCGACAGCGAAGCCGCCGGAACCTACATCGAGTGCGCGCGGCGCGCCGCTGCGGTGCTGTGGCGCGAGTCTTCATCGCAGGCGCCGCCGCCCGCCATCAAGATGGTCGACGCATGAGCATCAAGTCCGATCGCTGGATTCGCGACATGGCGCGCGACCACGCCATGATCGAGCCGTTCGAACCGCGCCAGGTGCGCTTGAGCGATGGCGCGGGCGTCATCTCCTACGGCACTTCCAGCTACGGTTACGATGTCCGCTGCGCACCTGCGTTCAAGGTGTTCACGAACATTTTTTCGGCCACCGTCGACCCCAAGGCGTTCGACGAACGCAGTTTCGTCGACGTGAGAGAAGACAGCTGCATTATCCCGCCCAATTCCTTCGCACTCGCCAGCACCATCGAGTACTTCCGTATTCCGAGGGATGTCCTGACGCTTTGCGTGGGCAAGTCGACGTATGCGCGCTGCGGAATCATCGTCAACGTCACGCCGCTCGAACCGGAATGGGAGGGACACGTAACGCTCGAGTTTTCCAACACAACGAACCTTCCCGCAAAAATCTACGCGAACGAGGGAGTCGCCCAACTGCTGTTCTTCCAGTCAGACGAACGCTGCGAAACGAGCTACAGGGACCGGGGCGGAAAATACCAGGGACAGCGGGGGGTCACGCTTCCGAAGACCTAACGCCCATGGGTTGCGAACGGGCGGTCAAATCTCCCATCATTAAAGTGTAACGGAAGAAGCAGAGCACAAGCTTGGCGGGAACTATCGGCCCGAGAAGGCCAACCGGCGGGAAGCGATACCTCACGCTATTGCTTCCACCGCTTCTGGTCGCAGCCGCCCTGGTCGGCGTATTGGTGCTTTTCGACCGTCCCGACTCCAGGCAGGAGTTGGATGAAGACCTGTGCGCGATCGAATCCGACGAGTCGGTAGGGCGGACCGTGCTGCTGCTCGACTTCCGCAAGCCCCTGAACGAGGAGAACCTGTCTCTGCCAGGTGAACTGCTGGACGACGTAAGCCACCGGATTGGCACCAATACCGAACTGCGCGTCTTCGCCCTCTCGACGGA
Source organism: Gammaproteobacteria bacterium (assembly GCA_028821515.1). Classification (GTDB taxonomy): domain Bacteria; phylum Pseudomonadota; class Gammaproteobacteria; order Pseudomonadales; family Azotimanducaceae; genus VXNE01. The sequence goes on along the minus strand of JAPPGA010000047.1, from coordinate 34,367 downwards.
TTCGCGGGCGCCCAGGCTGCCCCTCGATCGGCTCTGCAAACCCTACGACGATGCCGATCTTCAGATTGACTCCGCCAAGGACCAGACAGATACCATCCGGGACTGCGACGACCTGCCCGTGCAGCTTCCCGCACCCGTTCGCGAATCTGCCGAGCGTTTCTGCACACGCCGCAGTGCACTGCGTAACCGCGTCGACGCGCTGGCCAGGTACCAGCCGCTAACGCCGATAGTCAACTCGTACCTCATAGAGGCGATCGAAGATACCGTCATCGAACTATCCGAAGGCTCGGGACCGCAGACGATCTACGTGTTCTCCGACATGATGCAGCACGCCGAGTGGTACTCCCACCTGGACCTCGACTGGACCGACTGGAGTTTCGCCGACTTGGCCGAGACCCGCGCCCGGCAGATGGCCCGCCTGGGCGTGAGTCCGACGATGTCCAATCTGAAGGTGCGGGTCTTCTATCTGCCGCGGCTCGACCTGACCGAGCAACCCCGGCCAAAGCGCGCCCACCAGGCATTCTGGCAGGAGTACTTCGCCGGTGCGGAATTGACTTTCGAGGAGCAGGAGCCCATGCCGGCCTATGCGGCGGAACCCCTGATGAACCGATTGACGCCCGAGGAACTCGCGGCGCTCGAGCGCGCGGAGATCGAGACGGAGCGGGCGGACGCGGCACGGATGCTCGAAGAAGTGCGGAAAGAAAGAGAGGCGTTGCTCGAGGCGCAGCGCAGGCTTGCCGAAGAACGCGCGCAGGTCACGACTGCCCCCCGGGCACGATCCGAAAGCACGGAGGATTTGCGTCGCCAGGAGCAACTTCTGAACGCCCAGCGCGAAGAGCTGGACGCGCGCGAGGCGATACTTGACCAAGCCGCGGCAGAGGAAACGGCAGACGTCGAAACAGCGGCAGAGGAACCGGTAGACGTCGACACGACGGAGCCAACCCAGTTAGCGGAACAGGAAACGACGGAGACGGATCCCGAGATCGAGGCACCCGCCAACGGCAACGAACCCGCCGTGGCGACACTGACCGAGCCACCGGCTTCCGAGTCCGAAGATCCCCCGGATGTTGAACCCATCGAGGAGTTGGCATTGGCCGGTAGCGAGCCCGACCCGGCGGATCTGCCGCCATGTATTGCGACCCTGCTGCCGAGGTTCGAAAACGCCGCCGCGGACATATATCCGGGACGCCGCCGGATGAACTATGGTTCGGCCACCATCACCGTCCGCTACCGGCTGGACGAGGCCGGGGCGACCGTCAACGACGAGGTCGCCGTCGTCCCCGAGCAGTCCAGCGCGGAGCGGCACCGGTCCTTCAACCTGTTCGCCAGCACTGCGATGCGGGTAGTCAGAAACTGGGTCTTCGAGTTCGAAAACGTCGAACAGGGCGCATGTTCCAAGTTTCAGGAACGATCCACAAAGTTCCAGTTCAGTTACAACTGATCCATCCAACCGGTCCATTTTCGCCGGCGCGGGCGAGGTTGCGGATGACCAGCTAACGATGCATTATCCGTCGGCTCGAAATTCGGGCGATGCGAACAGCCGTGTCGCCCAGGGGAGGCTGAGATGGATCTGCAGAGCATTTGCCGAGACGTCATGGACGACGTGGACGGGTCTCTCGGATGCGTGCTGACGGACCTTGAGACGGGTCTGCCGCTGGCTGCCGAATACCGCGCCGGAACGGTCATGGACGCGAATATGGCGACGCTGGTGTCCTATGTCGGAATCGATCTGTTCCGCGGCAAGCTCGTGCGCAATTTCGAGCGTTCGCTGTCGAGGGACCATGCCCGACCCAATGGATTCGTACGCGAAGTGCAGTTGACGACCAGCAACAGCTACCAGTTCATGTCCACGGTGCCGGGCTGGGACCGGGTGATCTTCATACTGGTGACGAACAGGAACGTCAGTCTCGGTATGGGGCTGCTGGCGGTCCACGACGCGGTCAGGCGCCTGGGCGACATGCCCGCGCGCGCAGTCGAACCGTCCGACGATCGGGCGTTCCGTGCTCGCGACGAGGTATCCGAGCCATCACCGCCACCCCCCGCTCAGCCGTGGCAGGCGCGTCGGCCCGAACCCGAGTACGACGGCACCTCTGGAACACCGCGTAGTACCCGGAGAGAACCCCGGGAAGAACGAATGGAGGAGCCGCCCTCGCGAGTTCCCTCCCTATCGGAAACTCGACCGACCCGCCGTGTCCCGGAAGTCTCGCAGAGGGAGCCCGAGCCTCCTCCCGCCGAACCCACGGAGCCTGCGGTCGAGGAACTGCCGGAAGCGGCGGCAGCGCCGGTGGAGGAGCCGCCGGCCCAGCGCGTCCCCCCTGCTGTCCCCGTCGGGCCGCGCGCGAGGATGTTCTTCAAGCGATCCGGCGACGAGAACAATTCCAGCAGAAGGCGACGTTGATGACACGGCGGGCGAGCCATAGCCAATAGTCACGCCGGCGACTCGTCAATTCACATTCGCATTCCCCCTTATCAAGGACCAGCCAAGGAAATTAAGTCCATGAAACTCATACCCGCGAAGCCCATGGCCACCGCGATCCTGGTACTTTTGTCAATCTTCGCTTCCCCCGCCCTTGCGGCCGAGACGCCGCCCGGGTTCGACAGCGGCAACACCGCATGGATGCTGATGGCCGCGGTGCTCGGCCTCATGATGACCGTGCCCGGAATCGCCATGTTCTACGGCGGCATGGTCCGCAGGAAGAACATGCTGTCCATCGCGGGCCAGTGTTTCGCGATATGTTGCCTCGTGTCCGTTGTATGGATGATCGTTGGCTACAGTCTCGCTTTCTCCGGTGACAATGAGTACATCGGCAACCTCGACTTGATCTTTCTCGCCCAACTGGATCTGGACCAGCTACGCGGCTCGTTTCCCGAAGTGCTGTACGTGGTGTTTCAACTCGGGTTCGGCGTAGTCACCGCGGCGCTGATAACCGGCGCCGTCGCGGACCGCATCAAGTTCTCCGCGATGCTGTGGTTCATCACGCTCTGGACCATCGTCGTGTACGCGCCAGTGGTGCACTGGATCTGGGGTGGCGGTTTCCTCAAGGAGGAAGGCGTACTGGATTTCGCCGGCGGTACCATCGTGCACATCAATGCAGGCGTCGCCGGGTTGGTCGCCTGCCTTATCGTCGGCAAGCGAAAGGGTTACGGCACCGAAAACATGGCGCCCCACAACCCGCTCTTCAGCGTTATCGGCGTGTCCCTGCTATGGATCGGCTGGTTCGGATTCAGCGCGGGTTCCGCGCTTGCCGCGAGCCGCAACGCCGCTTTGGCCATGCTCATCACGCAGATATCCGCCGCCGCCGGGGGCCTGACCTGGATGCTGTACGAGTGGTGGATTCTCAAGAAGCCGAGCATCCTCGGCCTCGTCTCCGGGGCCGTCGCGGGGCTTGTCGCGATTACGCCCGCTGCCGGTTACGTCGCTCCCGTCGGGGCGCTCGCCATCGGTGTATTCGCCGGGTTCAGTTGCTGCTGGGCGTGCGCTTGGCTCAAGTACAGTCTCGGCTACGATGACGCCCTCGACGTGTTCGGGATTCACGGTGTCGGCGGCCTACTGGGAGCGATACTCACCGGGGTGTTCGCTCTCGAAGAAATCGGCAACGCGCCGGGCGCCATTGACGGCAACATCATGCAGGTCTGGATTCAGCTCGAAGGCGTGCTTGCCGTAGGCCTCTGGAGCGCCCTCGGCACCGGCGTGATCCTCTACGCCATCAGGATCTTCACGGACTTGCGGGTGACCGAAGAAGAGGAGACAGAGGGGCTCGACTACACCCAACACGGAGAAATGGTGGGTACCGACAACTGATCGGCACTCACCACGTCCGGGGCCGGGTTACTCTTACCCGATACGTCCATTTCCTGACTGGCCGCTGGGCGCGACGCTTCCGCGGGACCGTCCCGGCATAACCTGCGGCCCGGCTGGGATCCCGTCGGGTACCCAGGACATCGGCCATCGGCCTCCACTCCCGTCGATGACAGACGCCGAGCGATCAAGGGCAATTCGAGACAGATCCGCGACAGATGATTGACCAGGCCCGAAGCAGGTACGAGTCGACTGCGCTCTCCCTCGGGCTTGCCGCGCTACTCGGCCTCGTGATGTCCCTGGTCGTTTATCCGGCTTTGTTTCTCTTCGGCGAAGCCGCCCGCTTCCACAACTTTGTCTTCCCCAACGACGCGCTCGACTACCGGCTCGCGTGGCAGGCGCTGGTCGAGCACGGGAATCCCTGGCCATCGCTCTGGACCGACCTCTTCAACTATCCCGACGGCGTACCGATCTCGCTCATGGACGGCCTGCCCCTCGCCGCGACGGTGTTTCGTCCATTCGTTTCCTGGTTGCCCGCCGACTTCCACTACTTCGGGCTCTGGCATGTCGTGGCCGTCACGCTCCAGGCGGTCGCCGGCGCCGTATTTGTCCGCGCCGCGGGCGTACGCCATGTCGTGCCGTGCCTGCTTGCCGCCGCTTTCGCGCTGGCCATGCCCATCTTCGTCGGCCGTCTCAACTGGGCCCATGTCGCGCTTTCCACGCAAGGACTATTGATCCTTTCACTGGCGCTTTGCATCCATGCATCACGCGAACGTCCGGCACTGGGATTCGTCTTTCCGCGCGCGACAGCCCTATCCCTGGTGACGCTTGCCATCCATCCGCTGCTGGCGCTGCAGGTGGTGTTGTTCTGCCTGTTCGCCACCGCGCTGGCTCATGCTCCCGCTCTGCGCCGAATCGGCGCTGCCGCGATTCAGTGTCTCCTTTTCGCCGCCATGTGCGAGACCCTCGGGATCTTTGCGGCCGACAGTCTTGCCTCCGATCTGGGACTTGGCGAGTTCGGCTTCTCGCCATTGGGCATGATCGTCGGCGAGCCGGACGCCCTGCGCGAGATATACGCCGCGCGAGGCCCGGGCATCGAACAGGATGCCTGGCTCGGAGCAGGTTGCGTCCTCCTTCTTCTTGTCGGACTCGCCGTCCCCCCTCGCTGGCGCATTCCTCGCGCCTACTACCCGCTGGCAGGTGTCATTGTCCTGCTCGTGCTCATTGCCATATCACCGTGGGTCCGCTTTGGTTCCTACTTTTTCGATCTCTCGTTCCTGTTTCCGGACTGGCTCGTCGATCTCTACGGAATTCACCGCGCCGCGGTCCGCCTGGCCTGGCCACTCGTGATATGCCTCAGCCTGCTGCCGCTGGTGCATTTCGCGAGCGCCTGGCCTCGCTCGCGGGCCATTCTCATTCTTGGCGCCGCGTTCGCACTGCAGCTCTTTTCGGTGGCGCCATACTGGGCCCACGAGTACCAGGATGCGCGAGTCGCAGTCGAGCGTCTGCTGCCACCCCCACAGATCCTGAAAGGTGGTTCCCGGCTGCTCGTCATAGAGGAACTCAACGGCATTCCCACCGAAGCAAGGCACCTAAGGTTCGCGATGCATCTGGCGGTCGAGACGGGCATCCCCCTGGAGGGAGGATGGTTCTCTCGACCACCCCCGAAGAGCAGGGACCGCCCGGGTTTTGAACATCCGGGCGACCCGCACACCAGGTACGTAGCTGCCGAGACACCTGAAGCCAACCCGCCCACCCGGCTACCGCAGGTTTCGGTTCCCGTCACCTGTGTGCGATGGGAATGGCTCTTTGTCTGTCGTCCGCAGTGAAAGTCAGGGTTCTCCGCCGTAACGACGCGAAAGGTACAGAAAGAACGGCAAACCAAGTGCAGCCGCGTACCAAAGTGTACTCAGGCGGACGATCCCGACCATCGTGATCGCGCTCGCCGTTGAGTTACCGGCTGCACCGCCAATCAGCAATGCCATGGTTACTTCCTGCCCACCAATTCCACGCGGCATGGGAGTGATCGCGCCAACGATGTTCGAAATGCCGAGTGTTGCGGCCGCAGCGCGAAGTGTCAGTTCACCTCCGGCGGCCGGCATGAGCGCGTGCAATGCAATCGCATCCATGCTCCAGGCAATCAGGCTCAACAACAGCAGCCTGACATAGATGACAGGGCCAAGCATTCGGCCGACATTGCGGCAGACTGACAGCAGCATCGCGAACAGGCGGGGCCTTCGCCGGCCTGCAAATACCCATGCGGTCTTGATCGCACGTCGACCCCAGCCGGGCAAGACAACGAGAGCCGATAGCGTGATCGCTGCGAGCAAGCAAAGCAATGCGGGCCAGTCGAATCCGAAGCCGAGCCCCAGACCCAAAGCCGCGAACAGCAACAGCGCGTGCAGGTCCAGCAAACGGTCACAAATCAGTACCGGCAGGCTCCGCCGGTATTTCATCCGCCATCCGCGCCACAGGATCCAGCTCCTCCAAAGCTCGCCTACGCGTCCTGGCGTAAGGTTCATCAGGAATCCGCCAAGATAGACTTTTGCCAGGCCAGCATCCGGCACCTTCAGTCCCGCGATTCGCGCCAGCAGCAGCCAGCGTCCGACTCGCAAGGCAAATCCGACTGATGCCAGGGCCATGAAGGCGGGAACTACCCATATGGGCGTCGCGGCAACAACAGATCGCAGGTCGGTTCGCAACCACAGCAGCGCCAACACGCCGATCGCATAGACCGCCAACAGTCCAAACAACCAATGGCCGATCCGCGACCAGAAGAGCTTCGAAGCGCCATGGCCGCCGAGTTTCCTGTCCGTGACAGTCCTCAGTGCCAAACGGGAAGCTCGGCCCAGATACGGTAGCCGGAGAAGAAGGCGTCCAGTCGGTCGCAGCCGGTACCGATGGACGTTTCACCGCGATGCCTTGGGCGCCGCCCGAGCTGGTCGCATATCTCCAAGGCACAGGAGGCAAAGTCCTTTTCCGTCAGCGTCACGTTCGCGATGTCTTCTGTCATGGAGTCCACGTGGCGCATCCCGAAACGCTCCAGGTCAAGGTCGCGCAGGAGATCATGTTCGTTCCGCTCCTGCCTTACCAGAGGTCGGCCAAAACAGACGCCCCATCCCAGGTGATCCGCGATCCGCTTCACGATGAAACTCGCAAAAATGTCGTCGTAACGTCCCACGTGCGGCGACAGGAACCAGGCGGGGAGGACAGCTCGCGCAAGGATCGTGTTCTGCGAGTTGAAGGGGGCTCGGGCGCCTGGAGCGAGAAAAAAGTTGTGGTCGAGCCGATAGCGCGTCACCTCTACAGGATGAGCCAGGCGCGTAACCGCATCGACATCCGGGTCGCCCAGCCAGAAGCCCGCAACTGCCGCCACCGGCATGGTCAACAGCGAACCGGGTTCGATACCCGGACCATCGTCGAGGTTGGCCCGCGCTGCCATTCCATAGCCACGGGGCACGAACGGGTAACCGTTGGCAGTGGCGAGGAAGCGGCAGACGTTGAACCATTCGCCCGGTCTTCCATAGGCCGGCATGGTCAGCTTCTCGCGGGGTGCCTCACAGACCGGGATACTGTGGGAAAAGTAGTCGCTCTCCCAAAGGACGTTGTCGTCATCGATAGTAACCACGGCGTCGGCGCCATCACGAACGGCCTTGAGGACGGCCACGTTGCGACGCTGAATGCAGTTCCAGGGCAGATGATCCCGGAGCTCCGCCCAGGGGGTCAGGAACCGCTCCTGGGCAGCGGGGTCCAGGTATTCGCACTCTATGCCAGTCTCCCGAGCGACCACGTCACAGAAGCGCGCCGTCCCGGCTGGCGTGCTTCGGTCGCCCGCAACATACATCTTGACCGATCGGCGGTGGTCCTTCGCATCTCGCGCATACGCACGCAGGACCTCCGGGACATTGATGGTGGTGGTGATCAATGCTATCGAGTGCAACTCGCATTTCCTCGCGGAACAAGCAAACCGCGTACGGGCTGCACCCGGGTCAACAGACCTATCCTGAAGTAGCCCAGGTATCCGGAGGTGCGCATATGGGTCGTACCCTCTCTCCGCCCCTGCCAATGCGTTGCGATTTCAGCGACCCTTGCCCCGCACCTGAGTGGCTTGACCAGCGCCTCGAAGAAAAACGCGTGGCCGGTCTCGTGCCACTCGTAGCGACTAAGCTCCCTGGCCCGGTAGAGCCTGAAGCCGAACGTCATATCCGTGAGATGCGCGCGGTACAGGACCGAGAAAAACCGCTGAAACAACCAATTGCACACACGCTTGACCGGAGAGTAGTTGCCGAAACGGCCACCGCCGAGCCAGCGGGAAGTCGAAACGATGTCGACATCGCCCATACCCGCGCGCGAGATCATCGACACTACCGTACCCGGATGCGTCTCGAGATCCGCGGCCATGATGAGCAACCATGGCGAACGCATCAGCGGAATGCACTCCCTGTTGGCACCCCCCGCCCCTGACAATCGGGACTGTTCATGGTGGCGCACCCGGTCGGGATACGCGGCCTCCAGTGCAGCGACTACCGCACGACATCCGGGAGTCGTGTGGGAAGCGATGCCAATCATGATCTCGGCGATGGCCTCCGAGTTTTCCGACAGCAACGTGTCGACGGTCTGCCGCAAGGACCAGGTCTCGTCAACCGCAGTGATGATGATCCCGACGTGACCGCCGACGGACCGCCGATGTCTGGCAACCTCCTGAGACATCTCAATGGTCTCGCACCATCTGGTCGATCCAGCGGTACGTCGGAACGAGACCGTCTTCGATCCTCGTGGAAGGCTCCCACGCAAGGACCTCGCGCAATAGCGTGTTGTCGGAGTTGCGTCCGCGTACCCCCTGCGGACCATCGACGTGACGCAACGTGATGTCCTTCTTGCCACTGATATCGATGATGATGTTGGCAAGCGTGTTGATCGTCACCATCTGGTCGGAACCGAGGTTGAGCGGCCCCGCCTGGTCGGAGCACATCACGCGCTGGAGCCCCTCCACACAGTCATCGATATAGCAGAAGCTTCGGGTCTGAAAGCCATCGCCCCATATCTCGATACTGCCGCCCTCAGGGGCTACCGCGACCTTCCGGCATAGCGCGGCGGGCACTTTCTCGCGGCCCCCGTCGTACGTACCGAATGGTCCATAAATGTTATGAAAGCGGACAATTCGTGTCTGGATGCCATATTCAGCCGAGTAGTATTGAAGCGTCCTTTCACCAATGAGTTTTTCCCATCCGTACGCATCCTGAGGCGCTGCTGGATAGGCATCCGATTCCCTCAGCGGAGCGACGTCGGTACGTGATTGCAGGGATTCGGGGTAGACGCACGCCGATGAACTGAAGAGATAGCGGCTGGCCCCATTCTCGCGCGCCGCGTCCAGGGTATGGAAGTTGATGAGCGCGTTGTTTCTCAATACCGATGCCTGGTTGGCCGACAGGTAACCCATTCCTCCCATATCGGCCGCCAATGCATACACTGCGTCTATGCCCTTCGTGGCTTGAAGGCAGCTTTCCCAACGCCGCATGTCAAGCAAGTCGAATTCATCGGCGTCCGATTTCGTAAATTCGGGCAGCTTGATGTCAACGCCCCTGACCCAATAGCCACGCTGCTTGAGGTAAGTGACGAGGTGATGGCCAATGAACCCGCCGGCTCCCGTCACGAGGAGTCGGTTCATGTTGACAGTGCCTCGGCGCAGGGATTGGTCACGGGATATGTTGGCGCAGCAGAGTGTCTGCCCCGGGATGATCGATGACATCACAGAGAGGGGCGTCGAAGGTGTTGCTATGGACCGGATAACTCTCGAGAAGCCGGTGTAGCAAGAGGGTGTCTTTCACCTCTGGCACAGTCACCGCTCGCTCCCCGACTTCTATGGCTTCAGGAAGCAATTCATCGTACAGGCCGAGGTTTACCCCTATCAAATCCTTGACTCGGCCTGAACTCAACAGTCTGTCGTTCCCGGTTACGTTACGCACTACCTCAAAGTACCTGTTCAGTCCGGAGTCCACAAAGGCAGGGGAGTTCGACGCCAGCGACTCGGCCAGGCCGAGGGGTCGCGCACGAACCAGGTGACCCGGGCGCCAATCTGTAGCAGGCAAGCGTGCCATGAAGGCGTCAGCCAGCCCCCATATATCGAAGAAGTCCTGATCAAGTCTGGCGTTGTACGGGGTCAAGCCAAGGTTGCAGACATGAAACGACTCACCGGCATCGGCTTCTCTCTTGATCAGGATCCCCAGTCGGGAGGTTGCGTGGTCCGGGTAAGTCGTACCGTCTCGCAGCGAATTCCACCAGACGGTGACTCCCGTTCTCGGCTGCCATGCAGCACGTTCGTTCGCGACTTCCGTCGGATAGGTCTTCCGGTCAAGTACCGTATCCTCGTAGACCACCGGACTCAGGAGCGGCGAGTACGGCCATAAGGCGAGCCAAAGCGTCAATCCCGCACCCAATCCTCCAACAGTCCACTTGCGCCACCGCGGTCCATACCTCTGTGCAAGGAATTCGTACCAATCCTCACTGGTACCCACCAGCACAGCAACCATCAGGACGTAGGCGACGCTGAAGAAGCGTCCACCCATGTAGTCGCCGCCGACGATCACGATGTATATCAACACCAGTGCAATGGCGGCCGCGATAACCCGCGCGGGTGGACGCCCGAACCAGAGAAGCTGCGAGCCAAGGAGCACCGCCAGCATGATCCCGTCCTTGTGGAGCGAAAAGCGAAAATAGTCCCACGCCGATGCAAACCGGTGCGCCAGGCCGTAGGAGTCCGGCAGCTTGTTGTAGGCCGACGCAGGTAACGGGAATCCGAAGTAGACCAGGGAAAACAGCGTCCACACGAAAAGGGGGCCGAGCATCCACCCGATCGTCTGGGCCATCCCGCGCCATCCAAGGCGCGACCGGTTGGCCCATAGCGCCCATGCCGCCATGGGCCACGCCAGCAGAACAAAATCGTGACGATAGAGCGGTGCGATTGCGATCAGGGCCACGAAACAGCGCCAGTACGACGAGGTTGCAGGGTGGTTCGCGCTCAGCCCGGGATACAACCGCAGCCAGACCATGATCAGCGCAGCGACGAGCGCGTGGCCGAGCGGATTCTCCTGTCCGAACCAGGAGTAGTCGAAGTGGGCCTTGGACGCGAACAGAAGTCCCAGGCCAAGCAGCCAAGACCAGGGATTCCGGCGGGCCAGGATCCAGAGCACCCACAGAAGTACCGCGTTGCATGCCAATGCGAAAACTGCGTGAATGATGAACGGATCCGACGAAAGCAAACGCAGCGGCAGCAGGAGGAAAAAGTACGCTACCGAAGTGCTCAGGAACGAGCGTTCATGAAGGTTGAAGCGAATGCCGTGACCGGCGAACAACTGCTCGACCTGACGTAAGGTGATGAAGTAGTCGTCCGATAACCATGCGCCCTTGAGCAACGTGATGAAATAGCCCCCAATGCCAAGCGCCACCAGCAATACAGCGCCAATGCGCCACGCTTCACGTCCCATCGGACTCTGACCGGCCCCGAAGTTTGTTCTCCCCCGAGTCTCGAACCAGCCCATCAGTGCTTTCCGCTGAGTCAAGGGTGCTTTCACTCGGGCTCGCCGCCGCGTTGGGGCTCGTTCTGGCGCTCGTGGTATATCCGCCTCACTTTCTCCTCGGCGACGCCGCCCGCTTTCATAACTTCGTTTTCCCCAACGACGCCATCGACTACCGGCTGGCGTGGCAGGCGCTCGTGGATCGGGGACGCCCCTGGCCGTCGCTTTGGACCGATCTGTTCAACTATCCCCACGGGTTCCCCATCTCGCTACTCGATGCCCTGCCGCTCGCCGCAACAGTGTTCCGTCCGTTCGTTTCCTGGCTGCCTGCCGACTTCCATTATATTGGTCTTTGGCACGCCATCGCCGTGACGTTTCAAGCCGTGGCCGGCGCCATTCTCGCGCGCGCCGCCGGTGTGCGCCACGTCCTGCCCTGTCTCGCTGTCGCCGCCTTCGCTGTCGCCATGCCCATATTCGTTGGCCGACTCAACTGGACGCATGTTGCGTTGTCCACCCAGGGACTCTTGATCCTCGCACTGGCGTTGTGCATCTACACGTCGCGCGCACGTGCATCGCTCTCCTTCGTTTTGCCGCGGGCGGCGGTTCTTTCGCTTGTTTCCCTCGCCGTGCATCCGCTGCTGGCGTTGCAGGTGCTGTTTTTCTGCATGATTGCGACCGCGCTGTCCGGAACGTCGGATGCGCGAGGCCGCCGTGGCATGTTTCTGCGGGCAAGCGCCGTCGTGGCCCTGTGCATGCTCTTCGCGGCACTGTGCCATGCCCTCGGCATTTTCGCGGCCCAGAGCTTTCTGGCTGAACAGGGTCTGGGATCGTTCGGATTCTCGCCCTGGGGCATGCTGGTCGGGGAACCCGATTCGCTGCGCCAGCTCTACCAGGCCCCTGGCCCGGGTCTCGAGCAGGACGCCTGGCTTGGATGGGGCTGTGTCCTGCTGCTGGCCGCTGGTTTCGCCTTCCGCCCGCGGTTCCGCATATCCCGTACCTACTATCCGCTGGCGGGGGCCATGGCCTTGCTCGCGATCGCCGCCGTTTCCCCCTGGGTACGGATCGGTACCCGGCTGATTGATCTTTCGCCGTTCTTTCCCGACGTGATCATCGATCTCTATGCGATACACCGGGCCATGGTAAGACTGGCGTGGCCGCTGGTGATATGCCTGAGTCTGCTCCCGCTGCTGCATTTCGCTGCCAAGTGGCCCCGAACTCGAGCCCTTGCTGTCCTCGGCGCCGCGTTCGCGTTGCAGCTTTACTCCATCTCGCCGTACTGGGCGCACGAATACACGGATGCCCGCGTTGCGGTAACGCACCTTGAGCCACTGCCGGCGACGCTGGAGGGCGGATCCGTACTCGTATTCCGGGAGCAACCCAGAGAACCAGACGTTGTAACGGTATATCCGAGGTATGCGATGTACCTGGCGGTAGAGTCCGGCCTGCCTCTCACGGGCGGAGGATTTTCGCGTCCCCCGCCCTCGGATCCTGGCGGGCCTGACTCGGCCGACCTGTTCTCCAATGGCGCCAGGGTGCGATACCTGGTACCGGCGGTGGACTACCCGATCGGGTTGCCCCGGCTCCCAGTCACGTGCATCGAGTGGGAAGTACTTGTTGTGTGTCGCGCAGAAGGACCCAAGCAGAACATGATCCAGCCCTTGACCGGCCCCTCACATGAGTGACGATGCCCGACCTCCGAGGTGCTCCGTCCTGAATGACGGCCTCCCACGCGAGTTCGACGCGTTCGGTGTCAATCCTTGTGCTGCCCGATCCGGGGTTCGAGCGCGATCCATGGAACGAGTCCGGGCACAAAATAAGCCTGTACCGTGCGGCTGACGAACCCGGGCGGATGATCGCCAACCACCATGATGGTCGTCGGCGCCGCCAGTTCCGGATCCATGGCAATGCGTTCAACCGCCTCGAACACATCCTTCCAGATCTGTGCGATCAGGCAGATCGTCTCGTTTCCGAATGGGTTTCTCGACACGCAGTCCCAACGCTGCTGACCGTCTGTTGGCTCGATGGGCATGTGGCTGTCCACGGTCAGCCAATAGACGAACCGTGGTTGATCCCCGGACTTAGTCAACAGTTCATGAACTATATCTGCGCCCGCCCGGTCGCAGGCGCTCCGAAAGACCGTCCCGCAACTTCGATTCTCGCCCCGCGCCCGCATCTGCTCCTCGAACACGAGATGCTGAAACCCAATCTTCGGATACCAGTCAAATCGGTGAAACATATGTCCAGTGTAAGCATGCACTGCATGTGTTGCGTACCCTTCGGCTGCGAGACGCGCTGGTAGACAGTCGAACTCGTGCCCGGAGAGATAGTCCACGTAGCCTGCCCACCGTCCGCAAAGCTCCCGCGATGTCGCGCCAGTCGTCGCGCCCGTGTATGGGGAATGACCTTCCCGAACCCGATACCGGGTTGTGATCCCTTCAGAACGCAGCCCTGCAAATAGCAGCTCATTGTGGTCATGCTCGGCGAACACACCCAGACTCTCCACCATGACAATCAGAAGCGAGTTATTGCCTTGTATTTGACCGTTGTGCTCAATCCCGGCCTGACGGATCGCAGAAGCGAAAGCTGGCGTTTCAGTGCGAGGGTTGGTGGTCAAGAAGAGGTCCGCAGCGATGGCGGCCATCATTACGCCTACGGCCAAGAGCCTCCCGCGGAAGAAACGCACCTTGTGGCGGTGAATGAGGTATGCCGGGACGATGACTGTAGCGCTTGCGGCCGCGCCCAGAGCAAGGTAGAGCCACGCTGCACTGGGGTACATCAATGGGGCGTATCTCAACGCCTCCAAGACCCAGGCAGGATGTAGGGAAACCAGACCGCTGACAAGCCACACCAGGTCCAGGCTCACCACCAAACCCATGGCGCACGCAACGACCCAGGCCGGGGACTTCGGCGCGACGACTCCCGCACACCAATAGAGCAGGATGAGAGGCGTCCTCGGTCGTACTTCATACTCCGTCATCAGTAGTACGTACGGAAGATTGGGGACTATCACGAAAGCCAGTGTGTGAAGTCCGGCCGTCCAATCAACGCCGGAAGTTTGTCCCGTCAAGTCTCTTCCCCGCTTTTCCCGAGACACAACCACGCAACTTCTGGCAACCGGCATCCTATGGCCACTGCGAACCTGCGCGGGGAACCGTATCTCGACGAACAAAGATGGCCAGCGTAGAGAAACGGTCTCCCGGGCCGTAGCCGTCAACGCTTCGGAACCACACCAGTCGCCAATGCCGGAAAAACGATGTTCGCCAGTCCCGTTCTCGTATCTCGTCGTAGATTCGCCCGTCGGCAAGGATGATTCCCGCCGCGGATGCCGGACCTATGGCGGCAGCAAATCGTTCCGCCGACGTGCTCTCGGCACCATCGCCCGAAAGCGCTTCTCCAATCCAACGCATGTGTAACTGGCGGAACCAGTGATCGGTAAAGGTGAAAGGCGGATGGAGGCGTGCATTCGACTTGAGCATCCAATAACTACAAAGCGAGCTGGTGTCGAGGACAGTCGCTCCGGGCTCGAGTTGCTCGATCCACCCGGCCGCAGCCTCGCAATACGCCGGGGGCAATGCCGGTTCCGGCTTTTCCTTGCCGGGGCCAGTCAAAAGAAACAATACAAGCCCGATGTATATCGATACACATCCTCGGAGGACAGACGGTCGAAGATATCGATTCCCGGCGAACGCGGTCCACGCATTCCATGAAAACAGTCCATACACCGACGCAGCAACGAGAAGCGCCGCTGCGGGGGCTGCATCGATCCAGTACTCCGGCGCTGTATTCTTGATGTAACCCATCAGGACCAATGGGAGAACCGGAGGCAGGATCAGGTACGGACTGAGACGCAGGGGAGAACCCGGTGAAGCCTTGCGGACCATGGCCGCGAGGATTGGTATTCCCACCACGAGCAGAACGACGTAGTGCAGCATCGCGGGGGATAGACCTGTGGTCTCCCGATCGAGAGAAAACCACGTTCCCCTGGCGAGCCCTTCCATCACGAAGTCGATGGGCGCGAGCAGGACCGTCCGGACGAACACGTCAAAGGGACCCCAGAGGGCGTATGCGCCTACGACAGCAACGGTTGGAAGCGATGCAATAGCCAGCCAGGTCCAGGCCCAACGGCGGTCTTTCGACCATGCACCAAGGACGGCCAATGCCGCGATGGCCAGGGCGGCGAGCGCCGCATGGACCATCATCCACGGCAACACGCCCGCCAGTAAGGCGGACAGGTAGTACATCGGTCGCGAGTTTCGCCTCACACCTTCCACCACGCATGCGAACCCTCCCAGGGACATGGTCATCGCGAAGTGGTTTGGCACGGCCAGGTGGTGCAGTTCAGCCATGTTGACGGACGCCAGCAACGCCACTGTCCCGAGTGCTGCGGCGAGAGAACCGAGCTGCCGGCGGAACAGGCAGAAGAACAGCCAGGCCGTGATCCCCTGGGCGAACAAGGCCATCAGCCTCAGCGTCTTGATCGCCGTGGCAGCATCCTCGATGAATGCGGAAGGAAGGCCCCAGAGGTAGGCGAGGGGCGGTCGCACGTCCCAGAAACTGGCATACGGAAACCCGCCTTCCCGGATTACCTCTGCCATTGCCAAGAGACTGAATTCATCGGCTCCTACGCCGACGACCAGCGACTTCGCCCGAAAGGTAAATGTCGCTGCGACGATGAGCGGAATCGCGGCGATTTCCGGGCGAACTCGGCGCGGCTCTTCTGGGAACCCTTCCATGCGCAGAGACCGACGAAACAGTGGAACAATTTGATGATGCGCTGATGGCGAAATTATGGTATCAAGCCGTCCCGTTTACGATTCATAGGGAAGATCATATCGTCATGGAATGGATGTTGCGGAATGTGGCCAGAATTGCCGCCAAGGTCAGCGCCTTTATGGCTGACATACGCGGGGTATCTACGGTCGAATACGCACTCATGGTCGTCGCGATAATCGCAGCTGTAGCTCTTGCTGCAGGATTTCTGGGCAATGCTTTCGAGGAGCTGTTCAAGGACCTGAGCAAAGAAATGACGACAGGCGTGGGTGTCGTCAAGAGCAGCGTCACCACCTAGTTGACCTGCGAGCGTCAAATCAAGCCGTAGAACTCCCACAGTAGTTGAGCGCCAGTGTATGAGGCGCTTGGGGTGACGGCGCTTTGCTGTTGTGTCCTTCTTTCTCTGGTAGCGATGTGGACGGATGTGAAGCACCGAGAAGTACCGCATTGGATTATCGGTGCTCTAGTGTCCCTCTGGGTGCTCACGGCCACTGTGGCACCCGAAGCGCTCAACGGCGAACCTCTCATGGGCATTGCCTGCGGGGCAGCGGCCTTCATCGTGGGTTTCTTCCTTCATGCGCTGGGATGGCTCGGGGGCGGCGACGGCAAGCTGCTGGCTGCGCTCGCCATGTGGCTCGGGCCCACCGACCTAGGGCTTGCTTTGCTCGCAACCGGATTGTTCGGGCTGTTCCTTGCACTCCCCGCGCTGTTGCGGTTCTCCACGCTGTTCAAAGAACGCGGCGTACCATATGCTTGCGCGGTCGCGCCTCCGGCAGCCACGATTCTTGCCTTCCGCGCCTTGATCGGCTAGCGGTGTCCCGCGGTCGTCGCCTTCGGCACAGCCGCCGGGGGCAAGGACCCTGATGGGAAGTCGAATCCATGGCGCTATCGTACTACTTCCGCCCCGACCTGTTCCGTCCCCGAAATCTGGTGCCGGCGGTGCTTGCCATGGTGGTAGTGGGCGGCGGCTGGTTCGCCATCCGCCAGATGCAACCCGACGAGCCGCCTCCCCCCGAAGTGGTGACACCGGCACCGGTGGAAGCTCCCCCTGCCCAAGCGCCGCCACCCGAACCCGTGATACCGCCCACCGTACTGGTGGCCAGAGTCGACATGGGCGCGGGCATCGCGCTCAGAATGGAGTTGATTGAATGGCAGCAATGGCACGAACCACTCGACCTGTCACTCCCCGTCATTACCGATGCCGTTCCTATCGAGTCGGTCATCGGGTCTGTGACCCGCAATGTCTTGGCTGCCGGCGAGCCCGTCACCTGGGACAAACTCTTGACGTCGGGCGCGCCCGGCTCAGTCACCGCCCTTCTGAGGCCAGGCTATCGCGCGATGACCGTGTCCGTCGACCAGGCCACAACCCGGGCGCAGATCATCTATCCGGGCAACCATGTGGATGTGATCCTCGTGCACTCCCCGGGTTCCGGAGGTGTGCCTTCCGACCTGGGAGGCCCGGACGGTCCGGCATCGCAGGTGATAGTGCGCAATGTACGTGTGCTCGCCGTGGGCTCCGCCACGATGGAAGTCCACCGCTACGGCCCAACTCCGCTCGCTGCGAACCTGTCCAGTGTCTTCCAGACATCCGAGCCGCCAACCGGCGAAACCTACACTCTCGAGCTGTCGCCGCTGGATGCGGAACGCATTGCCCTGGCGACGGTGGCCGGACACCTCACGCTAATCGTCCGGCCCGAGGCCACAGACGCAGAGAAGACCGCAGACCTTCCGCCATACCACGAAATGGCCAAACCGGTTCGATTCGCAGAGGTCATGCAAGGACTGGCATCCCCCGAGGTAGAATTTGAGCCGCTGCCCCCACTTCCCAAGATCCGTGTAATTCGCGGGCGTGGGAGGAGCAGCGAGGAAACCCTCAAGGATCCGCAGAGCGATGCCTCCCAGGAAGCGGCGGAACTACTGGTCGAGGCGCTACGGGGCGGTTGAGTTGTCATGTGCGCTAAGCAGACGCCGATTCCGTCGCGATCACGTCAATCCTGCGCGCTCACCCTCGTGTGCATTTGGATGGCCGTTGCCTGCTGTTTCGGGCTCACCGTGTCGGTCGATGCCGCCGAGAACCGCACCATCAGTCTACTGCCGGGACGGTCCGAGACCCTCACCTTCTCCACCGACATCGGCACCGCTCTCGTCGTCGATCCCGATACTGCCGACGTCGAGGTGCTGGACACGCGCAATCTGGCCGTGCTGGGCTACGCCCCCGGCACAACGCGTCTACAGGTCTACGATACTCGCAACTCGCTGCTTGGCACGTACACCGTCGAGGTAAGGACCCAGCAGTCGGAGGACGCGCAGGCCGTGGTGTCCCGGATCGTCGGCGACAAGGCCGACATACGGGTGGATTCCATCGGCGATACGTTATTCGTCGCGGGCGAAGCAAGGAGCCCGTCGCAGGCGGAACTCGTGATGCGCGCGGTGCGGACGGTGGTGGGAGATACCCAAGTCGTCGATGCGGTTTCGCTCGACAGTCCGGTCCAGGTCAATCTCGAAGCGGTGATCTCCGAAGTATCGCGCAACGTGACCCGCGAGCTAGGCATCGACTGGTCGCTTGACATCAATCCCTTCGCGCACCCCTTGAGGACGCTGGTTTCCGGGGTCCGCCTGGGAACCGGGGCGCTGCAAATCGCGGACTTGTATTCGCAGAACCTCTCGTTCGCGCCCCTGCTACCCAGCGACCTGCCCGAAGGTATAGGCAATCTGGTTGAAGAAGCCACCGAGGGCACAACGCAGGCAGAACTCCAGACGCAGGAGCCAGGCGTGGTCCGAGGTACGCGGGGCGGCGACGGCGGTATAGTCCTCGCGCACTACAAGGACATACACGGCGCCAAGTACCGCGCATCGGCTTTCTTGGAAGCGCTCGCGGAGAACGGCCTCGCCGTGGTGCTCGCACGGCCCAACATCACTGCGATGAGCGGTCAGCCGGCCGAATTTTTCTCCGGCGTGGAGATACCGGTCCCCACTGTGGCCGAAGGCGGCACAGTCGGCACGGAATACCGGCAGACCGGCGTGAGCCTGACCTTTACTCCCACCGTGCTCGACAACGATCAGATCTCGCTCACCGTGGAGCCCCGCATTCGGGAAGTCGCCGCGGGGGGCACGAACATCTTCGGTGCGTTCGTGCCGAACATCAATGAACGCTCCGCAGCGACCACCGTGGAACTGGGAGACGGCGAGTCGATCGCGATCGCCGGTTTGTACCGCCGCACCACGGGAAGCTCCAGTACCGGTATACCGCTGCTGAAGGACATCCCGGTGTGGGGGGGACTGTTCCGCACCACGCGCGACACGGATCGGTCGGTCGAACTGATCATCGTCGTGACACCGCGTATTGTCGCCGGAGTCGGTGGCCAGGATACGGTCGCCATGCGCGGGACCGCCCGCACACGCACCGGTCGGGCTCGGCAACTCGGCAACGAGTTCTATTACTGACCGGCTGCTGCTGGTCCATCTATCGCCTTGCATTATCCGCCAGAACGGATCGTCGAGGGTCAGCAGTTCAAGCATGGCCAGACAGAGCGCGCTGCACCGCGAGTTCAACCGGGCACTCAGAGATGCGGAATCGTGGGGTCTTCCAATTGGTGGTGCAACCAGCGGCGCATGTTCCGAAGCGACTGCAGGTCTTCATCGACCGGCTCCCATAGTGAACTCCAGACCGGGTGCTGATGATTCACCATCACATCGATCCGGGCGTCGAGGTGACGCAGGAGCTTGCGCCGCGCTGCTGAATCTCCTTGCTCGTACAGTGCGGAGGCCAACGAGATCAACAATGCGAGGGCCGCGTTGTTGGTAACCTCAATATCTTTGTCCATCGGAGTGTTCTTCTGTCGGCTGCGTGTAGAAGCTGGCCAATCATAGCAGACGGACCCTGTGTTCTATGTTCCTGTACGGACTCTGGCCTCTGTCAACTTCGTCAGTCACACAAAGCCAAAGTCCAAGTCCAAGGGCCTGAAGTTATCATTGGCCGCTACGGGACCTTGGGAACGCATTTTTTTCGCAGCGACTACTGGCCATTGAATACCTCCCTGTACGTTGAAGACTTCAAGGGGAACAACCCGCGTTACGTCAGTTACCTGCTCGAGACCATCGACGTCAGTCTTTTCTCCGAGAAGGCTGCGGTGCCAGGCCTAAACCGGAACCACTTTCACGAAGCCGCGGTCGCCTTTGCAACCGATCCCACTGAACAACGCGCGATTCGCCCGAGTACTTGGAACTCTTGACGACAAGATCGAACTCGACCGCAGAATGAACGAGACGCTGGGAAATGTGGACCGGGCGCTTTTCAAGTCGAGGTTCGTGGACTTCGAGCCGTTGCGGGCGGAGATGGAAGGGTTGGGTTCCGGGATACGATTCGCGAATGGCGACACGCTGATCGCTAGCATCACGCCGTGCCTCGAAAACGGTAAGGCGGCTTACGTCGACTTCCTGCCTGAAGGGGAAACAGGTTGGGGATCAACCGAGTACATCTTGGAGTCGGTTACGTGACCATCAGTGACAAGGACATCCGTCGACAACTGCGTTTGGGTGAGGACAGCCGGTGGGAATTCAAGCAGATCGAGTTCAGCGGCGACACTCCAATCAGTCCCCGCAGAGGCGATCTCGCGGACGAGCTCGGCGCCTTTACCAACGCCGATGGCGGCGCAATCCTGTGCGGCGTAGCCGATGACGGAACCATCCAAGGCATGTCGCGGGAACAGTTGGCCGCTCTCGACCAACTGCTGGTGGAAGTCAGCACCGATACCATCGAACCGCCACTACGCATCCATGTCCATCATCGGGAACTCGATGGCAAGGCATTCTTACTCGTGGCGATTCCTCGCGGCGAGGCGCTTCACGAGCAGCGCGGACGCGCGTTCCTCCGTGTGGACGCTACCAAGCGTCGCTTGCAAAGCGACGAACGCCTGAGGCTCGCGCAGAATCGGACCCAGGGCCGCTATCTGTGGTTCGACAAGCAGGTCGTGCCGGGGACCGGCTTCGAGACGCTCATTGAGCGGTTGTGGGAGCCTTTGCTCAGCGTGGAAGGCGCGACCGATCCGCGGAGAGGGCTGACGAATCTCCGTCTACTGGCGCAGGATGAGACCGGTGTCGACCGTGCCACCGTTGCTGGCCTCCTGCTGTGCGCCCCTTCGCCCCAAGACTGGTTGCCGCAAGCGACGATAGCGGCGACCCACTATCGCGGAGTGGATCGCGCCTCGGTGATTCGTCGCATCTTCCCTAGGCACCGCCTCCGCGAGGTCCAGCAACGCCTCCGCAATGATCTGCTGCGCTTCCACCCACACGTCCGTTTCGACGTCCGCCCTCAACGCAACTTGTGCGCCGCGGCAATCTTCAACCGCTTGGCTCAGCCATTTCTCCCCGGCTTCGCCTCCTTCGGTGCGTCCGCGATGGCCCAGCAGGTAACCCAGATTGAGGCGGGTTTTGGCCCACTGAACCGGACTTGCGTCTGCCCGGATCTCCATGGCCGAACGATAGCAGTCCTCCGCTCCGGACCAGCTTCCCTCGGGCGGCGGCTTCCCCGTCGCCTCCTCGTACCGAAAGCAGAACTCCGCCTTTGCCAGCCCGCGGGCATTCTGTGCCGCTGCCCAGTCGCTTGGAAACCCGCTTTCGTCGGAATGCCACGACGCAATCCGAAACGAGTACTCCGCGCCCAGGAAAGAGGTCGAGTGCTTCAGAGGCAGGCTTCAGCCGACCCGCCGATAGCTGCGCAGATCCGGCGTCCATCTGCCGCGCTCCCTGATTCCACACATCGGTATTGCGGCGGATGTTCGCGTTGCAGAGTTCCATGGCGGCGTCGATCCAGCCCCCGTCGCCGCCAAACATGTCGGCATGCCGTATCAGATGGCCTATGGCGCGACTGCGGAATAGCATGGTTTCTTCCGTACTATCGGGCTCTTCCGCCTCCACGTACCTCGCCCCGGCGACGTAATGCCTCGCTGCTGCCATTGCGTCGCCTCGCACCAGCGCCGCCTGCGCGCGTACCGATCGGAGGCGAGCCCGAGTCGGCCCGTCTGCCGCCGACTCCTCCGCTACGGCAAGAAGGGGGTCCGCATCGGTGAATCGCGCCTCGCGCAAAGCACTGGTCGCAGCCTCCGCTTGGGCTCCGATCCCTGCATCGGCCCTGGCCAAGTCCTCCAAAGAATCCTGCACCAGTAGCTCTGCGGACTCGTTCATGGTCTGTCAAGTCGTGAGACCCAAATCGCTAGTACCGGCGCAGCGACCTGTTCGATAAGGGGCGCGAGCTCACGGAAGAATAGGCGTCGTAATGCACGGCCAGAGGCTACTCGGAACGTAGCGTTATGACCCCTCTATTGCCCTTGAAGTAGCTGCTTGCCAGACTCAACAACAGAGCCAACCGTCCGTATTGCCCCTCTGTGAACCGGCCTTCCCGCACGAGAGCGTCCATCGCTTCGCCTTCGGCCAGGATCGTCACGAGGGCATCAATGTCCCTTGCTGCTCGTTGGGCTAAGGTGGCTACCACCTGCGACTCCGCAACATCTGCGCCTGCGCGAAGCCCCGTCACGGCCACGCGCGCCTTCAAATAAGCCTTCGCCCAAGGTTCGTCGCTCAAAAGAAACTCAACCCGGTCCACCGACTCGAACAACAGGCTTTCTGCGCTCTCGAAGCGCGAAAGCCCGACACGCAACTCGGCGGCTGTGGCCTCCGGCCCCGGAAGCGTTGGTTGGACGGTGCAGCCGACCGCAATCAACGCAATCATCATCCAGTACAAGCGTGCTTTCCTCATCCTCATCGGCCTTTCTCCTTCCTTTTGTCCAGCTGTGTTAAAGCAATTCAGAGATATCTCCTTTGGGGGAACCGGGGTTCTCCGGTGATTCGGACGCTGTCGTGGTGCTATTCAACGCACAACGCCAAGGGTGGTCCGGCGGCTTCCAAGCCAGCCGCGAACGCCGAACGCTCTTGCCGTCCTCCACCGGAGACGGATCCCCGCCCTCGAGGAGACACTAGGAGCCGACAGCGCTCAGCCCCTCGATTAGCCGAACAAAGGCCGGACCGCCGACGATAACGAGTAGGCCCGGCAGCAGGAAGACCATCGACGGGATGATCAGCAAAGTCGGCAGACGAGCCATCTTTGTTTGCATGTCAGTGACCATTTCTACGCGTACGGACCTCGACAGCCTGCGCAGGGCATCCGCTGCGGGAGTGCCTTGGCGTTCGCTTTGTGCCACCGTGGTGGTCAGGTCTTTAAGGGCCTGGATATCCAAACGTTTCGCGACTTCGCCGAGCGCTTCCTCACGATTCAATCCGTGAATACGCATGTTGAGACTTGCCTGACCCAACTCGTGGGCCAGCGCCGGCCGAAACGCACTGAGGTCGTTGACGGTGCGTCGAAGCGCTCTTTCGAAAGTAAGTCCCGCTTCCAGGCAGACGATCAGCAGATCCAATGCATCGGGCAGGGCGATCCGAATTTTCAAGACGCGACGGGCCGCGAGGCGGGTTACGATCATCTCCGGCACGAGGTTGCATGCAACGCCGACCAGCAGTCCGGACATCAAGCCGACACCCCAACCCATCAGGCCGGGATACAGCGTGGACGCGGCGAGTCCGCCCCCCGCCAAGCCGATCAGCAGGCAGGTGGCTTTCGTGCCTACAACCAAAACCAAGGCGTTGGAAGACGGAAAGCCCGCACGCTGCAGTCCCACGGATATCTTCTGCTTGTCTTCTTCGCCGAGCGGCATGAATGTTCCCAAGAAACGAAGCAATCGCTCCAAGCCGGTTCGCGCACCGGTCATTCCTTCGGCGATTCGACTCTGCGCAAGGGACTCCTGGCTATTCCCGACCGCGAGCCGTAGCCGCCGCGCCACCTGCCTCCGATCGATCATCGTTCTTACCGCCACGATCAGTATCGCGGTGGACAGTGCACCCAAAACGATGAACGCGGTTTGTGGGGTCATCGTTGGACGCTGCGGATCATGAGCCACGAAACGAACAGGCCCGAGACGATCAGGCCAACGCCGGCGCCGAGCAGATGGCGCGCTTCGCCCAGAAGCGTGTCTACCATCTCGGGTTGCAGGAATGCCTGGATCGCGATTGCGAGGAGTGGAACGAGAGCAAGCACGATCATGGTCACCTTGGATTCGGCGGTGGTGGCTTTGAGTCGCATCCTCGAGTCGAGCCGCTCTCGCAACATGCTGGCCAGATTGCCTACGGCATCGGAGATTCTGCCTCCGGCGTCGGACTGCGCGGAGATGATGGCGGACAGCATGGCCAGTTCGCCCATGCGTACGCGGTGCGCCTCCTGCGCCATTGCCTGGTCGAGAGGAACGCCCAAGTCGGCTTCGCGCAATATCGCCCTGAAAGAGCGGGCGAGCGGTTCTTCCGCAGTCTTGGCGACCGAACGCAGAGCACGCAGGCTGGACGTGCCGAAGCGCACCAAGCGCTGGAAGTCCTCCACGGCGGTGACGAGCCGATTACAATAAGCGTCCCTCCTGCGAGTCTCGATGAAGCTGCCCACGTTCCAGCCGATAGTTGCCGCAGCCACAAGCGACAGGAAGACGGCCAAGGCGACCGGCACACCGACAAAGACTGTCGCTGGCACAAGCAGGATCCACAAGAGTAGCGTGGTACCGAGTACGATCATCCCCGTGCGTACGCCGCCGGACAGCGGGAACAGGCCATCGAGACGCGCTACGACGAAATTGTCGCTCCCAGATCGGGTTTCGGGAACCGCTTCGGCGAGAGTCACGACCGCTTCATCACTACTAAGGATCTCGGTGATGGGGCGCATCCGACGCCGTATCCGCATCCGCGCCCGCAGGGCGTCGTTGATCGTTAGGACCAGAACCCCGCAGAGCAGAGCGAATGTGCTGCCAGCAATGGTGGCGAGCCAGCTCATTCAGTTGATCTCCAATCCCTGGCGGGCGGCGGACATGCTCGAAGTCAGCAAGTCGCCGAATCCGGCGGCGCTAACCCGCTCGGCAAAGGACGGACGGCTTCCGCTGCAGACAAACCGATCCGAAGCCGAGTCGTAGGACCAGATATCTTCGAGCACCGGCACCTCGCCCTCAAGCCCAATCACGTCTGTGATGGCGACGACCCGGCGCCTGCCGTCGCCGAAACGGGACGCGTGAACAACGAGGTCGACAGCGGAAACCACCTGGTTCCTTATCGCAGACAGCGGCATGTCGCCGGTGCCCATCATGACAAGGTATTCGAGACGGCTGATGGCATCACGCGGACTGTTCGCGTGGACGGTCACCATCGATCCTGGGTGTCCGGTGTTCATTGCTTGCATGGCCTCCAGCGCTTCGGCGCCCCGGACCTCGCCGACAACGATGCGGTCGGGGCGCATCCGAAGCGCGTTCTTGAGCAGGTCCCGCATCGTGATTTCGCCGGTGCCTTCGGATGAAGGCGCGCGCGACTCCAGGCGTACGACATGCGGCTGCTGCAAGTTCAGTTCAGCGGCGTCCTCCAGAGTGACGACGCGCTCCTCTTCTCCGATCATCCCGGACAGTGCGTTAAGGATGGTCGTCTTGCCCGCACCAGTACCGCCAGACACCACCACATTGAGCTTGGCACGGGTAGCCACCTCCAGCATTCCCACCATGCCGCGATGCATGGCGCCACCCCGGGACAGGTCCTCGAGGGAAAATCCTCCCGGACGGAATCGGCGAATGGAAATGGCCGCACCGTCAATTGCCAGGGGCGGCACGATGATGTTGACCCTCGACCCGTCTTCCAGTCGCGCATCACACATCGGATTGAGTTCGTCCACCTGGCGACCGACGCCTTCGGCGATGCGCTGCGCCACACGTGTGAGGTGGTCGAAGTCGCGGAATCGCACATCCACTGGGCTCAACATCCCGTTTTTCTCCACATACACCGAATGCAGTCCGTTGACCAGTATGTCGCTTATGTCGGGGTCCCGAAGAAGCGGTCCGATCGGCCCCAGCCCACGCATCTCGTCGACTATCCGCCTAGCGAGAGCCCGGTGGACGCCGCCGATGGGCGGGGCATCGACCGTAGTCTCCAGTTGGTGCAAAATTTGTAGCACCAGGCGGGTCAGTTCTTCGTCATCGAGCGCTGTGGCGTTGCCAGCATCGAGGGAATCGAGGACGCGCTGGTGGTAAAACGGAACGACTGCCTCGAATCGGTCCTGCGCGGCCACATGAATCGGCGCCTGGGCATCGCGATCCGACAGGTGCTGATTCTGGAATCGTGCGCGCCTTCGCTGGATGGATCGGGGCATGGTCAGCCACTACGCGCCAACAAAACGCAAGGAACGCCTGATGTCGACGATGTCTTCTATGGCATCCTTCAACTGCTGCGAGGTGGGCGTTACGTAGACCTCGTCCCTGAGCGCGTTTCCGTCGTGGCTCCGGTCCACGCAATCTTCGAGGACGGCGATTGCCGATCTGTCAGCGGATGACGTGTCAGTGCCGATATAGATGGCCTTGATGCCCACGCCACGCTGCCCGGCGAAATCGCATGCCTGACGCAACCAGTCGCCTAGCCGCCTCTGGTTGTAATGTACCGGTGTCCACCATGGGGAGGAGGCTTTCCAAGTCGGAACCGAGAACGGCGCAACACCGCTCACTGGCGGGCCGTCTCCAACACGGACCAGGTCGTTCGTGCGACCGTAGGCGCTGAAAGACGATGAAGGCCGGCAGAAGTGCCCGTTCTGCGCCGGGCGGCCTTGGAAACCGAACCCGTTCGCGGGGTCCGTCAGCACGTCCGTCGCATCGACGGTATGCGTCGGTGAATTCTTGTCGTGGCCCCGGAAAAGCTGCCAGGGCGTCATGTTCTTTAGCGCGTCCTCCCAGAGCGACCGATACGCGGCCATCATGAGCTGATTCCGCGGGATCGCGGGATCGAGCTTCGACAAGGTCGGGTGCAGGTCCAGAAAGCCATCGAGCACGAGCGACAGGCCGCTCGGGGTGAACACGCCATCTGCATCGACGTCGAAATTGCCAGCAAACGCTGCTGGCTCTTCGGCGGTCATAGCCGCCCGATAGCCGCTGAAGTGGCTGTAGAGGTGAGGGGAGCAAAAAGGAGGCCACCTGCAGAAATAGTCTTGACACGGGCTGCTGCGTATGGCATTCGGATTGGAAGTGACCGCACTGGCGGGATTGAATCGCCCGGATCGTCGGCCACGTGGGGTAAAGCCGAAATAGCTCTCGCCGTCCGATATGAGCAGGATGGTCTTCACCACAGACTGCGAACAGCCCTGAGTCGTTCCTCCCTCGAGGCAGGGCGTACGCGGCAGCGCGTCGCCCGACACGCTCTTAGTGTTCCAGACATCGCGCCATAGCGGCGACAGCGTTCGAAGCCCCCAGACGACACCGAGATGAAGAAAGGTTTGGCCCCAATTCGTGTTCGAGTGTCTATGCACGACAGAATAATTGTCTGCCGCCTGCAACTTCGTCAGATCGTCGGAAAGCGGTACGATGGGCGCTTGGGGACAAAAGAGACTGCCGCCCCGGTCCCGTGCACGCAAGTGCCAGTGGTTCTCGGACGTGGGGAGCCAGTGTTGCCCCGAGCCCCGAGACCAAGCGACCGTTGTCCTTGGGTCGTAACTCGGATTCAGCGTCACCTGCAGCACATCGCTGAGGAATCCATCGGCAAATCCATTGATTCGTGCGTCGGGCCAGGAATATGCAGTGAAACGGGTGTTCGGTTTTCTGGCGTCCGGGGGCGCGTCGGAAATGTGCAGCGGCAAACCGGCAATGCTGGCCGAGCCGGGTTCCCAACCGTCCACCGGTTCCGTGGAGGGCCAGTTGCTCGTATCCGAAGGGTCCCAGGCGCTGGGCCTCGCGGCAGGATCCCAGTACGCGCCCCACCGCGCCATCACGCAGCCGTTCCAGAAGTCCTGACCCTCGAAGCTCCATCTGC
This sequence comes from Gammaproteobacteria bacterium, assembly GCA_028821515.1. Taxonomy (GTDB): domain Bacteria; phylum Pseudomonadota; class Gammaproteobacteria; order Pseudomonadales; family Azotimanducaceae; genus VXNE01. Next base: position 6,425 of record JAPPGA010000047.1, on the reverse strand, counting down.
CGACGGTCGGCGCTTGACTGGATACATCCTCCGTTCCCGGTTGATGCAGATTCCAGTCGGTCGCACCAAGGAAGTCCGGCAAGCTGCGCGACGCCAGCGGTCCCATGTCGTGGCTGGTTCCGTAGTCATGAAAAGTGTCCACCCAATGCCCCTCGGTGTCTCGGGAGGTCTGGGTGCTGTACTCGGCGCCGGTGAGCATGCGTACGTAGCCTTCCTTGGCGTCGGTCCTTGACGTCCCCGAGGTGTCCGCCACGTTGACGACGTTCGAGAATGGAACCAGAGAGACGGAGAGGGCGCCGGGGTCCATTTTCGAAATGACATTCACGTGTTGCCGAATATTGCGGAGAGCATCTTTGAGCGCGTCGAGTCTCGTGACAGTCCAACCTGTCGGCTTGACGTCCATCGAAAGCGATACGTCGAGCGCGATCGCAAACTCGAAGGAACTCGTCTCGTATTCCACAATCACCTGCTTCCCCGACAGAGGCGCCACCCGCCCGCCGCTCCGTCCCGGCCACAGAGTGTCGAATTCGAACGTCGCGTTCCCCGCCAGCTTGATCGTTGTCCGGTTCGTAGCGGAGTCGTGGTCAACAACGATGTCGTCTTCCGATATGGTCACGTTGCCCAACAGGCCGCGCATGAAGCCCGCCACGCGCTCCCTGATCTCATCCTTGGCCATCGCCCCACCGCCCCGCATATGGCGCGCACTCGCGGCAATGCCAGCGCGCATGGCACCGTCGATCTCTTCCTCCTGCGCTTCGCGCCAGCCGTAGTTCGTAACCATGCCGCCGGCGAGAGCCATGGTGAGCATCGCCAGACTTCCGCCTACGAGCATGGCGCCGCCCCTGCGGGATCGGATGTAGGTCAAGACCCATCGCTGGAGACGCTCCAGCCCCTTGGCATTGCCGTCTACGCCTTCGATCATTCTCCTCAACACCACACGCATTCGCTCAAATCGTCGATCGAAACCCAGACAGAGCGCCTTTGCATCACGGGGGAGACATTGAGCGTCGCAAGCCCAATATTCATGAAACGTCTACCAATCAGCCGGGACCTCGGGCCTTCGCCGAAATGCGAACAACTGTCCACGACGATCCACCACGCTTGCGGCGCCATGTTTCGGCTGACCCACTCGTCGACGCTCGGCACAGCCTTAGGTCCGGCCCCGTCCGGATCCACGTTTTCGAACGGCAGGACCGTAGCATGCACGTCGAAACGGTTTCCCTCGTCGGGTAGGGTTCGGGCGACAGTTCCGCATTCCCCAGTCCCGGTGGGAAAACTATAGTCAAAGAACGCCTTCGTCACAATCGGAGCGCACCACTGGTTGTCGTTGACGCAGGGCGTGCCGTCATGCCGGGCAGAACCGCGCACAACGACCGCGACATGCAATACGCCGGCGCTTGTCTCGGCCAATCTGTCCGCCGCCGCTTCGATAACGTGTTCCACCGATGCCGCACTGGTCCAGCGGCCACCGTTGGCGATGAGTTCGGCAACGACAAAAATCTCGCGCGCTACATCGGTACGATAAGCCGTAAAGACGCGCAAGTCCCATATTGCCGCCGAAAGCACAAGGATGAACGGAACGAGCACAACGAACTCGACGGCGGCCGAACCACGCCGGCCATGGGCGGACGGGTCCCCTGCTCGCCACGCGGTCATATCACCCGGGAGTTTCTGCCCCAGCTTTCGTGTTGCCGGAACATAGTACCCCAGAGTGGCCGGATCGGGCCGAACCAAGGTTGGATGGCAAACCGCGAGCGCAGCCGGAGCCAACTGCCGTCGCCACCGCAGGACCCTGTAGCCGTATCGGCCCAGTCGATGCCGGCTTCAGGATCGTCGTCCCAACTCATAGCGATGCCTATCTCGTCGCCCAGGGTGACAGCGGGCCACGCATCGCCGTAGCTGAAGACAATGTCCACGGTACCATTGCCGTCGCGGTCGAAGAGCCACCGTGCTCCGACATCCCGGTCGAACGTTCCCTGTATCGCATCTTCACACCCGACATCGCCATCGGCCAATGCCGAGATTGCCCTAGCGCTGTCGTGGGTTACCCGCGCAAGGGTCTGATCGACCATGGAGACGCGAAACAGTTCGCCTGCGAGGCCGAACAGCGAAAGGGAAGCAAGAAAAACCAGACAGAATTCCACTGCCATCGCGCCCGCCGGACGGTTGCGGATCGACTTGGCCTGAATGGATCGCATCAAGTATGTGGACCAGTGTTGCGGGATGAGCGACTGAGTTTTCAAATATACTACGGTTTGGTTTTGCCCTCGCCATGGGGATCGAAAAAAGAAGTGTTATTGGCGCCCGTTCCCCTCGTGATCCGTGCGTCGGTTTTCGGCGTGGCGGCGCTACTCCTGTTCACTAGCAGTTGTTCTGTCCTGCCCAATGAAAGCCACACATGGCGCGTCAAGCGCGTGGAAGAGGTGGTGTTGCCCATGGCGAGGGTCGCTCTGGAAGCCGAACAGACCGAGACCGCGAGACGACTCTACTTGAGACTTCTCGATGTGGATCCCGATTCGGTTTCGGCACGCATGGGATTGGGTAACGTTGCAACCGCGCAGCGCGAATCTGCGGAAGCGGTCCGTTGGTACGCAGCGGCGGTAGCGCACGCGACGGGGGCCGAGGAGCATCAGGCAGCGCTGCTGGCGCATGGCCGCGCCGCGCTCTCTGGCGGAGAACTCGAAGCTGCGCGCAGGAGTTTCTCCCGCCTGACCTCCCCGCGAGAGAGTGCGCCGACCCTTACCGTAGCCTGGGGTCTGAACGGCCTGGGCCTGGTAGCGCTGCTCGAAGGCGATATTGACGGAGCGTTACGCCTGATGGAACAGGCCGTGCTGCTGGCACCGGACGAGAACAGGCTGTCGGAAAATCTTGCTCGCGCACTCGACCTGTTTGCCAGAATGGCACCCGAATCCGCAGGCGTGGATCGGATGCGCGGCATGGCGGCCGAACCCGATTCCGCACCGCTGCGCAACGGACCCAAACCGGCGATAACCGGTCGGGAAATGGCAGCGGACGAGAGCCGGAAAGCCGTCCGGGAGAAAACCGCAGCGCGCCCGGGGGAAGCCGATCGGGCCGTGCGGCCGGCCGAACCGGTTCCCGCCGAGGACGAAACGCCCGAAGAGCCGATTGAATTGGATCGGTCGCGAGAAATCCATGAACAGCAGACGCGGCGGCCGGAAAGCGAAGAACCAAGTGCTGGCGTTGGACCGATCAATCGAAGCGAATTGCATCCCCACGCCATCAGGGTGGGAGGCGAGTACTACGTCCGCATTGGCGCCTATGCACTCCCAGTCGCCGCGCGGGCCATCGCGTCGGAGATCCGGCGCATCACGCCGGAACCCGTCGATGTCGTCGAATTCGGTATGGGCAGCGGCCGTAATGCGGTGAGGCTGTACCGGGTCCTCATCGGGCCGATCGCGTCGGAGGCCGGACTGAGCGAACTGACCGCGGCACTGGATGAACTGGGATACGGCGCGGCGCGGGTCCCGGCGTCCGTCGCGCGGGAGTCCACTCCCGAAGCCACTGAGCCCCCAGCTGTGGCGAGCCAACACTCGACGGGTCCGGAACTCGTCGAGCTACTCTTAATTCCCGGCGGCGAAGAGGGCACAGAGATGCCGGTTTCGGCGCGGGAACCCTCGCCGAGCCGGGTACCAGAATCTACGGTCCAGCCACACGCGGCGACGCTGGAGGTTGGGGTAGAGGAAACCAGGACCGTCCCGGCGCCAGCAGGCCAGGACGAGGTTCGTGCGGCTGGGGTCGATCAGGAAACGACGCCCGGCAACGAAGCGGATCCGCCGGGAGAGGATATGGCAGTCTCCGTCATCTTGGCACAAGCCGCCTCGGGCGAAACGGTCGATACAACGGCGAGCGATGACGTTGCGGGGTCGGACAATGCCGGTCGATCGCGGAGCGTTGGCGACCCCGCGCGGGAGATGGGAGTATCCCCGCGACCGGAGCAGGAACAACAAGGTTCCGTCGCGACACCCCCGCAGGATCCGTCTTCGTACGAACTCCCGTCCGCTGACCCAGTCCCCGGGGAGACAACGGAACATCGTGGTTGGTCGCCGGGCGACATTGGCGTGAGCGTAGAGTACCCGGACGCTCGGGGTCGGTTCCTGCAGGTAGGCGCATTCACGGTTCGTTCGACGGCGGAAGCGCTTGCCGCCGAAGTCGGACTCGATGCGCGGGTGCCAGTTCGCGTTATCGAAGCGGAACTGGCGAACGGCGAGACAATGTACCGCGTACAGGTCGGCCCCGTCAGCTCGCTCGAAGCGATGATGGAACTCGACAATCTACTGACCTCGAGAGGCTTTGGAACCGTGCGCATATTGCCCGGGTCGGCGGTGCCGGGCGACGACGAAAGTAACCCTCCTGTCGCTCCCCCGCCTTCTCCCCAGCCGCAACGCCGAGTGAAGGCGTTCATAGTGGAGGAGGAGGCGGGGCGATTTCTGCAGATGGGCGCCTATGGCGTCCGCGCGACCGCCGACACGCTCTCTTCGCAATTGCGCCTTGTTACCGCAGAACCGGTGTTCGTCACCGAAACGCCGACCGGCGACGGGGGTTTCCTCTACCGCGTTCGAATTGGTCCGATCGCGTCCAACGCCTCGTTCGGCAACTTGATCCGTGCGCTACGGTCCGGCTATGGCGCCGGCTGGGTGCTACCCTCAGTGGAAGCGAACGCGGGGCGAGTCGCCTTCCTCGTAGACGACGACTCGGAGCGGTTTCTGCAGATGGGTGCCTATGCGGATCGTTCAGCGGCCAACGCACTCGTTTCCGAGTTGCACGGGCAGATCGACGGTGAGGTACGCATCACTGAAGTTCCGCGTCGCGGCGGCAAGCCCCTGTACCGGGTCCGTATCGGCCCCATAGTTTCGGAGGAGTCGCTACTTGCCCTGGTCGAAGCGGTGGAGTCCCTGGGCTATTTGGTCGACTGAACCGTCACGCAACCTCTTCGGCCGAACTCAACCCCAGCATGGGGAGCAGGAACCGGTTGAGCGCGGCCCGCTCGCGCCGGGAAACTGCCGTCTCGGGTTCGCCAAGCGCCATGGCGCGCGACATTCCCTTGATGTAGGGAATCTCGAAGTCCGGCAATCGGCCACCCAGACTTGATCGCAGTTGATCTTGGCTGATCAACCTCGGCAACGGTCGCGTGTGGTTCATGACCAATGTAGAAGGTTCGCCATCGAGGATGCGCAACCAGCGGATGGCGATCGACACTCCCGCCGGCGTAGGCTCGAATACGACAACATGACTCGAAACGACGGTGCGCAGGACGTCGAGATGGAACAGTTGCGCCCCTGAAATCAGGACCATATGCGCCTGAAGCGATAGCGCCTCTACCAATGAGGGCAATCCCTTTTCGTCGAAGTCCTGTCGGCCCGCCTGGTCGACTGGATGAGCGACCAAGCCGATTCGGGACGATACCTGGGCCTGTAACTGCTCGACCCGCATCTCGCCGTCGGTCTCCAGCGCCTGGGCCAGTCCACGCATCGGCTGTGTGTCGAACGCCAGCGACAGGGAACCGAAACTCGGGTCGATATCGAGACAACTGACGTAACGTCCCGCGTCTGCGGCGCTACGCGCCAGAAGGGTAGTCACCGTGTTGGTTCCCATGCCCTTGCCGTGGATCAGCATTACCCGGCACGTCTGTACTTCGGGCCGCTCCTCCTCTGTCTGGATGGCGGTGACTTCGCGCATCGCGTTCCGCAGGCCGAGGGCATCGAGCGGCTTCGGCAGGTACAAAAAAATTCCCCCGCGATACAGTTCGTTCGCAAGCGACACGTTGTTTTCCGAGCCCGTCGCGATCACGATGGTCTCCGGGCGGCAGACCTGCATGAGGGCAGGCACGTAGACGATTGGATTCTGTTCGCCATCAAGATCGATGAGCAGCACCTCGGGGGATCGATCAGTGCGGTATCTCGCGGAGGCGGTGCGAACGGTTCCGCTCCTGACGGTCACTTGCGCGTCTACCTCGTCGACAAGTCGTCGACTCGCGGCATCATGGAGGTAGGCGACGAGTTCTATATCCGCCATCGGCTAGCGACTCCATTGGTTCCGCGTGGTCGACATCCATCGACGCGTCCTTTCAGTCGGCGTCGCCTTCTCCTCCGGCGCCACGCCAATCCTCGACGGCTGAGACCGCCTGCGCTGCGTCGCCCGGTCCTTCGGAATGTCGCGCAGACTCGATCATCACCTCGATCATTAGGTCCACATACACGCCTTCCTCTGCCTGTTGGGATTGACAACCACACAACAGTCCGCCAACCACGACTATCGCAAGAGCGCGAAGGCACCTCATTTCTGGCTCAAATACACGTTCTGAGTGAGGATGGGTTGCCAATTCTAGCCGTTTCACGCAATAAGATGTACAGGCAGACTTGTCCCACGTGAAGTGAGCCTGAAGGGAGAGCGTCGATCCCACGAGA
>JAPPGA010000080.1 GCA_028821515.1 Gammaproteobacteria bacterium | reverse complement strand
CCGGCGGCGTCCGCAAGGACGGAACGGGTGCGAAGAGGATGACCGGAGTAGTGACTCGCGATTCCGCTCAGCGCCGACCGAGCGACAAGCATCGGTCGGATGCGAGAGATACTTACAACATCGCCGACGCTTGTCCCCGCCAGCCCGGCCAACCTGCCGTGCCCGATCCTGCCCGCCCAACGCCAGATCCCGACCCGGACCCCGCCACGCGGCCACTCCGCTCCTTGCGCGAAAACGGTGCTTGTCCACAGCGTATCCACGGAGATAAACACCAGAACCGCGCCCCACAGCGCCCTCGTTTGCGAAAACGCGGACCAAACATCGAACGAAGCCGCTCTCCGCGCCGCCAGGGACGTGATTCGGCAACCTGGCACCTTCCCCACGCCAACCGCCGCCGTCCGCCCCCGGCGCACCAGATCGACGACAACGCCGTTGCCGCTCGCGACGTCCGCTCCGCCGGGCCGGAGATGGCCGGAAGCTCGCTTACGGCCATCGTCAACCTCCTCGACGCCGACGACGCCGTCTCACCCGACAGGGCCGCAAGCGCTAGCGGAGGACCCGCGTAGCGGGTTGACTCGGTGACGGCGGTGGCGTTCCCGGCGCCTCGACTCTCCCGGTCGGAGTACGGTCGCCGCCTGGCCTGTTCCGTCGCAGGCTATCCAGTCTCGACCTTGGCCAGCCGCCAGACCCGCCGTGCGATTTTCGAACTACCCCCCTTAGAGCGCGCCTCGTCCCGCAGTTCGCGCATCAGCGACTCGGGGCTCGCGAAGCACCTGATCTTCTCCGATCCCCGGTCAAAGGTCGATTTCGGGCGCTTCTCCGGCTCCGTGGCGAACACCAGACATCCCGTCACCTGTATTCCCGGGGCCCAGTTACGGACGCCCGCCACATTTAGAGCGATCCGCCGCAACGTCTCCGGAAACTCCCGCTCCGGCACGCGCCCATGCTTCGTTTCGATTACCCAGAGCCCGCGGGGCGTTGCAACCAGATGGTCGATGTCGCCTATCTTGGCGATTTCCCCCTCGACATGGTGCGCCACTGCGCATCCTTCGCCGGTCAGCGCGTACTCGACTGCCTGCCCGACCCTCTCCTCCGCGCGCGCACCCTTCCGCATGTCCGCCAGCCGCCACCCGCGTTTCGCCTTGAACAGCGCTGTCCCGACGAACAACGCGCCGGGGAGCAAAAACGACCAGACCATCCACTCGGGGGCCGCCTGACCCGGACCACGCGTCACCCAAAGCACTAGACCCGCGCCGATAAGCCAACCCCAACCCACCATCCCGAGCAGTCCAACTTGCACCACTTTGTCAATCAGCCTGTCACGGAGCCACTCGCCTGGATTTCGCTTCAATCTACCTCCTCGAATGCCCGTGCCTAACGGCGGGGCTGCCAATAGCGCCTATTGAAGACGAGATGATCCTACCGTAGCGATGCGAATCAAGGAACTCGGCGGCGGCTACATGCGATCGTCGACGCAGCGGGATCAGGCAGTTGATGGGAGTGTTGCCGAAGATCCGCCTACCGCGTTGACGCAAGCTGCGTCGACCGAATGCAGCACCATCGGCGTTCCTGAGGCTGCGCGGCGACTGGCCGCAACGAGAACCGGGACAGTTTCCACGACACTTCCGTTGGCCTGTCCCACTTGGTCGCAAAACGCGCCGCCACGGCGCTCGCGTTCCCACCACCAAACCAGTAATCGCGCTCGTACGCGTTCTGGACAAGTCCCCAAAAGAATAGTTAAATCAGCAAGTTGATGGAATCGTGTCGAGGACGTCGCTGAAGCTCCACGCGTTGGCAGATTCAGCCTCGCTGCCACCGCGAGCGAAGCGGTATCGGACCAGGACGCGCTGTACAGCGGCACCCGGCCCGACGCGCGGACTGCCGTCGCCCAGGCCGCGGCAACGCGCGCGCCGAGGCCCGCGCGCCGAAACGCGGCGGTGGTCTCAAGACCGGCTTCGGCCGCGTGACCCGACCGCCGCGCGCAACAGCAGACGCTGACCGCGTGTCCGTCGCGTTCGATGGCCGTGATCGGGGCGCGTCCAGCCATCTCCGCGTGGCTACAATCGGAAAAGTGCCGGACAAGCCGGTCAACGGTTCGGAGGAACACGACGCCGTCGACCTCTGGAATGTCGTCGGGGAATGCGAAAGCGGGACCCGAGTCGGCCGCTTCGCCCGCCAGCGCACGGTAGCGGTCCGCGTGTAGCGGCGGAAGGCGCCGGCGGCGGCGTGCTCGCGCGGCCCCGAGCGGTTGCAGGAGCGGATCGGTGGAACGTCTGGAGAAGCGGTGGGGCGCGGTGAACCCGTATCGGGTTCGGCGGGCGGCCTATGCCGGATCGTCTATGGGACCAAATGGGGGACGAGGGCGGCCCGCAAAGCGTCGGCAAGTCCCGAGGGGGATGGAACACCAAGATTCATATGGTTGCCGCGGATGCTCGCACGGCCGTGACGTTCTCGCTGTCGCCCGGTGGCGCGCACGATGCGCCGGAAGGTCGCAAGCTGCTGCGCGGCCTGGGGCCCGTGAAGGGTAGTCCGCGCCTGCTCATGGATCGCGCCTACGAGGGCGACGAAACCCGTCAGCTGGCGCTGGACTTCGGCTTCGAGCCCGTGGTGCCGCCCAAGAAAAACCGCCTGAATCCCTGGGAAGTACGACCGCGAAATCTACAAGCGACGCAACGAGGTGGAGCGCCTGTTCCGACGGCTGAAGGGCTTTCCCCGCATTGTCACCCGCTACGACAAAGCTCGACGCGCTGTTCCGTCTTCGTGCTCATCTTTGACACACTGCTTAGTGTTAACACGCCCTAGTGAAAGACAAGCTTGAAGTTGTCAGCTCGAGTCTCTTCGAGCGACCCAATGCGAAATCGGGGCTACCACTATTCAGTAGCAGATTTCTGGTGTGGTCGAAGCTGACTGATCGCTGGTGGGAATTGCCTATGGTGGACCCCTAGGTGCCCGAGCGCTCCTTTAGGTCCGTAAGGGCCGAAAGTACTTGCTTCAATATGTTCCCCTGAATAACCGGAAACCGCTCAGGCGCGACAGTCTGCGGCGAGGGAGTTTTGGCATATCGGGAGAAGACAGTTCCAATGTTCCTCCGCTTTCTCGCTGCCTGCTTTGGTTTTCCGTGATCGAGATCATGTCTCAGTCCCAATCGCAATTGCTTGATGTCCTCGAACACATGCGGCTTGTCATCCAGCCGAGATCCTGAACCTTCATGCAATAGGAAAAAGAGGTCATCGACGAGTTGCTTGTACCCATTGAACCCGCAGATTGGCGTGCCGAGGCGTAGCAACGCCTCGGTGGTTCGGTTTGTTGTTTTGATGAGATCCTTCCCGTGGGCCGCTGAATACTGATCGTTTAGAGCGGTTACCGCCAAACCTATGGAATCGCCTAGCCGGCTGATTTCTTCATCCAGACCGCTTCCCGTAATGAGCTCGGATCTGAAGAGGTCTGAAAATGTCGGGTCATGGACGAGGAGTTTCCTCAGCAAGATCTTTTGCCGCGTCTGAGGACCAGACCTGATGTTCGCGTTAACGGTTGTTTGAAACTGAATGAAATCCTTATCAGTCGCCTCCTGGCCTAGCTCAACTTGGCGCGCCAACTCATCAAGAAAGAAATCCATGAAGCTTCCGAGATCAGCAGCCCGGCTCCTGGCGGTTTCTGCGGAAGTCATGCTCAGAACGAAGGTGCAGAGGGATTGCACAATGGTGCGATTGCGAAGTCGGGTATCCCTATCGGTAAAGATCAAGTCCAGAGTGTCGAGCGCTTGACGCAACCGCTTCGCAACACTAGAGGAATCGGAGAATGCTCCTTGTGCCTCGAAAATGGCCTTCAGATCATCGTAGCGGAGACCCGCATCTATGCCCTCAATCTCGAGCGCGGAAACCTTCGCCACAACGTCGAAGTAACCATACCGCCTTGGACTAACGGTTGTCTTTTGCGCAAAGAACAGGTGCTCAGAGATCTTTCGACAGTAGTCCCGCAAATTGCTGTGTACCGAATTTAGCCTCTCGCTGGTTGTGAGTGGAAGCCCCTCCTGTAGCCGCTGGAAGAACTCCTTTAGGTCTTTGTCATCGGCGACATCATCTATCTGATCGTAGTCGATCTCATAGTCATCAAAACGGTCAGACAGCTGATCGGGTAGGTCCCGGTAGAATCGCGCACCACCTGCAACAGAATCAGAATCGGATGACAGAGAAAGCTCGTTGTCGAAGAACTCCCAGATCGCTAAGAGGCGCTGTTGGCCATCAACAACTTCGAACTCTTCTGGTTCGTTGTTCGTCAACAAGAAATAGAACTTTGGGAGCCGCCATCCCCGGAGAATCGAGTCGATCAACTTTTGCTTTCGACCGATGGTCCAAACTTCCTCACGTTGCCAATCCGGAATATCGTATCGATCCCTGCGTTTGTAGACCTTGTCTAGCGCTCGCCGGTGAGAAGTCATCTTCATATCGAACTGCCTCGAATGGATGAACTTGATATTGCGTTCAAGTTTAGAGCGCACGAGGAGGAACGCATAGACCTGGTCCCAATCCCCTTCGGGGGAAAATTGTCAACTATGGGCCCAGAATGAACTGTAAGCCATGTCCTCGGAATGGACCCCTGTGCAAGTGGCGGAGAGGGAGGGATTCGAACCCTCGATGAGCTTTCAACCCATACTCCCTTAGCAGGGGAGCGCCTTCAGCCGCTCGGCCACCTCTCCGCTCCGGGAATCGAAATTGTAGCACCGCGGTTGCGCCTGCTTGCGTCTGGATCACTGACCGAGTGGGAGGGATTATTCGCCGCCTCCGGCGGCTCACCCCCTAGCCCGTTATTGACTCTTCCAGGCGATGTCGCCAACTCGAACAGTGCCGGGTTCGACTACTCTCGCATTGATACCGCGAAGGTTGAGTTGTCGTCCCTGCTTCGAATTGACGAAACGCGTGGCGTCCGTCCCGAACCGGGCGGAGAATTTCTGGCAACCCGTATGTGGAACCGCGGTCACCTCGATCACGGCTTCGCCGATTCTCAAGCGCGTGCCCGGCGGAAGGTTCTCATGGCCAAGATCGATATCGATGTAGAGCTGGTCGCCCGCCAGGGCCCAGCGCTCCCGGTCACGGGCCACCAGGGCAGCCGCCCTGGCGTTCATCACGGTGATCTGCATGTCCAGCTGATCGACCGAGTACGGTCCGTGCCTGTTGTGGTGCCACTTGTCGCCTACCAACCCCGCCTCAGGGTCGAGCACACCGACATCCAGGATCTCCCGCTCGTCGGTGCGCGGTCGGCGTACGAGCAACTCCAGACGGCCGCCGTCGCTCGGCGATGCCCGAATGTGGGCAAGGCCCGCATCGAGTTCATCGCGGGTCAGGTGTTTCATGGCACTTACTCAGACAGGATTCAGCGATGAGGGGAATATGAGCGAAGCCAGCACCGGCTTCAACCGGAGCGCATGACCGAAGAGCTACACCACGTAAACGGCGATCCGGTGGCAGGCGTTGTTGAGGTAACCCTTCGGATTCCAGCCTGGCACGACCATCGGCTGCGAACGGCCTTGATCGTCGACCGCGCGCGCCCAGATCTCGTAGTAGCCACGCGTCGGGAAACGTGTCAGGAAATCCCAGTTCGCCCACGCGCCCCGATTTGCCGGAGACCAGAGTTCGGCGCGGCGCCAGGTGCGTCCGAAGTCGATGGAAACCCGCAGCCGCCGCACCCTGCCGTCGCCGACCCATGCATGACCATGGACGTTGAGCGGCCAGCCGAAGGAATGCCGAGTACCGCTTTCCGGAGAGGTGATTAGCGATTTGACCGGCATCGCCCCGATGATGCACATGTCCTCGGGCGCCACCGCGGCGCCCGGCGGCACCGGTTCGCAGGGGATGCGGTAGGAGTGGCCGCCCATCTTGGGGCCGTCGTGGACCACGTTGCGGACCGAGATACGCCGCAGCCACTTGCCGGACGTAGACCCCGGCCAGCCACCGAACACCAGGCGTAGCGGGTGGCCGTTCAAGGGGTGCAGCGGCCCACCGTTCACGCCCCAGGCGATCATGGCGTCCCGTTGCAATGCCTTGGCAACCGGTACGCCGCGCGAGATCGGCACGCCGGATTCCGCACCCGATACGTGTGAATCAGCACCCCAGTACGCCACGTACACGGCGTCCCGGGTGACGCCGCAGTCTTCCAGCACGTCGCGCAACAGCACGCCATTCCACTGGGGGCACCCGACTGCGCCAAGCGTCCACTGGCTGCCGGCCACCGATGGTTCGTATGCCGCCCTGCCGTTGCCGGCGCACTCCAGGACGAGTTGCCGGTGAGCCGGGGGAAACCTGCGCTTCAGGTCCGCGACGGTATAGCGGCGCCGGCGCCGGACCGATTCGCCGTCGATGGTGAGTGTCCACCTGCGTGTGACCATCGCCGGGTCGGGCGGAATGCCATTGTTGCGAACGAACAGGCGTTCAGAAGGGGTGACATCGTCGTTCAGCAGGTGCGGCGGCGTCTCCGCGCTGAGCGGCCGGTCGTTCAGCACTACGAGCCCGTCCTTGCCTTCGATATGGAACGGTTCCGCGGTGTTGGCCAGCGCTGCCGGGACGAGGCCAACCGGCATGTGCTGGGCGTAGACGATCCGCGCGCCGAGCACGGCGGACATGGCACCAACGTTTGCAAGGAAGGCGCGTCGTCCCCAGAGCTCACGGTCGGCGCGCTCTGGGTCCTCCCGGAAGATCTCGTGAATCCCGCGCTCGCGCCTCATCATCCATCCCGCCGGCCTGGGCCTTCCGCCAGATCATAGCGTGCGCCACCTGGCCACGCGCGAGCGGCGCCAGGGACACTTCGGTGGCAACGCGGCGCCCCAAAGCCCGGCCCGCGTGACACTCGTAACCGCTAGATCAGTCCTTGACCGGCGGGTCGGACAGGTCGAAGGCGGCGTGGATCGCGCGAACGGCGAGTTCGAGGTAGCGCTCGTCGACGACGACGGAGATCTTGATTTCCGAGGTGGAGATCATGCGGATGTTGATGTTCTCGGCGGCCAGCGCGTCGAACATGCGGGTCGCGACACCGGCGTGGGAGCGCATGCCGACGCCGACGACGGAGACCTTGACGATGTGGTTGTCGCCTTCGACGCTTCGCGCGTCGAGATCGGCCTTGACCGCTTCCAGCAGTTCGAGGGCGCGGACGAAGTCCTCGCGCTTGACGGTGAAGGTGAAGTCGGTCGAGCCGTCGGCGCCGACGTTCTGCACGATCATGTCGACTTCGATATTGGCATCGGCGATCGGGCCGAGGATCTTCGAGGCGATGCCGGGCACGTCCGGGACGCCAAGGAGTGTCAGCTTCGCTTCGTCGCGCGAATAGGCGATGCCCGATACGACGGGTTGTTCCATGTCGTTCTCCTCCGTCGTGATTAGCGTACCGTCTCCGTCGCCGAAGCTGGAGAGCACCCGCAGGGGAACGCCGTACTTTCCGGCGAACTCCACCGCGCGCGGGTGCAGCACCTTGGATCCGAGGCTTGCCAGTTCGAGCATTTCCTCGAAGGTCACCACATGCAGCATCGATGCGTTCTCGACGATTCGGGGGTCGGCGGTGTGTACGCCGTCCACATCGGTGTAGATGCGGCATTCGTCGGCACCGATGGCCGCGGCCACCGCGACTGCCGTCGTGTCGGAGCCGCCGCGGCCGAACGTCGTCATGTTGCCGCGCGTGTCGATGCCCTGGAAGCCGGCGATGATCGGGGTCACGCCGTTCGCGAGATCATCGTTCAGGGCGTCCGTGTCGATGTGCTCGATCCGCGCCCGGGTGTGTGCGTCGTCCGTCAGGATCCGGACCTGCCAGCCGAGATAGGATCTGGCAGCGAAGCCGCGTTTGATCAGCGCCATGGCCAGGAGTGCGATCGACACCTGTTCGCCCGACGAAAGCAGCACGTCGCGCTCCCTGGGGGCGATCTCCTCGGCCACCTCCCGGGCGAGTCCCTCCAGCCGATCCGTCTCTCCCGCCATGGCCGAGAGGACGACGACGACCTGCTGGCCGGCTTCCAGACTGCGGGCTACCCGGTCCGCGACCGCGTGAATACGTTCGACGCTGCCGACGGACGTCCCGCCGTACTTGTGCACGTAGCGCGTCGCCACCTCAGGGGACTCACTCACTCGGGCCGCCCGCCCGAGGGCTGATGATTGAGTTTCCATCTGTTTGCTGGTCGATCGAATCCGGCCTATGTCGGCCTAGTCGCCCGCTCCGGCGACGCGCTCTTCCACCCACTGCCGCACCGAGGCGAGCGCCGCCGGCAGCGCCTCCGGCCTGTCCCCGCCGCCGCCCCGGGCCATGTCCGGCCGGCCGCCACCGCCCTTTGCGCCAACCTGGGCGCCGACAAAGCGGATCACGTCGCCGGCGGTGAAGCGTTCGGTCAGGTCCTTTGTGACCCCTACCGTCAGGTTGACGCGGCCGCCGTTCACCTGTGCGAGCACGATGACGGCGGTGCCGAGCCTTTCCTTGAGCCGGTCGAGCGTCGTCAGCACGGTCCTGGAATCGCCTTCGACCTCGGCGACGAGCACCCGGATACCGGCAACGTCCACCGCTTCACTCGCGAGATCGAATCCCCGGGATTGCGCGACCTGGCCCTTTAGCATCTCCAGCTCTTTCTGCAGGGACCTGGTCTGTTGCGAAAGGGCTTCCACCTTCTCGAGCAGGTTTTCGCGCCCGCCGCCAACCACCTGGCCGATGTCGGCGATCAACCGTTCCGAACCCCTGGCATGGGCGACCGCCCGCTCGCCGGTCAGCGCCTCGATGCGCCGGGTGCCGGCAGCCACGCTCGATTCGGATGCGATGCACATGTATCCGATGTCGCCGGTACGCCGCACGTGCGTGCCGCCGCAAAGTTCCACCGAGTAGCCGCCGCCCATGGCGAGCACGCGCACCACGTCGCCGTATTTCTCGCCAAAGAGCGCGATGGCGCCCTTGTCCATCGCCTCGGCGTACGGCATCTCTTCTGCGGTGGCGGGCGAGTTTTCGCCGATGCGCGCGTTCACTTCGAGTTCGATGGAGCGCAACTCGCCGTCGCTGAGCGGCGCCGGGTGGGAGAAGTCGAAACGGAAGCCTTCCGGGCCGACCCTGGAGCCCCGCTGCTGGACGTGACCACCCAGGTTGCGCCGCAAAGCGGCATGCAGCAGGTGGGTGGCGGAATGGTTGCGCACGATGTTCCAACGACGTTCGCCATCGACGGTCGAGGTGACCCGCTGGCCGACCGTGATCGCGCCCTCCTCCACCGTGCCGCGATGCAGGTGTTGGCCACCGCCCCGGCTGGTATCTGCCACGGCAAATCGGGTCCCGTTCGACGCGATCACGCCCGTGTCGCCCACCTGGCCGCCGGACTCGGCATAGAACGGGGTGCGGTCGAGTACCACGTAGCCTGACTCGGAGGACTCCAGGCGATCCGTAGGCACCGGGGCTTCGGTACTTCCGGCTTTATCCGGATCCGGCAGCCTGAATATCGAGATCACTTCGGCGTCCACCTCGAGGGTTTCGTAGCCCTCGAAATGCACATCGGAGTCGACCTGCACCTGCTGTTCGGCACTTGCGTCGAATCGGCCCGCGCGCTGCGACCGCTCCCTCTGTTCCTGCATGGCGGACTCGAAACCGTCCATGTCGACGATGAGCCCACGCTCGCGTGCAACATCGGCGGTGAGGTCCGCCGGAAAGCCGAAGGTATCGTAGAGCTCGAATACCACCTGACCCGAAATCGTCCCGCCATCGGGCGCCTGCTTGTCGCCAGCACCGAGGCTCGCGATGTACCGGTCCAGCAAGGCCATGCCCCTGTCGAGCGTCCTGGCAAATCGCTCTTCCTCGGCGAGCAGGATAATTGCCACGCTGTCACTGTGCTCTTCGATCTCCGGATACGCTTCGCCCATCTCCTCCGCCAGGGGCACCACGAGCTTGTGGAAGAACGGCTCCTCAAGGCCAAGCTTGTGGCCGTGCCGCAGCGCACGGCGGATGATCCGGCGCAGGACGTAGTCCCGATCCTCGTTGCCCGGCATCACGCCCTGGGCGATCAGGAACGCGGTGGAACGGATGTGGTCGGCGATGACCCGCAGGGACGGGTTGGCCAACATCTCAGCCTCGTCATTGAGGCGGGCCATGCGCCCCGCCGCGAAGACGATCCTGCGGAAGATGTCGTTCTCGTAGTTTGAATGCACGCCCTGGGAGATCGCCGCCGCGCGTTCGAGGCCCATCCCCGTGTCGACGCCGGGACTCTTGAGCGGCGCCAGTTCTCCGTCCGCCGAACGATCGTATTGCGGGAATACCAGGTTCCAGACTTCGAGGAACCGATCGCCCTCTTCTTCCGGTGAACCCGGCGGCCCTCCTGCCACCGAGGGACCCTGGTCGTAGAAGATCTCCGAGTCGGGGCCGCAGGGACCGGTGTCGCCCATGGCCCAGAAGTTGTCCGGGTGGTCGATCACCCGCTCGGCGGGCATGCCGATCTTGTCGACCCACAGCTTGCGGGCCTCGCCGTCGGTGGGATGCACCGTCACCCACAAGCGGTCGCGGTCGAACGCGAGGACGCCGGTGACGAACTCCCATGCCCAGTCGATGGCGTCTTCCTTGAAATAGCTGCCGAAGCTGAAGTTGCCGAGCATCTCGAACAGGGTCTGGTGGCGCGCGGTATAGCCGACGTTATCCAGGTCGTTGTGCTTGCCGCCGGCGCGCACGCAGAGCTGGCAGGACGCCGCGCGGTCGAAGCCGAGGCGCTCGCGCCCCGTCAGCGCGTCCTTGAACTGGACCATGCCGGCGTTGGTGAACAACAACGTCGGATCGTTGCCCGGAACCAGGCTGCTGGACTTGACGACCCTGTGGCCGCGCGCCGCGAAGAAGTCTAGAAATGCGGCGCGAATCTCGGCAGTCCTCACCGTCGCGATTCCCGATACGAAAAAAGGCGGCGAATTATACGGTCTGCGGGCCCAGCGTTCGATAGATGATGTCCGACGCGAATCCGCGCGCTGCGAGGAAACGAGCGTGTCTTGCCCACTCGGAGCGGTTCGCCGGCGCACCGTCCGCGTCGTCTCCGCCACTGTTGCTACTGCTGTGGCGGCCGCCGTTGCCAAAGCGTTTCGCCTGCGCGGCCCGGGCAAGATCGAGCCAGAAGTCGTCGGAAAACGTGAGCGCGCCGTCGATCAGGTCTTCCGCCACGCCCCGGCTGCGCAGTCCTGAGCGGATTTTCAGAGGGCCATGGCCACGGTCCACGCCGCGTCGGACGAAGGATTCGGCGAAGCGCTCGTCCGACAGGAGGCCGCGATGGACAAGATCGTCGAGGACGGCATCCAACTGGGCTTCCACGGTGGTGTTGCCGCCGGCGGCTGCATTCGTGCTATCCGGTTGCGATTTCGGTTGCGACTTCAGTTCCGATTCAGCCGAGCGGCGTCGCAGCAGCTTGCGACGCAGTTCGAACCGGGAATGTTCGCGCCTGGTGAGGAGGCGCAGGGCGCGCTCCGTCAGCGCAGTGTCGGTTGGTCCGGATTGGCGCGCGTCCGTGTCCATTTACCAGGCTATTAGCTTGCTGGCCTACTGGCTTATTGGCCGGATTGCAGGCGGGCTGGCGGAATACTACCGCGCGGCTACCGGGCTGTTCTGTGGGCCGGCCTGTCGGTTGCCGTTGTCGCTGTCGCTGCCGCTCTCGTCTGATTTCGGCTGCGGCAGCAGCACGGCACGCACGCGCGCATCGATTTCGCTTCGAAGGTCTTCGTTGTTGTTCAGGAATTCCGCCGCGTTCTTTCGTCCCTGGCCGATGCGGTCACCGTTATAGCTGTACCAGGCGCCCGACTTGTCGACGATTCCGTTGGCGACGCCGAGGTCGATGATCTCGCCAGTCCGGTTGATCCCCTTGCCGTAAAGGATCTGGAACTCGACCTGCTTGAACGGTGGTGCCACCTTGTTCTTGAGTACCTTTACCCGGGTCTCGTTGCCGATGACCTCGTCGCCGTCCTTGATGGCGCCGATGCGGCGGATGTCGAGGCGCACGGAAGAGTAGAACTTGAGCGCGTTGCCACCGGTCGTGGTTTCCGGAGAGCCGAACATCACGCCGATCTTCATGCGGATCTGGTTGATGAAGATCACCAGGGTATTGGACTGCTTGATGTTCGCCGTCATCTTTCGCAGCGCCTGGCTCATGAGGCGCGCCTGCAGGCCGACGTGGGAGTCCCCCATGTCGCCTTCGATTTCCGCCTTCGGCGTGAGCGCGGCGACGGAGTCTATGACGACGACATCGACGGCACCGGAGCGCACGATCATGTCGCAGATTTCAAGCGCCTGTTCGCCGGTGTCCGGCTGCGAGACGAGCAGGTCGTCGGTATTGACGCCGACGTTCTCCGCATAGATGGGATCGAGGGCATGCTCGGCGTCGATGAACGCACAGGTGCCGCCTTCGCGTTGCGCTTCGGCGATGACCTGCAGGGTAAGCGTGGTCTTGCCCGAGGATTCCGGCCCGTAGATCTCGACGACGCGGCCCCGGGGCAGGCCGCCGACGCCGAGTGCGGCATCGAGTCCAAGCGAGCCTGTGGACACAGCTGGAATCGCCTCCTGCTCGCGGTCGCCGAGCCGCATCATCGACCCCTTGCCGAATTGCCGCTCTATCTGCGTCAGCGCCGCTTTCAGGGCGCGGTTTTTTTCGGTTCCCGCCATGTCTCAAGAATCTCCGCTGGGATCAGGATTTCGCGATACTGTATATCCGGACAGTAAGAAGTGCAACCCGTGACCGTGAAGAAAATCGGCGAAAGCGTCATCTCGCACGACATTTTCAGCGCTGGCTTACAATAGTCGGTCTTCCGGCTTCCTCCTTTTTTCTTGAACGGGGAAACCGTTGCAGTCGAGTCGATTTCCACATACCTGAACCGGCGTTGCCCCGCATGACCCGAACGAAGAAATGAGCGCCGCCGCCCACACCCCGATGATCCGGCAGTACCTCGGCATCAAGGCCGAGTTCCCGGATATCCTGCTGTTCTACCGCATGGGCGACTTCTACGAGCTGTTCTTCGACGACGCCCGCGAGGCGGCGCGCCTGCTCGACATCACGCTCACCGCCCGGGGGCGCTCGGCCGGGCAGCCCATTCCGATGGCCGGCGTGCCCTTCCACAGCGTCGACGGCTACCTGGCGCGGCTCGCGCGACTGGGCCGGTCCGTCGCGATCTGTGAGCAGATCGGCGATCCGGCCACCTCGAAGGGGCCCGTAGACCGCCGCGTGACGCGTATCGTCACGCCGGGGACGCTGGCGGAAGACGGGCTGCTGGATCCGGACCGGGAAAGCGTGCTGGCGGGCGTGCATCCGTACGGGGACGGCTGGGGACTGAGCTGGCTCAACGTCTCTTCCGGGGAGTTCTTTGTCCGCGAGTGCGATTCGACCGATGCGCTCCTCGCGGAACTGGACCGCATCGGCGCCGCCGAACTGGTCGCGGCGGAAACGGTGGACCTCGACGGGGGCCGGGAGATCACCCGCCGCCCCGATCTCGACTTCGATGTCGACCTCGCCGAGAGGTTCCTGGCCAATCACTTCGGCGTGCGCGATCTATCGGGGTTCGGCATTCACGAAGTGGGCGCGGGCGTCGGCGCGGCCGGCGCGGTGCTCCGCTATGCACAGAACGCGAGGCGGCAATCGCTCGATTACATCGTCTCCGTCCGACCCTACGCGCCGGACGACCACGTGATTCTCGATCCGCGCACCCGGCGCAACCTCGAGATCGACTCCCGACTCGACGGCGAGCCCTCGTCCAGGGGCACGGTCTACGGCGTCCTCAACGAGACGCGCACACCCATGGGTGCGCGGCTCCTGAAGCGCTGGCTCACCGCACCCCTCAAGGCCGCCGACGCCGTGTGCGAACGCCAGCGCGCGGTCATCGCGCTCATCGAGGCGCGTGGGCCGGAGCGGCTGCGTGCAAGCTTGAGCGAAACAGGCGACATGGAGCGCATCGTCACGCGGATCGCGCTCGGCAGCGCATCACCGCGGGACCTCGCCAGGTTGCGCGCGGGCCTCGCCGTGTGGCCGGACATCCGGGCGCTGGCCGAAACCCTCGATGCCCCGGTGCTGGCCGAAACGTTCACCGCCCTGCCAACGTTCCAGGAAGAACACGACCTCCTGGATAGCGCCGTGGTCGGCGAACCGCCGGCGACGCTGCGCGAAGGCGGCGTCATCGCGCGCGGCTTCGATGACACGCTCGACAGCCTGCGCGACCTCACGGAGAACGCCAGCGGGTTCCTGACGGACCTCGAGGCGACCGAGCGGGAACGCACCGGGATCGCATCGCTCAAGGTGGGCTACAACCGGGTCCACGGCTACTACATCGAGACGAACCGCGCGGCCGCGGAGGAAGTGCCCGCGGAGTACATCCGGCGGCAGACGCTCAAGAACGCGGAACGCTACATCACGCCGACGCTAAAGAAGTTCGAGGATGAAGCGCTCACGAGCCAGGCCCGGGCGCTGCGCCGGGAGCGGGAACTTTATGACAACCTGTTAACCCGCCTGAATGGATCTGGCGCGGCGTTGCGGGCGGCGGGCGAGGCACTCGCCGCCCTCGACGTGCTGGCGGCGTTCGCCGACCGCGCCGAGGCGCTGGGACTCGTCGCGCCCGAGTTGACCGACGTCCCGGGGGTGCAGATTCGCAGCGGACGGCACCTGGTGGTCGAGGCTGAGTCCGGCACGCCGTTCGTGCCCAACGACCTCGACCTCGACCAGTCGCGGCGCATGCTGGTGATCACCGGTCCCAACATGGGCGGAAAGTCGACCTACATGCGCCAGACCGCGCTGATCGTGCTGCTCGCCCGGACCGGCTGTTTCGTGCCGGCGGCGTCCGCCGTCGTCGGGCCGGTCGACCGCATCTTCACCCGTATCGGCGCGTCCGACGACCTCACCAGTGGACGCTCCACGTTCATGGTCGAAATGAGCGAAACCGCGGAGATACTCCACAACGCGACGCCCGAGAGCCTCGTGCTGCTCGACGAGATCGGCCGCGGCACGAGTACCTACGACGGTCTCGCGCTGGCATGGGCGGCGGCGCGCCACCTGGCAATCCGGTTGCGCGCGTTCACCCTGTTCGCGACCCACTATTTCGAACTGACGGCGCTCCCGGAAGAGTTCCCCGGCATCGCCAACGTCCACCTCGACGCCGTCGAACACGGCTCGGACGTGGTGTTCCTGCACATCGTCAAGGAAGGGCCGGCAAACCAGAGCTACGGCGTTCAGGTAGCGAAGCTGGCCGGGGTCCCGGAATCCGTGCTGGCGCTGGCACGCACCCGGCTCGCCGGCCTGGAGTCGCAACACAGCCGCCCGGACGCGCGCCAGGCAGACCTGTTCGCCCCACCCCCCGAGCCCGCCACGGAATCACCCGAAAGCGCCGCAGCCGAAGACGCCCTGCGCGAACGCCTGATGGAAGTCGATCCCGACGAACTGACGCCGAGGGCGGCGCTCGAACTCGTGTTTGACCTCAAGAACCTGCTGTAGAATACGCCGCCGCAATCAGACGAGGACACCCATGACATTCGTGATCGGCGAAGCCTGCATCAAGTGCAAACTGACGGATTGCGTCGAGGTGTGTCCCGTCGACTGCTTCTACGAGGGGCCGAACATGCTCGTCATCCACCCCGACGAGTGCATCGACTGCGCCCTGTGCGAACCCGAATGCCCGGTGGACGCGATCTACTCGGAGGACGAACTGCCCGAGGACCAGGAAGAGTTCCTCGAACTCAACGCCGAACTCGCGGACATCTGGCCGAACATCACCGAAGCGAAAGACCCGCCACCCGACGAAGCCGCGTGGCGGGAAGTCACCAACAAGCGCGACTTGCTCGAGCGCTGATCCTTAACGTCTTATGCGTTCGCTGCGGGAGCCAGCGACGGCCAGCTCCCGCGTGACGGCGCTATGCGACTACTCGCAGCTCCACGTTGCGCGCAGGTACCTGTAGCCGCCGTTAAACCCGAACGGAGACTGCTCGGGATAGATCAGTCCGGCAACCTCGCCGTGCGGGTTCTCGTCGGGATACTCGTCGAACGCGTTCTGCAACCCGAGTAGCAGCGACAGCCTCGGCGTCACCTGGTAGGCGAGTTCGGCGTCGACCAGGAGTTCGGCTTCCGGGTAGAACGCCACGCTGCCATCGTTCGTCGGGGCGTCGTAGTAATCGCCGTAATGGCGCGCCCGCGCCATCAGCCGCCACTGTCCGTGCAGGTGGGTCCAGCTCAGCGTGAAGCGCGAATCCGGCCGGCCCTGCTCGATCTGCAGCCGACGGTTTTCGTCCGTGAAGTCCGGGTTGAACTCCTCGAGTTCGATCGATTGCCAGTTGGCGGTGAACGTCAGGTTCGACACGCCTCCGGCAAGGTCGAACGGCAGCGTGGCGACCACGTCGATGCCCGACGCGTTTACAGTCTGCTGGTTGGAGAAGAACCGCACCGAAGCGAAGCTGGTCGCGTCGGACACCCCTACCGCCAGCAGGGAATCGATATCCGCCTGCGTCAGGTCGAATCGGCTGGTGAAGGAGATCCGGTCCTCGATCGTGATGTTGTAGTAGTCCACGGTCACGTCCAGCGCGCCGGCATGGAACACGGCGCCCAGCGTGAGGTTGGTGGACTCTTCCGGCGTCAGGGCCTGCGCGCCCTTCTGCTGGGCGATCGGGTTGGTCGGCGGCAACGTTGCGATGTCGGCAAGCATCCCCGCCTGGAACTCCGTGGTCACGTTGCGCAGGTTCGCCTGTCCCGCCGTGGGGACGCGGAAACCGGTGCTGACCGCGCCACGCAGCGCGACGTTCTCGCTGACCTGCAGGCGGATGGCGACCTTTCCGTCGAGCGTATTGCCGAAGTCCGCGTAGTTTTCGTAGCGCAGTGCGCCACCGACGAGCACGTGTTCGCTGACATCGGACTCAAGGTCGAGCCAGGCGGCGAAGGCGCGCACGGTGTTCTCACCGGCGTCGCCGGGCTGGAATCCGGGGAAGCCGTTGGATCCGACGCCGAATCCTTGCGCAGCCAGGTTGGGATCGATGAAGAACGAGTTCGGTTCGCCGTTGTCGATGCGGAACGTCTCGTCGCGATATTCGAGGCCGAACGCCACGTTCAGGGGACCCCAGAAGCCGACATCGAAGGGTCGCGAGAGATCGGCGTTTATGACCCTGTCCGTTTCCGTATACGCCCCGGCGTCGTAGAAGACATCGATTTCGTTGCGCTGCGTGAACAGTTGCGGGTTGATGGTGTTGTAAATGTAGAACTGTGCGTTGCTGCGGCCTGCCGAAGCGCTCAGGTCGTAATACCAGGCGTTACCCAGGTGGCCGCGAACGCCGCCGACCAGGGCAAGGTCGTGCACGTAGCCGCCGAACTGCGGCGTGAAGCCCCCGGGGAACTTCTCGATGAGCGAATAGCAGTTGGGATCGCCCGCGATCTGCGACAACGCCCCCTGGTCAGCGACGTAGTTGACGATTCGCACCGTCGGGCAATTGCCGGACATGTCACCGGTCAAGTCCGCAACTTTGACCGTGCGGGTGACACCAGTCGTGTCGACAACCGGCGAGCCGTCGCCATAGAACAGGGCGACACCGTCGTCGAGATCTCGCTGGCGGGGCGAAACCAGATCGCCATCGTCGAGCTTGAACACCGGAGTTCCGTTCGCGTCCAGCACCGGTCCCCGGAACACGCCGCCCCGGGTATGGGGATTCCGGAAGTAGAATCCGCCTTCCACCTGGCGTTCGGACCAGTTGCCGAAGGCGTACGCCTCGCTACCGTTGCCGAGATCGATGCCGAAGTTGCCGACGAACTTGAAGTCGTCCGAGACCTCCGGAGCGCCCCAGATCTGCGCCGCCGGCTGCCGCACGTGGGTGTTGCCGGCGTTGATCAGGTCCAAGGCGTCGCCGCGCTGGGCACTGCGGCTGGTCGGATCGACCTCCTTCCACTCGAAACTGAGGTTGGCGAAACCGGCATCGCTGAGGGCGAAGCCCGCGTTCGCAGCGACGGTCAGCGAGTCGCCGTCGCCCTCGTATTGGCTGCCCCACTTGAGATCCACCGAAGAGCCGCTGCTGTCTTCCTTGAGCACGAAGTTGAGGATGCCGGCGATGGCGTCGGATCCGTACTGTGCAGACGCGCCGTCGCGGAGTACTTCGAGCCGGTCCAGCGCGATGGCGGGAATCGCCGACAGGTCAGGCCCCTGCGAGCCACCGGAAATACCGGCGCCGAGCAGGGCGATGACCGCCGCGCGGTGGCGGCGCTTGCCGTTGACCAGCACCAGCGTCGCATCCGGCGGGAGCGAGCGCAGGGTTGCGGGACGGATGAATGTGGCGGCGTCGCTGATCGGCTCCTGGGCGACGTTGTACGACGGCACCAGCGCCGCCAAGAGGTCGTCCATGTCGGTGTTGCCGTGCGCCAGGAAGTCGTCGCCGCCGATCACGTCCACCGGCACCGGCGAGTCGGCCGCGGAACGGTCCCTCCGCCGAGAGCCGACGACCACCACTTCTTCGATCTGGGGGGAAACTCCTACCCCCGCGTCGGCCGCTTCGGCCTCCTCCTGTGCCCAGGCCACCGAACCCGCGAACAGGCTGGTCACCAGGGACGCCAGGATTACCGGGCCTGCGCCCGCCATCGTTGATGTGATCTTGGTCTCAGACAGGAATCTTCGCCGCATCCGAATACCCTCCATCTCACGTTTCAGTGCAACCTATTAATGATGCCCTCAAGCACACACTTGTGCAAATCAACCCCCCCTGTCATTGCATTAATCTATAGCTATCGGGAATTAGCACGACAAACGCTGCAGGAACCGGTCAGTGCAATCGCTCGCAAGCGCGCGCCTTCACGTGCTCCAGTTCCTCGCGTTCGGGGGTGCGGATCGTTGAGCCTGAACCCGCTTTTTGCTATGGTGTCCGCCCATCTTGCCGCACGCCATATCGGCAGCGTGCCGACCGTCTGGGGATGGCACGAAGGGCATCGGGTGGCTCGTTGACGCACTACATTTTCGTTACCGGTGGCGTCACTTCTTCTCTGGGGAAGGGTATCCTCACCGCCTCCCTGGCGGCGATCCTCGAATCCCGCAATCTCAAGGTCAACATCCTCAAGATGGATCCCTACATCAACGTGGATCCCGGCACCATGAGCCCGTTCCAGCACGGCGAAGTCTATGTCACCGCGGACGGCGCGGAGACGGACCTCGACCTCGGGCACTACGAGCGGTTCATCCGCCGGCGCATGTCGCAACACAACAACTTCACGACCGGCAGCGTGTATGCCGAGGTCATCCGGAACGAGCGCCGCGGCGACTACCTCGGGGGCACGGTGCAGGTCATCCCCCACATCACCGACGAGATCAAGCGCCGCATCCTCGCCGTCGGTGATGACGTCGATGTCGTGCTGGTGGAGATCGGCGGCACCGTGGGCGACATCGAGTCGCTGCCTTTCCTCGAGGCGGTGCGGCAACTGCGGCTCGAGGTGGGCGCGTCGCGGACACTCTTCATTCACCTGACGCTGGTGCCCTACCTGAGCGCGGCCGGCGAGACCAAGACAAAGCCGACGCAACACTCGGTCAAGGAGATGCGGACCATCGGATTGCAGCCCGACATCCTGGTGTGCCGGTCCGAAGAGTCGATCACGCAGCCCACGCGGAGCAAGATCGCGCTCTTCACCAATGTCGAAGAGCGGGCGGTGATCCCCTTCGAGGATCTCGACGCCATCTACGAGGGTCCGCTCAAGCTGCATGCGGAGCACCTGGACGATATCGTCGCCGAGAAGCTGAAGCTCGACTGCGGTGAAGCCGATCTCAGTGAATGGCAACGCGTCGTCGAGGCGCTGCACAATCCGGCACAGACAACGCGCATCGCCATCGTCGGCAAGTACCTCGACACGCCCGACGCCTACAAGTCCCTGGTCGAGGCACTGGCCCACGCCGGCATCCGGACGCGCACGCGGGTCGAGATCGATTATCTCGATGCCGAGACCATCGAGCACGGCGGCCCCGGGGTCTTTAGCGATGTGAACGCGATTCTCGTCCCGGGCGGGTTCGGCGAGCGGGGTTTCGAGGGCAAGATCGAGGCTGCGCGGTATGCGCGAACCAACGACGTACCGTATCTCGGCATCTGTTACGGGCTGCACGCCGCCGTCATCGAGTTCGCCCGGAACGCCGCGGGGCTCGAGGGCGCGGGCTCAACCGAGATCGAACCCGACGCCCGTCATCCCGTTATCGGCCTCGTCGAGGAGTGGATGGACGGCTCCGGCAGCATGGCAAAACGCCAGACACGGGACGGTTCCGAGGACATGGGCGGCACCATGCGCCTGGGCGAACAGGCATGCACCCTGGAGCCCGGTTCGCTGGCCCATCGAATGTACGGCACCGCACGCGTCAGGGAGCGCCACCGGCATCGCTACGAGGTGAACGAGGTCTACATTCCCCGACTCGTGAGCGAGGGCCTGAAGGTCTCCGCCCGTAGCGCTCGCGACTCGCTGGTCGAAATGATCGAGCTTCCCCGCAACGACTGGTTCGTAGCCTGCCAGTTCCACCCCGAGTTCACATCGTCGCCGAGGGATGGCCATCCTCTTTTTACCGGATTCATCGAAGCGTCGAACCGCTACGCGCGCAGGCGGTCAAAGTCGACGATCACAGACAGGCAGCGCGATGAACGCGCCGCCAACGGTCAGGGATCCTCGATCGGACAAGCCTTGCAGGGGGGATAGCCTGAAACTCTGCTCCTTCGAAGCCGGCAATGCCGAGCCCATGTTCCTCATCGCCGGACCTTGCGTCATCGAAAGCGAAGCGCTGGCGATGGAGACGTCGTCGCGCCTGAAGGAGATCACCGGCTCACTCGGGATTCCCTTCATTTACAAGAGTTCCTTCGACAAGGCCAACCGCTCCTCCCACGAGAGCTACCGCGGGCCCGGCCTCGAGCGTGGCCTGCGGATCCTTGAGCGCGTGCGGAACGAGGTGGACGTACCCGTGCTGACGGACGTGCACGAAGACACCCCGCTCGATGAAGTGGCGGACGTGGTTTCCGTGCTGCAGACGCCGGCGTTCCTGTGCCGCCAGACGAACTTCATCCAGAACGTCTGCAGCCGCAATCGCCCCGTCAACATCAAGAAGGGCCAGTTCCTGGCACCCGCCGACATGACCCACGTGGTGAACAAGGCGCGCGCCACCGGCAACGAGGAGATCCTCGTGTGCGAACGGGGCGCCAGCTTCGGCTACAACAACCTGGTGTCGGACATGCGTTCGATCGCGATCATGCGCGGCACGGGCTGTCCCGTCGTGTTCGACGCCACGCACTCGGTGCAGATGCCGGGCGGCCTGGGCGCGCGCTCGGGCGGGCAACGGGAGATGGTACCCGTGCTGGCGCGGGCAGCGGTGGCCGCCGGGGTCGCGGGGGTGTTCATGGAGACGCACCCGAACCCCGAGGAAGCGCTTTCCGACGGGCCGAACTCCTGGCCGATGGACCTGATCGGGAGCCTCGTCGAAGACCTGCTCGCCATTGATGCCACCGTCAAATCCCGTGGTTTCATGGAATCCCGCCCCGGACCCCATTCCGGAACCCATTCGGGGTCCGGCATGCCATGAGCATCATCCGCGACGTGGCGGCGCAGGAAGTCCTCGACTCCCGCGGCAACCCCACGGTGCGAGCGGAAGTCGTCCTGCGCGGCGGCGCGCACGGTGACGCCTGCGTCCCCTCCGGCGCCTCAACGGGCTCCCGCGAGGCGCTCGAACTTCGCGACAACGATTCAAAACGCTTTGCTGGCAAAGGCGTCCTGAAGGCCATTGCCGGCATCGAAGGCCAGATCGCCCCGGCCATCCGGGGCATCGACGCGCTGGACCAGGAGGTCCTCGATCACGCGATGATCAACCTGGACGGCACCAGCGACAAGTCGCGTCTCGGCGCCAACGCGATCCTGGCCGTTTCCCTCGCCGCCGCGAAAGCCGCCGCCATGCACAGGCAGGTGCCGTTGTTCGAGCATATCCACGACATCTTCGATGGCGGCGACATGCGTCTGCCCGTGCCGATGATGAACATCCTGAACGGCGGCGAGCACGCGAACAACAACGTGGACATCCAGGAGTTCATGGTGCAACCCGTATCGATGCCGTCGTTCAGCGAGGCGATGAGATGCGGCGTGGAGATCTTCCATGCGCTCAAACGCGAGCTGGCCGGACAGGGACTGTCCACCGCCGTGGGCGACGAAGGCGGCTTCGCTCCGGACCTGCCGTCGAACGCCGCCGCCCTGGACGTGATCTCCCGTGCCGTCGAAGCCGCCGGTTACGAACTCGGCAAGGATGTGATGCTCGCGGTGGACTGCGCGGCCTCCACGTTTTTCGACGACGGCAAGTATGCGTTGGCCGGCGAGGGAGCGACCTATTCGGGCGATGAGTTCCGCGCATACCTCGCCGGGCTCGTCGATGGCTATCCGATCTCGTCCATCGAAGACGGGCTGGACGAAGACGACTGGGATGGCTGGTCCAGGCTGACGGTTGCGCTCGGCGAACGTGTGCAACTGGTGGGCGACGACCTGTTCGTTACCGACACGACGCTGTTGCAGCGCGGCATTATGGACGGCGCAGCCAACGCGATCCTGGTCAAGCTGAACCAGGTTGGCACGTTGACGGAAACCCTCGCCGCGGTGCGCATGGCGCAGGACACCGACTACGGTGTGGTCATATCCCACCGTTCCGGAGAAACGGAGGACACCACCATCGCGGACCTCGCGGTCGGCACCGGCGCCGGACAGATCAAGACCGGCGGGCTTTGCCGCTCGGACCGCACCGCCAAGTACAACCGGCTGCTCCGGATCGAGTCGCTCCTCGACGACGAGGCGGTCTATAGAGGGATGGCGGAGCTCGAGGCCGTGCGCGGGGCGTCCTGATGGGCGGGGGATGCACCGCGAGGCGAGAGATTTCGACAGGGAGGCGAGCGGCGTCATGAAGTTCTTCATTTGCCTGGGCGTGCTCGCCATCGTGGTGCTGCAGTACCGCTTCTGGCTCGGCGACACCGGTCATTTCGCCGTGGTGAAACTGACGGAGAGGGTCGCGGAGGAACAGGTTCGCAATGATCTCTATGATCGGCGGAACCGCCGGCTGGCGGCCGAGATTACCGCCCTCAAGGACGGCCTCGATGCCGTGGAGGCACGCGCGCGGACCTCTCTCGGCATGATCTCGGAAGGCGAGACGTTCTTTCTCGTGGTCGACGACGAGCAAACCGGACGGGAGGGCCAGGGCGGGCTCCAGACTCCGTGATGGAGTGGCCCCGCGCCCATGCGGGCGCGTCGAACGTCACCGGGGTGCTGCGCTCGACCTGCGACGACTTCAGGGTGACGGAGTCGCTCCCGTTCGAACCGGTCGGCGAAGGCGAACACCTGTACATATTCGCGGAGAAGCGCGGCGTCACGACGAACGCGGTGCAGAAGATGCTCGCCCGCAGTTGCCAGGTCCCGGCCCGGGACGTCTCCTACGCCGGCATGAAGGACCGGCATGCGGTGGCGCGCCAATGGTTCAGCGTGCGCCTTCCCCGGGGCGAGGAAATCGATCTCGGCCAAGACGTGCGCATCCTGCGTTGTGCGCGGCATCGGCGCAAACTGCGTCGGGGCGAGCTTGAGGGAAACCACTTCCGCATTCGCATCCGCGCTCTTGCCGGAAATCCCGAAACGTCCCTTGCGCAGTTGCGTGCGACCGGCGCGCCGAACTACTTCGGCGAGCAGCGCTTCGGCGCGACCGGCGGAAACGTGGCGGCAGCCATCGAATGGATGCGCGCCGGGAAGCCCGGAATCCCGCCCTTCCTCCGCTCTGTCTACCTGTCGAGCCTGCGCAGCTTCCTGTTCAACGAGGTGCTCGCGAAACGCGTCACGGACGGCACCTGGCGGTGCCTGATGGATGGAGAGGCGGATCTCGACGGGTTGCCGACAGGGCCGCTCTGGGGCCGGGGCAGGTTGCAGAGCACCGGTGCGGCGCGCGGGCTGGAAGAGTGCGCAATACGGTCCCACCACGAGATCGCCCTCGCGCTCGAGCATGTCGGATTGCGCCAGCAGCGGCGCGCGCTGGCTGCCATTCCGAAGAACCTGTCCTGGCGCCTGGATGACGACGCGCTGACCGTGGAGTTCTCACTCGGTCCGGGCGCCTACGCCACCATGGTTCTGCGTGAGGTCGGGGAGTTCCACGACGCCGCGCGCGGGGCGAAGGCTGCCCCCGTCGGGGCCGCGTCAGCGTGACTCCCAAAGCACGCAGCGCGCGGTTCGCCCAGTGGCTCGGCATCGCGGCTCGTGGCGCGGCGATGGGCATTGCCGAGGTGATACCCGGCGTTTCCGGCGGCACCATCGCCTTCCTGACGGGGATCTACGAACGCCTGTTGAAAGCGCTGGCCGCCTGGTCCGCAGACTCGCCCAGGATCCTGCTGCGCGATGGTTTCGCCGCATTCCACCGAACCCACGACCTGTCGTTCGTGGCCGTTCTCGCGCTTGGGATGATGGCCGGTCTGGTAACATTTGCCCGCCTCCTCGGTTACTTCCTCGATACGCACGGACCGGTTGTATGGGGTTTCATATTCGGGTTGATCGCGGCGGCGCTCGTAAGCGTCAGCCGCCGCACGCAACCCCGATTCCTCGCGACCTTCGGCGTGGCCGGTGCAGTGGCGGCTGTCTTCCTCGCCACCCTGGGGCCAACGGGTTCGGACCCGACCTATCCCCGGTTCCTGCTCGGCGGCGCGCTTGCCGCTTCGGCATGGATCCTGCCGGGAATCTCCGGCAGCCTTGTGCTGCTCCTGCTCGGTCTCTGGGAACCGTTGCTGGCGGCGCTCAATGCCTTGCAGTTCGACATTATCGGCGTCACGGTGGCGGGCATGGCCGTCGGCCTCGCGTTATTCGTGAGGCTTCTCACCCGTTTGCTGGAACGATTCCGCGCAGCGGTTTTCGCGGTGCTCACGGGATTGATGGCCGGTTCCCTGGTCCGCCTGTGGCCCTGGCGCGTGGACGACGCGATGGCGCTGCCCGCCTCCTTCCGTTCGGCCACGGGAGATGACCCGATGGTCGCCTGGGTCGCGGTGGCGGCATGTCTCGGCGCCGCCACCATCACGCTGCTTGCGAGGAGTGTCCGTGAATCGGATCTCTAGTACGCATATCGCGAGCGCACTGATCGTCGGCGCGGTGCTGTCCGCCGGCTGCGCCACGCCATCCCGTGCGCCGGTCCTGGATCGGGGAGAGCCGGTTTCGAGGGCGCCCATCCCGCCGTCCGACAAATACACGGTCAGACCCAAGGACTCCCTCTACGCGATCGCCTGGAAGTTCAATCTCGACTATCGGGACCTCGCCCGCCGGAACGGTATCGAGCCACCCTACACCATCTACCCCGGACAGGAGTTGGTGCTGTATGGAGTGGAAGGCCGGCCGGAGGCAGTCGCCAGCGCGCCCGCCCCGAGTGGATCCACTGCCGGACGGAGCAAACCAGTCGAGCACGCGGCCCCGAGCCGTCCCCAACCGTCCGCGAAGCCCGCCCCTCGGCCCAAGTCGGCCACTGTTGCTGTCCCGATACCCAAGCCGGTCGAAAGAGCGGTGCCTGAACCCAAGGCCCCGAAAGCAGTGCCGAAACCCCAGCCGCCCGCCCGGAGCGCTCCGCCCGCGCAACCCGCACGCGCCGGCTGGCGCTGGCCGGTCAACGCGCAGCCCGCACGCGGCTTTGGACGGGGGAACAATGGCCTCGACTACGTCATTCCAGGCGGCCAGCAGGTCGTCGCCGCAGCGGCGGGGCAGATCGTGTACAAGGGTGCCGGGCTGGGCGGGTACCGCCACCTGGTCCTGGTGAGGCACACCGACAGTGTCATGTCGGCCTACAGCGTCAACGTGGAGCCGGCAGTTGCCGAGGGAACCAGCATCGCGAGCGGCGGCAAGATTTGCGACATCGGTTCCGGCAGCCCCGCGATGCGCCGGCTGCACTTCGAGATTCGCCGCAGCGGCACGCCGGTGGACCCGGTGAAGATCATCGGGAGGCGTTGATCCGTCTATTCCGCAGGGGACACGCTTTCGTCCCGGCGAAGCCCCAGCCGGACAGACTTCAGAACGGCGTCCAGTCCGGCCACCATCCTCGTTGTACCGCCGACTCCTTCGCCACCCCGATGCCGGGGATGGCGGCCAATTGGTCACCGTCGAACAGCAGCGGCCAGGCGTTCCTCTGCCAGGGAGGAATCCGGTGTTCCTGGAAGAGCGTCTTCAGGCGCTTCGTCACGCCGCGTCCCACGGGAGCGAAGCGTTCCGCGCCTCTTCGGTAGCGTACTGTCAGGACCTCTCCGGTACGCAGGCCCGTTGATCCTCGCCGCCAGTCAAGGGTGCCGTGGGGCAGCTTCCAGGGAACACCTGCCTCGACACGACTGCCTTCACTTGCGCGAACCTCGCGGACCGGGAGACCGGATACGCGGTACAGGCGGTCGCCGTAGCGCCGTACCGTATCGCCGCCCGGCAACTGGATGACGGGATTGGCATCGGCGCCGGCGTGCGCCTGGCGGAGAATCTCGCCGATTCGCCGATCCGGCACCCCGGCGCGCAGCCAGGCGCGGAGGCCGTTCGCCGTCAGGCCGTCGATCGGCAGACTCGAGGCGGGAACGGGGAGCGTATCCGGCGCGACCGCGGCCAGGACTTCGACGGCCCGGGGGAAGCGCGTCTCGAG
The DNA here is from genome assembly GCA_028821515.1 of Gammaproteobacteria bacterium. Lineage (GTDB taxonomy): Bacteria > Pseudomonadota > Gammaproteobacteria > Pseudomonadales > Azotimanducaceae > VXNE01. The sequence continues at coordinate 17,362 of JAPPGA010000080.1, read as the reverse complement.
GTTGGGCATGATCTCGTGGCGGATGAAGTTGCGGTCGCGAGTCCTGTCCGCATTGGACGGGTCCTCCACCCAGGCGAGATCGTGTTCCTTCGCATAGGCGACGAGGCGAGAACGGCGCAGATGCAGGAATGGGCGCACCACGCAACCGGCGCCTAGGGGCCGCTCGCCTGGCATCCCCACCGGCGCGCGTCCGGTTAACAGCCGCCACAATACGGTCTCCGCCTGGTCGTTGGCATGGTGGGCCAGCAACAGTATTTCGGACGGCCGGAGGGTCTCCTTCCACGCGGCATACCGGGCGCGTCGCGCCTGGGACTCCACGTTACCCGAACCTACCGTCACGCGAAGCACTTCGATGGGAACACCCAGACCGGCTGCCACTCTTTCGCAGTGACGCTGCCAGTCGAGCGATTCCGCCTGCAGCCCGTGGTTGACGTGCAGCGCTCTCAGCCGCGGCGCGGCAAAACGCATCGCGGCCGCATGCAGCAGCACGGTAGAGTCGAGTCCGCCGCTGTATCCGACCGCGATGTCACCCGTGCCGGAAATCAACGCGACAGCTCGACTCACATCGGCATGCGGCGTGCCCATAGTCCACGTATCCGCACCAGGTACCCGAATCCCTGGCCATTCTCCGGCCGGCGCGCCGCAATTCCCATCGAGCGTGGCGCGCGCCTGTCCACCTACCGCTCGCCCGGATAGGCGAATCCGACCCGTTCCGGGCCGAACGCCACGCCCAGTTCCTCGATCAGCATATTGCTCGGGACAACACGCCAGGCATCTCCGAGTTCGACGCGGGCGCGTGCCTTGTCGGAGCAGTACTCGACGGTGACGGGGCAGCCGGGCGCCGCCTCGCCACACTTATGCGAGCGCAGCAGATCGTGCAGCCGCGATGCCAGGTCCCCGTTCGCACCGTTGCCGTCGACGGAAATCTCCAGGCACTCCGCGAGGCGCAACCGGGCTTCCTCGAGGGTTTCCACCGACCTGGCGCGAAGCTTCAGCGAGCCGCGGAAGTCATCCGGTTCCGCCTGGCCCTCCACGACGAGCACGGCGTCGTTGACCAGTTTGCCGCGGGCAGCGTCGAGCACATCGCCGTATACGCCCGCTTCGATCCTGCCGGTGTGATCGTCGAGCACCACGAACGCCATCGGGCTGCCCCGCCTGTCACGCTGCGAACGGCTCGAAACCACGAGTCCGGCGACGGTCTGCGCACGCTGTCCCTGGACCAGGCCCGCGATGGACGTCGACCGCAAGGTGGCTATCTCACCGAGATACGCATCGATGGGGTGCCCGGTCAGGTAAAGCCCCAGGCTCTCCTTCTCCGCCGCCAGCCGCTCGCTCCGACTGAAGGGTTGGACCTCCGGCAACGCGCCCGGTTCCTCTCGGACAATGTCCCCGAACATGTCGTGAATCCCCATGGCGGCATCGCGGGCGCCCTGCTCGGCACGCGCCAGGGCGGCCGGGAGCCCGGCCATCAGGCGCGCGCGCAGGTGATCGATGTCCTCCTCGCCATGGGCCGCGAAACAATCCAGGGCACCGGCACGAATCAACGGTTCGATGACATTCTTCGCGTTGCGTCCGGCGTCCGTTCCCTGGATGCGGGAACAGAGGTCGAACAGGTCCGTGAACGGTCCGTTCGCCTGCCGTTGTTCCTCCAGCGCCGCGACCGGTCCCGCGCCGACGCCGCGCACCGCGCCAAGGCCGTACAGAATGCCCCCGCCGACCACGGAAAACCGGTATCGGCTTGCATTGACGTCCGGCGGCAGAAGGGTCAGTTCGAGGCGGCGTACCTCGTTCACGAGGGTCACCAACTTGTCCACGTCGTGCATGTCTGCCGACAGCACCGCGGCCATGAACTCCGCCGGGTAGTGGCATTTGAGCCACGCAGTCTGGTACGCGATGATGCCGTACGCCGTGGCATGGCCCTTGGCGAACGCGTACCCGGAGAACTTCTCCATCTGGTCGAAAAGGTTCGAGGCGCGCTGTTCGGGTATCCCCTCCGCCAATGCGCCGGCCATGAACTTCTCGCGCACCTTGACCATCTCCTCGGGCTTTTTCTTGCCCATCGCGGCGCGCAGCACGTCCGCCTCTCCAAGGCTGAATCCTGCCAACACCTGCGCGGCGTACATCACCTGCTCCTGGTAGATCAGCGCCCCGTGCGTCGACTTCAGGCCGTCTTCGAGTCTCGGGTCTTCGTATTCGATCCGCTTGCGGCGGTGCCGGCGGTCGATGAAGTCATCCACCATGCCCGACTGCAGGGGACCGGGCCGGTACAACGCCACCAACGCGATGACGTCATCGATGTTGTCCGGCGCCAGGCGGCGCACCAGTTCCTTGATGCCCCGGGATTCGAGCTGAAAGACGGCGGTCGTCTCGCCGGTGCGAAGCAGCGCGAAGGTGGCTTCGTCGTCCAGCGGGATCGTATTGATATCCAGCGCTTCGGCACCCGATTCCCGTGCGGCGTTCACCTCCTCGACCGTCCAGTTGATGATGGTCACGGTCCGAAGTCCCAGCAGGTCGAACTTCACGAGCCCAACCCGCTCCACGTCGTCCTTGTCGTACTGGGAGATCGCCCCGCCGCTCCGCTCGTCCGCGTAGAGCGGCACATATTCAGCCAGCGGACCCGGCGCGATGACGACGCCGCCCGCGTGTTTCCCGACATTGCGCACGATGCCTTCCAGCTTGTAGGCCATGTCCATGATCTCCGCGGCATCCACATCTTCGTCGATGAACTGCTGCAGTTCCTCTTCCCGCGCGACCGCCGCAGTCAGCGTCATTCCCACTTCGGCGGGAATCATCTTGGCCAGCCTGTCGGCCAGGCCGTACGGCTTGCCCTGGGCGCGGGCGACATCGCGCACCACGGCTTTCGCCGCCATCGTGCCGAACGTGGCGATCTGGCTCACCGCGTCCGCGCCGTAGCGCTCCGAGACATGTCGGATGACCGAGTCCCGGCCCTCCATGCAGAAGTCGATGTCGATGTCCGGCATCGACAGGCGCTCGGGATTCAGAAAGCGCTCGAAGATGAGATCGTATTCAATCGGATCGACGTCGGTGACGTTCAGCGCATAGGCGACGAGAGACCCGGAGCCGGAGCCGCGGCCCGGGCCCACCGGAACGCCATTGCGCCGGGCCCAGTTGACGAATTCCGCCACGACCAGGAAGTACCCGGCGAAGCCCGTCTCCTCGATGATGCCAAGCTCGTGGTCCAGCCGCGCGGCATAGCTCTCGGCGTCGGTAGGGGAGCCTTCAGCCGGGGAAGCGTCCCCGACCGCTGACGTGCAGGGAAGCGTCGGCGCTCCCCCCGTCGGCGGAAGCGTACTTCCATGAAAGCCGCGCGCCCGCAGCCTGGCTTCAAGTCCCTCCGCGGCACTGCGGCGAAGGAACGTCTCCAGCGACTCGCCGTTGGCCGTGGGGTAGTTCGGCGGATGATAGACGCCGAGTTCGAGGTCCAGGTTGCACCGCTTCGCGATCTCGACGGTGTTTTCGAGCGCTTCCGGCAGGTCTTCGAACAGCGCCGCCATGTCCGCCGCGGAACGCAGGTATTGCGCCTCGCTGTAGCGGCGTTCCCGGCGGGGGTCGTTGAGGGTGCGGCTCTGCTGGATGCAGACCCGCGTTTCGTGCGCTTCGAAGTCGTCGGCGTCGAGGAAACACACGTCGTTGGTCGCCACCACCGGCAGCGACCGTTCCGCGCAGAGATCCACCGCTGCCTTGAGGTAGTCCGTTTCTCCCGTCCGATCCGTGCGCCGCACCTCGATGTAGTAGCGGTCGCCGAACGCCCTCGTCCATTCCTCCGCCAGGCGCGTCGCCCGCGGTGCGTCGTTCGCCAGCAGCGCGCGGCCCACGTCTCCTTCCGGCCCGCCCGAGAGCGCGATCAACCCCTCGGGTGCCGACAGTATCCATTGGCGCTCGAGCAGGCCGTGTTGGTGGCGCCCTCGCCGGTTCGTATCCACGTAGGCTCTCGACACGAAACGCAGGAGGTTGGCATAGCCCTCGTCGGACGCGGCAAGCAGCACGCAGCGGTTCACGTCGCCTCCATGCCGATAGTGGAAGTCGGCGCCGACGATGGGTTTGACGCCCGCGGAGAGGCATGCCTCGTAGAACTTCACCAGGCCGAACAGGGCGCAACGGTCGGTCATGGCGACCGCCGGCATCGACATCTGTGACGTCCGCCGCGCCAGGTCTCCGATGCGCACCAGGCTGTCGCTAATCGAGTATTCGGTGTGAACCAGCAGATGTACGAAACCCGTCACAACAACTCCACTTGAGACTGAGGATCTCTTGCCGCGTATGCCTGGCATACGGGCGCGAAACTCCTGCGGTGAATGATCGAGGGACCATGGCGCGCAAGCGCCCGGAGGTGCTCCGAGGTGGCATAGCCCTTGTGCCGCTCGAAACCGTATTCCGGATAGGCAGACGCGAGCTGCGTCATGTCCCGGTCCCGCGCCGTTTTTGCGAGGATGGATGCGGCGCTGATTGCCGGCACGGTGGCATCCCCGCCGATGACGGTCACCACCGCGCAGGACAGCCGGGGCCGCGCATTGCCGTCGACATACGCCGCGTCGAGCGGGGCCGAGAGCTGCGCGGCCGCGCGCCGCATCGCCAACAGGGCGGCCTGCAGGATATTCAACCGGTCTATCTCCTCGACGTCGGCGCGGCCGAGGCCCCAGTCCAGCGCATCGTCCCGAATTCGGTCCGCCAGCGCGTCACGGCGCTTTGGCGACAGGCGTTTCGAGTCCGCCAGACCCGATATGGGCCGCGAGGGGTCGAGGATCACGGCGGCCGCCAGCACCGGGCCCGCCAGCGGACCGCGCCCCGCCTCGTCGATCCCGGCCACGCGCGCCCGGTCTTCCCGAAACGGCCCGAACATGTCCACGGTCATCGGCTGTCCACCAGGGAGAGCACCGCTTCCGCCGCGCGGTCGGATGCGCCGCGCCGAAGGATCGCGTGCTGGCGATCAAACTCGCAAAAGTAACCCGGATCTTCTCTCGCGCGCCGCATCTCGCCCAGCAGTGCGCGCGCCAGGCCGTCTGGCTCGGCAGCGTCCTGCAGGAGTTCGGGCACCAGCCGGCGACCGCTCAGGATGTTCGGCAACGCGACAAACTCGGAGGACTTGAGCGCCTTGACGATCCGGTACGTCAGGGCGCCCAGCCGATAGGTCACCACCATTGGACGCCGCAGCAGCATGGCTTCCAGGGTTCCGGTACCCGACTTCACGAGGACTCCGTCCGCCGCCGTCATCGCCTCGACCGAGTTTCCGGTGGTCAGCCGGACATCGAGTTCGGCAGATCGGCCGCAGACCATTTCCCGCAGCCTGTCGCGAATCCCCGGATCCGGACAGGGGACAATGAAGACGCACCCGCCGAGTTCGGATTGCAGGCGCGCGGCCGTCGCCATGAAGACCTCGCCCATGGCTTCGATTTCGGACATTCGGCTGCCAGGCATCAGCGCGACCACGATGGCGTCCCTGTCGAGCCCCAAACGCGAGCGGGCCGCCTGCCTGGCGGCGTCGCAACCCGCCCCGGGCGCGATGTCGTCGGCCAGCGGATGCCCCACGAAGACAGCCCGCACGCCGTGGTCTCGATACAGCTCGGGCTCGAACGGGAACAACGCCATCACGACGTCCGCCGCCCGGCCTATGCGTTTCACGCGGCCCCTGCGCCACGCGTAGACGGACGGGCTGACGTAATGCGCCGTCGGAATGCCTCGCCGTTTCACCAATCGTTCGGCCAGCAGGTTGAAGACATTGAAGTCCACGCCAACGACCACGTCCACGGCGCTTTCGGAAAAGTGGCGCACGAGGTCCTTAAGCACCCGGAGAAGGTCCGGCAACCGTTTCAACGGTTCCACAAAACCGTTCACGGAGAGCCTCGACAGCGCCGCCCGCGACTGGAGCCCCTCCGCCAGCATCTGCTCGCCGCCGATACCCGAGAATTCAACGCCGTCGACGCGGCAGCTGATGGCCCGCATCAACCGCGCGCCGAGGATATCGCCCGACGTCTCGCCCGCCACGATGCCCACCCTCAGGGCCACGTGTCGGGCAGCCATCGGACGGTGTAGTTCAAGTCGCCTGCGAACCTCGGCGCGGTCGAATGATGCCGTGCTCGGACGAACGTATCGCGTCCACGAACATCCTCACTTCCCGATGACGGCTCGCCTCGTCTTCAAGCGCGTCGCAGGCCTCTTTCGCCGTCAGCCCGGCGCGATAGGCGGTCTTGTAAGCGTGGTCAAGGGCGGCCGACACCGTTTTCTCGACGCCGCGCCGGCGCATCCCCTCCACGTTGAGCCCCACCGCGCATGCCGGATTGCCCTCGGCGGTCACGTAGGGGGGAATATCCTTGCGAACGTACGAGTATGCCGCGATGTGCGTGAACGCACCCACCGTGCGGAACTGCAGTACGCCGGCAAAGCCGCCGAAATTGGCGTGATCACCGACGGATACGTGTCCGGCGAGGGAGGCGTTGTTGGCCATGATGACATGGTCGCCCACTACGCAGTCATGGCCGATATGCACGTCGGCCATGAAGAGATTGTTGCTGCCGATTACCGTAGCGCCCCGATCCTGCAACATGCCCCGATGGATCGTGACCTTTTCCCGAACGATGTTGTCGTCGCCCATGATCAGGGTTGTCGGCTCACCCTTGTACGCCAGTGCCGGCGTATCTTCACCCACGGTCGCGAACTGAAAGACCTGGTTGCGCTTGCCGAGGGTCGTCGGCCCCTTGATGATCGCAAGCGGCCCTATGCGGCAACCGTCGCCGATCGTCACGTCCGGCCCGATCATGGACCAGGGACCAATCTCCACGTCGGCACCGATTTCGGCGCTCGGATCGATGATGGCCCGGGGATCGATCAATCTTCCGCTCTCTGCCGGGCGCACATCACTTCGGAAGAACACACGAGGTTGCCGTCGACGAACGCCTTGCACTCGAACTTCATCATGAACCGGTGCTCGTTGATGATCGACGCCTGGATGTCGAGCCGGTCGCCGGGGCGCACCGGCCGCTTGAACCGCGTCTTGTCCGCGCCCACCAGGTAGTAAAGAAAGCCCTCCGCCGGTTTCTGTCCATGGGTCCTGAAGGCCAGGATGCCCGCGAGCTGGGCCATCGCCTCGACCACCAGGACCCCGGGCATGATGGGATGTCCCGGGAAGTGTCCCGCGAAGAAGGGCTCGTTGACCGAGACGTTCTTGTACCCCCTGATCGACTTCCCCGGCTCTAGGGAAGTCACGCGGTCCACCAGCAGGAACGGATACCGGTGCGGGAGATAGTCCATGATCTCGCGCGCATCCATCATCGAATTCCGTCCTTCCCCCGCTGCGTTCTCTTCGGCGACTGATCCAGCGCCTTTTCCAGCGCCTTTTCCAGCCTAGCCAGACGCTTGGCGATGGTGTCGAGCTGGGCGAAACGCAGGACGTTACGCTTCCACCGACGGTTCGTATTATGCGGCACGCCGCCGGAATAGATACCCGGTTCGCTTATCGAACCCGACACGTGCGTCATGGCGCTGACGGAAACGCCGTCGCAGATCTCGACCGGTCCGTCGCCGGCCACCCCGACGCCCCCGCCAAGCATGCAGTGGCGGCCCACCCGGGTACTTCCGGCCAAGCCCACGCAACCGCAAAGGACGGTGTCCGCGCCGATGTGGCAGTTGTGGCCCACCTGTACCAGGTTGTCGATCTTGACCCCCCGCTCGATCACCGTGTCGTCGATGGCGCCCCGGTCGATCGTCGTACACGCCCCGATCCGCACGTCGTCACCCACCCGGACGCCGCCGAGCTGCGCGATCATCTGCAGTTGTCCCGTCCCGTCAGGGGCGAAGCCGAAGCCGTCGGCACCAATGACAGCACCCGGATGAATCATGCAGCCGCGGCCGATAGTGACCCCGTGGCAGAGCGTGGCGTTCGGCATGATGACGGTATCGTCACCGACCATCGCGCCAACGCCCACGAAGACGCCCTCACCGATCTGTACGCGGTCGCCCAACACGACCTCCTCCATCACCACCGCCCCCGGGGCGATCGCGACCCCCTCGCCGATGCTCGCCGCCTGCGAGACGGTCGCGCATGCGTGGATTCCCGATCGGGGAACCGGTCTCGTATCGAACATTGCCGACGCCAGGGCGAAGGCGTGATACGGGTTTTCGGTCACCAGCGCGTGGGTCGGACAATCCGCCACGTCCCTCTCGCGAAGAATGACCGCGGAGGCAGCGGTGCCCGCAAGGAAGCGCCTGTACGCCGGGCTTGAGAGGTGCGCGAGGTCACCACATCCGGCGCTTTCCAGTGAACCGAGACGGTTTATCCGCGTGCGCGCATCGCCGTGGACGACGGCACCGATGCGATCGGCGATTTCCCCTAGCGTGAATTCCCTGAGCGCGGCGGCCACGGAGCTTTTTACCGCCTCTCTTTACCGCTTCTCGTTACTGCTTCTCGTTGATCTTTTCGGTGACCTTGCGCGTGATATCGTGCTTCGTGTTCACGTACAACAGTCCCGCCCGGGGGAACACGACGTCGTATCCCTCGATCTCGATCAGGTCTTTCAGGACCGCATCCAGTTTCGGCGCCATCTGCCGGAAGATCTCCTGCTGGCGGTCCTGCAACTCCTTGCGGAACTTGTTCACGCCGAATTCGTAGTCGAGCTGCTTGTCCTGGATGTCCTTCTGCATGCCGCGCTTCTCGGCATCACCCAGGATCTCGGCATCGTTCTGCAGCCGCTCCTGCAACCCCTGTATCTCTTCCGCGAGCGTCTGCAGGGCATCCTGATCCGCCTTCAGGTCCTGCTCCACCTGGGCCGCCAGAGACTTTGCTTCTTCGCTATCGCCGATAGCGCGGTTCACGTCCAGCACGGCGAACTTGTACTCCGCTGCGGCACCGGCGGCACAAAGACAGAACACCGCGAGCAAAATCCCCGCCAGTCTCTTGACCACACCCATTCTCCTCATCGCTAAACTTCAGCTCCGCCGGCGACACCGTCGACAATCACGGCGATTGTAAGTGGATGCCGTCCGATTATCACGCCCGGATTCGTTCCGCCCGACCGCCGAGCAGCTGGCAGTGCCCATCAAGGCGCGGGATCCGGGCGGGCGGGACGGGTGGAACAGATGGCTGGGGCGGGGGTGAAATGCGGCGCGCGGCTTCGTTCGCGCTGGCGCATGTCGAGGGTTCGGCGACAGTGGCGGCCTACGCGCGCGACGACCTATTGGAGAAGCGGCGACCGGTAATGCAGCGGTGGGCCGACAGGTTCATGGAACAATCCCGCCGGGAAGCGCCAGCGACCTGAGACGATCTGTTCCGTGGCCGACGATTGGCGGCCACTGGCGAAGTGGAAGCGCCGGCTATGGGCGCGTGCTTGGCGCATGTCTCACTCGCAGGACCACAACGGTGCCGACAGGAAAAGTATGTGCCCATTATTGGGTGGTTTCTGAGCAGCGCACCGATGGGCTTCGCGGTCGTTTGTGTCACCGACCAAAGGCGGCCAGGTCCTCCGGGACGGGACGTCGAAGCGCACGCCAGATTGCAAAAAGCGCCCCGGAAACCATGAAGGCCGCCGACCAGAAGACTCCATGGAGGATTGCGCGCGCGTCGTACTCGGGACGGAAAGAGATGGAGCGTGAACCACCTTCTCGAACCAGGACACCGTCGAGCAATGCCCAGGACCCCGCTACGCCCATAGCGGCCCCGATGGCGACGAGGAGGAGTGTCTCAAGCAGAGTCGACGCGGCGATATCGGATGTCGGAAAACCCACCGCGCGCAGTGTGGCGATTTCTGAACGTCGTCCCGCCACGGCGGAGAGCGTGACATTGGTGCTGCAGAAGACGCCACCAATAGTCATGATCGCGCCAAGTAGCACGCCGATCTCCAGAAACACCTCGCTACGCGTCCAAGCAAGCGCATCGAGATGATCGCTCTCTCGGTGGACGCCGTAGTCGAACGTTGGATGGGCTTCAAGGGCGGCGCGAAAATCGTCGAACGAATCCGGCGATCCCAGATCTACAACCATCGCGTGGCATCGCCTGCCGAAGATTGTGCCGGCGTCCACGAGGAAGACCGAGTCGAGACGGTCGCCGCTCTCGAAGGTGCCAACGATGGCCAACTCGCCAAGCGCGAAGGTGATCCGGTCGCCGACGCGAGCGTCGCGAAACAACTCGGTCGCATGCGCTCCGGCCACCGCCTGGTGGCGGCCACTCTCGAACATGCGCCCGGTCAACATGCGGATGTTGGGACGCATCCTCAGACCTTCGGGCGTGACGCCCCGGATTTCCACGAGCTCCGGGGCCCCCGCATCCCTCGCCGCGAGATGGGCGCCGGCGATGGCAATTCTGTCGACGTTGATGGCCTCGGACGCTCCGGCCGCCTGGTATACGAACTCGACTTGCTCCGAAGTCAGTATGCTCTGTCCTATCCGTCGTGCGTCACCTTCCAGGACGAGGGCGCGATCCTCAGAGCCAGCGACCAAGAATTGCAGATAGAGCCCCCTCGCGAGCGCCGCCATCGACGTGGTAACGCCGACGACGACCGCGGCCGCGAGCACTATCGTCAATGTCGCGGCGGGTCGGCGGACGGCGGCAGCCAGGTTGGTCGCGGTGAGCAGAGCTATGCGCATGGGCCAAGGGCCCGTCGCGACCGCGGTCACCTGGCAACTTCGGCCGGCGAAAGGCGCAGAACCCGCCAGCCCGGCAGTAGGATGCTGAGTCCCGCAAGCAGCAGCGACATGGCGAAACCGATTGGGTACAGGGACCAAGGCGGCGGGTAGACGACAGCACCATACCGTCCTAATAACGCGCCGGCATCGATCATCGCGGCCGGAATCAACCCGACCAGCGCTCCGCTCGCACAGATCAGCAGACTTTCGCCCGCAACCCCGAACAGCAACGCCCCGCCGCCAAAGCCGAGCGACTTCATCATGGCGAACTCCCGGTAACGGTCACGCACGGACTGCGCCATGACGCCGGCCGTGCAGAAGAGAATCGCGAAAAGCGCCGCGCCGACGATCATATTTGCGGCGAGCCGCACTTGTCCGGGCCGCCGATCGGACATCATCACCTGCCGTGTCCTCGCCGTCAGAGTAGGAGCGGACGAGTTGCGGAACTGTTCGTCGATTGCGGCGGCGACCGCGCCAACATGCCGGGCGTCGGTGACCTTCACGGCGAACCCCGCGACAAGCCCCGCCCGGTCCGCCGGTAGCGTCTGGTCCATGTGAGAATATGACACGATGAGCCTCTTTGCCTCGTCGGGCGAGGAGACATCGTGATCCCAAGTCCCGACGATCAAGAACGACCACTCATCCAGCGGCAGCCCGATAGGCTTCAGGCTGATTCGATCTCCCACTTTCCAACCGAACGACTTCGCCCTGTCGGCACCCGCGATCACTGCTCCCGGTGTGGCCAGGAATTCCCGCACTGTCGCGGGATCGATGCGGACATCGTACGCGACCTTGAGGTATCGCTCGATGTCGACCGCGAGGAGTCCCACTCCACCCTTGAACGTCCTGTACCTCGAATTGTGGTACATGAAATGCGCGACATCCGAGACGCCCGGGACTTTCTCGATAGTGTACAGACTCGCGAGCGGCAGAAAGCCGGGGAAGGATCTGCCGCGGACGTGAAGGAGATCTTCCGGGATGGATTCCATCCGACGCTCAATGCCCGCGTCAAGGCCCTTGAGGATCCAGAGGAGAGCGAAAGCGACGGCAACGCTGCCCGTGGTCAAGGCCGCACGCAACGGATCGCGAGCGAAACCAGCCCAAACAAGCAACAGGTAACGCATGGGGTGGGGCCGAGCAGTCCGTCCCTGCCCGCGGCCCGCGTCAGAGCCGACAGGCAGGAAACTCTATCCGCTGCAATTCACTCTATTCGCACATTTTTATGACCACGCCGTTGGCAACCATCTTCTTCTCACAGCCGTGACAAGCAAAAGCGCAGTCCGCATCAGTGTCGCAAAGGATGTTTGGGCAGCTGGAGGAACCGTACTCGGCGGGCTGTGTGAGCCCCGCTTCAGCCAGTATGGCGCTACTCCGTAGAGCCAGGTTGTCCAGCTCTTGTGCGCCGAAGTTCAGCGAGGGTGAATCCGGCCAATGGGCGAATGCTCCTGACCCGGATTGCACTGCGATCTTGCTGTCGTCGATCACTGACAGAGCGGCCAATGCACTCACCGCAGTAATCGAGCAAACAATAACCGCGAGGCCGCCCATCCAGAGGTGAGCAAGTCTTGGGAATCTCATCCGTTTCTCCTTACGTTGTGGACGATTTGATGCTTTGGGAGGAACCACGCGTGACGTTTCACGCGTCGTCGTGCGGAGCGCGTCGGAACGAACTCCATGAAGAGGGCAGTTAGACAGGCGGGTTGCCGCAACTCGGGGTTATCAATCGGTGACGACATCGGCCAGCAGTTCTCCAACAGTCGTGAATCCAGCTATGTAGCGTCCGTCGGGCAGCAAAATCCCGGGTGTGCCTGCGATGCCGGCCACCCTCCCTAACCTGTAGTGGTTGTCCACAGGGTGGTCGCTACAGTCGAGGGCGGCAACGGATTCACCGAGCTTCGCCTTGGTCAATGCCTCCTGACGATCGTCGGCGCACCACACCGATACCATTTCTGTGTACACGCCCGAGCCGATGCCCCTGCGCGGAAACGCCGCGTAGCGCACTTCGATTCCCTCGTTCAACAATTGGTCGATGTGGGCATGCAATTCACGACAGAACCAACAGGACACGTCGGTGAACACGGTGATCACCGCATTGACGTCATCAGGCGCGTAGGTGATCGTCGTTGCTGGATCGAGGGCGTTGACCACAGCCTTCCGATCCGCCTTGCGTAGACGTTCGGTAAGGTTGACAAGGCCGGACGACTCCAGGGCAAAGAGATCGCCTGCAACGATGTATCGACCGTCGGCAGTGCCGTATACGACGTTGCCACCGCCGACCTTGACTCCGATCAACCCTTGTATTGGTGTTTCGTGTGCCTCTCCGATCTCCGCATTCTCACTCACTTGCTTGAGCTGGCTGATGAGTTTGTCGGCCCGAAACGAATCATCGGACGGTTTGTCACATGCGGCGGCAGTGACGAGTAGGATTATGGCAGTCGTAACCCTGTTCGCGATGCGACCGCGCTCGAGGCGGCAGTCAGCATTCACTCAAAAAGATCCCCTGAGGGAACAGCCGATTCGGGCTGGACGCATTGACAGCATCTCGTCTTCCTCTTTCGTTCACCATGAACCATAGGTAGTGCGGCCAACCGCGTCAACCGAGCGCGTCGTATTGCAGATCGGGAGCGGCGAACGGATGGCGGAGGTTAAGTTCTGCGCCAGTCGTTGCAGGCAAATTCGGTCGCACTCTATGGTCTTCGCACGCACAGTCGTTGGAGCACATCAAAGCGTCAGTTGCTTCGAGAGGAGACCGTGTAGTCGGCGTTGCGCCACGCACGTACCTATCGCGCGCACAAGGCTGCGGAATGCAGCACGGGTGCGGTGGTGGCCCAGCTTGAAGGCGTGGAAAGGCGGGCGTCCCGACTACACAAGCGTCATGGAAGAACGTCGCAACGCACCTACGCGGCACGAGGGCAGCGGGGCGGACCCGGTAGTGACGAATATGCTCCGCCCCGCCATATGCAAGTCCGGCTGCAAACGCGGGGAATCCGAACCTAGGGTTTCAACCGTTTCAGGACGTGCCCCAAGGTTCGTTCAAAATTTTGATAAGAATAAAGTTTGGGGAATTGTGTACAAAATGCCGCAGCCCACACACGGGGAACGGCCTCTGCAAGGGACATCGGCCCCCCTGCGGGAGTGGGCGGAATTCCGCCCGGTCTGTTCACGCCGGCTTGCGCCGGCACGTCGCTCACACGCTACCCTTCGCGGGCGGCAACGCCAGACAAGCCGGCAACAGAGCGGGAAAACCGTACCACCGCGCGCCCCACGCGGCCACCAATTGAGTCTTATCCATTGGATAAATCGCTGGCTGTTTCCCAGGCCCCTCGAGTTCATGCCTGAATTGGACCATGCGACTCGACGACCGTCTTTCCTTCCCGGGCATCCGCCGACACGACACAGCGCACAACCCACAGGCTCGAGGCCGCGTTCGACGCGCAGGACGCTCATGCAGCAGTGGACCGACTGCCTGTCCAACTATGCCGAGCGTGACGGAAAGCCCCGACCAGTTTGCACGGGCATGGCACCGTGCGTAAGGTTGACACGTTGCTGCTCGTGTCCATTGGCCGAGCACAGTGCGCAATCTCGGCATTGCCAGTCATGCAAACGATTCAACCAACTGTCGATTTGGACCGAGTGTCGAGCTGGACTTCCCCCAAGGACCTTGGTCCGTCCGGTAGGAGCGAGGCTCAGCGGCCTCAATCCCAGTTGTCGCCACGGACGCGGTCAGGGTCCTCGACCGAAGAACGACCGTTTCGACTCGATGGCTGACTCCCCTTTCGCGACCCCTGCTCCAATCGTCGGAGACGCGTTCGATCAGGTCATGTCCGACGTCGATGTTCCCATCGAAGCCAAGGCCGATCTCAAACCGTTGTTCGTCGATGCCCATCGGTCGGGTGATCCGCAGCAAGAGCGGCACGCCGTAGGGGCGGTCTTGGGTGGCACGGACTGGGGTGAAGCCTATTTCGGCAGGTGGAGAGAGCGTTTCCGGGCGGGAGGTGTCTATCCGTACATGTGGAGAGTCCACGCCAAACCGCTGACCTCCGACGGGCTCCGCGAACCTGAAACCATCGCCCAGGGGCTGGAGTACCTTCGTGTCACCGACATGCAACGCCTTCTGGTCGCGTTGAACGCCGTGCCCGCGAAAGGTCGACCGAAGCGACGGTCGGAGTACGTACCGCTTTTGGTGGCGACTGGAAACACGCGGGCTGTGGTGGACGCCGCCATGCCAGCCTATTGGAAGGCACGAGAGAAGTGGTATGAGGATCGTGAAAAGGCCAAGTGCGCGCTCCTGGCCCATACGATCTCGATGCGCGCCTACTTCCTCCGTGATCGCGCTCGACGGGGCGAAACGTCCAAGCTGCGACCGCTCCGCAGCGACTGTCCGGTGGAGACCGCCCATGCTGAGAAATGGGTAGCGGGCGAGATCCGCGGCGATCCTCCCTTCTTCCCCGGGGATCGGACAAGGCTCGTTGTTGATCGCCTGCCATGAGAAGTCCCGATGTCCGCATGTTCAACGAGTGCCGCTTAACCGCCACTGCGATCGTCCGAGTGCCGCAGGACGCGCGTTTGGGAAGTGGGCGACAACCTGACAGTGCAGGCCTCAAACGGGCCGGCGTCTCCCATGAAGGTTGCCTAAACCAATGCAGCGCTGGCAGAAGGTTCCTTCTGCTGGCCGCGACAAACCCGTCACCCTTCCTGCAGTTTTCGGAGTCGCGATCTGATTGCGTTCGGCTTCCTACCGAACCTCCCTGCAAGCTCCCCAATGCTCCACCCCCTTTCATGCAGTCGGCGCAGGTCGCGGTCGTCCTCTTCCGGCCACCGGCTGCCAGCGTTGGGGAATCGCTTGCCGATCGGACCTTCCCGCGCCGCCGGGTGCCCGCGATCCGGTGCGGTCACAGGCGGATCCACCGGCCGGTCCCATCGCCGCTCCGTATGGCATCGGGCCAGGAACTCCGCGACCCGGCTGACCTCCTCGGGCTTCATACTCCACAAACCGTATTCGCCCATCGGACGAACGTCGAGCGGGTTCGCGCCGATCCGGTGCCGATCCAGCTCCTCGTCGATGTACTCGGTAACCAGGTCGGCCTTGGCCACGAATACGCGGAACGGTTTCTTCGGAGCTTCCCAGCCGTCGAGACGCAGAATCCTGCCCCTGTCGGATATCGCCACGATCAGCTGCATTGGCGCGTAGACGAAGTCGCGCTGGTCCGACCGGCCGAGGACTCTCGCGACGGTGCGCGCCCCGAGCGCCCACCTCCCGAGCAGTTCGGTCCTGCGGTTCTGCACGCACAGCAGGGCCCTGAGAAACTCCGCCTGCCGTCTCGCCTGACGGATCGGCGAAGGCATGCCGTAGCGCTCCCCCCGGTACGTGCGGCTCCATTCGTCGCCACCGCCTCCGTCGGGTCCGACCTGCACCTCCTCGATGACCGACTTGCTCTCGACAAGGAAGAATCCCCATCGATGCACGACCAGGTGGTCTATCTGGCACACGCCTGCGGAGCCGTCCTGTTCCCGCTGATCCGCGTCCTTGAGGCGCAACTGGTGCAGGAGGTACACCTCGGGGTCGGACTGGTACCGCCGGTGCAGGTAGTGCGCCATCTGCTTCTCGGCCTCCGAGCCCGCATACTCGCGTGCGTCCCGGGGCCATGTCGCCGCCTTGTGGTCCTTCGCAATCATCCGGGACGCTGCCGCGCACCTTGAGCACCCTTCGTGCTCCAAGGAGTGGACGTAGACGTATTGCGCTCCCCGCGTCCCGGCCAATACGTCCTGGCGGTGTAGGACCCGATGGTCTTCACGAGAGCGATCGCTCCATGGTTGGGATCCGTAACGTCCTGCCATTCCCCGTCGACGTTCATGTGCAGCGCCCCGACACTGCCGTCCTCCATTTGAACCGACATTTGCCATGGCGTAACGCGTTTACCCACGCTAAGCAGCGTACCATACACTTTGCCGTCGTGCAGCGCGACCAACGCCTGGTACTGCAGGTCCTTGGTGACTATCCGGTGGACGCTCAAGAGGTTAACGATCCACTGAAGCCAGACTCTACTGTCCTGGCCGTACGTGTCGTAGCGCGGCTTGGATTTCGTCGAACCGGGACGCTCTTCGTGCACCAACGCACCGCACGCGTTCCACACGGTGAACCACCTGTCTCTGGTCAGGTAGTCGCCCCGGGCCACCTCCGGTGCCACCACCAGTGCCGGTCGCCCTAGCTTCCTCGGTACGTCCGCGACGGACGGGTAGTGGTCCCCGTCCACGCGATCCTTGAGGACTTCTGCTCGACTCACGTTGGCGAACCTGCGAAGACGCTTCGTATCGCCAAGTGCCATCTGAACGGCGAGGCACGCGTTGACAATCGCCTCCAACACACGCCTGATTTTCTGGGCTTGCGCACCTATGTCCTCGGGATCGTCCGGCATAGGCTCATTGGCTACCTTCAGGACGATTTTCTTGATCCGCTCCATCAATTTGGCGTACACCTGAAATTCCGGATACGGGATGCGTTCGCTTGCCATTTGACAGAGATTACCTAAAGAAGCGGGATGCTACGGTTGCAGCGAAGCCGCACAAGACGATGTCACCGGACTCCAGACTCGAAGACCGAGTTCACGCGACGCCGCTCGCGGCGTTGCGGCGTCCAAACGACCAAACCACACGGCGACGGCGGCGTGGCGGCGTGGCCGGGTAGGAGGGGTCGTTACCGAGCCCCTCCCCCCACAGAGCCGAGCGTGCG
>JAPPGA010000035.1 GCA_028821515.1 Gammaproteobacteria bacterium | reverse complement strand
AAGCGACGGACACCGCCATCTCACTACATCCTCAACAAATCTGACATGCACCCGGGACAAGTCTCATCCTTGCGCTGATGCACAGCATCGCCTATCTTACGCGGGTTCCGTGCCGCACCCCCTCCTGGGGGCCACATATTCGCCGAATCGCCGGTGATCCGGAATGCGCGGACCAGCAAGAATCAAGGTTTGAATGAGATGACAGGAGCGTTCCTTATTCGATGTAGCGCCCGTGTACCGGTCCTCTGTCTGCTCTACGTGATTGCGACTGCAAGCGTGGCTGGTGCCGCAGAGGAGCGCGGCTGGCTCGACTCGATGCTGGATGGCTCCGACGCGTTCGCCCAGGAAGTTCAGAACAACGTGACGCCGAGTCACGTGTTCCAGGCGACCAGGGACCTGATCGCTGAAATTCGGATACTGAGAGAAGAACTTGGCGCCCAAGACTACCCCATGGAAGCCGAGGTTCAGACAGACCGCGCGTCGGTACATGCCTATGCCAAGACGCTGGAAGTGCAGGTCAAGTTATCGGGCGTGCAGAACCGGTACGGCGTGGCGCCTGCCGAGATGGGTCAGATTCCCGTCAAGGAGATTACACCCGCCGACGTGCTTCAAAGCGTGAATGGACTGATCGACGAAACGCGCCGGATCAAGGCGCAAATGATCATCGGGACCGAGATCGTGCCTGCCCGGCTTGAAGGAGGCAAGACTCTGTCGATGGTCTACAAGAACCTGGCGGATGCTTCATTTATGCTCGATGGGTTGCGCGGCCGACCGTTGACGCCCACCGATGTCTACAGCAATACGTTGGCGATCCTTGACGAGATAGAGCTCATCGCCGCCAAGCTCAGGGTGCCGCTGGCGCTCGATCCACCTGCCGTTGAGGGGGTCAAGAGATCGAGGGACCTCGCCCAGCAGGTGCTGAGGGCCACGTACAAGGTTGTCAACCTGCAGTCGAGACTGGGCATGGACGCATCCGCCGTACCGTCGTTGACGCTGGTGCGTGTCACGCCTTCTGAAGTCTACGACGCGACCAACCTGCTGTTGGCCGAAATGAACCGCATCAAGGTGCACCTCGAAATCAACCTCCCACGCGAACCACGCCCCGACCAGAGAAACAAGCGGCCGGAAGATGTGTTCGCCCAGATCATGCTGATTATCGAGAACCTGGATCTCATGATCGAGGCCGCGTCGGCGTGATGGTCGGCGTGATGTAAGACGCTTGCTTTCGACCGGGCGGCCGGATTTCGCCGGGCCGTCCTGGCGCGGCGATTTCCGATGAACATGAGTTCCCCAAATACAACAGAAACGTCACCACGGCGGCGCATCCGAATCGTTGGCTCGTCGTCTGCCGGCCCCATCCCCGAGGCCGGCGTCAAGTGCTCATATGTGTCCAGAATCTACTCCGGAGGAACCTAATGCGACGCGTACTCATCACGATCCTGACTCTCGGTGTCGCGGCTTCCGCCACCGCCCAGACCAGCGGCGATGCCGAGGTCCCGGTCCGGCAGGTGGCGGACATGCTCTACGAACTGGCCTTCGCGAATCGCAAGACCTATACGCGGGATGTCGTGCAACGGCTCACCCTCGAGGAGTCCGTGCTTACCGCTTCGGAGCACTACAAGGCCGAGAAGGGTTTGCCGTTGCCGGCGCAGATGTTTCGCCTGGGCGCGGATGAACTGCTGAACAACACTGACGCCTTCTGGCTCTCCCTGCGGTCGCTCGAGCCGATCAACTTCGCGAGCGGACCTCTCACACCTGCGGAGGAAGAAGGCCTGCAATTCGTCAAGGACAACCCCGAGGAACGTTTCTATACCGAGGAGAGAGATCTCAGCGGTCGTCGAGCGCTCGTCGCGGTTTATGCGGATGTCGCGAGCGTGCAGGCATGCGTTTCATGCCACAACGGTCACCCCAAGTCGCCGAAGACCGACTTCAAGCTGGGCGACGTGATGGGTGGCGTCGTCATCCGCGTTTTCTTGGGGGAGTAGCGTTCGCTGCTTTTTGGGACATCCACGAACCCACGCCGAGGCACAGCCATCGACAGGGGATTCTGGACGGATAATGTGGAGGAATTGGAAATGAGGCACCGTCCATCTAAAGCACGCATCCGAATTGCAGCGGTGATGTGCTCGGTTCTTATGATTTCGGCTTTTTGGGGTAAACCAGCCTTCGCCGAGGAGGAGGAAGGCGGGTTCTTCGACTGGCTCTTCGAATGGTTCGACAGCTCGACGGACTCAGCGGATGAGACGAGATACGAAGGGGCGACGGACAACGACGTTGCCCAGGCAGCCCAGGACCTGACGGCGGAGATCTCCATATTGCGGGACGAACTGGGTGTGTTCGACTACCCGGCGGAAGCCGAACTGCAGGAAGACCGCACGCCGGTGCATGTCTACGCCAAGACGCTCGAGGTTCTGTCCAAGGTCGTGAGGGCCCAGCGCCGATTCGGCGTGGCGGAGGCCGAGAGTCGCCAGATACCGTTCAAGGAAGTCGACTCGGGCGATGTGCTTGCCAACATCAATTACATCATCGATGAGATCCGCAAGATCAAGAGCCAGATGATCATCGAGCGCGAAATCGAGCCCGCCACCGTCGCAGGGGGCGTGTCGCCCTCCTACGCCTACAAGAGCCTGGCGGACGCTTCGTTCCTGCTCGACGGACTCGGGGGCCGGCCGCTGACGCCCAATGACGTGTACGGCAACTGCCTCTCGATTCTCGATGAGTTGGAACTCATCGCAAATGAACTCGACGTTCCCATGGACCTCGACTTGCCCGAGGTGAACGAGGAGAAAAACCCGAAGGAAGTGGCCCAGCAGGTCTTGCGGGCGACATACAAGGTCATCAACCTGCAGACCAGGCTGGGCATGGATGCTTCCGGCGTACCAAGTCTGACCCTGGTGCGCGTCACACCGTCAGAGGTTTACGACTCGACCAACATGCTCCTCGCCGAAATGGCACGAATAAAGTTCCATCTCGGTGTGAACGAGCAGCGCGCCGAACGCCCCGAGCCGAGCGGCAGGACACCGAAAGATTCCTTCGCCCTCGTCCTGGGCATTATCAGGAACCTGGATACGATGTCGGCGGGTATTCGTACCTGAGCCGGGACCAGAGAACGCTCCAGCGGCGAATGCGCTGAAATGACGGAATGAGGTTAGAAATGAAGATTCCGATGCTGAATATTGTCGGTGGCACAATGATCATCGCATCTGGCTTTGTGCCTTCGCAGGCGTTTGCGGGATTCGCCGAAGGACTGCAGCAGACGAAGCCCTCCTTCAATATCCGCTACCGCATGGAAACGGTCGACCAGGACGGCATCGACAACAAGGCGCGCGCATCGACGGTGAAGGCGCGCGCGTCCTGGATCATGCCGTCGGACGACGGATTTTCGGTCGGGCTGGAAAGCGATTTCGTATTCCTCCTCGGAGACGAACGATACAACTCCACGGTCAACGGGCTCACGGAGTACCCCGTGGTGGCCGACCCGACGGGCGTCGACCTCAACCAGGCATACCTCCGCTACCGCGACGGCGGCCTGATGGTGACCATGGGCCGGCAGCGCATTCTCCACGGCTCCCAACGATTCGTCGGGGGAGTGGCCTGGCGGCAGAACGAACAGACTTACGATGCCCTTCGCGTGCAGTCCATCCACGACACCGCCAGTTTCGACTACAGCTACGTGGCCAACGTAAACCGGATCTTCGGCCCCGAGGACGGCGCGCAACCAGCTAACTGGGAGGGGAACTCCCACCTGTTCCGGGTAGCCGTCAAACCCGCCGAAGGGCAAGAGTTCGGCAGCTTCGTCTATCTCATGAACTTCGAGAACGATAACGGCCCACCCAACGCGAACAGGACCTACGGGGTCGACTACACGGCCTCCTTCGGGGCCTTCAGCCTGTTCGCTTCCGCCGCGCGGCAATCTGACTGGGGCGACAACCCCAACTCCTACGATGCGGCCTACTACACGTTCGAGGGCCGGCTGAAAGGCGGGCCGGTGACCTACACGCTCGGTTACGAAGTGCTCGGCAGCGACGAGGGAACGGCCGGTTTCCGCACGCCGGCGGCGACCCTGCACAAGTTCCAGGGCTGGACGGACAAGTTCCTGGCTACGCCACCCGGGGGGATCAGGGACTCCTACGTCAAGGCCGCCACCAAGGTCGGCCCGGCGGCCTTCGCCATCGCACTGCACAACTTCCGCGCAGCCGAGGGAGGTGCAGACTACGGCCGGGAAACGGACCTGTCATTCTCGTGGCCCATCGGGAAAAGGCTCAATCTGCTCTTCAAGTTCGCGCAGTACAACGCACAGGACCACGCGACCGACACAACCAAGAGTTGGCTGGTAATCACGTACAGCATTTGATCCAGCGCCGAATACGGCGCACCCGAGTGCGTTCCGCGGCGAGGACTTCGTCAATCGGGCCACCTGCCGACGGCGGGACCGCCGCCACTTCCTTGCGGTTCAAGCAGCCCGAGGGGAAGCCCTCCCGGCTGACGGCTCCTTCTCGCGAGGGACACCCCTCGCCCTCCCGGGGCTGAGGGCTCCGGGAACCGGGCTTCGCTCCGCCTGTCCAACCAACCGCGCCCCACGTTCTCAAGCAAGACCTGAACAGGGGTAACCATGTTGGACGATACGGGACCGTGAAGCCTTGCAATGGCTTATAGTTGTCGTCATGAAACCCTCCCGCGCCAGCGTTGAATCCAACGTTCGCCAGGTGTTCCGGCTGGGAATGTTGATGGTGCTGGCGGCAGCGATGCCAATCGAGGCGCAGGATTCGAAGGACCGCCCTCCCGGGCCCCTGGAACTTCGCATCGTGCAAGCGGAAGGTCGCGACCTGATTGCTCTGCCCTCACATGCGGGCGTCCCGGATTTGCTGCAGCCGGTATGGGGCGGGCTGGCCGCATACTCGTTCGAAGCCGGTTCGCTGCGGATTCACGTCGTCGAGTTCGAAGGCCAGACCTTTAAGGCGGCCACGCCCCTCGATGGCTCACGGTCATGGATCGCCTTCGATCCGGACCGCCGCGCCTTTGCGTCGCTGTTGCCAAGCATCCGCATCGAACTCGAACCGCGCCCCCACCTTGACGCCATCGCGTCGGAACTCGGAGCGACGGGCGTCACGGTCTTCGATTCACTGGGGTTCGCGATCATCGATCTTCCGGGGGATCTCCACCCCGCCGAAGCCGTCGCGCGCGTGAGAAACCTCCCGGGAGAGCCCCGTGCGGCCGTGCGGCTGCGTGGTCCGCGGATCGAATGGCGATGAGGCCCAACGTCGCTGACGAGGCGAGAAGACCGACGCGGACAGCTCTTCTCAAGACCACAGCCTCGGTTGTCGCCGCGGTGTACCTGCCAGCCATCGGCGGATGCGGAGGCGGCACCACGGAATCGCCACCACCCCCGCCGCCGGCGACGATATCCCTGTCCGTCTCCGGCAACGCCAGCGTTGAGGAGGCGGAGAACCCGAAAGTCCAAGTGAACGTGAAGCTCGATGCCCCCGCCCGGGGATCCATCGGGGTTCGGTTGCACTTCGCCGGGACCGCCGAAAGGGACCGCGACTACGAAGTCGGCGCAGATAGCTTCACCATACCGAACAACGCCACCTCCGCGACCGCGGAAGTCGATGTCTACAGGGATTTCGAGGAGGAAGGCGACGAGATTATCGAAGTCTCGGTCGGCGCGTTCACGGGGAGCGCGCAGTTGGGCGAAGCGTCGTCGGTCACGCTGACGGTGCTGGACGGCGACACCGCGACGGTGGACAAGACGCCACCTCTGCCACCGGAGAGTAGTGCCACGCTGCTGCCGCTCCTGTTCGGCGTGACCGAAGACGCAATCATGCTGGTGGTGATCGCGCTTGCTCCACCCGACGCTACCGTGCCCCTACCACTGGTCGCGGAATGGTCCACGGACATCGACTTCGACACCGACGTACACATGATCGGCGCCTACGAAATCGCACCAATCACGGATCCGTTTGACCTGTTCCTCGGCAGCCTGCGGCAGTTTCTGCTACCGCTCGCGGACTTGGCGCCGAACGGCAACTACTTCGTCCGCGTACATCTTGGAAAGCGGCCTTCAAACGGACTCGAGGGTCTGGGTCCAGACGTGTACCTGAACGGCTTCGCCACCAGCGCGGATGGCCTGGTCACCGTGAGATGCGAAGCGCCTCATCGGACGCCGGACACCCGCGGCGTTGACCCGCTGTTCGCCGAGCAGTGGCATCTGCGCAACACCGGACAGACCGCGTTTTCGGATCGCGGCGGCATCGCCGGGGCCGATCTACGCATGGCGGAGGCTATCGATGCAGGCCGCAACGGTGCCGGCGTAAAGCTGGCAATCGTCGATACGGGACTTGAGATCTGCCATCCGGATCTGGCCGCCAACACCGCGGTGGGCGGTTCGTTCAACTTCGGTTTCCTGGGCACGCCCGGCGCGTCACCCGGCGATCCGTTCAACTTCAGCACGCTGGGCGATCATGGCACCAGCGTCGCCGGCATCGCCGCAGCCGCCGCGAATAATGGTTATGGTGGCCGGGGCGTAGCCCCAGAGGTCACCCTGGTGGGGTTCAATCCGATCGAAGCCGCAGGTGATCCCGAAGATGATCCGGAGGCCGCCGCCCCCACTGCGATGCTGCAGAGCCTCGGGGCCAGCGACCGGAATCCGGATTCCGCCAGCGTGGACATCTTCAACATGAGCTTCGGCTACGAGGCCCCCTCGGAAAACTCGCAGGAAGAATGGGTCCGCCTTTTCAGGATGGGCAGTGAACAACTCCGCTCGGGCCGCGGCGCACTGTACGTGAAGGCAGCCGGCAACCAGTTCGATGCTTGCGACCAGGTTCACCCGTTCAACCGCGAGGTGGGCTGTTTCTCCAGCAACTCTGACCCCGACCAGAACCTGCCCTGGCTGACCGTCGTCGGGGGATTCAATGCCCACGATGTCAGGTCATCCTATTCCAGCGCCGGCGCCAACCTCTGGGTCGTCGGTCCGTCCGGCGAGGACGGTGCCGAGTCCCCGGCGATGATCACCACGGACCAGGCGGGGACGCTTTCGGGTTTCAGTCAGTTCGTTCCGCACGGCCTGACGAGCGAGCATACGCTCAATCGCGACGGTGACTACGTGAGCGCCTTCGGCGGCACGTCCTCTGCCGCGCCCGCCGTTGCCGGCGCGATCGCGGTTCTGTTGGATGTCAACCCCGATCTCACCTGGCGCGACGTTAAGCACATCCTCGCGAATTCGGCACGGACCATCGATCCGGATATCGCCGAGGTTCGGGCCGCTTTCAACGGCACGCCATACGTCGCCCAGCATGCATGGCAGGCCAACGCCGCCGGGTACGGCTTCCATAACTGGTACGGTTTTGGCGCCGTGGATGTCGACGCCGCCGTCGAGATGGCTTCGGGCTACGCCCCCGCCAACCTCGGGGCTTTCGTCGAATCGGAGTGGTTCGATGCCTCCGTGGACGCGGATATGCCGCTCGCCATCCCCGACGTCGACGGCGCGGGTATCAGTGTAATGCTGGAAGTGGCCGGGATGCCCGTCACGGCGAACATCGAGGCGGTGGTTCTGGAAATCGCCGTCGAACACACCAATGCCCTCGACCTCGGGGTTACCCTGCGCTCCGCCGCAGGCACGGCCAGCGTGGTCAACCCGCCCCTGAATACGCTCCTCGAAGGCTTCGAGGGGATGCACGACTGGCACCTGTTGAGCAATGCGTTCTACGGCGAAAACCCCAACGGCGAGTGGACCGTTCATGTAGCCGACATTGCCGCCGAAGACACCGGCAGCCTAGTCGGTTGGCGGCTACGCTTCTACTACGGGGAACATCCCGGGAACTGAACGGCGGTCTTTGCGCGGATGCGTGGGATGAAGGCTGCTATTCCACTTATCCAGCGACGATCCGACATTCAGTGGAACAGCACCAGGCCAAGACATCCCGCGTCAGTGCGATTGCCGTGGAGTACGTGTCCGCGGCCGGTGGGTTCGTATTCCTCGCCTGGATTGGCGGCGTTCCCATGGCCGTGGTAGCCATCGTTATCGCCTTCCTGCTGACGGGCTGTGCAGCGAGCGTGCTGTTCGATCAACTCTCCGGAATACGCGAGTTGCCTGGCAAGTCCCGCAGTGTGATCGGCGTCGCGCAGTCCAGCATCATCGGGATGTCCATCGGGGCTGGGAGTGTGTGGACCCACGAGTACATCGACGACTTCGGCTTGGGTATCGGCATCAGCCTGGCTGCCGTTGTCGGAGTGTCCACTGCACTGACAGGGACCGCATGGCGCCAGCGCTGGAACGAGCGTCAACTGTATCGAGACATTCTGTCGCAGGCGGAGCCGGAAAACTGAAGATCCCTCAGCCCGACTCAATGGTGCCTCGGCGAAGCAGACGGCCGTAGCCCGTCGGCAAGCCTTGCATCTCGCTCCAGCTCAGACACCCGTTGACGAAGACATGATCGATGCCTTGCGCCGCTTCCGTCGGGTTCTCGTAGGTAGCCCGATCCGCGACGGTCACCGGGTCGAAAATGACAAGGTCCGCGTAGTTGCCGACAGCCAATACTCCCCGGTCATGCAGGCCGAATCGGTGCGCCGGCAGGCTCGTCATCTTCCTTATCGCCTCCTCGACGGAAAACAGGCCGTGCTCCATGGCGTACCGGCGGATCACGCGCGGAAACGTCCCCCAGAGCCGCGGATGCGGATGCCGGTCCATGGGCAGCCCATCGGACCCGATCATGGCGGCCGGATGCTGGATGATGCGCCGCACGTCCTCTTCGCTGATAAAGAAATAACAGGCGCCAGCAGGTTTCAGCGCCCGGCCTGCCTCTCGCTCCGAACAGCCCCACTCCCGCGCGATGTCGTGCAGGTACTTGCCTGATGCCGAGGGGTGTGGAATCGACCAGGTGATGAGGACCCGCATCCCGTCTTCCAGGAGATCGAGGTCCAGCACGCTCGATCCCGCGTCGTAGGGATACAGGTCCAGGCTGACGTCCTGCGTTTCCCGGACGGAGTCGACGAGCGCCAGGGTTTCCCTGCTGCGCCCCCGGTTGCGTGCGCCGGCGCACTTGTGGTGCGAGATGAGGAGCGGCGCCCCACCCTCGCGGGCCGCCTCGAACGCTTCCCGCATCGAATCGAGCACGGCGTCGTGCTCATTGCGCATGCGCGTCGCGTAGATGCCGCCGTGCTCGCCCGCCTTGCGCACGAGGGGGATGACCTCACCGCTGTCTGCCGCACGTCCCGGCGGATAGAAGACGCCCGTAGAGAGTCCACCGGCACCAGCCCGCATGGCCTCGTCGAGCATATTCATCATGCTGTCCAGTTCGCCCTGCGTCGCCGGCCTCCCAAGGTCCGGCATGGCAGCGACGCGAAGCGAACTGTGACCGACCAGGGCGACGACGTTGGTGCCTGGCCGCGCCGCGTCGACAGCATCGAAATAGGAAGAGAAGTCCCGGTAGCTGAAATCCTTCAGTTCACCGAGCAGGTTGATGGGCTCGGGCACCTCCGACGGGTGGTCGAGCGGCGCCAGGCTCACCCCGCAGTTGCCGACCACCACGGTCGTCACGCCCTGGCTGATCTTGGGTTCCATGGTCGCTGCGGACATGCACGCCTGGTCATCGTGCGTATGCGTGTCAATGAACCCCGGCGCCAGGCACTTGCCCTGAACGTCGATCTCTTCGGCGGCACGCGCGCCGCGCAGCTCGCCGATCGCAGCGATCCGATCACCCTTGATCGCGATGTCCGCCCCGTAGGCAGAATGGCCAGTGCCGTCGATAAGGCTGCCCCGAACGAGCAGCGTGTCGTATGGGGGCGATGCGCCGGTGGAATTCACCATCGGCTCAGTTGCGCCCGCCCACTATCCCGAGGGGCTCGGCGGTTCTCCATGCCCCGCGGGTGAAATCGGGTATCGGCTTGCTGTTTCCCCGGTCCGCCACGGAATCAGCGCTGATCGGGCTGATCACGGACCAAGCCGCGGCATCGTAGACATCCTGGTCCAGTGGCTGGCCGTTCCGGAGGCAATCCACGAGCCGCCAGCACATCAGGTAGTCCATGCCGCCATGACCGCCCTGCTCCACCGCTCGCCGCCCCATCCGGGCCCAGAGCGGATGATCGTACCTGCCTCGCCACTTCGCCATGTCGTGGTCCCACTCGTGAAAGGTCTCGCCGCCGCCGGACTCCAGCGCGATGCGGTTCGGGAACCCGGCGAAGACGCCGTTGGTGCCCTGGATCAGGTTGTGGCGGGAATAGGGGCGTGGCGTGGTGGTGTCGTACTGCACCATGATCGTGCGCCCTCTCACGGTCTTGATCAGGCTGGTGTTGATGTCGCCGGTGATGTAGTCGAGGCGGTTGCGGGGATGATCCTCGGGAAACTCCCGCCGCGCGTAGGCTGCCCGCCCGAGGGCCGGGGAACTCATCGATGTCATGTAGTCGAACCGGTCGCCCCGGTTGATGTCCATATACTGGGCGATGGGGCCAAGCCCGTGGGTCGGGTAGAGATTGCCGTTACGGCGCGTTTGCCAGGGCGTACGCCATGACCCGGTCTTGCGGTCGATCTGCTTCATCTGCCAGCGCAGCTCGTGGATATAGGCCGCCTCGCCGTGCAGGAGTTCCCCGAATAGACCCTGTCGCACCATGTTGAGCACCATGAGTTCGTCTCGCCCGTAGCAGACGTTCTCAAGCATCATGCAGTGCATCCGCGTGCGCTCTGACGTGTCGACGAGCTGCCAGGCTTCTTCGACCGTCGTGACGGCGGGCACCTCCACGAAGGCGTGCTTGCCGCTCTCCATCGCCTCGACCGCCATGGTCGCGTGCCAGCGCCACGGGGTTGATATCACCACGATGTCGACTCCATCCCAACCGAGCATTCCGCGGTAGGCGAAGTCGTCACCCGTGAAGAGCGCTGGTTCCGGGGCGCCGCATTCGGAAACCATCGCGGCGGCACGGTCGATCACCACCTTGTCCGTATCGCAGATGGCCGTGACCCGGGCACCCTCGATATTGCAGAAATGGTGGACAAACCCGGTTCCGCGTTCGCCAACGCCGATCAGGCCGACACCCACCGTGTCGAGCGGTGGGGCCGCCATACCCATGACCGAACGGCTTCCCGCGCGTCGGGGTCGGTTGTCAGCCGCGGTTGCCGCCAGGGAATGCAGCCCTGCCGCCGCGCCGATGGACAATGTCGTCGCCAGGAACCTGCGGCGGTCCGGGTTGCTCATCTGCCCGCTTCGGTTTTCGTCCTGCATCAGTGATTTGCTCCGGAACCACGACCGTATGGCAATCCGGCAATCATACGTGCGCGCCTGCCGGAAACCGACAGGACCTGTGCGATGCGGACGAAATCGGCGCCACCGAAGGGTGGTCGCTTGAGGAGGCCGGCCGGGTTCGGCTCCGGGCGGCCGGCGAGGAAGCTAACCGGCGTCGTCTCCCGCGGCCGATTCCTCTCCTTCCTCGACTGGTTCGCCTTCCTCGGTCGGTTCTTCCGCTCCGGCGAGTTCTTCCGCTCCGGCCGGTTCTCCGGTCACGATGAGAAATTCGGCCTGCTTGAGGACCGGCAATATCTCCTCCCTGAACGACGGCAATTCCGGACTGCCGAACACTTCCTCGATGGAACGCGAATAGCGCCAGCGTCTCACGTACTGGTTCACGAAGATCCCCTCCCCGAACTTCCGCCGTTCGGCACGAAGGTAGTTCCACTCCACGAATCCATCCGTGCGCTTGGAACGGTCATACATGATGAAATCGATGTCCCACGCCTCGGCACTTCCCACTCGACCCGTGGCAAATCCCATGCGCGGCATCGACCTTCGGTATGCCTCCGCCACGTTCTGGATGTAGATCCGAGGCCCGTGCAGTTTCTCGAAATGCCTGACGGCTACCATTGCCGTCCAGTTATCGATGGTCTCGCCCGCGGGGACGAACTCCTTGATGGTCGCTTCATCCGTCGACTCGGAAGAGGCGATGTGGAAGACCTCGCTGCCGATCTTCACGATCTCTTCCGCTGCCAGGGCATAGCAAGTCGATGCCAGGAAAACTGCGAGGAGAATCCTTCTCATGATCTTCGTCGGTCACATCCAACGGTCAGGAGCGCCCGTCTGCGACGTGTTACGAGACCGACGCGCCCACCGGACGACGCATCCATGCTACACGCGCCCTGATGCACATCAAACCTGAGCACAGAAACGCATGACTGCCGTCATCGCAACCCGCGACCCGTTTTGTTGGCGCGGGATCGCCAACCTGGCGGGCTGTAGCCTTCCGAGAGGATTTCCGCCCGGGCCAACGCCCAACCGCCGACGAACACGGTCAACAGGGCAGCTCCAATCAACGCCAGGATGAGCATGGCGTAGCTCGTGGCATGGTCGTGGTACGTGAAGTACCAGCACAAACCCCCGCCCAATCCAAGAAACACGGCAAAGATGCATGAGTGACCAAAAAATGATGGCGGCAAGCGCCGGGTTAGCTGGCATAGCGATGTGGCGACGAGCAGCACGGCAATCTGCGAGAGCAGAATCTCCTTGAGAAAGATGGCCTCTCCCGATGCCGTCGTGAGCGCATGGATGCCCGACCATCCGGCTCCAAGCACGAGCGCGGGAAGCGACATCCAGACGACTCCAGCAGCCGCTCGACGCCCCAGATCGTTTCGATCCAACGCAATACCGAAGATCCAGCTCCGTGACAGTTGCACGTGCGCGACAGATTGCCACCACGTGAAGATCACGGTCCCAAGCGGGACAAGCCAGAAAAACACGAACAAGTTTTCCGCAATGTCGGGAGAGAAGTACCACCCGAGAGACAAGAAGCCAAGCATGGGAACGGCAATAAGAGCACCGTCCCGAAGGTCTTCCCGCAACGAGTTCGAGAACCCGATTGGCGACCGGACAGCGAGACCGACGACAGTCGTCGTTCGGGCCGACGTGCGCAGCGTGCGGTAAACAACCGGAACGATCAAACCTGTACCTATCAGGGCGGGAAGCTGTATCCAGGCGTGAGATAGTACGGACGTGGCGAGGGCCAGATCGACAAGGGACCCCACTCCCCACACCATGCCGCAACTCCAAATCAACACAAACACTCCGACGAATGCCCAGGGATCGGGGCGACGAATGCCAAGGCGCGTTACGACGGCACCAAGGAGCATCGCCGGTGCCACCGCCGGCACCGCATTACCCAGGTACCGGCACGCAAGTCCGGCCAGTAGCGTCGGCAACACCACGCCAGCAACGCACAGGACAAACAGCGTCCCGGTGTAACGAGGGACAAGGATGCCGCCTGACCAGGCCGCCAGGCGACCGACGCGACTTCCGACCAGACAGGCGAGACTCCCGACGGTGAACAACAGCATCGCGTTGCTGCCGGCGAAGGACGGAAACAGGATCGCCATGAACAGCCAGATCAACAGCACGAAGAAGACCAGCCACACATCGGGGAGGAAGCACCCCAATACGCCGATGGCAGGTCTCAGTGTCGATGCCCACGCGCCGAAGACGCTACTCGTGCCGCGACCTCCGCGGGGGGCGGTGTCCGGCGAGGACATCATCGAGACGTCAGCCCCATGAACAGATCCTCCAACACGACCTTTTCTACGGGTACGCCGGGAGCGCAATCGCTCTCGCCGATATCCCAGACCCAATACTGATCGCCTTGGAACGCGAGGATCTGGTACCGCTCCGGCGGCGGTTCCTTCAAGGTCACGAAACCGACCCGCTCCCTGATCTCGTCGAGGGCTTCATGACAAACGATGCGTCCGTTGTGCAGGACCGCCATATGCGAGGCGACACGCTCGATATCGCTCGTGATATGGCTCGAGAGCAGGATGGTCTGGCCAAGGTCGGCATTCAATTCCACCAATGCCTTGAGGAACTCGCGACGGGCCGCTGGATCGAGACTCGCAGCCGGCTCGTCGAGAAGCAGGAGGTCCGGCTTGTGCCCGACCGCGAGCATGATCGCTACCTTCTGCTGGTCGCCGGGAGAGAGCTTCTCGATCTTGCGGTTCTGCAATCCCCACTCTCGCTTGAGGTCGTCAATGAGCGGCTGGTCCCAGCAATCGTAGTGATTCCCGATCATGTCGAGGCAGGCGTCCACGGACATCCCGCCGAAGCCCGAAAACTGTTGCGGCACGTACCCTATCCGCCTGCGGATCTCGGCGGGCGAATCCCAGGCATCGGCCCCGAACAGTCTTGCAGTGCCGGTGCGCGCCCGCATCAGTCCGATGGCGACGCGCATGAGCGTCGTCTTGCCGCTGCCGTTGCGTCCCAACAGCCCCGTAATGGTTCCTGGCGCCAGTTCCAGGTCGAGTTCGCCGAGGACGCGATCCGTTTCGTCCCGCTCGTAGCCTGCGGAAACGCCGCTCAGCGCGAGCGGCGCAGGCGAATCGGTCGATCGGTCCATTCCTCCTCCCAGATCCTGTTGATTTGCGCGACGACTTCCTTCCGCAAGAGGCCAACCTGCTTCGCGGTCTGCACCAGTGTTCGCGCGTCATCGTCGATGGCGTCCGCCGGATTCGTGCCCGCGTCCGACACCACCATGCCGATGCCCGGTTGGCGCAGGACCACCCCCGCCTGTTCAAGCATCGAGTAAGCCTTCGACACCGTCATCGGATTGACGCCGAGTTGCGTGGCGATGGCGCGGACGGACGGCAGCCGTTCCCCGGGTTTCACCCGGCCGACTGCAATTGCGTGCCGGGCCTGCTGGACGATCTGTCGGTAGATCGGCACGCCCGACGAGGGATTGAGAGCGAACATCCGCCAGCGCGATGAAGTGTACTATAAGAATTAATACACTTAATACACTCCGCCGTCAAACAGGATGGCGCTGTCCGCGCTGTCGAACCCCGAGCCACTGCGGGATATGATGGCGACACGACCAGATCCGGTTAGCCCAATCCAGGGCAAGCCGCTGCAGGAGGACTCCAATGGTTAGACCCAAGCGCATAGGTCACGTGGTCCTGAATGTCCGGGACCTCGCGGAATCCGAGAGGTTCTACACGGAAGTACTGGGCTTTCAGGTCTCCCTGAAGCGCGGTAACGGCACGTTTCTCACCTGCGGGAAGATCCATCATGACCTGGCGCTGTTCCAGGCGCCGGAAGATGCCGCGCCGGCTGGCGACCTCGGCCTCAATCACATCGCGGTGCAGATCGAGGACCTGGGCGAACTGAAGGAGGTCTATCGACGCCTCAAGTCCTGTGGCGCCCGGATCGATCACCTCACCGATCACGGCATGACCAAGAGCGTCTACTTCCGCGATCCCGACGGTAACCGGATCGAGTACTTCTTCAATACGACAGAGACGGCGGAGGAAGGCCTCGCGATGATGAAGGCGCCCGGCCGCGTCCTCACTGAATTCGTGCTTGAGGACGCGTAGTTCCAATATAATAACCAGAACGAATATTTAAGGGTAAGTCCATGGAATATGTGAACTTTGGGAAGGCTGGCGTCCGCGTGAGCCAACTGGCGGTCGGTCTTGGGCTGCGCGGCCAGAACGACGCCGCCGAAGCTCAGCGGATGATCGAGCACGCGATCGCGAACGGCATCAACCTCATCGACTGCGCCAACATCTACGGGCTGATGGATGACCGGGCCAACGTGCGGATGTCGGAGGCCATCCTGGGCAAGGCACTCAAGGGTAAGCGAGACGACGTCCTGATCACCTCCAAGGTCGAGCAGGTCATCGGTCCCGGACCGAATGATCACGGGGCGTCCCGCTACCACATCATCCGGGAGGCGGAGAGGTCGCTGAAGAACATCGGCACCGACCATATCGACTTCTACCTGATCCACCGTTTCGACCCGACCACGCCGATCGAGGAGACCGTTCGAGCCATGGACGACCTGGTCCGATCCGGCAAGGTCCGCTACATCGGGTGCTGCAACTTCCAGGCATGGCAAGTCTGCAAGGCGCTCTGGACTGCGGACCGGATCCATGCGACGCCGTTCATGGTCGTCCAGCACCGCTACAGCCTGATCTATCGGCAGATGGAACGGGAGATGTTCCCGATCATTCGAGAGGAAGGGCTCGGCGCCATGGCGTTCAGCCCGCTGGGCACCGGGCTCCTGAGCGGCCTGTATTCGCCCGATACGGATCCCCCGGCCGGAACGCATTGGGCATCGCGCGTCGAGGAGTACCACCGAAACATGGCGGGCGACAGGGGCAAGGCAATCTCGACCGTCATCGAGGTTGCGCGCGAACTGGGCAAGACGCCGGCACAGGTCGCGCTTGCCTGGGCGATTTCCCATCCGGAACTGACCGTGGCAATCACCGGCGGCGACACGGTCGCGCACCTCGACGACAACCTCGGGGCGATCGGCTGGACGCTGGAAGAATCCGTGCGCGAGAAGCTCGACGCAGCCTCCGCGAACCTCTTTGGCTGAACCCGGCCCCGCCGGTGCCCTGCCCGTCGGAGCCCGGCTCTCGCAGCCCACAAGACAGTTGGCGAATGGAACAAGCCGCAAGCCGTTTGCCGCCAAGAGTCGCCGCACATATACTAGCTAGTCTAGCTAGATGGGGGGCGACAGTGCTTGTAAACGTCCACAATGCAAAATCCCAGCTCTCGCGACTCATCGCCGCCGCCGAAGCTGGCGACGACGTGGTGATCGCACGCAAGGGCAAGCCGGCGGTTCGGCTCGTGCCCGTAAAGCCGGGTGGATTCCAATTCGACACCTTGGCAAACCTGGTCGACGCCGTTCCGGATTTCAACGAACCCATGGACGAGGACGAACTGGCTCTCTGGGAAGGCAAGGAGTGAGCGCGGTCTTGCTCGACACGCATGCGTGGATCTGGAGCCTGATGGACTCGTCTCGTCTCGGCAGCGATGCGAAGACGGCAATCATCGAGGCAGACGCAGTCCACGTTAGCCCCATCAGCGTCTACGAGATCGTTCGCAAGGCGCGCCTGGGCAAATGGCCGGAGATCGTGCCGCACATCGATGCGCTGCTGACCGAGACCCAGACGGTATCCGCTCCCTTCACGCGCGCGGTCGCGGCTCGGGCGGGAGCCCTCGATTGGGCACACCGGGACCCATTCGACAGACTCATCGCCGCAACCGCGATCGAGATGGGCTGGGCATTGGTTTCCAAAGACGCCGAGTTCGACGCGCTCCACAGGACTCGGGGATGGCAGGGACGCGTGTGGTCATAAGAGACTCCAAGCGCATCGGACAGGTCGTGCTCAACGTCGGGACTCGCGGCGTCCGAACCGTTATGGCGTTACCACTCCTCATCCCCGTCCTTCCGATGTAAGCGACGCGACCTTCGCGTCGTCGACCCACCAGATGTCGATAACCCGGGCCAGGCCGTCCAGGAGGTGTTCGTATACGGCCGCAGACGCATCGGGATGGCCGAACTTGTCCCAGTAAAGGATGCGCTCATCATCGGTCGTGTTCAGGGGAACGTGGTAGAAGCCCCACGTCAGGACGCGATCCAGTGCCCGGCACGCGACCGCCGCGGTCTCGATGTCCGGAGCACTCTGGGCGAGTTCGATCAGCGTGTCGACGACCGGGTCCTCAATTCCCGCCAGGTTGCCGCCCAGTTCGCGGCCGGCGCCCTCGGAACCGAAATAGGTGTGCAATTGACCCATGGGTGGATTCACCAGGTCGTGGCCGATCAGGAACACGTCGAACCGGCGCTGTCGCTTGTACTTGACCGCGATGACGTTGTCGAGCAAACGAAAACTGGCATCGACGCCGAGCACCCGAAGCGATTCGACATAGGGAAGCAGCACGCGTTTGGCCCACGCCCACTGCGTACCCAGTTCAAGCTCGAAAGGCTGTCCGCTCGCGTCCTGGAGCCGGCCGTCCACGAAAGTCCAACCGGCCTCGGCCAACAGGCGCCGCGCACGTTGCAGCGCTTCCCGATGCGGTCCCCATCCGGCGGAGCGCGGCAATTCGAACGACTGTGTGAACACGCGTTCGGGAAGCCGGTCGCGGTACGGTGCCAATAGCGCGCTCTCCGCCGCCGAAGGCAATCCCCTGGCCGCAAAGGACGAGCCGGCAAAGTAGCTCAGCGCCCGGCGCTGGGAGTTGTGGTGAAACACGCGAT
Organism: Gammaproteobacteria bacterium; assembly: GCA_028821515.1. Classification (GTDB taxonomy): domain Bacteria; phylum Pseudomonadota; class Gammaproteobacteria; order Pseudomonadales; family Azotimanducaceae; genus VXNE01. Next base: position 149,164 of record JAPPGA010000035.1, on the reverse strand, counting down.
TCTGCCATTCGAAGTCGAACGCGAGGGTCAACGCTTCCCGGACCCTCGCGTCACGCAGCATTTCACGGCGAAGATTGAAGACCAGCGCCCGCGCCCGGCCGATGTACCTCCTGATACTGCGGGTATCCTTGCGTATCCGGCCCTCCTCCACGGCCGGTATGTCGTACGCATCGACCCAATACCGAACGTCGGTTTCCAGGAAAAGGTCGAACAGTCCCTTGCGGAAGGCTTCCCGCGCCACGGTGGCGTCCCGGTACACCTCGTAGCGGATGGTCTGGAAGTTGTAGCGGCCCCGGTTGACTGGGAGATCCTGGCCCCAGTAGTCCTCCACTCTCTCGTAGATCACATGGTTGCGGTCGAACGCGGCGATCCGGTACGGGCCGCTGACGAGCGGCGGCTCCAGCGTGGCCTCCCCCGGATCACGGTCCGCGTAGTAGTGCGCCGGGCGCACGGGAAACGTGGTCAGCGCCAGCAGGTTTGACTGGGTGAAGACGTCTTTGTGGCGGATCACCAGTTCCCGGTCATTGATGATCTCGAACGCGTCGACCCAGGACTTCCAGTAGGTTTTTCCGGCCAGTGACGTCGCGCCCATCACGTCGTAGGAGAACCGCATGTCCCTGGTGGTTATCGGCACCCCGTCACGCCACCGGGCCTTCTCATGCAACCTGATGAAAAGGGACTTCCCGTCCGCCGAGAGCGCGACCCCGTCCGCCAGCCACCCGTACAGGGCCGAGGGCTCGTCCGCAGACCTGGTGAACAGCCGGTCCATCGTCCTCTCCACTCCCGCGGCATTCGCGACCCCGGTGCCCCAGGCGCCGGAGAAGTTTCGGATCGTCCAGGTCGTCGACAGGTTCAGGGTTCCGCCTTTCGGCGCCGACGGGTTCGCGTAGTCGAAATGCTCGAAGTCCGCCGCGTACTTGAGGTCGTGCAGCAAGGAGATGCCATGCTGATAAGGCGGTTGGTCGGCAAGGCCGGCGGATGCCAGCAGGAGCAGGACGGGCGCGACCAGCCAACGCCGTGGAATGCGGACGCGCGTCGAAGCAGTGTTTCGGGACCGAGCTGCCATGATTCGTGTATCTTCTCATCAACGGCCATTTGACCGGCAAAAACCAACGCCAGGAGAACAAGATGCAGACACGTTTCAGCCCGCCGGACCTGTCGAACGCGGTGGAGAACGCCGTGGGGCCATACAAGCTGGCATTGGCGTATCGTCAATTCAGCGTCGACCAGGGGCTGACCATACACGTGTTCGGACCGGTAGACGGAGAGGAACACGAGATCCTGCGTTTCGACTGCTTCAGGAACCATCCGCATTATCACCTGGGGTTTTCCTACCTGGACGAGCCCCGGGAGAGCATCGACGATCCGAATCCGTTCAACTGGGCGCTGGGCGAACTCGCACAGCGTTTTCCGGACTACCTGGCGCGGGCGAAGGCGCCAAGCGAGCTGCCGGACGAATGGCAGGAGCTCGCCGCCACCGCAACCGAGGACTTCAGGTCCAGATCGACTGATCTGATCCCCGGCTGATCGCGATGAAAATCACTTCCGTCAAGGCGTTTCCCGCCGGGGTACCCTTTTCGCCGACCGTTACCCGGAACTTCGTGTTTGTCCGCATCGAGACGGATGAAGGCATCACCGGATGGAGCGAGGCGACTTCCGGCCCGCTCGCGGTGGCCACGATGGTGGAGGAGTTCGGCAGGGAACTCGTGGGCAAGGATCCGGGCGAGATCGAGAAGCACTGGCAGACGCTCTACCACCATTTTCACGTCCGCGGCGGCGTCGTGCAGATGACGGCCATCAGCGGTATCGAAATCGCGCTATGGGATATCAAGGGCCAGGTACTGGGAGCGCCCGTATACGAACTGCTCGGCGGCAGGGTGCGGGACCGGATCTGGACCTATGGTCGCTGGGATGGCCCCACGCCAGAGGCATCCGTCGAGAACGCGATGAACCACGTCGAAAAAGGCCTGACAGCCCTCAAGGGCGATCCGTTCGACCACCGCGGCATCTTCATCGACCGGGCATCCGAGGACCTGGCGATCGAGAAACTCAAAGCGGTACGCGAGGCGGTGGGCGACGATGTCGAACTGCTGGTCGAGGTGCACGGCCGCCTCGCGCCATCCGATGCCGTGCGTGTCGGCAACAGGATGGAGGAGTTCAGGCCATTCTATTTCGAGGAACCGGTGCCGCCCCAGAACCTCCACGCGCTGAAGAAGGTGTCCGACAAGGTCAACATCCCGATCTCGACTGGCGAAAGGCTGCTGACCAAGTTCGACTTCGCCAAACTCCTGCCGCTGCACGCCGTGGACCTCATCCAGCCCGACATCATGTATGCGGGCGGGATCCTGGAAACGAAGAAGATCGCCGCCATGGCCGAGGCCTACTACGTGGGTTTTCAGCCCCACAACTGCTACGGCCCGCTCTCCACGCTCGCGGCGCTGCACGTCGACGCCTGCACCCCCAACTTCATCATCCAGGAAGGTGGGATCCATGCCTGGCTGCCGGATGCGGTGGTCGGTGACTTCCCGGTCCAGAAGGATGGCTATTTTGGCCTGCCGCCGGGACCCGGACTCGGCGCGGCGATGGACGAGAAATGGCTCGCGGCGCATCCCTGGGACAACAAAGCGAGAACGTGGGCCCACCGAAAGGGAAACAACCCGTCGAGGCAGGACATCGAATGGTCTTAGGGGACACTCGGTCGACGAGCACTTGAGGACAACGTCCGCCTGCCCTCGCCCTCCAGGCGAAAACCGGCGTAAGCTGAGGCATGCGAGCTACGTTGCTGCCTTGCGGACCGGACCACCGCGTCACCGAATACCGCTCTGCACCCCCGCCAGCCAGCGTTTGACAACGGTGTCATATCAGGCGTACCGTGCATCTCTCGTCATGTTCGAGGCGGAAGGACCGCGTTCATGGTTCCCCTGCTGGCCATGCGCTTTGCATCCATGCCTGCCCCTGTCGGAGCGCCAGACGGGCACCGCCCCCGGCTCAACACGATAAAGTGCCGTCTGCGGGCAGGCGTCCGGGCACTCGTGGCCGCGGCCGTTGCCGCCGGCTGCGCCGCGGGTAACAGCGCTCCCGCCGAGGATGGCAACCAGCCTGCCGTCCCCCCGACACCCAACGGTTGGAACCTGGTCTGGTCCGACGAGTTCGATGGCAGTTCGCTCGATGCCTCCAAGTGGAACATCCAGACTGGCGATGGCACCGCCGAGGGCATTCCCGGCTGGGGGAACAACGAGTTGCAGAATTACCAGGCGGCCAACGTCTCCGTCTTTAGCGGGAATCTCATCATCACCGCCAGGCGGGAGAACGCCGGCGGCCTCGAATATACGTCCGGGCGTATCAATACGGACGGAAAGCTGGACATCAGGTACGGACGCGTCGAGGCAAGCATCCACGCCGCCCGTGGCCAGGGGATGTGGTCCGCGTTCTGGATGCTGCCCACCGATTCGGCTTACGGCACCTGGGCCGCTGGCGGCGAGATCGACATCATGGAAGTGTTCTCCCGCGACCCGACTCCCTTTGCCCAGGCCGCACTGCACTACGGAATGGCCTGGCCGCTCAACACCTTCAAGTACCAGAAACACATGGAGGTGGATCCGGCCGACGGCTTCCATGTCTACGCCCTGGAGTGGGACGCGCAGGAAATCCGCTGGTTTGTCGACGGAACGCACTACTACACAGTCCGAAACTCGACCTACTGGAACTACTACCTGGATACGGCGACCAACGCGCACGTCAACGGCGGAGACTCCGCGCCTTTCGACCAGCCTTTCCACCTCCTGCTAAACCTCGCCGTCGGCGGGTACCTCCCTGGAGCCCCCACGCCCGATGCGCTTCCCGCAGAGCTGCGAGTCGACTATGTGCGTGTCTACGAGTGCACCATCAACACGAACACCGGCGTCGGATGCGCCAGCTTCGCCGACTCCACGGGTCCCACCGTTACGACGCCGCTGCCCGACAACGTCTACCGCGCCGTCTACGACCTCTACACTGACACGGTCGGGCCGCTTGCGTTCCCCAACTCCGAGGACGCGGTGGCGCTGGCCTTTGGCGTCAACGACGCGGGCGGCGCGCTCGCATTCTCGGAAGTAAGCGACGGCGACCGAGGCATGGTTATCGACGTCAATACCGCCGGCGGGGGCAACTTCTCGATCTTTGCGGCAAACCTCGCACGACAGACCCTTTACGGCATGGGCAGCGCATCCGACCCGGTCGACTATGCAGGAGAAGTGCAGTTCGACCTTTACATATCGGGCGACGAGACGGATGCGTCGGGCAGTCTGCAGGTCAGGCTCGACAGCGGCTTCCCGGATCTCGGTTTCGTCGATCTCCCGATCCATACCCTGACCAGGGACGAGTGGACGACCATCACTGTGCAGATCAGCGATATCGCTCACACCCCGAGCAATTTCGGCGGCGGTCCCGTCGACCTCGAACAGGTTCTGAGCCTGTTCGTTCTCGAACCCACGAGCCACGCCCATTTGCGGGTGGACAACATCAGGATCATTTGCGGTCACGTCGGCCAGGGCGACTGCGGCATCTTGCCTCCCCCGCCGCTGCCGCCCGCGGCCGGCGAACCGCAACCTGCCCACGTCGCCGCCGGCGCGGGCGCCGACCCCGGCGACGCCACCGGTCCCGCCAAGAAGGAGCAATGGCACGAAATCGAAAGTCGGCTGGCAGGACCGGTCCGATACGGGCTACTGTAGTTTGAGGCGGAACGCCGCCCGTCCACAGGCGTCATGTCTGCAAATATCGAGTTCTGCTATAAAAATACGTTGTATATAACTGAAAATAAATGACAACTAGCAAACCAGAAAGACACCGGGTGAGTCATGCCCACTAGTAGCGGCGGCGCGACCATCCGCGAAGTCGCCGAGCGCGCCGGCGTGTCGATAAAGACCGTCTCCCGGGTTGTCAACAACGAGCCGAACGTCCGGCCAGCGACCCGGGAACGGGTAATGGAGGCCGTCTCGGCCCTCGACTACGAGCCGCACCCCGCGGCGCGCGGACTCGCGGGCCGGCGCACCTTCTCCATCGGCATGCTCTACGAGAATCCGCAGGAGTTCAGTTACATCCAGAAGCTGCTCGAGGGCGCCTACGCCACCTGCCAGGCAACCGGACACGCGCTGATGTTGCGGCCCTGCAACGAGGACCTGACCCCCGCAATGGTCCGCCAGTTCGTTCGCCAGACGCGCGTCGATGGCCTTTTGCTCACAGCACCCATCGCCGACCGCACGGACATCACCTCGCTCCTTGTCGAGAGCGATATCGCATTCGCCCTCATCTCGCCGCGGGAGACGAACCCGGACTGGATGTCGGTCGAACCGGACGACGTCGAGGCTGCCCGAACGCTCACCGAACACGTGCTTTCTCTCGGCCATCGCCGCATAGGGTTCATCAAGGGAGACGCGAGGCATGGCGCCACCGACAGGCGTCTGCAAGGTTACCGCAACTGTCTTGGCGATCACGGCCTCACCGTCGACCCGTCGCTGATCGTCGACGGCAGATTCGACTTCGAATCCGGCAAGCGCGGTTTCCACGCCCTGTGGCAACTTGAGCCCAGGCCCACCGCCATCATCGCCTGTAACGACGATACCGCGGCGGGCGCGGTGGTAGCCGCCCACGAACAGGGCATCCGAGTCCCGGACATGCTGTCCGTCGCCGGCTTCGACGACTCGCCGACGGCGACACACACCTGGCCGGCGCTGACGACGGTACGGCAGCCCATCGCCGCGATCGCCTCCAGGGCTACGGAACTCCTCATTGCCGGCCTCGCTGGCGAGTCTCCCCGACAGGAGACGTTCCAGTGCGACCTGGTGACCCGGGCGTCCATGACAAAACCCGCGCAACCCGATCAGACCAGGACATGAAGACGCAAAGCCGATGCGCCAACCCGGCGCTGGCATTCAGTATGTCTGCAGCCTTCGGCAACGGCGACCAGGGGGTGGTTGGCATCGAAGTCGCCGCTTTCGAGGGCGGCTACGGCCAGGGCCACGCCGCCCACGCCAACATTCCATTTCTGGTGTACGGCAAACGGCGGTGAAGCCACCCCGCTCCCATGGTCAAACCGCGCCCGAAGACCGCATCCATCCCCTGAAGATGGGCGCCTACGGCGCCGGCGGCCTCGCCAACAATCTGCTGGCCGCCGGCAGCGGCGGCATGATGATCGCGCTCAACCTCGGCTACGGCATGAACCCGGCCCTGGTCGGCCTGCTCGGCGCCCTGCCCCGCCTGACGGATGCCATCACCGACCCCGTCATGGGCCACGTTTCGGACCACACCCGATCTCGCTGGGGTCGCCGCAGGCCATACATCTTCTGCGGCGCCATCGCCGCGCCCCTGCTTCTCGCACTGCTTTGGCAACTTCCCGAAGGCCGAAGCGAAACGTTCTACTTCAACTACTTCCTCGTCGGGTCGTTCGTCTTCTATCTCGCCTATACGGTGTTCGCGACCCCCTGGGTCGCCCTAGGCTACGAACTGACGCCGGACTACAACGAGCGCACCCGGCTCATGGGCGTGCAGAACTTCATCGCCCAGGGGGCATGGCTGGTCGCCCCCTGGTTCCTTTGGTTCATGGAACTGCCCAGATTCGGCGACATGCGCGGTGGTGCCGCAGCGCTTGCCATCGTGCTTGCCCTCGCCTGCGCAGGCCTCGGCATCCTGCCGGCGATCTTCCTGCGGGAGCGGCACGCCAGGGGCGAGCATTCCCATCCGACCGCCAAGCGCGGGGCCACGGCCACCCAGGTGCTGACCATCGCCATCAAGGCCGTCACCGACTTCATCGTCGGATTCGGCAAGACCCTCGGGTCCATCGATTTCCTCAAACTCTGCGGTGCGACATTCCTCGTCTTCAACGGTTTCCAACTCATTGCCGCATTCCAGGCATACGTGATCATCTTCTACGTATTTGCGGGCGATCAGGATGCCGCCGCGATCTGGATCGGTTACGTGGGCATGTTGGGTGCCATTGCCACTTTCGGCGTCATCGTCCTGACCACGCTGCTCGGCACGCATATAGGCAAGCGGCACGCGTTCTTTGTCTGCGTCGGCATCTCAACCGTGGGATACGGCCTCAAGTGGTTCTGTTACGACCCCGACAATCCCTGGCTCCTGCTGCTGCCGGCCCCGCTCATGGCGTTCGGTCTCGGCAGCCTTTTCACGCTGATGGGCTCCATGATCGCGGACGTCTGCGACCAGGACGAACTCAGGACCGGTGAACGCCGCGAGGGCATGTACGGCTCGATCTTCTGGTGGGTCGTGAAGCTCGGCATGGCGGCGGCCCTAGCCGCCGGCGGCTTCCTGCTGAACGCCACCGGCTTCGACGTGGAACTGGGCGGCGCGCAATCCGAGCGCACGCTGTTCCTCATGCGCGTCTTCGACGTCGCGGTGCCGTTTGCGACATCGCTGCTCGCCTTGGCGCTGATCGCGACCTACGGCATCACCGAGAGCAGGGCGAGGGAAATCCGCGCCACGCTCGAAGAACGGCGCGGCGTCAGATGACCCGGGTGAGCGCGGAGGCCATCGTCGCAAGGATGGCGCTGTCGGAAAAGGCCGAACTGTGCTCCGGTGCCGATGTCTGGCGCGTACCGGCGATCGCCCGTCTCGCCCTGCCATCCATTACGCTCACCGACGGTCCGCATGGTGTGCGCAAGGCAGCGCCCGGAACTCACTCCGGCCTGACCCGGAACCTCCCCGCCACCTGTTTCCCCACCGCGTCCGCGCTGGCAAGCACCTGGGATGTCGACCTGCTGCGCGAGGTCGGCGCAGCGCTCGGCACCGAAGCCGCGGCCGCAGATGTCGCCGTGCTGCTCGGCCCGGGAATGAACATCAAGCGTCATCCCCTCTGCGGCCGGAACTTCGAGTACTTCTCTGAGGATCCATTGCTGTCCGGCCGCCTTGCGGCCGCCATGGTGAAGGGCATCCAGTCACGCGGGGTCGGCGCCTGCGTCAAGCACTTCGCCGCCAACGACCAGGAACACCGGCGCATGGTGGTTGACGTCATCGCCGACGAGCGCACGCTGCGAGAGATTCACTTGCGCGGATTCGAGATTGCGATCAGGGACGCCCAACCGTGGACTGTGATGTCCGCCTATAACCGCCTCAATGGTGTCTATTGCAGCGAGAACGGCTGGCTGCTGAACGACGTCCTGCGCCGGGACTGGGGGTTCGAAGGCACGGTGATGACGGACTGGGGGGCGACCAACGAGCGGACCCGGGGTATCGAGGCAGGAAACGACCTGGAGATGCCGTCGAGTGGCGGTGTGAACGACCGCCGGCTCGTCACCGCCGTGCGCCGAAAGGAACTGAACGAAAACGTGTTGGAGCGAAGCGCCGCGCGCGTCGTCGAACTGGTATTGAAAAGCAGGGCACGGTCAAGCTCCACATCCTTATTCGCCGAAGCGGACCACCACGCCCTCGCGCGCCGCGCCGCGGCCGAGGGAGCGGTCCTGCTGAAGAACGACGGCAATGCGCTGCCGTTTCGACGCGATGCGCGAATTGCGGTGATCGGCGCCTTCGCGAAAGAGCCCCGGTACCAGGGCACCGGCAGTTCACGCGTGACGCCTACCCGGCTCGACTGCGCGTTCGACGCCATGCGGGGTACCGCCGGATCCAGCGCCCCCGATCTCCTCTACGCGCAGGGCTACGACCCGGAACTGAGTGAACACGATCCCCGGCTTATCGAGGAAGCCGCAGCCTTGGCCACCGAGGCCGATGCAGCCGTGGTCTTTGCAGGACTACCCTCGGTGTACGAGTCCGAGGGCTTCGACCGCCCCCACATGCGGCTGCCCGACCAGCATGACTGCCTGATTACAGCGGTTTGCGAGGCAAACCCCAACACGGTCGTCGTACTCGCCAACGGCGCACCGGTGGAAATGCCCTGGGTCGAGTCGCCAAAGGCGATCCTCGAAGCCTATCTCGGCGGCCAGGCCGGCGGCTCCGCCGTGGCTGACCTCCTTTTCGGCCGCCAGACGCCCTGCGGCAAGCTGGCGGAGACGTTTCCGCAGCGCCAGGCCGACGTTCCCTCGGATCAGTGGTTTCCAGGCGAGAATCGGCAGGTGCAATACCGCGAAGGACTCTATGTCGGATATCGCCACTTCGACAGCTTCAGCCGACCTGTGTTGTTTCCGTTCGGACACGGGCTCAGCTATACGCGGTTCGAATACGGGGATCTCCAGGTCGTCCGGGATGAAGGCAAACCCTGCCGGGTGGCGCTAACGGTGACCAATAGCGGCACGGTCGACGGCGCCGAGATCGTCCAGGTCTACGTCCACCGCATCGACAACTCTGGCCCCTATCGTCCAGAACAGGAGTTGCGTGGGTTCTCCAAGGTCATGCTCGAGGCCGGCGCGAGCGAGTCGGTCACCGTCGATCTGGACCCGCGTGCCTTCACCTTCTACGACGTCAAGGCGAGCGATTGGGCGGACGCACCCGGCGAGTACGAGATGCGCATCGGCGCGTCGAGCCGTGACATCCGCCTGCGCCAACGGTTCGTGGTGGATGGCGAGCAGAGCCGCGCCGAAGCGTCCCCACCCAACGGCAAGGACCGACCCGTATTCCAGGACACGCAACTGCGTGTCGACGATGAGACTTTCGCCGCCATGCTCGGTACACCCGTTCCGCCGCCCGAAGGCATACGTCCGTTTCACCTCAACTCCACGTTGTCCGAACTCGAGACGACCTGGCTCGGCGGCCTTGTCGCCAGGCGTTTCAAGGCGCGGTTCGTCCAACGCTTGGGTGGCAGGGACAAGGCGACACAGAAGATGGTCGAGCGCATGGCTGCCGACACGCCGCTGCGTTCGCTTGTGCTGTTCTCCCGCGGCAAGATCAGTTTCACCATGGCGGAAACGTTGGTGGCCGTGCTGAACGGTCGCTTTCTCAGCGCGCTCGGCCGGTTGGCTGGACGACGCTGAACGCGCGGTTCGGACTGCGGTTGCGTCTGAAGCGCGATCCATCGGCATAGGGCGCAGGAGGGGACCACCGCGAAAACGCCTTAAGGGGGGCTGCCAAGCCCCTCTCCCAGCCTCACCGGTCGCGTTGGAATCGCACTGCATCGCTTGACCGATGAAGTGCAGTGGCTCACGCTCGACTGTCGCCCAGTTTCTCAAGGGACATCCGTGGCAAACGAAATCCGCGTATCCATGCGTCCCGGAAAGATCTTTCGCGCCAGCGAAGACTTCCGTTGGCCTTCGACGACGCTGGAATCCGCGGGCATGGACGCCGCTCTTGTAGCGAGGGCCGCCAACATTGCCGCCGACTACAACTCCGACAGTCTGCTGATCCTACGCGGCGGCCGACTGGTGCATGAGCAGTATTGGAACGGCAAAACGGCCTCTGACCTGCAGCAGACCTATTCCGGCACCAAGTCGATGTTCAGCCTGCTCGTCGGGCGTGTGATCCGGCGCGGCCACGTTGCGAGCTTTGACCAGCCTGTCCGCGATTTCGTGCCCGAGATGCCCGAGGCCCAGGCACAACTCACATTCCACAATGTCCTCGCGATGATGCCGGGTACCCTCAACGTCACCGCAGAAGTGGAATCCGCCGGCCAACGCGGAGTTACGCAGCTTCAAACCGCCCTGACGAGAGAGGTCGTCGCGCCGCCGTTTACGCACTACTCCTACAACAATTCGGGCTACCGGCTGCTGTTCACCGCCCTCGAACGCGCCTCCGGCAAGAGCCTGGAGGACCTGACCGCGGAAGAGATATTCGTGCCACTCAAGTTCGCGGCCGGCACGCATTGGGTACTCAACTACGCCACGGGTACCGCGAAGGGCGAGGTGTTCCTCGGCTACCAGTCGATCAAGATGGTGCCCACCGACTTCGCCAAGTCGGCCCAGATCATCCTGGATCACGGCAAGTGGCAGGGCGAAGAATTCGTCGACGCCGACTATGCCGACAACCTGATCCAGGTGCAGGCCCCGGAAGTCAATCCTTCGTTCGCGCTGTTCCACCACCTGAACGGTGACGCCTTTTGCCAGATGGACGGCCGGAACATCCCGCACAAGCTGCTTCCCGGCGCACCCGACGATACGTTCCTCATGTACGGTACGCGGGGGCAGGTCGTCTCCGGAATACCATCACGGGATCTTGTGGTGGTGCGTACCGGCGATCACGAGGAGTCCATCTACCACAAGGACAACTTCATCGCTCGAATGCTGTCACTCATCGCCGACGCGGCATCTGGCTAGCACGCCACTCTTCCCGTCGACACTCCGCTCCGCAACGACGGCGTCTCCGTAGTTTTCCTTATCATGGCGCTGGAACGCTCCAGGCTGGACACGCATGAACACTGAATATTGGGTAACGAACTTTGCCGCTCCCGACCGCGCCGGACGCATCGCCAAGCGCTACGAGGATGACGGCTGGGACGGGATGCTCTTCACCGACAGCCAGCATCACAACGGGGATGTCTACCAGTCGCTGGCACTCGCGTCGGTCGCGACGGAGCGCATCGGTCTTGGCACCGGCGTCACCAATCCACTGACGCGCAACGCCGCGGTCACGGCGGCCGCGATCCTGTCGGTTCAGGTCGAATCCGGAGGCCGCGGGATCCTCGGGATCGGCCGCGGCGACTCCTCCCTCGGCCACCTTGGGCTTCGTCCCGCATCAGTTGCGGTGCTGGAGGACTACGTCGCCAAGGTGCAGGGCTATCTGCGCGGCGAAGCCGTTGTCCAGAACGATCACCCGGCACACCTGAAATGGATCGAAGGCATCCCCAAACCGCCCGTCGACATCGCCGCCACCGGACCGCGCGTCTCCGAGGTCGCTGGCCGCGTGGCCGACTCCATCACCGTCGCCGTCGGTGCGGACGCCGAGCGCATGCAGCGCAACATCGACCGTGCCCGTTCCGCGCGGGAAGCAGCCGGGCTGGACCCATCCACCATCGCCACCGGCGCCCACCTCAATGTGGCAGCCCACCCCGATGTCGCCGTCGCGCGCCGCGTCGTTCGGGGGAGCATCGGTACCATGGCGCACTTCTCCAGCATGCGAGGTGCCCCGCTCGACGAGGTCGCGGCCAGCGAACGCGGCGTCGTGCGAGACGTAGGAGAACACTATCAACTCGCGCTCCACGGCGACGTTCGCGCGGTCCATCTACAAAAGGTCGACGATGCCTTCATCGACCGGTTTGGCGTGGTCGGCACGCCGCAACAGGTGGTTGATCGACTCGGCGCGATGCTGGATCAGGTACCGCTCGGCCGGGTCTGCATGATGCATGGATCGCGAGGTGCCGATCCCACCGAACTCCGCGAGGTTCGGGACTGCCTCGCGCGCGAGGTGCTACCGAAACTGCGGTAACGCCGATTCGGATCAGATCTTGGGCGGTGCCCCGCGATGCGCACGGTCCGGCGGGCTCATCAGTCCAACGTGGTTGCCGTCCGGGTCGATGACGATGGCGTAGCGCGAACCCCAGAAGGTGTAGTACGGCGGCTGCGAAGCGCCGTAGCCCAGGGAGACGACGTTTTCGAAGACCCGGTCTATCTCGTCAGCGTCCCCGTAACGAAAACTCATGACGGATCGATTGCCTTCGCCCTTGAAGGGGCGCCAGCCGGCGTTGTAGTCCTCGGCCAGGGCATGGCTGTCGAGCGCCAATTCGAACCCGTCCGGCATCTTCATGACGACATGGTGCGCTCCCGTTTCCGTGCTCCAGACCGTGTCGTCAGGGATCTCGAGGCCGATCGCTCGGTAGAATTCGATCGACCGCGTCATGTCGCTAACAACTAGGTTCAGCTGGTCCAAGATGGGCGTACTCACGTGATCGTCCCCCTGTTACTTCGCATGACGGGAACTATCAGTGTACGACCGGATCACTAGGTTTTCTCAGCCTGTTCCATTCTCGCTGTCAGCCCGAATCGGCTACAGTCACTCCGTAACGGAAACCGCCTCCAGGATTTGATCGGCCCGCCCGTCAAGCTCGCGCGCCTGCCGGCCAAGAAACACGCGGAAGGCAACCACCGCCAACGCAAACTCGATCATCGATACCATCAGGTACACGGGAAACACATGGCCGTCCCCGGAGAAACTCTGTTCCGCGACGATTGCGGGCCAAGCGATCAGTAACAACAACGCGGTCACCACCAGTTTCGCCAACGCCAACAGGAGGGCGGTAGCGCAACCGGCTCGATGGGTCGTCGAGGTGGGGGACACGGCGTGCGGTGAACCCATCGAGAACGCGCCACCTATTCCGCAGCAAGCCAGAAAAACGATGCCTCCCTGCAGGACCGTCCCGAGGATGTGTGTCGGCAGCATCGACCCGATCACCGCCGAAACGGTCAACACGGCTCCAGCGAGCAGGATAAACACGGGCAGCAACGCCAGGTACTTGCCCAGAAGCAGTGTTCTGGCGGACACACCTGCAAACCGGTAGACGCGGAATCCGCGACCGTCCAGGCCAAACAGGTTGCAGGCCAGTTTGGTTGGGGCACAGAACACCGACATGAACACTATCACCGTTATTAGCAGCGTGTACGGATCGGGCTTGTCGGTACCTCCCAGCCAGACGAACCCAAACAGGACCAGCACCGCCAACGCTGGCAGACCATTTATCAAGGTGTGCACGGAGCGCAACCAATGCTTGATCGTGATGCGGGCAATGGCCATAACGGGCGACACCCGTGCCCTTGGCGGGATGCGCTTTCCCTGCTGGCTGACCCTCGCTCGTAGACCCGTGCTTGTGGTCTGACCGTTCCGGTACCTGTCAAGGGTACCCCGGTATCCCCCTCGGAGGCACAAGACCGCGAGTACGACGAAACCGGCCATCCCGACCACCGACAACCAGGGGAAGACGTCACGTCCATCCGACGAGCCGGGTGCCACCCAACCGCGCATCAGCCAATGACTGGACAGATCCCACTCTTGTGCGGTCACTGGACCGGCTTCGCCGAAGGGAACGCCCTCGTATCCCGGTTCTGAAGACGTGACCACCGCTTCAGTCACCTCCGTCTCCGACTCGGACCGCTGGGTCAGGTAAAGGATGTAGGACACCTGCATCGCGAACATCAGCAACGTACACACCAGGGAACCGATCAGGAAACGACGCCGCCTTGTCCCCATCGCCGACGTAATCCACTCCTGCACCAGGTGCGTGACCGCCGCCACACAGACGAATAGTGAAAGCGATGCGGGAATGAGAACGAAATTGCGAGCGTCGAGCGCCACCGTGCATGCGATTGCGAGTCCAAGGAAGGCGGGAACGAAGATGATGGTGGTCAAATTCAGTTGTGAGAACACGAAGTTCAGCACGAACACCTGGTGCAGCGAGAAAGGCAGGTGCAGCAGGTTGTCGAGCGGCAGTCCCTCGCCCTGCTGCAGGCTCCCAAACACGCCAAACAGGCGTACGAACACGAACGCTGCAATCAGCCCTCCCCACGCAAGCAGCGCAGTGCCGTGGCCAGCCTGCGGAAGGTGAGCCCATCCAAGCGCCAGTGCGAGCACGAACGACAGGCACCCCGCCACGACCGCCAGGAAAGCCGCGAGGGAAGCCAGATCCCGCATGAGCGAACCCTGCCGTTCCCAACGCCGTCGCCCGAGTCGCCAGCATAGCGAGACAACCGTGCGCAGATGTACCGGCCAGACCCAGGCCTCGCGGCCCCGGGACTCTGGCAGCAACGCCGCAGCGGTCCTCACGAGATCGGGTTTCCGGCCCCCGGTCAACGGTCGTCCTCGGTCAGCCAGCTCAACCCCGATCGCGTGTCTTCCGTGGATCCGACAAGCTCGAGGAATACGTCCTCCAGCGACTTGCCGCCCATCGATGCCAGCGGCCCCTCGAACACGAGCCGTCCATTGTGGATGATCCCGACGTCCGTACAGAGCCGCTCGACAACGTCGAGCACATGCGAGGTGACGAAGACCGTCGACCCCCGATTCACATGACTGCGCAGAATGTCCCGCATGATCCGTGATGCAACCGCATCGACGCCCTCGAACGGTTCGTCGAGGAACAGGATGTCCGGATCCGGCAGGAGTGCCGCGGCGAGAGCCAGCTTCTTGCGCATCCCGTGCGAGTACTCCAGCACGAGCTGCGAGTGCCCGGCGCCCAACTCAAGCACCGAAAGCAGTTCTTCGATTCTCGACGCCAGGATATCTTCGCTCAGGAGGTAAATCCGCCCGACAAACGCCAGGTACTCGCGGCCGGTCAGCAGCTCGAACAGCGCCATGTCCTCGGGCACCACTCCGGTTCGGCGCCGGACGGCCAGCGCGGCGGCGGCGTCCGACAAGTCCGTCCCCAGCAGGAACATCTTGCCCCGCGACGGCTCAAGGATGCCCGTGAGCATCTTGATGGTGGTGGATTTCCCAGCACCGTTGCGGCCCAGAAACCCATACAGCGATCCGGCCTTCACCTTCAGGTCCAGCAAGTCGACCGCTCGCAGGGCCCCGAAGTCCCGCGTCAACCCCCGGGTTTCGATAGCGAAGTCCACCGTCGGCATCCCCTCTTCCCGTGGTTTATCGCGGTTGCCGAGTATAGTCATGCGCCCGGGGCTCCCCGGTTGACGGGTCCGTCCCTGCCTGTTCCACCTGTCTCACCGCGCACACCAATACAGGCGAGCAGTACCTCTTTCAACCGCGTCGGACGAACGTCCAGGTCTGCCAGGGTCAACGCTCCTTCCTCGACGACATTGTCCCGTCTCAACAGGTTCACCTGGTCGCGCGTCAGCGGCGGATCGGGATGGCACGCCATCACGCCCGCCAGAACGTCCCATACGCCGAAGGGGACCGGAACAACCAACCTTCGCCAGCCCATGCGATCGAGTAGAAGCTGAACCAGCTCCCGGTACGCAAAGACATCGGGGCCTCCGAGTTCATAGATGCGGCCTGCGGTCGACGAATCTTCCAGAAGTCTCACACAGGCTTCGGCCACGTCTTCCACGAACACCGGCTGAAGTCTCGTTCGACCGTCTCCGAACAGGGGTATGATCGGGCTTAGCCGTGCGATGCCGGCAAGCTTGTTGAGCAGCGCATCCCCGGGGCCGAATATCGCGCTGGGACGCAGGATCGTCACGCCGTCGAAGGTCTCCCTGACGAGATCGTCCCCAACTCCCCTGGATCGGACATAAGGCGAGTCCGACGCCGCATCGGCGCCGAGTCCCGAGATCTGGACCAGGCGTTGAACACCAGCCTGCCGCGCCTGCCGGGCGATGCCCTGGGCGCCCAGCGCGTGGATTCGGTGAAACGTGGCATCCGGTTTCTCCACGTAGTGGCCGACGGAATTGACGACCGATCCCGCCCCTTCCACCGCCTTGGCGACGGTCGACTCGTCCGACACATCGGCTTGCACCAGTTCCACACGGCCGTCCGGCCCTAGCCTGCGGAGGAACGATGCAGCCTCGGGATGGCGCACGGCTACGCGCACATGGTGATCGGCGGCAACGAGTTGTTTCACGATCTCCCGGCCCAGGAATCCCGAGCCCCCGAATACCGTTACCAGGTTCGACGACATATGCCGACTCCCTATCCCACAGATGGTCCCGCCGGCGTCACAGTTCCACGACCAGCGAGAATCCCCCGTAGATCATCCGCTTGCCGTCGAACGGGACCGGGTTGTGTTTCTCGTCGAACCGGCCGTCGGTGTCCATCATTTCATGCATCCGGACCCCGGCTTCGTCACGCGTCGCCTTGTCCGGCCATTCGACCCAGGAAAAGACCACCGTCTCGTCTTCTTTCGCATCCACCGCCTTGCGAAAGTCGGTAACCGTTCCGTCAGGCACGTCATCGCCCCAGCATTCGATGACCCGGGTGGCGCCCAGCTCCTTGAACAGCGTGTCGGTATAGGTGGCGTGACGGATGAACTGGGCCTTGTTTGCGGTCGGAACCGCGATCACGAAACCGTCGATGTAGGCCATGTCGAATCCTCCTATGCCGCTCCGGCCGCGGCTTCGAGCGCCGCGATGTCGATTTTCTTCATCTGCATCAGCGCCGGCCAGACCCGCGCGGCCTTTGGCCCGTACATCAACTCGATCGATCGTCTCGGCACGATCTGCCAGGACAGCCCGAACCGGTCCTTCAGCCAGCCGCACTGGCTCTCGGCGCCGCCGCCCGCGATCAGCGCTTCCCACAACCGGTCGGTTTCGGCCTGGTCCTCGGTAGCGACGGAGATCGACACGGCCTCGTCGAGCTTGAAATGTGGCCCGCCGTTGATCGCCTGGTACGGCGTTCCTGCGAGCGTGAACTCGACCAGCGATACCGTGCCTGGCTCGGCCATTTCCTGACCTTCGGAGTAGCGCTCGATACTCTGGATCTGGCTGTCGGACAACAGTCCGCAGTAGAACCGGGCGGCTGCCAGGGCGTTGTCATCGAACCAGAGACAGGTTCGGACCTTGGAGATTTCCGTCATTTTCATCGTCATGGTTCTGTTGCCCGCAAAGATTCTCGCTCGGACTGATCGACACATCTACACTAGCCACCGCCATGACCAGACCTTCGATCACCCTGCCGTTCCTCGGGGCTGTAGCCATCGGGTGTGTTGTCACGCCCACGATGTCTTCCGCGAAAGAGATGTTCAGGGTCCACGAGTTCGCGACCGGGACAGCCCGTCACCAAACGGTCCTTGCCGGGTCCTTCAGCAGCGGCACCGCCCTGGCCGTCGTAGACATGGAGGAAACCGGACAGCAGAACGTACAGTTCTTCGGATTTGACGGAGGTGACTGGTCGCAGGCACTGGACGCAGCTCTTGGTACCGGCATCCTGTTCGTCGACGTGTTGCATGGCACGGGTGGCGACCGCCTTGTCGCTTACCGCCACGGACGCATCGAATCGGTCGATCCGGACAGTGCGACGAGTGAGGTGCTCGCAGAACTGTTCACGACCTACCGGGGGCCGGACCGTGGCGGAATACCCAGGATCGACATTACGCGCGACCTGAACCGTGACGGCCTTGACGATCTGGTCGTGCCCATTGTCGACGGATTCCGGGTGGCGCTGCAGTTGCCCGACGGTTCCTTCGCCACGCCGGTCAAGCTCGGCTCCCCGGAGCCGTTCCTCGACGCCAGCGCTTACGGCGAAAAACGCACCTACCGCCAAGCCGGCATCACGCCGGAGAACATCTCCTGGTATCTGGCACGCATCCACCAACTGGACTACGACCGCGATGGCTTGAGCGATCTCGCCTTCTGGAACGGGGACCGGTTTGACCTCTACCGACAGAACGAAACGGGCACCTTCCAAGCCACGCCGGACACCTTCCAGACTGACGTTTCGTTCGACTTCGACGGCTCTTACGCGCTCGCGTTCCAAATCGGTGATGCAAATCCAGTGTCAATGGTGCTCGGACTCGGTAGACACACGGAGCACAAGGTTCTGAAGGGCTTCAGGGATCTCGACGCCGACGGCGTGGCGGACCTCATCACCCTGACGCTTTCGGGCCGGAGTCCGCTGCGGCTCCGGGGCCGGTTCGAGATCCATTTCGGACGTCCGGTACCCGACGGCACCGCTTTCTCCGCCGAGCCCGACACGACCGTCGATACGCCGGGGCGATCGGCGGGCGGAGAGCCGTGGGGCTATGCAACCCACCGCTTCGACGACTTCGACGGGGACGGCGACCTCGATGCGATATTCGGCGCGGTCGACACGGGCGGGGGAGGCATGCTGCGCGCCATGGCCGCAAACGCCGTCTCCATCGACCTGGCTCTCTTCCGCCTGCGCGGCCGGACCTATCCGGACAAGCCCGACGCAAAACGGCGCGTATCAAGCGCGTTCCGGCCGCTCTCCCGTCGAGGCCCGCTGTTCCCCGCGGTCCTGCTCGGCGATGTCGACGGAAATGGCCTCAAGGATCTCCTGGTCGGCGATCGCTGGGACAGACTATCCGTGTTCCTTGCCAGCGACGGTCCCGACCCTTTCCGGACTCCCCCGGTCAAGATCCCCGTCGCCATGCCCGCAGCAGGCGACCTGCACGTCCGGCTCGCCGACCTTGACCGCAACGGCCGCCAGGATGTGGCCATCCACCATCCCTCATCGACCGGTCCAAACCGGGTTATCGTCCTGATGGCGCGCTAGGCGGTGGCTTGACCGGTTCCGAGCGGCCGAGTTCGATCGATCAATGGCCCCTCATTGCCTCTTTCCTTAAATAAGGTTTTACCGTTAATATTAACTGGTTTACCTTCAATTCGGACTCGTCATGAATCCCGTTCTTGAGGCTGCATTGGGCAATCGTACAGCGGCGTGGGCGCTGCTATTCATCACAGCCTACGGCGAAGGACATGCCAACCGGATTGCGAGCACTTTCGACCTGGCCGTCAGCGTTGTGCGGGACCAGCTACTCCGGTTGGAGGCAAACGGCGTTCTGGTCAGCCGCATGATCGGCCGAGCGCGCGTATTCCAGTTTAACGAACGAAGCCCCACGGCAAGGAATCTACGTGTCTTCCTGCGGGAAGAGATCGAATTGCTGCCGCGCGACGACGTACGACGGCATTTTCGACAAAGGCAACGACCCCGTCGCACGACCAAGCCGCCGTCGGTCATCGACAGATGATTATCCGGGATACCACGTTGGAAGAACTCGCGGTCTTGATCAGCCAAGCCCTGTCTGCGCGCAATATCGTCGCAACGCTATCCGGAGGCAGTGCGGTTTCGATCTATGCGAACAACGAATACGAGAGCGCGGATCTGGACTTTGTGACGTCCAGCCCGCACTCCGCTCTCGCAAACGCGATCAAACCTCTGGGCTTTCGCCCCAGCGGCAACACTCGGTTATTCGAACACCCGAACACGGAGTGGCTGGTAGAGTTTCCGCCCGGCCCACTCGCGTTCGGGCTTACGTCAGTGCAGCATGAGGACGTACCCGTACTCGCCACGCGGTACGGGCCGTTGCGCATCATTACACCAACGCTGAGCGTCCTTGATCGGCTGGCAGCCTACTACTACTTCAAGGACAACCCATCCTGGGATCAGGCTGTCATGGTTGCGAAGCACCAGAAGGTGAATTGGGCCGACGTATACGCCTGGGCCGAGAACGAAAACCAGTCTCGCGCCGACGTTGACCGCCTGAAGAGGCAGGCATCAAGCGATGCCGGTTTACGGACTTGACTCGAGCCAATCTTCGCCGGAAAAGCTGATACTCGACTTGTCGCCAACATATAAACACCTACGCCCCAAGGCCTCTACAAGAAAGGAACTTCCGTGAAATTCGATGTGGATGATCACCTCCGTGCCGCAAAGCGCAGCGCGTCGTCACTGGAACGCGATGGAAAGCTCGCTCGCGCGGTCACGCTGGTCCGCAGTTGCTCGACGAAGATCGAGGATCTGTGGGATGCCATCACGAACGCCAAGCGCCTTCCGCGCTGGTTTCTGCCTATCAGCGGCAAGCTCGAAACCGGTGGATCCTACCAGTTGGAAGGCAATGCAA
Source organism: Gammaproteobacteria bacterium (assembly GCA_028821515.1). Taxonomy (GTDB): domain Bacteria; phylum Pseudomonadota; class Gammaproteobacteria; order Pseudomonadales; family Azotimanducaceae; genus VXNE01. The sequence continues at coordinate 128,829 of JAPPGA010000035.1, read as the reverse complement.
GCGGCATCATCACCCGATGCGACCCACCGACGCATCTGGCGTTCACCTGGGAGTTCGGCGGGGATGTGAGCTGGGTCGAGTTGCGTCTATCCCGCGACCATACTGGCGACACGCGCCTCGCACTCACGCACACCGCGCTCGACTCGGAGCACTGGGCCGAATTCGGCCCGGGCGCGGTCGGCGTCGGTTGGGAGTTGGCGGCCCTGGGACTCTCGTTGTATCTCGCGCAACCGACCGCCCCGAAGCCGGATGAAGCCACTTTTTCCACTTCCCCGGACGGCAAGGCGTTTATCTCCGGGAGCAGCGAGGGATGGCGAGAAGCGGCCGTGGCGAGCGGGATCGACCCCGACGCAGCGCGCGTCGCGGCTGATCGCACGACTGCGTTCTATACCGGCGAGTCCAGCTGAAACGCGGATTCCATGGGCCGCACGACTTGAGCGAAGAGACCATGGCACGGGCGGTAGCCGCCGCCTGCGACGGCGATCTCGAGACCCTCAGCGCCGTGCTGGCCAGTTCTCCGGAAGTCGTCACCGCCTGCGACGCCCACGGGCGGACGCTGTTGGATCTCGCCTGCCGGGCGGCCACGGGGGACATTGCGATCCCCCTGGATCCCGGAACGCCCGGCCAGCATGCTGCAGTCGATCTGATATTGCGGGCGGGCGCGGACCCATCCGCCGCCGACAGGGACGGCTGGACGCCGCTGCATACCGCAGGCATGGCCGGTCATTCAGACCTGGCGAGACGGCTTCTTGCAGCCGGTGCTTCCCTCAGGACGGACGCCCATGGCAAGCCGGGAGGATCGCCTCTGTCATACGCACTGTTCTACGCCAAGGCCTACATGGGCGAGGTGCTTACGCCGCCCTACCCCGACAATCTCCGCACCGCGGCTGGGCTGGGGAACGATCTCGGCAAGTTCATCAGGGGCAACGAACTCACACCCGACACGTACTTCGGCCTCGACTTCTACGCCCCGGAGTTCTTTCCGGCCTGGAACCGCACATTCGAGCGCCAGGAGGTCATTGACGAAGCACTGACGTGGGCAGCGCGAAACAACCAGTGCGAAGCCATGGCCGTGCTGGTGGGTCTCGGCGCCGACGTCAACGCAAATCCCTTTAGGGGCACGCCGTTGTTGTGGGCCTGCTACAGCGACAAGGTCGAGGCCGCCACCTGGCTGCTCGACCACGGCGCGGATCCGGACCTGCGCCACGACTGGGGCGGCGAAGGCCATGGCGTCGATGCGGTGGCAATGCACCTTGCGGCACAGCACAACTGCGTCGGCTGCCTTAGTCTGCTCCTCGACCGAGGCGCGGACGCCACCATCGTGGACGGAGCGCACGGAGGCACGCCCGCGGGCTGGGCTGAGTACGGCGGGGCAGCAGATGCTCTCGAAATATTGAGGCGGCGGTTCAGGTGAGTTCCGGACACGCCGATACGAAGCCGCCGTTCACGCTTCGTTACGGCACCGCTACACACCGAACACGGCTTCGGCCAGGTCATCCAGCGTCGCGATGTCTTCCAGTTTCAGCATCCGCGGGAGTTTGTGAAACACATCCATCGTCCGGTGCTGGGCGAGACCCACCGCCTGCCGGCGAAACGCCTCGGTCAACGCCCGGCGCGCGAAGTCGCGCTCGACAGGCCAGTTACTCTGGTCCAGAAACGTCCGCAACAGCGTCTTGTCGCCGTCAAACAGGTTGAGCTGGATCTGGGCAAGCTCGTAATGCGGGTCCGCCACGAGCGCGTCACCCCAGTCGATGACGCCGGCAAGCCGCCCGTTTTCAACGAAAACGTGGCGGAACATCAGGTCGCCGTGGACAAGTACCCGATCAACTTGGTCCATTCCAGCGATGTAGTCGTCAATCTGCGCAATCAGGCGTGATGGCAGCGCCGAACGCATTGCCGCTTCGACAAGGCCCGGGCCGCGCCAGCCATTTGGCGTGGCGATGTCGGCGGGCGGCACCAAGGCAGATATACGGCGCACCTGATCGCCAAGGTCGGCAGCAATCGCTGACTTCTCTTCTGCGGACAATGCCGTCTCTTCCCACGGCGATCCTGGCATCCGCGTCGTGACCAGGTACGGCCACGGTCTGGTTGAGTCGACGAACAGCTCCCCGTGCGCCAACAGTTTCGGCGCCAGGACGTGCGGGCCATCGGTAATTAGACTCATCGCCGCAAGTTCAGCGTCGTACGCGCGCCGCCAGAAAGGTAGGTGTCCGAAAAGCTTGATCACGACGTCGCCGCAGATCAGCGTAGGGAAGGTTCCACCTTTTCCGGCTTCGACGCCACCCTCGCCGACTTCCATGCCGTGCAGGTCGAACACACGAGCTGCGTGCGGCCACCAGTACTGAACGTCGTCGAGTCGCGCCACGTATGCACGAGTATTCGGGAAGCCCGGTTGCCGGCTTACGCTACGGGGCTTGGCGATCAACGGGCGGAAGTGGCTCAGGCGACGCGCGAAGTACGAAGGCAGCGTTCATTCATCCCGGGCCCCTGACCCAGGCAGGGGAAGATCCGCCGCTCTCCCACGCAGAGAACCGTCTACGCTTTTGAGCGACATCAAGAGGTTCTTGCGCCAGACCGCGAGATGCCGTGCGGCGACGTCAGGTTCCAGGGTCTCGATGGACTCCTGAAACTCGATGATCGACTGCCGCACCGCTGCAGCGGACTCCGCCCGCTGGGCCTCGCGCCGTTGCCACGCGAGTTCCTCAATCTCGTCCACGAATCTCCGCTGCTCCACCAACGAAAGGGAGTCAAAGGTACCGTCAGCCAGGCGACGATAGTGTTCCGGCGCCAATTCACGCAGCGGCTCCAGGGACGGAGCCAGTTCAGCACCGGTTTTCGCGTCACCGATACTCCCGAAGCCGCAGGCGGCCACAACCAGGCAAATTGCCCCAAGTGCCAAGGTCCGCACGCCGTTCATTCCGGAATCCTGGACGTTCGCGCCGTCATCGAGGAGCGTCCTTCACGGTCGGTAGTCGCGCGAACCCCGAAGCCCAGTTCTCCATGCGTAGGGAATCACTCTCAAGCTTTAACTCACGCAACAGCATTTCGCGCCGAAAAGCCAAGGACTCTTCTGCGAATTCCGACGGCATGGCCTCAATCGAGTCAAGGAACTCAAGGGTCCGTTGCCTTTGCTCTGCCTGGAAGCTCCCACGCCCTGCCTTCCGCTGGGCATCCTCGAGTTCGCGAATCTCCGCCACAAAATCCCATTGCTCCAGCAACGACAGGGAATCAAAGGTCCCGTCCTCCAGGCGACGGTGATATTCGGGCGCCATTTCACGCAACGCATCCAGGGACGGAGCGAGTTCGGCCGCAGTTTCTGCGTCGCCGATATCCAGTCGCTGGGGATAGCAAGCGACCAACGCGAGACACAGCGTCCCCATGACGAGGGTTCGCGCGACAGCCTGGAACGGGATCATGGCCAGATACTAGTCAGGCGCCATTGGCCCATCAAGCCACCAACAGGTCGCGCGCACCCTTCACGATGCAGAGCGCGCCGAGGCCGAGGATCACCCAGCCCGTCACGCGCCGGAACTGCCGGTCGTCGAACCTCTCGAGCAGACGCGTGCCGATCCTGGCCCCCAGCACGGCGAGCACGATCCCGGCGCCGACCAGCCAGATGGGTATGTCGGCGATGGCGAACTCGTCGAGAACGGCGTTGGATACCCAGGCGTAGTAGCCGATCTTCACGACGTGCCCCGCTGCCTGCGTCAGCGCCTTGGTCGCGACGATGCTGCGCCGGTCGACCTCGGTGCGCAGATAGAAAGCGTCGAGCAGCGGGCCGGAGGCCCCGGCAAGCAGTTGCGCGGCCGTGACCGTGGCCCCGCAGGCCGCTCCTGTGGCCGGGCGCCGCACATCGAGCCCCCTGAGCGTAGGGACAATCCGTGCCAGCCAGGGAAAGGAACCGACCAGTATCAATACGAGGGCGGGATCCGGGATGAACGCCAAGGCGATGAACAGCAAAACGGCTAGCAATGCGCCGACAGCGTAGAACGGCAGAATCCCCCACATCACGTGCTCGCGCAGGAACAGGAACCGTGCGCCATTGGAGGCTGCCTGCACGGCGCCGTGGAGGATCATCGCGCTGGCTACCGGCAGCAGCGTGACCAGCACCGCCATCAGCAGCACGCCGCCGGCCATGCCGATGACACCCGACAGAACCGCGGTGGCCAGCACCGTGGCCAGGATTACGAAGGCGGTCATCGCTGTCGGGAGTTCACCCGCTTATCGCAAAGTCAGCGGTCTGATCCGCACTACCCCGATCTATCGACCTTCTCGAAGTACTCCCGCGTCACCTTGAACACCATCGGCGCCAGCAGCAGCAGGCCGACGAGATTGGGAATCGCCATGAGCCCGTTCAGCGTATCGGACAGGTTCCAGACGAAGTCCACCTTCACGTTGGCGAAGGCCAATGCCGCCAGCACCCAGAGGCCCCGATAGATCCAGAGGCTCTTTTCGCGGAACAGGTACTGCCAGCACCGCTCTCCGTAGTAGGACCAGCCGAGGATCGTCGTGAACGCGAATACGGCAAGGGCAATGGTGACGATGTACTTGCCACCGGGAATGGAGGCTTGGAATCCCGTGGACGTGAGCACGGCGCCGGTCAGGCCGCCGCCGTCCGCGCCCATCATGGTCCACGCGCCCGAAGTGAGGATGACCAGCGCCGTCATTGTGCAGACGACCAGGGTGTCGATGAAGGTGCCGAGCATCGCGATGATGCCCTGCCGCACGGGGCTGTTGGTCTGCGCCGCCGCATGTGCGATGGCGGCAGACCCAAGGCCTGACTCGTTGGAGAACACGCCCCGGGCGACGCCGAAACGGATCGCGGCGGCGACCGCCGCTCCCGCGAAACCACCCGTCGCTGCGGCTGGCGTGAAGGCATGCGTGAAGATCAACCCGAACGCGGCGGGGACGTCGACGATGTTGATGAGAATGATCACCAGGGCGGCACCCACATAGAGCACCACCATGATCGGAACGAGCCGGCCGGCGACTTCGCCGATCCGCCGGATGCCGCCGATGACGACGACGCCCACAAGCGCGGCGACAACGATGCCCGTCGCCCACGCGGGAACGGAGAAGCTGTTCGTCAGAGCCGCCGCCATCGAGTTGACCTGCACGGCGTTGCCGATGCCGAATGCCGCCACAGCGCCAAACACGGCGAAAGCGAGGCCGAGCCACTTGCCGAGTTCCGGAGCGAATTCGCCAACGCCGTTGCGAAGGTAGTACATCGGTCCGCCGACATGCCTGCCGTCCTTGTCCACTTCGCGATAGGTGACGGCGCACACCGCTTCCGCGTACTTCGTGGCCATTCCGAAAAGCGCGATCAGCCACATGTAGAAGATGGCGCCCGGACCGCCAAGCGCGATGGCGGTTGCGACGCCGGCGATGTTTCCCGTGCCGACCGTGGCCGAAAGCGCCGTCATCAGCGCGTTGAACGGCTTGATTTCTCCAGAGCCGGACGGATCGGACCTGTCGAACAGCAGCCGGAAACCATAGATGATCTTGCGCCACGGCATGAACACCAGTCCGAGGGTCAACAGCAGGCCGGTGACGCCCAGCATCCCGAGCATCGGCGGCCCCCAGACAAAGGCGTTGACCTGGTCGATGAAAGAGTTCAGTTGGTCCATGGATCCATCCTTTGCGCTGATGCCGGACGCAATTGCCCCGGCGTTCTGACTCGGCCAAACGGGCCGTTACGTGCCCCGAAAGCCTGACACTATCACCTTGCGCCAGTTCAATCCCGCCGGACGCCGGTGGACCGTGCATCGACCGCAAGCTCGGCGAGGCTGACTTCAAGGTGGACCGCGCCCTCGGCGAGGAACGCCCGAAAACGCGCCTCGACCGTGCTGTCGCCCCCCAGATTCTCCTCTGCGATGCCGTCGGGAAGCTGCAGGAAAAGTTCCCACAACGTCATGCTCTCAAGACCCCGTCCGAGCGCCCAGGCCTTGTTCTCCGTGGAACGCAGCCAGCGGCCTTCGTGCAGCACGTCGAAGACACGGGCCCGCTCGGTCCGCGTCATCGGCACGGCCTGCAGGATTTCGGCATCCGTGACAGCACGTCCGTCGAGATGCGCCCGATGCAGCAATTCCAGCACTTTCGCGCACTTGACCGCCGCCGGCACGCCATCCGGCTCGTCCTCCCAGGGGACAAGAGACAGGGTGCGCACACAGATCGCACCGACGAGGATAAGCACCCAGACCAAGTACAGCCCCATGACGAATAGCGGCAGCGCCGCGAAGGCCCCGTAGACAAGTTCGTTCTGAAACCACGGAACCGCCCAGGCAAAGACCTCCTTCGCGAAGGTCAGGAGCACAGTGGTCACGACGCCACCGACCAGGGCGTGGTCGAACCGAACGCGGTAGCTCGGCACCGCGTAGTAGAGCAACGTGAACGTCAACGCCGTCGCCAATGGCGGAACCGCCTCGCGAACACCTTCCATGACCGAGGAACCCCGCAGGTCGGCCAGGTAGTCGACACCGAAGTCGTAGCTCGCGGCGGTGACAGCGACCCCGATCATGGGAACACCGAACGACACGATCCCCCAGTAGGAGAGAAACCGCGCGATGCCGGCACGGGTGTTCGCAACGTGCCAGATGCGGTTAAACGACTCTTCCATGCGCATCAGCATGAGCATGGTGGTAACGAACACGACACCGACTCCGACCAGCGTCAGTTCGTTCGCCTTGGCGGAGAACTCCCGCACCTTGTCGAGCACGGCCTCGCTGGAGCCGGGCAAGAAGGTCTCGAAGACGAAGCTCGTGATCGTGTCGCCGACACCAGCGAATTCCGGCAGAAGCGACAGGATCCGGTAGACGACCGCGAAGAACGGCACCACAGCGATCATCGTCGTGAACGTCAGCGCGGCGGCGGCCATGGTGCAACCGTCATCGCGAAACTGGCGCGCCACCTGCCGCAGGAACCAGCGCCCGTATCGCCATGACTTCAGTCCGAGATCGAGCACTACCGCGCTACCTGATGACCTGCCCGTGACTTTTAGCACCGTTGGCGACTGCGCGCCACGAACGCCATTTTTTCTATAATCCCCGGGAACCCAATCGCCGAGCTCCATGATGGCCGAACCCGCTTCCACGCTTGAACAGCACGCCGTACGTACCTCCTTGGGCTACGCCACCAACGAGGGCGACAAGTACTACTACGAGATCGCGGCGCCCGATTCCGAGGGTCGGAACCTGGGCAGCGGCACCGCCCGGCACGACGTGTCGGTTTTCAATGCCCGCGAATGGCCCGAGCCGATCACGCTCGACGTGCACGGATTCGAACTGCAGCGCGACGTGCTGCCACCGATCGACTTCCTGGACGCCGAATGCGTCAGGCGAATCTATTACCCGGCCATGGAAAAGATCGCGAAACGTTGCACCGGTGCGTCCCGAATCCACATCTTCGATCACACGGTGCGTCACGGCGACGAGGAAATCCGCCGGACGAAAGGGCTCAAGGGTCCGGCGAGGGGCGTGCACAACGACTATACGCACTGGTCGGCCAGAAAACGCGTGCGTGACCTGTTGCCCGAAGAAGCCGACACGCTGCTCAAGCGAAGGTTCGCCATCGTGCAGGCATGGCGCCCCATCGGTCATCGGATCGAATCGGACCCGATCACCGTCGCCGATGCCCGCACGGTGGACGAAGCGGATTTCATTCCAGCGCCCCGACCAGCACCCGGGCGTGTGGGGGAGGTCTGGCGGGCGCGTTACAACCCGAAGCACCGGTTCTTCTACTATCCGTACCTGGCGCCGGACGAGGCAGTGTTCTTCAAGGTCTACGACTCGGCTACGGACGGGCGGGCGCGATACACGTTGCACACCGCTTTCGAGTTGCCGGATGCGGGCCCGAAGGCCGCGCCCAGGCACAGCGTGGAGATGCGCCTGTTCGCGTTTTTCTGATCGAGGCGCATCCCCTCACGCAGCAACAGGAACAACCCGAATGGTCCTGAGCGACCAAAGCCCCATCTCGTTTCAGGACGAACTGCCTGAAAGCGCCGACGTCGTCATCATCGGTGGCGGCGTGGCCGGCATCTCCACCGCCTGGTTCCTCGCGAAGCGTGGCATCGACGTCCTCGTCCTCGAAAAAGGACGGGTGGCGGGTGAGCAGTCCAGCCGCAACTGGGGGTGGATTCGCAAGCAGGCCCGGGATGCGGACGAACTGCCCATCGTCATCGAAAGCCAGGAGATATGGGCGGGGCTGTCCAGGGAGATCGGCGAAGACATCGGTTTCGCGCGCCGGGGCGTTGCCTACCTCGCCGACACGGAAAGCCAGATGGCGAAGCACGAGGAGTGGCTCAAGATCGCGGAACAGCATCAACTGGACACCCGACTGCTCACGAGCAGCGAAGTGGATGCCTTGATCCCCGGCCTCCCGGGACGCTATGCGGGCGGCCTGCATACGCCGAGCGACGCGCGCGCCGAGCCCTTCATTGCGGTTCCAGCACTGGCACGGGCGGTTCGGCGCGCCGGAGGTCGGATCATCGAACGCTGCGCGGTGCGGGGGATCGAGTTCCAGGCGGGCACCGTATCCGGCGTCTTCACCGAACTCGGACGTGTCAGGACACAGGCGGCGGTCTGCGCGTGCGGTGCGTGGAGTTCGCTCCTCCTGCGCCACGTCGGGCTCGACCTGCCGCAGCTCACGTTTCGGGCGACCGTGGCGCGAACGGCACCTGCGCCCGACTTCTACGACGGCAATGCTTCGGCTCCCGGGTTCGGATTCCGCCGCCGTCAGGACGGCGGATACACCGTCTCGGCCGCCGGGACAAACGATCACTTGGTGAGCCTCGACTCATTCCGCTATTTCTCACGTTTCCTGCACATCCTGAAAGCCAACGCGGGCAACCTTCAACTACGGTTCGACGGACTGCTCGGCCGCATGAAGCCGCGGACCTGGCGTGACGACGGGGAAAGCCCTTTTGAACGCGACCGCGTGCTGAACCCACCGCCATCTGACCGCGCCTTGCGCAGGCTCGCCGAGGCCATCAGAAAGCGCGTACCGGTACTGGAAGGAATACCGCTCGTGGAGTCCTGGGCCGGTATGATCGACATGACGCCGGACGTGGTGCCGGTGCTGGACGAGGTCGACGACCGCCCCGGACTGTTCATCGCTACCGGGTTCAGCGGTCACGGTTTCGGCATCGGACCTGGCGCCGGCAGAGTCATGGCCTCGCTCGTGCTCGGCGAATTCCCCGGACATGACCTGACGCGATTTCGGTTCTCTCGCTTCCACGACGGCACGCCGCTACGCGTCGGGCCGGGCATCTAGGCTTGGCGCCGGCGGGCAAACCACGCCTGATAGACTGTCCGCCTTCAATCCACCGCGGTATCGCAAAATGTCGCACCCTGATATCGGGCTGCCGAATCCGGATTCAGCGGCGACCCGGGCGAACGTCGAGGAGCTGTTTCGCCGTCTTCTTCAATCTGGCCGCCTGCAGGGATTCCCGACGCATCCAGTGGAACTCGACGCTGTACTCGCCGTGGCGGCCGGTTGCCTGACCCGGAGACGCCCTCACACCGAGTGGGAGGTCAACGAGGCACTTTCTGACTGGCTGGCCTCGGTACGGGCGGAGATCGATCACGTGACGCTGCGGCGGCGAATGGTGGACTACGGTTTCCTCATGCGCCGGATGGACGGTTCGGTGTATTTTCTGAACTATGGCCGCGTCGCGGAAGTACTCGGCGACCCCGCCATTGAAATCGACGCGGGCGCGATCAACGCCGAGGTCCTGCGACATCGTCAAGCGCGCAAGCAATCCCGCTTGAGAGGGGCGTAGATTCAGTCTTGGACGGACGCAAGGTTCTCGCGACGCTGGGCATTCTGGCATATGTGTGGCCGGGCACATTCGTCGTCGTGGCCCTCCCGTTCTTCGCAGTTGGCCACCTTCTGAATATGCTGAAGCCGGTGCATCCTGCAATCGGCGTCCTTGTCATCCTCATCTGCGGGTCCGCCGCCACGTGGGTTTCCATCCGCGTGTTCCGCAGGGCGTTTCGGAGCGGTTAGCGTCCCAAGCGGATAGAAATCGGCTAACGCAGTCTTTCAAGAATCCTGGCGATGGAAGCGCCCCTTAGCCCCTGTTTCGTTCCCGCATAAGCGGAACCGTCAAGATCCACCATCTGGCGGGCCACGTCGAGAGCGGACTCCCGAAGCTCCTCGGGCGCAACCACTTCGTCCAGGAATCCCGCGTCCCTGGCTCCCGCTGGTGAAAATATCCTTGCACCGAGGGTTGCCCGGGCCAGGTGACGCCTCGACAGCCGCTCGTCAGCGAGCATCACGGCGAAGGGCGGCAGGGCCAGGCCGATCGCCGTCTCGTTCAGCCCGATTCGGAAGTCGCCGTCTGCACCGACCCGGTAGTCTCCGGTCAGGAGGCACAACGCGCCCAGGGCTACCGCGTGCCCCGTGGAAGCGATCACCAGCGGCTGTGGCAGACCGTAGAGGCGCATGAGGAGGCGTGCGCCCCCACGGGTCATGTTCCGCGCCGTTTCCTCGTCATCGCCGCGAATCACCCGTAAATCGAAACCGCCGGAAAACAGACCCGGGCGTCCAGTCAGCATGACGACCTTGGCATCGTCCGCCGCCCGGTCGAGATGGCTGTTCAATGCGGCGATCATGTCCGGGCCGAAGACGTTGGCTTTGCCGTCGTCCATGGTGACCACGGCCACATGGTCGATGAGTTCGTAGGTGGCCACCTCTGCCATCACGTCATTTGACTCCGGGCCGCTACCAATCCCGTTCTCGGGGTTTGGGCCAGATGGTACCGGTGACCTTGGTCCCCGGTTTCGTGAACGGCCACAGGCCGCTCCAGGCGACGTTGGTACGCACTATCTGAAAGCGCGTTTCCTTCCAGTCTTCGTCCGGCCGGAAAGATCCCCTCCATCTGGGTGTCCGTCAATTCAACGATGTTGCGCAGTTCCGTCCTCTGCTCGCCGTCGTCGGAACGGGTCGCGAATACCACGTTGAACGGGAAGATGAACGCCTCGGTCTTCCACGCCTCGAATTCGAAGTGCCTGGTGAAGCCGCCGCCAGTCATCGCGACCTCCACCAGGGTCCCCTCGCACTCCACACCGTTGATCTCCCGGGTGCCCAAATCGGTTCGCGAAATCTCCCGGACGTTCGGACCGGCGAATGATCCCGGCAAATCGATCAGCGGAGTGCCCATCGGCGCAGTGGCGACCCTTCTTCGCGCCTCGCTATATCTGCCGCGCTTCGAGTTGGCCCTCCACACGACGCCCTCGATCGGGTCCACGATCTGGGTCCAGTCGTCGATATCGTGGCGGGTGCGCCCCTCCTCGTCCTGGGTCCACCGGCCCGCCTCCACTCTCTCGTGATCGCCACCCCAAGGGGTAACGCCACGGTGGGTTTCAATGTGATCGGCCTGGATCCCCGCGCCGTGCGCCGCGAAACAGCCAGTGGCCAATACCGAAATCGCCAGCTTCTTCACCATGGCCATGATCTCCGTCGTGTCCTTCCGGATTATGCCACCTGGCGGTCCCCTTCGGATGCTCGTCATGCAGAGGGATGCGACCCGTCGCTGGCCTATTCCCATGCACCCTAGTAGCCTTTGGAACCATCCAGCAGGCATCCAGGAGGGCGGCCCGGATGGCGACCAGACCAAAGATCAATCAGTACGAAGTATCCAAAGTCTCGCCGAGTCTCGGTGCCGAGGTGCGCGGCATATCGCTGGCACACGCCGGCCCGGCCGAGGCGGAGGAGATCCTGGATCTGCTCCACGAGCATCTCGTCCTGTTCTTCCCCGGGCAGTACATGACGACAGAAGAGCATATCGAGTTCGGCAAACACTTCGGGCACATCGAGGGGCATCCCAACGTCAGGAACCGCACGCCGTACCCCGAGATCCTTGAACTCGTGGGAAGCCGTGGAGGCGTCGCCGACGAGTGGCACAGCGACCTGACGTTCCAGTCGGAACCCTCCATCCTGTCCATCCTGCGGGTAGTGACGTGCCCCGATGTGGGCGGCGATACGATGTGGGCCAACATGTACAAGGCGTACGACGAGCTATCGGCGCCGCTACGCGACCTGTGCGAGGGCCTGACCGCGCTGCACGACGCCCATCCCCACAACCGCGCCGACGTGATGGCGACCCACCCGGTGGTGCGCATTCACCCCGTGACCCGCAGGAAATCGCTGTTCGTCAACGAGCACTTCACGCGCCGCATCGTCGAGATGAGCCACGAGGAGAGCGAATTGCTCCTGAATTACCTGACACGGTGGGTGTCGAGTCCGCGGTTTACCGTGCGCTATCAATGGTCCGAAGGGACGGTCGCCATCTGGGACAACCGGTGTACCCAGCACTTCGTGCTCGACGACTTCGACGGCGAGCGCATCATCCAGCGCGTGACGGTGGTAGGCGACGTGCCCGAAGCGGCGAGTTCGCCGCGCTGGGAACCGTACATACACGAAAAAGGCGCGACGCGGCGGCACGACCGACAGCTCCGGGACTTCCTGAGGAGTGCTTCCGACACCCCTGCGGACAACACCGTGCAGGGCATGTAGGCCTTCCGCCCAGTCCAGTCGACCCCTAGGAGCCTGCGCCGTAGGAAACGAAATGGGATAATACGCGCATAGTTGTTTGTGGGAAGCCGCGATGCCGACGACGTTTCGCCCGTACCAGCCGGACCAGGCGCTGCTGCTGGCGCCGAGTTTGCGGGAGTGGCTGCCGGAGGGCCACCTGGCGGACCATGTGAGCGACCTGGTGGACGGGCTGGACCTGTCGGCGTTCTACGCGCCGTACGAGGGGGACGGGCGGCGCAAGTCGCCGTACGAGCCGGCGATGATGGTGAAGGTTCTGATCTACGGCTACGCGACGGGGGTGTTCTCGTCGCGGGGGATGGCGCGGCGGCTGGAGGAGGATGTGGCGTTCCGGGTGCTGGCGGCGGGGAACTTTCCGAGCCACCGGACGATCTGCGAGTTTCGGCGGCGGCACTTGGCGGATTTCAAGCGTTTGTTCGCGGAGGTGGTTCGGCTGGCGCGCGAGATGGGGGTGGCGAACTTCGGCAAGCTGTCGATCGACGGGACGAAGGTTCGGGCGAACGCGAGCAAGCGCAAGGCGATGAGCTACGGGCGGATGCTGGAGGAGGAGCGGCGTCTGGAGGGCGAGATCGGGGCGCTGCTGGATCGGGCGCGGGAGACGGACGCGGCGGAGGACGCGCGGTTCGGGAAGGATTTCCGGGGCGACGAGTTGCCGCAGGAGTTGAAGCGGCGCGAGGACCGGCTGGCGGCGATCCGGGCGGCGAAGAAGCGTTTGGAGGCGCGGCAGCGGGAGGCGGACGCGGCGCGCGGGCGCAAGCCGGGCATGAAGCGGAACCCGAAGGGGGGCCGGCCTTACAAGCGCGCCTACGGCGAGCCGGAGGAGCAGGCGCAGGACAATTTCACGGACCCGGAGAGCCGGATCATGAAGACCTCGCAGGAGGGCTTCCAGCAGTGCTACAACGCGCAGGTGGCGGTGGAGGGCGAGAACCAGTTGATCGTCGCCACCGAGGTGTCGTCGAGCGCCACCGACCAGGGCCGCATGGTGCCGCTGCTGGACGAGGTGGAGACGACCTTCGGAGAGCGCCCGGCGTCGGCGCTGGCGGACGCCGGGTACTGCAACGAGGCGGACCTCGCGACGCTGGAGGATCGCGGCGTGGACGGCTATGTGGCCCTGGGCCGGGAGGGCCGGCGCGACGTGTCGGCGGACGCGGAGAAGCATCCGGCGAAGGCGCGCATGGCGGAGAAGCTGGCGACGGCGGCGGGGCGGGCGCGATACGCCGAGCGCAAGTGGCTGTCGGAGGCGCCGAACGGATGGATCAAGGAGGCGCTCGGCTTCCGTCGCTTCAGCGTGCGCGGGCTGGACAAGGCGCGGGGCGAGTGGGGCCTGGTGTGCCTGGCGCTGAACATCAGGCGGCTGCGGGGCCTCCAGGCGGCCTGAGAACAGGCTTCGCGGCCCCGTTCGCTATGATTCCGGGCCTGCCCATAAGGAAAAGCTATAGCCCTCGGGCCGGGCGAATCACCCGTCGTCCCCAAGACCGGGGCGGTCGCCGTCCGCCGACGTTCGCTCGGCGGCGGTCGCGCGATCAGGGCATCATCCTACGGCGCAAGCTCCTAGGACGCGTTCTCCTCGATCAGCCGCGCCCGCTCCAGCAGCGCCCGGGCGCGGCTGAGGTGCGGCATATCCACCATCTGGCCGTTGAACGAAAACGCCATGCGGCCCTGGGCCTGGGCTTCATCGAACGCCTCGATCAGGGCCCGCGCCTCGGCAACCAGTTCCGGCGCCGGCGTGAACGCTTCGTTGATCACGTCGATCTGGTCCGGGTGGATGGACAGCTTGCCGGTGAAGCCGAGCCGCGCCCCTTCCTCGCACTCCTCTCGAAGGCCGTCGATGTCGCGGAAGTCGACGTACACGGCATCGAGAGGTTGCACGCCACCCGCAGCCGCGCTCAGCAGGGTCACCACGCGGGTGTGCTGGTACACGGACAGGTAGTTGCCGTGGGCATCCCGGTTGCCGGGCACGCCGAGAACCGCAGACATGTCCTCCCCGCCCCAGGTCATCGCCTCGACGCGGGGACATCCCGGGAAGGTCGGGTTGTTGAGCGCGCCTAACGGCGTCTCGGCGATCAGAATGAGGCCCACTCCCCTATCGGGATGTCCATGCAATCGTTCGAGGCGCGACAACTCGGCATCTATGGCGTTGAGACCCTCCAGCGTTTCCGGCTTCGGGACCACGTACGCGTCCGGGGGCGAAACCATGGTCGCCTCGAGATCCGAATGGCCCCACTGCGTGTCCAGCGGGTTCATGCGCACGGTCTTTTCCTTCGTGCCGAAGTCGGTGTCGGCGAGCCACGATGCCACCATGCCACGCACCTCGTCCTTGCGATCGGGCGTGACCGCATCCTCCAGGTCGAAGATCAGGCTGTCCGCGTTGGTAGCGAGCGCCTTGACGAGCATCCGCTCGTTGCCGCCCGGGACGAAATGTACCGATCGACGCAGGCGTGTCATGCGAACAGCTCATTCCCCGCTCACAATGGATATGACGCACAGTCCGCGATTGAGGCGGATTAGTCAACATGGCTCCTGGCAGGCGCACGTCAAGGTGTCGCATGCACACAAACAACGGAAAGCTGTCACACTGTCAATACACCGTATGGACATTTCGGGAAGCGATCACTACGATAGTTGCATGGCCAAGACCGAACAACTTCAGCTGCGGATCAGCGCGGAGCAGAAGAAACAAATCAAGGCACAGGCCGCGCGCGCGGGAGAAGATGTGTCCAAGTGGGTGCTGAGCAGATTGCTGCCGCCGCCGTCCGACGAGTTCCAGCGACTGATCAACCGGTTGAAGTCAGACCCCTCCCCGCAGTCGCTGACGCTTGCGGCGATTCACGATTTTCTCCAACGGTGCAGCGCGACCAGACTGGAGGTCGCCGTGCAGTCTGCAGACCTCAGGCACATGGATGCATGGACCTCGAATTGCCTTGCGGCGATGGTGGAATACGCGTGCGCAAGCAAGCACGTGCCGGTGCCGGAGTGGCCGAAAGACATTCCGCCGCTGGAGGCCCCCTGGTTCGCGTCGCGGCTGGAGTCGCTGAGACTGCACCTCCTGACGTCGTCTCCTCCACCCTTCCGCCGCCGCAACTTGTTCGTAGACAGCACCTTGGGCGACAGAGTCTGATGATGCTCCATCGCGACGACATTCACCGCCTGCTTGCGGTTCTGAACGAAAGACTTGCGGAAGTCGATGTCCGGGGGGAGATCTATCTTGTGGGTGGCGCCGTCATGTGTCTCCTACACGAGGCGCGTCAGAGCACACAGGACCTGGACGCCTTCTTTCGTCCCGCCGACGTGATTCGCAAGGCGGCAGAACGCATCGCCGACGAGGAGCAATGTCCTCCAGACTGGCTAAACGACGCGGTCAAGGGCTATCTGAGCCAGCGGGGCGACTATCAGCCATTTCTTGAACTATCAAATCTCTCGGTGATGACGGCCAGCCCTGAATACCTGCTTGCCATGAAATGCCTGGGTATGCGGCTGGGACCTGAGTTTCACGACGAGGCCGACATTCGATACCTGCTGCGCTACCTGAATGTCACCGACTACGAGACCGCGATGGAAATCGTAACGCGCTATTACCCGACTGAGCGCATACCCCAGAAAACGCTCTACGCGCTGGAGGAAATTCTCGGCGACTAGAGACGCAGGACCGGTTACGGTTGCCGCATCATCATGGCACCGCGAAGGCACGAGCAGACGACCTCGCCGCGCTGATTGGTCCCGACGTGTTCGAAGGTGACGATGCCACGGTCCGGCCTTGAGCGACTTTCGCGCCGGTCGACGACGGTGGTGGTGACCCGGATCGTGTCGCCAAGGAATACCGGGTTGGGGAATGTCGTCTTGTCGAACCCGAGGTTGCCGATGGTCGTGCCCAACGTAGTGTCGCCCACGGACAGCCCAACCACGAGCGCCAGGGTGAACAGGCTGTTGACGAGGATCTGGCCGTGCTGGGTGTTCTTCGCGAACTCGGCGTCGAGGTGCAGCGGCTGCGGGTTGAGGGTCAGCGCCGTGAAGAGCAGGTTGTCGGTTTCCGTGACCGTGCGGCCGGGTTCGTGCGCGAACGTACGCCCTATCTCAAGCTCTTCGAAATACTTTCCCGCCATCGAATGATCCTCCCCGAGGCCATGCTAACCTCTGGCAGATGGACTTTGAAACGAACGGCGAGCACCAGCTTATCCGGGATGCGATCGGCAAACTTTGCGCCAACTTCCCGGACGATTACTGGGCCGCATGCGACCGCGAACACCGGTTCCCCTGGGACTTCTACGACGCGATGGCGGCGGACGGGTGGATCGGCATCGCCATTCCGGAGAAGTACGGCGGCAGCGGGCGGGGGATCACCGAAGCCTCCATCGTGCTCGAGGAAGTGTGCGCCTCCGGGGCCGCGATGAACGGCGCGAGCAGCGTTCATCTTTCGATCTTCGGCATGCACCCGGTGGTCCGCCACGGGTCCGAGGAGATGAAGCAGCGATACCTGCCAAGGGTCGCGAAAGGCGACCTTCACATCTCGTTCGGCGTGACCGAACCGGACGCCGGCACCGACACGACGTCCATTACCACGGCCGCGCGCCGCGACGGCGACCACTACATCGTCCGCGGGCGCAAGGTGTGGACCACGAAAGCGCTCGATGCCGAGCGCGTGCTGCTGCTTGTGCGCACGCAGCCGCTTGACGCCGTCGAGAAACGAACCGAGGGAATGACCTTGCTGCTCGCGGAGCTGCAGCGCCCGGAAGTCAGCATATCGGCGATCGAGAAGGTCGGCCGCAACGCCATCGCCACCTGCGAGGTCGTTTACGATGACCTGCCCGTGCCCGTAACCGACCGCGTCGGCGAGGAAGGCATGGGCTTCCGTTACCTGCTCGACGGCCTGAATGCCGAGCGGATCCTCGTCGCTGCGGAGTCATTGGGCATTGGCCGTGCCGCCCTGCGCCGGGCCGTGGATTACGCCAACGACCGCGTCGTCTTCAATCGCCCCATCGGCATGAACCAGGGTGTGTCGTTCCCTCTCGGCGAAGCCAGGATGCGCCTCGACGCCGCGGAGCTGATGATCCGCAAGGCGTCCTGGCTCATGGACCGGGGCGAGCCCTGCGGCGCGGAAGCCAACATGGCCAAGTGGCTCGCCGCCGACGCCTGCTTCCAGGCCGCAGACCAGGCCGTGCAGACCCACGGCGGGTTCGGCTACGCCAAGGAGTTCCACGTCGAACGTTACTGGCGCGAGGCGCGCCTGCAGCGACTCGCGCCGATTTCCCAGGAGATGGTGCTGAACTACGTGACGGAGCACGTGCTGGGGCTTCCCCGGTCGTACTGAAGCCTTGCCGTATCTGTTGATCATCTTGCTTGCGGTGCCCATGCTGCTCGCATCCTGTTCCCTGGCGCCGAGTCCGCGGGTTCCCGAACAGATCGCCGAAATTGAAGACGCGTTGACCGAACACGATCCACCCACCATGCGCGAACAGGTCGAATGGTGGCAGGCCTTCGACGACCCTGTGCTCAACAGGCTGGTGGAAACCGCGCTGGGTTCCAATTTCGACCTTGAGCAAGCGGTCGCCCGGGTCGATCAGGCGAGGGCCAGAGCCCGCATCGCGAGGGCCGTCCGATTGCCCGCGATGCAGGCGGCGGTTGGCCCGAGTGAGGTCCGCATGCCCACCAGCGCCGGCCTTGGTGCGCAACTGGACCAGCTCGGCCTCGGTTCCGATGTCTTTGAGGCATTCGGTTTCGCATTACCGGACCGACTCGATCTGACCACCTACACCGTGGGGGCGGAATTCGCCTACGAGGCCGACTTCTGGCTTCGGGACCGCAACGTGGCCCGGTCAGCCAGGGCAGAGAGCCTGGCCGCGGAATCGGACTTGCATGCCGCTCGCATCGGCGCGGTAGCAGGCACGGTCGGCACGTATTTCGAGGTTGTGGATCTCAGGCATCAGCGAAGGCTGGCAGGACAGATCGTCCAACTCCTGAAGGAGTGGAAGTGGCTGATGGAGACGCGCTATGACGGCGGGCTGGTGGAAGCACAGGACGTCTACGCCGCGCGACGGCAACTCGGCGACGCCGAGGCGGAGTTGCCCCAACTCGACGCCCTGCTGGCCAACGCCGAGTCACGACTCTGGGTGCTGGTCGGGGGTTACCGGGAGGAACTCGAAGAAGTGCTCCCGGATGTACTCGCGACTGCGGCGTCACTTGGGTCCGGTTCCGCGCAAGTTCCGGCTGATCTCCTGAACCAGAGACCTGATGTCAGGGCTGCGCGGCAAAGGGTCGAGGCAGCCCGATACTCACTGGGGGCCCGCCGGGCTGAACTATTGCCTTCACTGTCACTGTCCGGTTCGATCGGCCTGCAAAGCTCGGAGTCCGCCGATTGGTTTGATCCAGACCAGTGGTTCCGCAATCTGAGTGCGAACCTGCTCGCGCCGGTGCTGCAACGAGGACGGCTGCGAGGCAATGTCGAGGTTGCTGAAGCCACGCTCGACGAGGCGGTCGCCAGGTTCGGACGGTCTGTCCTGACCGCAGTCCACGAAGTGGAGAGCGCGATTGCCGGCCTCTCGGCCAGCCGCCGCCGCGTTGAAATCCTGACCGCGCTGGAGGAAGCGGCCCAGGCCGAGGCCGACCTGCGGCACGACAGGTACGCATCCGGGCTGGATGACTATGGAATCTTCCTGGCCGCATCGCAGATGTCGCTCGGCGCAAAATCCGCCAGGGCCGCTGGGGAACGTGAACTCGGATACGCGCGACTCGCCCTGCACCGTGCCGTGGGTGGTGACTGGACATCCGCTCCGGTCCCCCCCTCGCCCGTGCGCGTAGCGCCGTGAAAGCCGCCCTCGATCCGTCCGGGAACGGACCGGATCCACTGCTTCACGTCAACCGGATTGTCGCGCAGTCCAGTTCGTCGTTCCTTTGGGGCATGCGTATCCTGCCAAGGGAACGCAGGCGCGCGATGTTTGCCATATACGCGTTCTGCCGGGAGGTGGACGACATCGCGGACGAACCCGGAGAGGTCGCCGAGAAGAGACGGGCGCTTACCGGTTGGCGGGAGGAAATCCGTCGACTCTATGCCGGCGAACCCACGCGCCCGACAACCCGGGCGCTGCTGGACCCGGTTCGGCGCTTCAACCTGCCGCAGGACGAATTCTTCGCGGTCATCGACGGCATGGAGACAGATGCGTCGCCCACCGTGCGGATGACCACACTGGAGGACCTGCTGCGTT
Source organism: Gammaproteobacteria bacterium (assembly GCA_028821515.1). Taxonomy (GTDB): domain Bacteria; phylum Pseudomonadota; class Gammaproteobacteria; order Pseudomonadales; family Azotimanducaceae; genus VXNE01. The sequence goes on along the minus strand of JAPPGA010000035.1, from coordinate 109,084 downwards.
ACTGCCGCAATGTCGCGGGCGCGGTCGGCTTATTGTCCATCCATGCCTTCGGCGTGCCCCGCGAGCCGGGGCCGCGCATCGCCCGTGCGCTCGGAAATGCGTTCCAGTTGACGAACATCCTGCGCGACCTGAAGGAAGATGCGGGTCTGCGGCGACTCTACGTGCCGCTCGACCTGCTAGCCAAACACGGTATTGCGACCAGGTCGCTCGAAGAGGTATTCGTGCATCCCCGATTTGCGGATGTCTGCGCCGAACTGGCGGAACTTGCCCGCTCCCACTACGACGAGGCCGACAAACTCATGAAGGAACTCCAGTCCCGGCGCATGCGGCCCGCTGCCGTCATGATGGCGGGGTATCGAGAGACGCTTGAGAAACTGCGGGCTCGCGGGTGGAAGAGAATCGACGAACCGGTTCGTCTGAAGCAAACGCGAAAAATCTGGCTTGCCGTGCGCCACGGCCTGCTCTGACCGCACCAGCCGGGCCGGAGACCACCTGGCCAGCCCTGCCAATGCCCTGCTCCGGAACGTTCCGGAGCACTTCAAACCAGATCAGCGAACCCGCCTGAGCCCCGTCTGGCTGAAGTCGCCGGCATCGAGGTCGTTTCCGAACTGGTAGTCCGACCAGGTCAATACGGTGCTCTTGCCCGTGAGATGGTTGACCATGGCCATCTCGCCCGCGTGCCAGTACTTGTCCAGGTAGATCTGGTAGTCCCGCACGGTGAGCGTTTTCAGGTGAGCGTTCTTGCGGTCGTAATACTCGACCTTCCACAGGCGTTGCCCATCCCGGTCCTGCCAGACCACTTGCCGGAGATATCCCGACCGCTTGTCGACGGGAAAGCGCTCCATCACCGCGCACGTCAGTGCTTCGCCATCGCCACCATCACCACCATCACCACATTGCTCGTCGCGCAGATACCGGTAGGTGAACTTCTCCACCTCCTGCGCGCTCATGTCCTCATAGGCGAATTCGCTGCCCATGAAGGAACCGGAACGGCTGGCTGAACTGATGCGCTTGACACGCTTGAGCGCGGGCAGATAGAGCCATTGTTCGTCCGCCGCTTCCTTGTGCGAATAGATGAGCAAGGCGGTTCCCTCGACATCGCGCGGCTGATCGAAGACGAACATGCTCTTGTCCCCGTCGCCTTCGACTTCCAGCACCTTCACGCGGAGTTCGCGCCGGCTTTCCCGCCCCTGCTTGTTGCGCAGGACCATCGTCTGGGCCGCGGTGAAATTGCCGAACCCCAGCTTGGCTTCGCGGGCTTCGCGCGCGAGCGCCAGGCCGACCTCCTCGGGGCTCGCGCCTTCCGACGCCGAGGCGGGCAGGCCACCCAGGCCAAGGAACAGGATCGGGGTCAGGAATTGCGCCGACCGAAACGAAGCGCGGACGCGGCTCATTGTTTTCTCCTATCGATGGCCATCAACAGTGGCGGGAGCAGCAGGAAATCGGCGAGAAGCGCGAACACGATCGTGATGGTGACCAGGAGGCCGAGCGCCCAACTGACTTCGAAGCCGGAGGAAGCAAACACAAGGAATCCCGCCGCCAACACCGCGGTCGTCGTCCACAGCGCCTTGCCAACCGCTCGGAAGGTCGTGCGCACGGCGTCGGCTGCGTCGAGTCCTTCTCGGCGGGCCCTCTGGTACCTGGTCAGGAAATGCGTCGTGTCATCGACGACGATGCCGAAGGCGATCGCGGTCATCACGGAGCCCGCAAGCCCCACCTGGCCGACGAGGTACCCCCAGAGCCCGAAGGCCATGGCCGCGGGGATGAAATTGGGCACGAGACTGACGACACCCAGACGCGGGCTTTTCAAAACCCATACCAGGATGAGCGAAATCAGTCCCATGGCGATAATGGTGGCGCGGAGCATGCTTTCGATGTTCCGCTGCGACAGGTGCGCGAAAGTCATGCTGAAACCCGTTGCCTCCGTCGCAAGCCCGGGCGCGTTGTCGTTCAGCCACTGTTGCGCCCTCGCATCGAGCTGGCGCTGGTCCTCCGCCGTCAGGTTGCCGCGGGTCGCAACGGTCATGCGGGTCGCCGACTTGGCAATGTCGATGCGGTCGTTGAGGTCCCGGCCGAATGGCAGCGAAAGCTCGTAGAGCAGCAGGTATTGCGCCGCCATCGACGCGTCTTCGGGCAGGCGGTAGTAGGCCGGATCATCACCGTGCATGTTCCTGTTCAGACGTTTCATGATGTCCGGAAACGCCTGCACGTAGCTGACTTCCGGCTGCTCCCGGAACCACCGGGCAAACGCGTCGACCGTACGGAGATAGTCCGGATCGGTAATACCCCCTTCGCTCCCCGCATCGAGCGGGTACTCGAGAGATTCGAGCCCGGTCAGGTTCGCGATGATGAAGTCCGTATCGCGCCTGAATTCGTACCGCTCGTCGAAGTACTTCGTCCAGTTGTCGGTCAGTTCGATACGCCAGATGCCGGATACCAGGACGACGGTGGCGAGGGAAACAGAGACGAGCAGGACCTTGCGGCGGCCGATGACGAAGTCGGCGAATCGGTCGAAATAGTCCGGCTTTTCCTCTCGCGCCGCGCGTGCGCGCAGGGGCAGGATCGAGAGCAGGGCGGGGAGTAATGTTACCGAGAAGAGCAAGGCGCACATCACGCCGAATGCCACGAGGTTGCCGAGGATGTGAAAGGGAGGCGAATCCGAGGCGTTCAGGCTCAGGAAGGCGATGGCTGTCGTCACGGACGTGAGGCATACGGGGTTCATGTTGCTGCGTAGCGACTCCGCGATCGCCGCGCTCTTTTCGAGCCCCCGGCGCAGCCCCGCCAGGACGGAGGTCACGATGTGAATCGAGTCCGCGACCGCGATGGTCATGACGATGATGGGGACGCCCGCGTTGATCGGGCTGAACACCGTTCCGATCCACCCGGCAACGCCCATCGTCGTGTTTATGGTGAAAATGAGCGTCAGCATCACGGCGATGGTCGCGAGTACCGAGCGCAGCAGCGCGATGGTGGCGACGAGGATGACGAGGAACACGATCGGCGTGAGAGTCTCCATGTCGCTCTTCGTGGCATCGGCGAAGGCCCGATTCATCACGATATCGCCAGTCGCGTAATAGGCGATTTCCGGATGGCTTTCCCGGGCCTCGTCCAGAAGCGCGTCGAGATGGTCGGTGATCTCGACCACTGCCGCGTCCGCGTCCTCCGGCAGCGCGAAATAGATCGCCAATCCCCCTACCCGCCCGTCGCGGGAAACCAGTCGACCGGCGATCTCGACCGCGTTCAGGGCGATCTCCTCGATTCGGCCGAGGTCGGCATCGCTCAAGCCCGGGGCGCCGTAGACCAGCGGCTCGACGGCGAGGTCGTCTTCGAACGCTTCGCTGTGGTCGTAGTTGGTGAGGGAGTCGACCCGCGTGGAATACGGTACCTGCCACGCGGCTTCGGTCAGGTCCTCAATGGCGCCGAGCGCCTCGCGCGTGAATACGGAGCCGTCCCTGGGCGCGATGGCGATGAGCGCCGTCTTCGATTCGGAGAAGGTCGCCTCGAGGGCTTCGAGTGCGGCGAGTTGCGGATTGCCTTCGTCGAACAGGATACGGTGGTCGTTGGTGACGCCGATGCGGGGAACGCCCGCGGTCAGCGCCAGCATGACAAGGGCAGCGAGGCCGACGACCGGCCAACGCCGGCGAAGGACGAAGTCGCCGTAGCGGTCCATCGCGGTCTGCGTTTCGGCCACTACTCGGCTACCACGGGTTGGACTTCGACGACTCCGCGTGGTCCGGCAGGCGGTAGCTCGATCCGCCTTCCTCGTACTCGGAGATTTCGAGAAGCTGGGTGAAGTTCTGGGACCGGAGCAGTTGCTTGCTCCGGACGAGCCGCTGAAAGCGCTGTTTCGTCCGCCAGGCGAACAGCGTTCCCGTCGTGTTCATTCTCGGAAAATGCAACGCGTCGGCGAGATCGTTGCCGATGAGGGCCCGGGAAATCCGATAGGCCAGCGCCTTGACGGATTCCGCCTCCTGCGGATTTTCTATGCTCGCTGTCACCGGGATCGCCGAGATGAGCCCATTCGCCGTGGCGGCGCAATCCTCGTCCGGGGGCGGCTCGCACATGTAGGCGATGTCGAAGATCTTCCGTGCCTCTTCTTCGGTCTTGTAGATCACGGCTTCGGGAAGCCCCATGACGTATCCGGTATAGCGCCAGACGTCCATGACGCTGGCGTGCTCTTCCTTGTTGAAATTGGTCCCGACCAGTGCCGAGTACTGCAACAGGCGCATGGAAAAGACGGTCAGCGCAAAGCCGAGGTGCGCCGCGCTTATCGGCGTGCCGTAGCGTGCGTAGTCCCAGGTGTCGGAGTGCGCCAGCAACTGTCTGATACGGGCGTGAACGAAGCGGACGCGCAGGGAGAGCCTGAATCCATCGCCCTCCCTCTCGAGTCCCCCCGGATAGAAAACCTCCAACAACTGGCGGTTGTTCTGCATGAGGCGCCGCTTCCCGGTGTTCGGGTCCAGGACGCGTCCCGTCGCAAAGAAGGACTTGGCGATGAGCGTAGCGAAACCCTCTATCAGAACCCCGCAAACGAACGCGATGAGCATGTTCGTGACGTTGAGGTTGAAGACGCGGATGGCCGGGCGAAAGGCCTGATGGTCGAGCCAGGGCGGCGTTTCGGTGTCGACCCGCTGGAAGAAATCCCTGAGCGCCTGCGGCGCATCTTTCAGGCCGCCTTCCTCCTGGATGATGCCGGCCCGGATGAACCGCGTGAGCCTGTCGTTGGGGAGAGAGGCGATTTCCTCCATCACCGGATCCAACTCCGGGTCGCCTATGCAGGTGTGTTCGATGTAGAGGTCCGCCAGTGCGGGGTCGTGAACACGCGCCTTGGCGTAGCCTTCGGTATATGCGCCTGGTATTTGCATCATGCCGGGCGCCGTGCTCCTCACCCCACCGCGGGGTCGTGGCACCCGAGATCCTCGCTCCTTTCGACGGCGTGCAGATGAATCGATGCGTTATACCATCGCGCCCCCGCCGAAGAAACCGTTGGGCGCGGTGTGGAAGGTCTGGCGCCATGCGCGGCGCGGTCAGTATCGTATCCGGACCCCCAACTCGACAGTGCGCCCCGGTTCGGGCACGAGGCCCTTCACCACCGACGTGTGCTTTCGCTGCTCGTCGTCGGTGAGGTTCCTGCCCTGCAGGTACAGGCTGACCGACATGTCGCCCATTTCCACATCCCAGCCCACATAGGCGCGCAGGTCGTGGTAGCCATCCGTTTCGAACTCGAGCTCGGCCGCTTCGTCCTGGCTGTTGCCCGGCACGTCGACCTGGGCTTCAGGCGAGCCATCGCACGCCCAGCGCGACGGAAACACTCACGGCGAGCCCAATCGCGCCCTTGAACGCGTCCTTGACGACGATCATCGTGGTCTCCCGGTTCGAGCGCAAATAGGTGTCCAGCGCGACGGCAAACTCGCGGCCCGCAAGCAATCCCAGAAACACCCAGGTGGTGCTCATCGGGACCTGGCTCAGCTCCTTGAAGAAGAACAGGATCAACCCGTAGATGAAGTCGATCACCGTCGCCGAGCGAATGTCCCGGGTGTTGATCTTGGTGGTGACGATGCGCTGGATCTGTCCACCCCGCCGATAGAAGATCCAGGCGTGCAGGGCGAGCATCACCGCGATGAAGGCGATCAGCATCTCGAGGCTGAACTGCCGAGGCAGATAGACGACGATGTTGGCGAGGTCCTGAATCAGCCACTGGCTCCAGAGAAAGGCTGTGGACAGCCACTGCAGCACGACCCAGTGAGAAGCGGGCCTGTCCCTGGACGTTTCGATGAAGCGGCGCTCCACGGTGCTCATGACGAGCTTGTAGACCAGGTAGCCGACGACGAATGCCACGCCATAGCCCAGGAGCGACTTGGTCAGCATGCTCTCCAGTCCCCGCGGGTTGAACACCGTCAGGACCAGGAACGTCGTGCTTACCGGAATGCCCAGGCGTGTCAGGAAGAGAATGACCAGGGGAGGGATGACCATCCACCACGTGAACACCTCGGTCTCCGGGACGCTTGCCAGCCGGCCGTAGGACAGATCGCCATCGTTGGCGACGTAGCCATATATGAACACCGAGACCAGGATTGCTCCCGCGAAGAGCCACAGCAGCCACCACGGTCGATGGGCGTTCGAACTCAGGAACGTGCCCAGGGTCTGGATGGCGTCGTTCGCGACCACCGCGTAACCCGCGAGCAGGAACCCGGCGATCATATAGATTTCGCTCAGGCCCATGCGCTAGAGTGCCTTGCAACCGCACGCGGGGGGAGGAACGGGATGCTGACCATTGCCGAGGAAGTGCTGCTCCTGGTCCTCGACGACGAAACCGGCAAGGTCAATCGCAGGCTCCCCGTCCACTCGCTGCGCAACGCCGTCAGCGGCGCACTTCTGATGGATCTAGCCTTCAGCGACCGCATCGACACCGATCTCCATCAACTTCACATTATCGACTCCACGCCGCTCGGAGAGCCCGTCCTGGACCCGGTGCTGGCACGCGTCGTCGGGGAGGAAGAGACACAGCCGACCGGTCACTGGGTCCGGGAGTTCGCGGCCGAGTTCAATTCCGTTCAGCCGCGCCTCCTCGACCGATTGGTATCCCGCGGCATTCTCAGGCGCCAGGATGATCGGTTTTTTTGGGTGCTGGGTTCGCGCCGTTACCCTACGGTGGACGGACGTCCGTTGCGCGAGGTCAAGCGCCGGATCATGGACGTCCTGCTGAGCGACAAGATCCCCGACCCGAAGGACATCGCGATCATCTGCCTGGCCGATGCCTGCGATCTGTGGCGCGGCATGATCCACCAACGCGAACTGGTCGCGCTCGAGCCCAGGATCGCGCAGGTCGTCAAGTTGGATCTGATTGGCCAGTCGGTCGCCGCGACGATTCGCGAATTGCAGGACGCGACGCGCGGAGAGGAGACCAGGTGGTTCAGTTGAAGCGAACAGATTCTGATCCTTCATTCGCGCGCGTCGCCTCACATGCATTCGCGACGGCCAGGAACCGACGAGCGGCGCCTGGAAGGGATCCTCGGTGAACACGGGCCGCAGAAGGCGATCGAACAGACCGCCCAGATCCATAGGACCGTCGTTCTGTTCGGCGATACTCTATGTGTCAAGGCGTCTCCTTGACCCCGAATGACTGCGTCATCCAGGACGGCAAGCATCCCGGGCATCCCTCACGCCGACCAAGCCACCGGCACGAACATATCATGGACCCGGTTGGAAGAGATGCTACTGCGGGTGCGCTTCCGCGCGGGAGTTGGGGTTCATGCCGGTGGGGCTGATATTTGGTGGTGGTGGACGTCACCGGAAACGTACTGAAGGAGCAACGGTCTCCTCTCGACATCCTTCCCGCCGTACGGTCTGGCATGGGTCACACGCAGGGCCGGAACGAAGTGGAGGAGCCGCGTAGCGGCTTGACGCGGCGTGAGCCACAGCGCTCCGGCTGCCACTCCTTGACAACACGGATACTCTCCAGTTAACCCGCACGGGTTCTTCGCTGGCGCTCCGACCTCGCTCACGCGCGGTGACCGGCCTGCGCGCGCATGCCCCCCCACTCGGGCATCGACGCACTCCGCGTCGCCAACCTGAACAGAAGAACTTATGGACCTCGAATTGCTGCGCGCCCAGTGGAGCGCCACCGTTCTCCCGGACGCCAGACCTCGGTGTTGCCAGAAACGCTGCCACCGTCCGGTCGCGATCAAGAGCAACGGCGAGTTCTCCAAGAACTGCTCATGTGGAGCTACTCATAAGCACGATATCGCCGCTGTTGGCGCGGCTTTCACGGTTGAGGTGCGAAATCTCTGGGTCGCGTGCCTTGGCCTCGCCAGATGCGGCGACCCCTCGACAGCGCTCCGCTCGCACAGTAACTCAAGTGCAAACGTTATCTTGGTGACGGAACACTAATATCGAATCCGGACTCCCGCCTCGACAGTACGCCCCGGTTCGGGCACGAGATCCTTCACCACCGACGTGTGCTTTCGCTGCTCGTCGTCGGTGAGGTTCCTGCCCTGCAGGTACAGGCTGACCGACATGTCGCCCATTTCCACATCCCAGCCCACATAGGCGCGCAGGTCGTTGTAGCCATCCGTTTCGAACTCGAGCTCGGCCGCTTCGTCCTGGCTGAAAACCCGCATGTAGTCCAGGTGGACGGAAATCGGTCCCCCGGTGTACGCCATGCCGACACCCACGCGGGCCGGCGGGATGCGCGGCAGATTGTCGTTGCCCGGCACGTCGACCTTCGCCGAGACGGTGTCGAACAATCCGCTGAGTTCAAGCTGTCCGCCGTCCCAGGCGGCAACCTCGACCGAAGCCTCGAGGTCCAGTCCCGAGAACGTCGCATTCGCCTGGTTGAATTGACGCACGGCGAGCCCTTCCATGTACTCGCCCGTCGTCGCCTGGAAAATGAAGTCGGAAAACGACGTGCGATATACCGTCCCCAGCACCGTCCAGCCCTCTCCGCGCCGGGTTAACGTCCCGGAGAGGTTGAGCGCTTTTTCCTCGCCGAGGCCCGCATGGCCGATCTCGAAACTCCGGGTGGCGAAATGGGGGCCGTTGGAATAGAGCTCTTCCCCGACCGGCGCACGGGTGGAGTAGTCGGCGAGCAAGGTGCCCGTCCAGTCTCCTTCAAGCGGGATCACCATGCCGAGAGAGGCGCTGATGCCGCCGAAACTCTTGCTGGCCCCTTCGGCGGGATCGTGTTCGACGCTGTCAAAGCGAATGCCGGACTCAAGTTGAAAGCCGGGGAAAGACCTCTCCCCCACCCAGAATACGCCGAACGTCCTGGTGTCTACCGGCGGCGTGAACGCCTCTTCCCCAACCACGGAAAAGCGCCGGTCGCCCATCTGCGCGCCAGCCACGCCTTCCCATCCCGCCACTTCGTAGTGGGACATCTCGCCCCGCGCCTCCCAGGCATCGTTCTCGAATGCCGAACCGATCTCCCCGGAGGGTTCCACTTCGTTGTGGGCGTAACGATTGACGCCAAAGCGGAGGTTAAGGCTGGAAAAACCGGGGAGCGGGTTTGCGACAGCCGCCTCGAAGTCCACCCGTGTCTGGTCCAGATCGGCGATAGGAGTGCCCTCCTCGCCGTGGCCTTCTTCTTCCTCCTCCGCGTGATCCTCCTCTTCTTCTTCGCCTTCCTCGTGTTCTTCTTCGCCGTCCTCGTGGTGACCGTGTTCTTCGTGGCCGTGCCCCGGTATCCCGTACTCGGCGGTAATCCTGCTCACGGAGACGCCGAGAATGAACTCACCGTTGTCGACGAGGGAGATCCCCGCAGACCCGCCCCGCACCTCGAAGCCACTGCCGGGCAGCACGCCGAAGATTTCCTCCTCTTCCTCTTCTTCGTGGTGTCCCTCCTCCTCTTCTTCTTCTTCCTCGTCGTGGTGCTCTTCTTCCTCTTCCTCCTCTTCCCTCGCAAGCTCCCGAGCGGAAGCCGCGAAGCCCGGGATCTCGAAGTCGCCCGCGCGGCGCGAGAATCCGTCAAGATGCCAGCCGAGCATCCCGACGCCCCCGTCCATGCGGAACGATCCATTCGTTCCGTCCCCGTTATCCCCTCGCTTGAGATCGAACCTGCCGCCCACTCTATCCAGGGCGTTGTGCGGTATCCGCCCGGTATGCACGTCGACGACGCCGCCGATCGCCCCGGAGCCGTATAGCAGAGTGCCGGATCCCTTGAGTATTTCGATCTGGTTCGCAATGAACGGGTCGACCGTCACGGCGTGGTCGCCGCTGGTGACGGAGACATCCAGCGTATCGATGCGATCCTCCATGATTCGCACCCGCGCTCCGTCCAGCCCATGGATGACCGGCCGGCCGACAGCGGCGCCGAAGGAGCTGTTGTGGATTCCCGCTTCGTTGCCGACGGTGGCACCAATGCTGTCCGCCGCCTTGCGGTCGAGTTCCTCCCCTGAAATCACGTCGGTGGCCTGCGCAAGTCCCTCTCCCGACAGCGGATGACCCAGAACGATGATCTCCTCAATGGTCTCCGACTGTTCCTCCCCGGGGGAGGCCTCTTCAGCGAGTGCGGTTGACCCCAGCCACGGCACCATGGCCAGCAAAAAAAACGGATTGCGGTTCATATCCCATCTCCAAACAAACGAACAGGCGCGCGACATGCGAGAACAGTCGCGCGGTCTTTGCCCTACTGGCGGTCAGGAGACGGGAGGGTCGCGGGAGCGGCTGACCTCAAACTGACGGGAAACAAGGAGGGTCGAGAACAGGGGCACGCTGTCGGCCGGGCACCATTCGGATGGCACGCCGTCAACGCCTTCAACATCCAGGCCCTGTCCCGGATCGGAGAATCCGCAGACGATGCAGGCCTCGTCCTCGAGTTCGTCGAGGTGCAGGTGCGCGTCGGCGGCCGATTGGCCGAGACACAGCGCCATGGCCGCAAGCAAAGCCAGACGTTGCGGCATGCGATGACGGTTCAGCAGCGGACTCGACACAGCGCCAATACTAACAGGTGACGGGACGTTCCCGAAGCTGCGGTACTGGGGGCCAGCGCCCACAGTACGCGCCGACCGGCCGGTGTCGGTACGCCGGGAGCCGCAACGCAGCGCGCCATAGTGCACGCTGGGTCCTGCTCGACGAGGAGCGTCACCTGCTGGGCTCAGCCACGCGTCTGTCATCCCTGTCCTCGAGCCACTCGTACATCACGGGAAGCAAAACGAGCGTCAGCAAGGTCGACGTCACCAGCCCGCCAATCACGACCCCCGCCAACGGCCGCTGAGTCTCGGCGCCGACTCCCGAGGACAGAAGCATCGGCACAAGGCCCAGGATCGCCACGCTCGCGGTCATCAGAACCGGCCGCAAACGGAGTTCCGCACCCCGGCGAACCGCATCCCGCACACTCGCACCCTGCACGCGAAGCTGGTTGACGAAGCTCACCAACACGATACCGTTGAGCATCGCCACGCCGAACACGGCAATCAGGCCGATCGCCGACGGTACGGACACGTGCTGGCCTCCAAGGAACAGCGCAGCGACGCCCCCGATCGCCGCGAACGGCACGTTCGCAATGATCAATGCCGCGTATCGGGCGGAGCCGAAAGCCGTGTAAAGCAGCACGAAGATCAGGAAAACCGTCAACGGGACGATCAATGCCAGCCGCTCAAGCGCCCGTTGCTGGTTCTCGAACGCGCCGCCCCATTCGATGGAATACCCCGGCGGCAGATCAACCTTCGAAGAGATAGCCGCATCGGCCTCCTTCACGAACCCGTCCACGTCGCGCCCTCGCACATCCATCTGGATCACCGCATAGCGGCTCAACTGCTCCCGCCGCACGAACGAATGTCCTTCCGCCACGTCCACGTCAGCCACCGCCGCGAGCGGAACGATGGCGCCGTCCGACGCCCTGAGCGGGATTCGCCGGATCGCCTCGACAGACGCCTTCGACGCGTCGTTCAACCGCACCGTGATGTCGAAACGGCGCACGCCGTCCAGGAGAGCTGACACGGGCTCGTTTCCGATACCCGTACGCACTACCTCGAGAACCTCCTCCGCATTCATGCCGTACCGGGCCAGCCGGTCGCGACGCACCTCGATGCGTATCTGCGGTTTGCCTAGATTGGCTTCCAGCGACAGGTCCGCGACGCCCGCGACGCTGGCTACAACGTCCTTGACTTCCGTGCTCAGCCGGCCTAGCTCGGCAAGGTCCTCGCCATAGATCTTGACCGCAAGCGTGGCGCGAACGCCGGAGATAAGTTCCTCGACACGCATCTGGATGGGCTGCGTGAACGCCACGACGGTCGTAGGCGCCACCCGCTCGATCTCCTCGCGCATCGCCTCCGCGAGGCTCCCGTAGTCGTGTTCCGAAGGCCACTCCTCGCGGGGCCGAAGGTCGGTGTATATCTCCATGTAGTTCACGTCGACGGTCTCACCCCTCTCCGCACGGCCGATCATGGCCACCGTCGATTCGACCTCCGGAAAGCGGCCGAGCGCGTTCTCGATATCGATCGACACGGCGATCGACTGGTCGAGCGAGGCCGACGGAATGCCGGTGACGCGCCACATGATGTCTCCCTCCTGCAGCGTCGGCATGAACTCCCTGCCAAGGATCGGGAACAGAGCGATTGCCCCGACCAGAAGGGCCAGCGCTCCGCCCACAACCGTCTTCCGGTTGGCCAGTGCCCAGCCAAGCAGGGGCAGGTAGGCGGCTTTCGCCGTGCGGAGCAGCCAGGTGTCCTTCTCCTCCTTCGGCTTCACGAAGGCCGCCGATAGCACCGGGATCAGCGTCAGCGCGAGCAGGAGCGAACCCGCCATCGCGAAGGCGATGTTCAGCGCCATCGGCTTGAAGAGCTTCCCTTCGAGCCCTTCCAGCGTGAACAGCGGAATGAAGACGACGACGATGATCCCGATTGCGAATGCGACCGGGTTCGCCACCTCCCGACCCGCGTCGAGCACGGCCCCTGCCCGATCCACCTGAACGCCGGACGAACGCCGATGCGCCATCGTACGGAAGGCGTTCTCCACCATCACCACGGCACCGTCCACCATCATGCCGATGCCCACCGCCAGGCCAGCCAGCGACATCAGGTTTGCCGACATGCCCACCTGTCCCATGCAGATGAACGCGATCAGCATCGCCATCGGCAGTGCGGTGATCACGACTGCTGCGCAACGAAAGTCGCCCAGGAAAAGGAAAAGCACGAGGGCCACCAGCAGGGAACCCTCAAGCAGCGCTCGGATGGCCGTCCAGGTCGCCTCGTCGACCAGTCGAGTCCGGTCATAGACCGGCCGGAGCACGACGCCCTCCGGGAGCGCGTTGCTCACGGCAGCGACCTTGTCCTGTACCGCGTGGACGACGCCAGCGGCGTTCTCGCCGGTTCGCGACAGCGCCATCCCCAGGACCACTTCCCGTCCGTCGCGCGTGACGGCCCCGAATCGCGCTGCGCCCCCGACCCGAACGTCTGCCACGTCGCTGAGAAACACAGGCGTCCCATCCAGCACCTTCAGGACGATGTCGCCAAGGTCGTCGCCGCTTCGCAGGAGACCCATGCCGCGCACGAGATACTGCTCCGCGCCCAAATCCACGAACTGCCCGCCGACCTGCCGGTTGTTGGCTGCCACCGCCTCGACGACGTCCGAGAAGCTGAGGTCGTACGCGATCAGGCGCATCGGATCCACGACCACCTGCAGTTGCCGCTCGTGGCCGCCCCACGACATGACGTCATCCACGCCTGCGGCAGTCCGCAGTATTGGCCTCACCGTCCAGTCCTGGAGCGTCCGAAGCTCCATGTCTGTCACGGCGTCGGGCAGCGCCTCGTCCGCTTGCTCGACCGTGTACCAGAACACCTGTCCCAGCCCCGACGAATTCGGCCCCATCTCCGGTGTCCCATATCCTTCGGGCAGTCGCTCTCCCACCTCCTGCAGCCGCTCCATCACGAGGCGCCGGGCGAAGTAGATGTCGACATCGTCCTCAAAATACACGGCGACGTACGACAGCCCGAACAGACTCACGGACCGAATCTGGGTGACGCCCGGCAGCCCCGCCAGTCCGGACTCGACGGGGAATGTCAGCAGTTGCTCCACATCCTCGGCGGCGAGCCCGGGAGCTTCCGTATAGACGCTGACCTGTACCGGCGTCACATCGGGAAAGGCGTCGATCGGTACCGTCTGCACGGCCCGCCAACCCAGGAACGCGACGCCCCCGGAGGCGATGAGCACCAGCAACCGGTACCGCAGCGACAGTTCGACCAGTCGGCCGAGCACGCTCTATCCGCTCCGCCCGGCCCGATAGGCTCCGCCACGCTCGCTAGTGGGCATGCCCGCTTCCGAGCGACGACTTGAGGAGCAGAGATTTGAGGTGGAAGACCCCGGCCGTAGCCACCATGTCTCCCGGTTCGAGTCCCGCCGCGACAACGACCCAGTCACCCAAGTCACCACTCCTGGTGATCCGAACCGGATGAAACTCGTCGCCTTCCAGCCTGAAAACGCTTTCGCTACCTTCAACCAGAGTGACAGCAGCGCGCCTTACGGCGAGGATGGGCTCGGTCACGCCGGTCTCGACTTCGACCTCCACGAACTGCCCCGGATGGAGCCTGTCGCCGACGTTGTCCACCTCGATCCGCAAGGCCCTGGTGCGCGTGGCCTCGTCAAGCCTGTGGTGGCGATGCACCACCCGGCCCTCGAACCGCCCGCCATCGCCCGCCACGATATGCGCCGTGTCGCCCCGCTCCGCATCCGGCAGGTCCGCGGCACGGGCTTCGACCCACACGCTCGACTCGTCGACGATCTCCACCAGCACGCGCCCCGGCTCGACCAGCTCGCCGACCACGAAATCGTCGCTGAACACCGTTCCCGCGCGCGGTGCCAGCAGGTCGAACCAACCGGAAAGTGCGCGCAGGTCGTCCGACTTCGAGAGTGCGTCCGCCTGGCTCTCCGTCAAGCCGTATGCGAGAACTCTCGCCATCGCCTTGCGTTGTGCCGTCTCAGCCTCCGCGTACCGCCGCCCTGAAACCGCATCGCGTCCGAGTTCACGCACGAGGCGCCACTCGTACGCCGCCAGCATGAGTTCGCCCGCCGCCTCGGCCATCACGACGCTCGAAAGGGTCGCCAGCGGCTCTCCCTTGTCAACGTCATCACCGAGGCGGACGTGCCGCTCCTCGACAATGGAGGGAATCCTGGGCGTGACGCGCGCCGAACGGTAGCCGTTCACCACCACCTCCGCCGGAAGCACGACCGTCGTGCGCAGCTTCCGCAGTTCGGCGGGCTCGGTCTCGACTCCTGCATCGATCTGCTCATGACGCGTCAGCGTCACGAAACCCTCGCCCTCGTCAGCGTGCTCCGCGTCTGCTTCGCCACTCGCGGTTGTACACACTCCGGCGAGCGCGACGGCCAGGGCAATCGCCCGGGTCATTCCGACCGTACCGGCACTCACTTCACATTCCTCCTCCGTCGGCATGCATCCCGAGCCAATCGTCGAAGCCTCCCGATGCCGCCAGCCACTCGAACCAGGCGTTCCACGCCGCCAGGCGCAGGTCGAGCGCGTACGATCTCAATTCCATCGCCGCGTCCAGATGCACGAGGTAATCCGCGGGCTCCAGTTCTCCGGCCTCCCACGACCTCCTCGCAAGCGACTCCCGTTCACCCAGCGAACCCGCCCCGCCACGCAGCCACTCCTCCCAGGCGCGCCTGGCGATCCGGTAACGTTCGGCGCTGGCCTCGAACCTGACCCGGGCGCGTCGGGCCACATCGTCGCCCGCGCGCGTCGCCGCCGTAGCGTCCGCCGTCGCTGCCGACACCGCATGCACACCACGGTCGAGCACGGGAAGCGGCACCGACACGCCGATCTCTGCGAGCCCTGCCCCCGCTTCCCGCCCAACGCCCAGACTGACGGTCGGGTCGGGCCGGCGGTTGCGGCTCGCCACGTCAACCTCCGCCGCCGCCACCTGGGCCTTGAGCAGGGCAGCACGCACGACCGGCAGCGCCGACACTCTGTCCAACCGCACCCCGACCAGCGCCGGGAGATCGAAATCCAGCGCGGGCCATCGCTGCTCGTCTCCCGCGAACGTCACGTTGCGGACCCCTTCCGCAGCCACCGACTGTTCCGCTTTCGCCGCGGCCAGACGCATGCGCGTTTCGGCGAGGGCGAGCGTGGCCAGGTTCGCCTCCATCCGGCTGATGTCGCCGGCATCGCGCCGTCGCTCCGCGAGCGCCTCGAAGTCCGCCATTGTACTTTCGTGCGTCGCCAACAATCCGACCCGGGCCGATGCGGTGCGCCAGCGCGCCAGCGCGTCGAGTAACTCCGCTGCAACCTCCGTTCGTACGCCGTCGAGTTCCGCGCGCGCGACCAGCCGTTTCGCCTCGGCGACTGTCATCCGTGCCCGACGCTTGCCGTGGAGATCCACCCGTTTGGCCACGCCGATCACGACGCGACGCTCCCTGTCATGTCCGGCACCATCGAAGGCGCCGATCTCCTCGGTCTGAACCGAAACTTCTGGATTGTCGTACGATCGCGCGGCCCCGACTTGCCGCTCCGTATCCCCCCGCAGCGCCGCCTCCGCAGCGAGCACGGCCCCATTGGCCGCCACGGCGTCCCGGACGAACCCCGCGAGAGGGGAGCGTTCCTCCTCTATTGCGGTCGTTGACAGTGCGAGGGACAGCATTGCGGTCCCCATGGCGGCCACCGCACCGGCCGGTCTTTTCGGCGATGCTTCGGCGCAGCGGGCCAAATAGTCCCCCGTCATCCTCCGATCTTCAGTGATGCGCCTGTCCCGCATGAACCGCCATCGACTCGACGAAGTAGAGCGCGTACGCGAGAGCGACCCCCACGAACAGCGCCAGCAGGAGCTTGCCGCGGTCGTGGCGGTGGAAGTGCACCTCCGGCAGCAGATCGCTGAGCGCGATGCACAGGAACGCACCCACGGCGAAGGCGAGGGCGTACCCCACCCCTGATCCTCCCGCAACGTCACCGAGCATCCCTGCGCCGAAGTAGCTCAGCGTCGCCGCCACGGGACAGATCAGCGCATAGCAGATGTTGGCCGCCAGCCTGGCGCCGCGTCCGCTGCCGTTGTGCTTCATCATTCCCGTGATAGAAAACGCGTCCAGCGGCTTGTGCAGCAGGATGGCCAGGCATACGCCGAGTCCGGGCAGCATTCCATCTTCCACGAAACCGATGCGCACGCTCGCCCCCAGGGCGACCCCTTCGGTCGCAGCATGAAGGCCCAGACCCAGTGCGATGCCCGCCAGCCCGCCTCCGCCGGTCCGGGCGTGCCCATGCGTGTCCGCTTCCGGGCTGAAATCGTGCTGGTGGAACGGGAATGCCCGCAACAGAACGATCATGGCAACCAGGCCGAGCACCACCCAAAGCACCGCCGTCTCCACCGCTTCGGGCCCCTGAATCCGCTCGAGGCTGTGGGGCAGGAGGTGGAACAGGGCAACACCCGCAAGGAAGCCGGCCACAAAGCTCATCACCACCTGCGTTCGCATGTGGGTCATTGCGCCGTACTCGGACAGGCGGCCACCGATGATCGACGCCACGAACACCGCGATGCAGTAGGCGGCCAGCAGCACCGGCGGGGAGGCACTCATGGGCGTTGCTGCCCCGTGCCTAGGAGGGTGCGCCGTAGAACGGCACGTCAGTGCCGATCAAGGCGCAGCATCCGGGACGGGTGGGATGGGTAAGACGGTGGGCTCGGGCGGGGGTGAAAGGCGGCACGCCCGAAGGGCTGACGGATTTCATGGCGCTAGAAAAACAACATCAGTAGTACGATGCTGGCCACACCGCCCACCATGAAGCCGATCGCACTGAGCACTCCCGAAGCGGTCGCCAGATCGGCGAGGCGAAACGTCTGGTCCTCAACCGTGAAGAGAACCTCGCTACGATCGATTTCTCCGTCTACGAACCGCTTGAGACCCGTCTCCGCACCGTGCGCTTCCTTGATCGCCACCAGTGCCACCAGGATCATTGTCGACGCCGACGCGAGGACGCCGACGCCGAACATCAACAGCGTCAGAAGGGCGATCCAATGGTATGCCGGATCCTCTGCGCCCCCCGACGCGCTCATGATGCCGATGATCAGCGCTGCTCCACCCGCGTTTCCAAGCAGCAGAAGACGTGTCGACTCGGTGATCAGCCGAAACATCACGCCGCGGCGCTGCGCGACCACTTTGTACAGTTCTCGCAGCCACTCCTCGCCAGTCTCTTCGACCGAGAAATCGTCCATGCGCTTCATGGACCGTCACCGGGCCCGAAGTCAGTCAGGCGAACATAGGTCGAACCGGCGTTCGAGCCCGATGCGAATGCCACTGTCCAGTCGTCGACGAGCACGGGATCGGGCGGCATGACCTGCGCCATGAACGCGGCGCGCGTTAATTCGCCGTCCAGCCGCTCCAGCGTGGCTGCAAGATAGCGCCCGAGCAAGTAGCCCTCCAGCGAGAGTTCGTTCAGCACCGCTTCCCCGTCACCCGCCCGAGCCGCCATGGCGCGGCGGAAACTGCCAGCGAGGCCGCTAGCCCCGTCGTGCGGACTCGGCACCACCTCGGTGACCAGAATCCGCCCGCTCGGCGCCTCCACGCGTCTGCGAAGCTCGTGCGAAAGCGAGAACGACAGGTTGGCCATCGTGTAATCCTGACCCAGGGAGTGCGCGAGGTTGATGATCTCGGCGTTCGCCGCGTAGCTGCCGACCAGCAGGATGGCGTCCAGATCGGCCTTCGCCAGGCCGAACAGGCTGGCGTGCACGGCGTGGGTGTTCCGCGAGTACGTCGTCTTCGCCAGCAGGGGGATGTCGTGCTCCGCCAGCGCTGCCAGATAGCTGCGCATCACCGAGCGGCCGAACGCGTCGTCCTGATAGATGATGCCGAGCCTCCTGTGGCCACGTTCCTCAACCATATGGCGGACCAGAACCTGGACCTCGTCGAAGTAGCTCGCCCGCATGTTGACCACATTGGGAAACCGTTCCCCATCGTGGAGGAAGTCGGCTCCGGTCACATGGCCTACGAAGGGAATTCCCGCAGTGCGCAATACGGGCGCGATGCGCGCGGCGGTCGGCGTTCCCACGCCTCCGACCACGGCCAGCACGTCGTTCGCGTCGGCGAATCGCTCGGCATTCTGAGCCGCCTGCTCTGGTTCGTAGCCGTCGTCAAGCGCCATCAGTTCCAGCCGCCGTCCCCGGACGCCGCCCGCCGCGTTGCGTTCCGCGAACGCAGCCAGGATGCCCGACCGGTAGTCGATGCCCAGGCGCTGGTTCGGGCCGGAGAAGCAGGCGCTTTGGCCGAATGTCACCGCTTCCGCCGTAACGCCCGGCGCAGCGACCGCCGGCCATGCCAACAAGCCGACAGCCACCGCGCCCAGGAGCCGCGTCGCGAAGCTACTCATGCTTTTTCGTCGCATCGGCTTCGGGGGTTTCCTCGGGAATGGTCTCCACGAGCGGTTGCTGCTCCGGCTGCCGTTCCACCACGGGACCCGTGCGCTGGACATGGCCGTGCGCGAAGATCGACGGCGAGTCGAAGATCAGGGACCGAGGCGATGCGGGACCCATGTGGTCCCTCTCCGTCCGGCGGTCGTGGAACCGTCCGTCCATCGTCAACAGGTCCATTTCGCCGTCGGTCCCCACATGCAGGTCCCGCGGCGCCGTCGACGCGCGCAAGGCCCGCCCACTGCCGTCATCGCCTGCAGCCGGCGGCGCGCCAACCACACCGAGACCGATCGGCGGCGCCCCGACGCCATCGATCATGTTGATGTCGATGGTCGAGGCGTCGCCGGGATTCACAGCCGCGAGGCTTGCCTGGGAGAATATGGTCCGCATGCGCTGCCAATAGCGGGTGACGGCCACCTGGTTCGGCTCGCTCCGGAACTCCGCCAGCAACGCCAGGAAGGCGTCCGCCGCGCTCCTCGCCTGACCGATGCGCTCGTTTGCCCGCGCCTGCGCATTGAGAACCAACGACTCGCCCTGGCCGCGGGTGCGCGCCAGGAAGCGTTCCGCGCGGCGGTTCGCCTCACTCTCGGCCTGCGTCCGTTCAGCGATCGCGTCGTTGACATCCCGGAACGCCGCGACGGTCTCGTCAATCGGTCGCACGTCCACGATCGTAAGCGCTGCGACCTCTACGCCGATGCCGTACGCCGCGACCCGGTCGGCGACGTCTTCGAACAGGTGCTCTTCGATGATGTTTCGGTTGCTCGTGAAGATCAGGTCGATGAAGTTGCTCCCCACCGCGTCGACGAGTCCCTCGCGAACTACCATCTCCATCAGCTTCACGGGATCGGCCGCCGCGAACAGATAGTCGCGCAGATTCCCGATCAGATACTGCACCACGACTTCGATCTCAAGCAGGTTGGTGTCTCCCGACAGGATCGTGAAGTTGACCGTGTCGCCGCTCTTGCTCGCCACACCCAGACGGGCAATGCGCTTCACCGGCCTTATATGGGCGGCTTCGATCACCGGAATCCGGTAGCGCACACCGGGGCCGACCTCGGCGTCCACCACTTTTCCGAACCGCGTGAGGACGGCCTGTTCCTCCTTCTTGACGATGTACAAGCCGCTCGCAGCGAGAGCCGCGAGACCGAACAGGAGGGTCAACACCGCCAAAAGGCGCCAGCGAAAGCCCACGAAGTCGAACCCCGCGTAGATTGCGCGGGTACTTCGCGGTAGCGCCTCTTCCGTCACTCGTTCACTTCCGGCTCGCGATCTGGAATGGCGCGGCTGTCCAGATACCGGAACAGTTCGCTGTCGGCGGGCAGCATCAGCGTAGTGTTCTCGTCGATGATGAGGTCGTAGCTGTCCAGGGCCCGGATGAACTCGTAGAACTCGGGGTCCTCGCGGTACGCTTCTCCCAGAAGTGCCATCGCCTCGGCCTCGGCATTGCCGAGAATCACAGTAGCCTCCGCGTGCGCTTCGGCCACCAGCTTCTCGTGTTCGTTGACCGCCACCGCCTCGATCCGCATCGCGACTTCTTCCCCTTCCGCGCGATACCGCGACGCTATCCGTGCCCGTTCCGACACCATCCGCTGAATGACACTCGGCCGATTCTCGGCGGGAAGGGTGTACTCGACCACCCCGGCACGCATGACCTCGATGCCGTAGTTGTCCCGCGCCACCGGTGCCACCCGCGCGAGAATCTGGTCGGCCGCCTGGTCGAACTCTTCGTGCTCCAGGCCGAGACCGATGAATGCGTCGCGGGCCTTGTTGCTGACGACGACGCCCACGCTCGACAGGTAGACGTCGCGCAGTTTCTCAAGCGCGTTCTCGTCCGTTCGGATTGCCTCGACGAACAGGATCGGGTCCACCACCCGCCATAGCAGGTAGCCGTCGACCAGGACGCTCTTCTGGTCTTCCGTGATGAGTTCCTGGGGAAGGTCCGTCATCGTCTGCATGCGACGGTCGACCTTGTACACCTTGGAAACGGGACGCGGCCACTTGGGATGGAAGCCGGGTTGCCGCACCGGCGGTGCGATTCGGCCAAAGTGCGTCAGCACACCTTGCTCGGTCTCCTTCACGATATAAAAGCTGTCATAGGCGACGGCCAGAGCAACTGTTGCACCGATCGCCCACGAGATTGCCTTGCCGGTCCGTGTCATCGTCCGTTTCCTCCGTGATGGCCGTTGCCGGCGTTGCCCGACCTGCGCTTCCAAAGCGCCACCTTGTCCAGGCTCTCCTCGTTGGGGACGATCACCTTGGCGTTACCCGAGAGCGCCGACTCCAGCTTTTCCCGCCACAGCATGTTGCGCAGCACTCCCGGTGCGGTACGGGTCGCGACGGCCACCGCCAGGATCGCCTCGGCCTCCGCCCTGGCGCCGGCCGTCTTGCGGAACGCCTGTCCATGCGCCTGTTCGACCTCGTAGAAGGCGTTGCCGTAGGCCTGGGGCGTCAGTGCCACCAGGAAGCGCTGCGCGTTCACGATGATCCGCTCGCGGTCCTCCTGCGCACTCGACACCTCGCGGAACGCGCTCGCCGTCTCTGTTGTCGGACTGACATCCACCAGGTTCGCCTTCACGAGTTCGATCGAGTTGAGCACCGGATCACGCCCGGACTCCGGCTCATCGAACAACAGGCGGATGTGATCCTCAAGCGGTCCGCGGTGAACGTTGAGCAACGGCTCAAGACGCCGTGCCGAGATGAACGACCGCATGTGGCCGGAGATGAACGCCGAGATCACACCTTCGGGATCCGTCGTCCGGTAATGGTAGACGTACGGATCCGCCACCCGGTACTGCACGTCCACCGTGAACGACATCAGATTCAGGTCGCCGGAGACGAATTCGTGCGCCTTGTCGGACATGATCGACTTCACTTCGCGCACCGGCCAGTGGTCGACCCTTACCAGGGGACGCGGTGCCAGGTAGTGCAGCCCCGGCCCGAGATCGCGCCAGCGAACCTCCCCGAACAAGAGGCCGTAACCGACCGACCCCGGCGGGACCCTGGTAAAACCGGAACCGAGAAACAACGCGAGCGCAACAACCAGAAGTGACGCGCCCGCAGGCGTGTTGGGCACGACCGCCCCCGCCAGTCCGCGCCCTCGCGTCAGCCGGACCCATAGCGCCGCAATACGTCGACCGACCGGGCGCAGGTTGAGCATCAGATCGTCGTAGCCGCTCTTCAACGCGCCGGCCCTGAACCGCCACACGATCAGCGCGGCCAGCCCGATGGCGCCGCCCCACTGGAGCGCCAGAATCGCCGGTGAGTCGGAAGCCTCCAGATTCACCGCTATCGAGACCCCCGCCGCGAGCAGCAGGACGTCGATCAGCACACCCAGGACTACCGTCACCGCGATGACTCCGACGACGTATACGGACGCGAACCGGGTGCCGAACTGGCTCACGATGATGGCGATCGTACCGGTGTTCGTCGCAGGCCCCGTCATCAGGAACACCAGGGCCGCGCCCGGGCTGACGCCCTTTGCTACAAGTGCGGCCGCGATCGGCGTACTCGCCGAGGCACATATGTACAGTGGAACACCGATGAGCACCATTACCGGATAGGACAGCCAGCGAGCATGCTCGCTCGCCATCAGGTCCGACGGGATGGCCAGGTAAAGAACCCCGCCGAGCGCAATGCCGACCAGCAGCGCGAAGAGGATGTCGTCGGCAATCTCGATGAAGCCGTATCGCAGGACGTGCCGCACGACGGTGGGGAAGTCCGGACCCCGCTCCTGGTCGTCCGAACCGAGGGGCGCCTCCTCCTCGGACGTGGCAGTCGGACGGTCCTTGTAGAAGTCGGGCTTCAGCCACGAGGCATGTCGCCACCGGCCCGCGGCGGCGGTCAGCCCGCGCAGCCATCGCCCCGCGAAACCACGCAACTGGGCGAAGCTCACGTAGCAGTCGTCGCGCCCCGGAAAGAGCGAGGTGTGCGTACCGTGATCGTGATCGTGGCCTTCGTGCTCGTGCTCGTGATCGTGATCGTGGCCACCGTGGTCGTGTGCATCGCCATCCCCGTTTTCCGCCTTCTCGCGCCGGTCCGCCTCCGAGGAATCCCGCATCAACCCGATGCAGAAGATTCCGGCGACCACCGCTGTCACGAAGCTGATGACGGGGCGCACGATCGCTACCAACGGGCCAAAAAACGCGTTGGTCACGAGTATCGAGTCTGCCCCGGTTTCCGGCGCCGTGATGAGGAACGACATACAGGATGACCGCGAAGCGCCTTTCCGCCGCATCTCCGCAACCACTGGCACTACCGAGCAACTGCACAGCGGCATCGGCACGCCAATGCCCGCACTGGTCGCCACGGACTTCAGACTGTCTTCGCGGAACCAGCGAAGAATCGTCTGTCTCGGAATGAAGACATGGATCACTCCCGAGAGGAAGAGCCCCAACAGCAGCATCGGGGCCAGCAGAAGAAACGACGACCACAGAAAGTCGAAAAACTCGACCGCCGCGCTCATGCGAGTCTCCTCGACAAGGAGATTACGCTCCCAGCGCTACGGCAACGTGAGATTCTCGATGGCCGGAATCGAGGCAGCCGCCGCCATCCCCCAAACGGGTGGGCGTCCACGTTGGTGCGCCAAGCTGCAAGCAATCGCGAGACAAGGGAGACAAGGGAGACAAGAGTAGTGCCAGATGTCCTGACAGGTCCGACCAGTGCGCAATCGGGAATCGGGATGCCGATCAGGACATGCACGAACCATCCCGCTCGACGCTCGACTTCATACTGCGCCTTCACAGATTATCCGCCTTGTGCTCCGGTTCGGATACGTCCCCCCCTGGTCGAGCACACAAATATGGTGCGCCGATGCGCGGAATTGCGGCTTGCACGCTGCCACAATTCAGTCCCATTGACAACTTTTTGCACTGCACATGTTGTCAAACAAATAGAAGTGTCCGCTTTTAGAACCAATCAACTGTCCGGTCTGTTGTAGGGGGGCGGTTGGCGCGCTCGACGCAACCGTTACACTGGCGCCCGCGCGACGGCAGGACACCGTCAAGTGGTCGGGCAAGCCCACCATCGCTGGAAGTGAACTAGGAGGGTGCGCCGTCGAACGGCACGTTAGTGCCGATCAAGGCGTAGCATCCGGGACGGGCGGGATGGGCGAGAAAGCGGGCTTGGGCGGGGGTGAAAGACGGCTCGCCCGAAGGGCTGACGGATTTCATGGCACTAGATCGCCACTACCCCTTGCCAGAGTGCCATGGCCCCGAGCGCGATCGTGATCAGCGACGTCCCGACGGCGCCGACCAGGCGCAGCGGCGCCTGGACTCGATCACGGTGCAGGCCGAGCGGATGCGCGACGCGACAGATGACCAACGCGATGCCAACCACATGCAGGAATACGGGACTGCCTCCGTTGATCTCGACGATCGCCATCAGAACGAGGATCAGGGGCACATGCTCCGCGAAGTTCCCGTGCCGGCGCATCTCCACGGCAACCCGATCATTCCCACCGTCGAGGATGGAAATACGAGTCTTGGCCCGAAGCAATCCGATCCGGGTCGTCAGGCAGACGAGAACCGCAACAAGCAGCGCGGCGTACAGGGCTGTGATGGGGACAATCATGTTCATTACTCCTTGGTGTAACGCTTGGTGAGTCGCTCCACGTCAACGGCCTTACATCGATATTGCCGTAGTGATGAGGATACCGACCCCGGTACGATGATGCAGACAGCGCATTCGAGCCTCGCGAACCTGGACATGCGCGACTGGCGCTGCATCGCGCCGTCGGCGGTGCGTGGACCTCCGGCAACCCTTGACCTTCACTTGCCGTTCCGCCATCTTGCGTTTGTGACTCGCGAATCTACCGCCAGCGCCATGAAGTCCGTAGGTCTTTCGGGGGCGCCACGTTTCACCCCCGCCCATGTTCCGCCCGCGATTCCGTCGATCTTGGCGCCACCGCCCAAGTCCGATGGTCTGCCAAGCCAGGGGTGGAAGCGCGCTGACTAGCGCTACGGTTCCACGGGATAGCGCCATGCCGGACTCTTCATCCATGCGCCTCACGGAAGAGCTGATCCTGCTGATGCTCAACGAGGAGAGCGGGTACCTGGAAATGGTCCCCGGCTGGAATTTCGCCTGCGTAATGGCGGGTACAGTCGTCGCCGACCTCGCACTCGAGCATCGAATCGACACCGATCTGCAAGCGTTGTATCTCGTCGATGCCACTCCAACCGGCGACGAGTTGCTTGACCCGACGCTGCTGGAGATCAGCGAGGCGAAGGAGACATCATCCCCACAATACTGGATCGAGCGCAGTGCCGCCCGCTCCGAAGACATCGTCACCGTGGCGCTTGATCGACTGGTAGAGAAGGGGATACTCGACCACGAGACCGGCGGATTCTGGACGCTGTCCCGCCAGGTGTCCCGTTCGGGCAATTACCCGTCCACCAATGGCACCACGCGGTTGGAGGCCAAGGCGAGGATCCTCGCCACGATACTGAACGACGAGATTCCGGATCCTCGCGACGCGATCCTGATCGGCCTCATGCATACATGCGACGGCTTCAAGCTCCTCCTGTCGGAGGAGGACTACCAGGAGAACATCGAGCGCATCGAGACGCTCTCGAAACTGGACCTGGTGGGGCGCACCGTATCGGAAGCGGTCAGGGAAAGCGCCTACAGGCCCCTGACGCGCCGGACCCTTCCGACAAAGCCCATCCCAAAACTCCGGATCATCGACATTCTGCGACACCGCGACTTCCGCACGGGCAACATCCCCAAAGCGATGTGGGGAATCCACGAGAAGTACGGCTCCGTGGTCGAGATCCCCTTTCGGATGGGCGGACAACGACTCGTCGCCATAATGGGTACCGAAGCCAACCAATGGGTCAACAAGCACGGGCGGTTCTACCTGCGGTCAAAGGACTACATCGAGAATTTCGCAGGGGCCTTCGGAGCTTCTCGCACCATGCCCGGCATGGATGGCGCCGAACACCACAAGATGCGAAAGTCCCTGCGGGGCGGATATTCCCGCGCCCTGCTCGCGCAAAGACTGCCGGAACTCTTGAGCCTCGGAAAGGACGGCATCGGCCAGTGGAAGGAAGGCGACGTGTTCGGGGCGACCAGGATGTTCCAGAGCACCGTCAGCAGCCAGGTCTCCCACCTGACCATGGGCGTGGATATCAGCCACTATTCCGACGAACTGTTGGCCTACCAGCATCGCGCCCTCATCACGTATGTGCAGGGCGTCCTGCCGAAGTTCCTGATGTCGACACCGAAGATGAAGCGGGGACGGAAGCATGTGGCGAGGCTTCACCAGGCGATCCACGAGTCGCACACGCCGGCGCAAAGGGACGGCAAGCCACCGGACATCGCCGACTATATTCTCGAATTGCATCGGACCGACCCGCAGTTCCTGCCAGAAACGGATATCGTGTTTCCGTTCGTCGCGGCGATGGTCGCGAGCCTCTATCTCGGCAGCTCGCTCGGCTTCGCCACCTACGCGATGGTTCGCCACCCGGGTCTGCACGAGGCGGTCCGGCGGGAGGCAGACGCGTTATTCGGAAACGGGCACGAACCGCAGGCTGCGGCATTCAGCCGCGAAAGCGTGGACGTAACGCATCGGATTTTTCTCGAGTCCGAACGCCTGTATCCCGTGATCCCCTGGCAGTTGAGAACGGCGATGAACCAGTGCGTGGTGGACGGCTTCCAGATACCTCCGCAAACGCGGCTGCTTGTCTGTCACACCGCACCACACTACTCGGCGAAACTGTACAAGGATCCGCTCAAGTTCGATATCGATCGCTACCTGCCTGACCGGGAAGAGCACATGGCCCCCGGAGCCTATGCGCCGTATGGACTCGGCACGCACACTTGCCTGGGGCACCGGTGGCTGGAGCTTCAGATGGTCGTGAACCTGATGATGATCGCCCACCACGTCAGGCTGGAGATCGTGCCCGAGGACTACCGGATCGGAATCAACCCGTTCCCGACCGCCGCGCCCGACAAGAAGCTGAAGTTCCGCGTGGCAGAAGTCAGGAACCCCGTCTAGGGCCGTGCGCGCAGAACGGCACATAGTGCCGATCAAGGCGCATGGCCCTAGGCGGGGCTTGGGCTGGGATGAAACACGACGCGCCCGAAGGGCCGGCGGGTTTCATGGCGCTAGGGCCGTGCGCGCAGAACGGCACATAGTGCCGATCAAGGCGCATGGCCCCAGGCGGGCTTGGGCTGGGATGGAACACGACGCGCCCGAAGGGCCGGCGGGTTTCATGGCGCTAGGGGCCGCCGCGAGACGGCGGGCAGTATCAAAGGCCTGTGCGCCTGCATTGGCAGCGACGAAATGTCATTGATTAGCAACTGCAACGGGTTCGGCACCCAGGGCGCGACCATCGGCGCCGGAACCGCTCGCCGACAGTAGTCATGGACGACGTGTACGGAGGAGAGCCTCGCGGTCCAGTCGCCTACATGGCGAGCAACCGGGTTGCGGCGAATCTCTTCATGTTAGCAATCCTGGCCGCGGGTCTGGTGTCGCTCACCGGGCTGGAGCGCGAGTCGTGGCCCGCGATCAAGTTCAACCATATCGAAGTCTCCATAACCTATCCCGGCGCCAGCCCGGACGAGGTAGAGGAGTCGATCATCGCGAGAGTGGAAGAACAGGTGAGTTCCCTCGACAACGTGATTGCCGTGAAGTCCCTCGCCGCTCCGGGAATCGCATCGGTTCGCATCGAATTGAAGTCCGGCACGGACATCAGCGAGGCTATCGCCGAGATCGAATCCGCAGTTGCGCGGATTCAATCGTTTCCGGCCGGTGCCGAGCGTCCCGAAATCAGGGAAATGACCAGCCGTCAGAGCATCATGCGCCTCGTTGTGTACGGCGACATCTCGGAGCGGTCGCTGAAGGAGTTGGCCTACCAGATCGAAGACGACCTCGCTTCGCTTCCCGCCGTGTCACTGGTCGAAACCACCGGCGTGCGGAATTACGAGATCTCGATCGACGTGCCCCTGCGCGAACTGCGCGCCCTCGGGCTGACGCTTTCGGACATCGCGGAGGCGGTTCGCCGCAGTTCTCTCGACCTGTCCGCCGGGAGCATCGACACGCGCGATGCCCAGGTGCGCGTCCGCACGATAGGACAGCGCTACGATCAGCACGATTTCGAGCAGGTCGTTGTACTCAGCCGCAACGACGGAACATCCGTGACCCTGGGCGACATCGCCAACGTGGGCGACGTCTTTCAGGACATCGATCTCATCGTCCAGCACCAGGACAAGCCGGCCGCGTTCGTCGAGGTCTATCGCGTCGAGGGCGAACAGGTGATGGATGTCGCCACGGCCGTGCATCAACACGTCGCCGATGCCATCGTTCCGTCTCTGCCGCCGGGGGTGAACCTCGAGATCCTGAACGACGAGTCCCAGGTCTATTCGGAGCGCGTCAACCTGCTTCTCAAGAACGGATTCCTTGGACTGCTCCTCGTCTTTGTCTCGCTGACGCTATTCATGGAAATCCGCCTCGCCGTATGGGTGGTCGCAGGCCTGGTGACCTCGTTTGTCGGCGCGCTGGCGGTGATGCTGGTCCTTGACATCACGCTTAACCCTGTTTCCTTGCTGGTGTTCGTGCTTGCCATCGGCATCATCGTCGACGACGCCATCGTGGTCGCAGAGCACATCCACCTGGAACGCAAGCGGGGCACGCCCGGCGTCGTTGCCGCGATCCGGGGCACGCGGAGGATCAAGGTGCCGCTGATCTTCGCCGTTCTCACCTCCATCGCAGCGTTTACTCCGATTCTCTTCATACCTGGTGGCATCGGCGAGATATGGCGCGCATTGCCGATCATCATCATCGCAATGCTGCTCATCTCCCTCTTCGAATCGCTGTTCATCCTCCCCAGCCACCTGTCCCACCTGCCCGGACCGGACTGGACACCGAAGAATGCGTTCGACCGATTCTTCGCAGGCACGCAAGGGCTGGTCGACCGGGGCCTCAACCGGTTCCTGCACGGCCCGTTGGATCGAGCGCTGCGTTTCGCCACGGAGCAACCTGCGATAACCATCGCGGGCGCTATCGGATTGCTCATCCTGAGCGTATCGCTCCTGCCGGCGGGAATCGTCCCATCCAAGTTCGCCGATACGGTAGAGGGAGATTTCGTGTCGGCGAGCCTGGAGATGCCGGAAGGCACAACTGCGCGGCGAACCTACGAAGTCGCAAAGGAAATCGAAGCCGCCGGCAAGCGGGTCATCGAACGATTCTCACGAGAGCGCCCCGAGGGTGAGCCCCCCTTGCTGTCCGGAGTGACCGTGACCGTCGGCGAGCCGCCGCGTGTCGAGGGCGGCGGACTCGCTCCGCAACCCACGCTGAATCCGGAAGCCAACCTCGCCGCCATAGATTTCAAGCTCGTCGCATCCCAACAGCGCGACATTTCCACGGAAGCGGTAGCGCAGGCCTGGCGCGAGGAAGTGGGCCACATGCCGCATGTGCGCGGCATCTCTTTCAGCGGCCAGGTCGTCAACCTGGGCAATCCCGTCGAGGCCGTGCTTTCGCATCCGGACGAGGATCGCCTGGTCCAGATCGCGACCACCGTGGTGAACGGCCTGCGCGGGATAGAGGGCGTATTCGACGTGCGCTCCGATCACACACCGGGGGTTCGGGAGATCCAGCTTGAGCTACGACCGGAAGCGGACACGCTGGGGCTCACGGTCGAAGACCTGGCTCGGCAGTCACGGGCAGCGTTCTTTGGCGTCGAAGCGCTGCGGGTGCAGCGCGGCCGGGAAGAGGTTCGCGTCTATGCGCGCCTGCCCGCCGACGAACGCAATGCCATCACCGACATCGAAGGCTACCTGATCCTCACGCCGAGCGGGACGGAAGTTCCGTTGAGCCAGGTCGCGGTGCTGAAATCCGGCACGTCGCCGCCCGCCATCAAGCGCAGGGACGGGCAACGCGTGGTAACCGTCACCGCCAACGTGGACCCCGGGGTGATCTCCGGCGCAGAGGCCAACGCCGTGCTCAGCGACACGATCCTTGCCGAACTCACCGCCTCGGATCCCGACCTGACCTACACGTTCGGCGGCGAGCAACAGCAGCAACTGCAATCCCTGGGCGCGCTGTATCGCGGGTTTGTGCTGGCCATGTTCATGATT
Source organism: Gammaproteobacteria bacterium (assembly GCA_028821515.1). Classification (GTDB taxonomy): domain Bacteria; phylum Pseudomonadota; class Gammaproteobacteria; order Pseudomonadales; family Azotimanducaceae; genus VXNE01. Next base: position 79,172 of record JAPPGA010000035.1, on the reverse strand, counting down.
TTCGTGTTGCTCGCAATTCCTCTGCGTTCTTACACGAAACCCTTCATCATCATGGCCGTGATTCCGTTCGGGCTCGTCGGCATCATCTTCGGCCACCTGATCATGGGGATCGCCTTCAGTACCACGGCCATCATGGGATTTCTGGGGCTGAGCGGGGTGGTGGTCAACGATTCCCTGGTCATGATCGACTTCATCGACCAGCGCATAAAGGACCGCGGGCCCACACTGGAGGCGATCGTCGAAGGCGCCAAGGGCCGCTTTCGACCCATACTGCTCACATCGGTCACCACGTTTCTGGGCTTCACGCCCCTTATCCTGGAACGGGCAATCCAGGCGCAGTTCCTGCTGCCCTTCGCGGCGTCCCTTGGCTTCGGCATCCTTGCAACAACGTCCATACTCATGCTGCTGGTGCCCGCACTGTATTCGGCCCGCCTGCGTTTGGTGTCGCGCGAAACCCTGCCCTCAGGTGTTGAACCAGGAAGCACCGCGACGGGTGCGCCCTAGTCATCCCGTGGCGTTTTCGCCTGGAGGATGCTCGGCCTTGGCGGGTCGAGCAACGGGTTTGCGGGCCAGGAAGCAGTACAGCGGCGTGAAGATTCCCGCCTTCGCACCGTGCACGTAGGCGTCCGCAGTTCGGTCCATGAACCGAATCACCTTGTGGGAATTACGCGGGAAAACCCTCGCAGTCTCGGCAAGCCGGATGGCCATGCCCATCGCCCTGCGGCCCCATGGCGTCCTGAGGATGAAATTCCCGAACGATCCATTGCGGCTCTCCATGGGACCCCACCATGACGCGGTCGGCCCGCCGCTGGCGCCCAGGTCCGCCGCCCCCACCACTTCGAATCCCACCGCTTCAAGCGCCCGGTCAACTTCCTCAAAGGACGCAATGTGGTTCAACGCGATACCGCGCATCAGTTCTCCCTTGATCGAGACGTGATTGGGATCGCTCGGATCGAAGGCGTTGGTCAAGCACATCTCCTGCCCCCAGAACAGGGCACCCGGCTTCAACAGCCGGTAGATCTCCGCAAATGCCCCTTGCTTGTCCGGCGCATGGCACGTGGACTCAATGGCGTAGGCGGCGTCGAAGGCATTGGCTTCCAATACGCCCATATCCATGAAGTCGCATCTCACGTACTCCGCCATGTGGTCCACGCCGGCCTCGACGTTTTTCGATTTCGCCTGGGCCAGCTGGTATTCGTTGTTGTTGACGCCCACAACGGTGACGCCAGCCTCGCGGGCGACCCGACGCATCGGGCCACCCACGCCGCAACCGACATCGACCACCCGCATGCCCTCTTTCAGTTCAAGCTTGCGGATCATGAGCCGCTGATGCCGCACAACCGCATCCTCCAGCGTCTCCCCGGGGACCAGCGGCGCGAAGTGCAGGGACTCACCCCAACCGAATTCCATGAACTCATGGCAAAGGTCATAGTAGTCCCGCACCGTTTCGGCGTGGTCGTAGGCCTGTCCACCGGCATCTCCCGGTTCGCGCCTGTCGAACCAGCTGTTCAGGCGGTCCAGCCGGCTGTCGACAGACCAACGCCGATAAGCGCGCCTGATTCGGCCGGGCAGATCCACCAGGTTATCCAGCATTGCGCGACAAGGTGCTAGCAGACGAGGCGAATCGTCACGGTGGAACGCGGGGCACCGCCCGGGCAGACATAGCTCAAGATCATGGGGTTGCGGCAGGCCCCGTACGCACCGTCATGCCGTTCGTGGCGAACCGGATGCCCCCCGTGACAGCCGCCTGTCCATCTTCCAGGTCGCCCGTCACGAAGACCTCATCGTCCATGCGCTGCAGGACATCAACGGGCACGATGCCAATGGTGCCATCGATGCCCACCGTCCAGATCTCGTTATCAGCCTGGAGCGCGGCGCGGCGTATCCTGAAGTAGCTTTCAGGCACGATCCCGTCTATCGCCACTTCCACGAACTTGCCCACCAGGAGTGGCGGGTTGGAGACGGAGCTGCCCACGAACCCCACGGGCGTCCCGGCCGAGAGTGGGTCCGGCACCCGCACAATCACATCGATGGTCCGCGTCTCAACATCAATGGACGCATTGGCACGGTCCACGTAACCCGGCCAGACGTAACGCCCCTCGCCGTACTCCGCGAACACCCGAACCGCTGTAGGCGCCTTCACGTCCGCTCCCGACTCCCAGAGTCGGGGAATCAGCGCAGCGGTCGTGTCAGACAGGGAGATCACCACTTCCACCGCATCGGAGGAGAACAGTTTCCCGACCGGTTGCCCGGCTGTCAGCAACTGCCCCATGTTTACGGATTCGTCGCGCACGATGCCATCGAACGGTGCGGTGACCCGGGTACGGGACAATTCCAGGGAGGCTTGCGCCAGGGTGGCCTCTTCCCGCTTCACCGCGGCCTCCGCTGCTTCCAACTGAGGAATGCGCAGGGCCAACGGACCGGGCTCCGGCGCAGCCTCGTCGGCGCGCCTGTCGGCCATGCGCGAGCGCTCGGCGCGGGCTATCGCCGCGTCCTCACGAGCTTCAAGAAGCGCTACCCGCCGCGCCGCCAGGGCAGCCTCCGCCGCCCGCACGCGGTATTCGTAGTCCGCCTCCTCGATGCGGAATAGGGTCTGACCTTTCTCGACCGGAAGACCGCTGCGGAAACCGGGGTCTACCCAAACGACCCGGCCGCCGACCTGGGGAGCGATGTCGACTTCGACGCTAGGCCGCACCGACCCTGCCCCATACACCGGGATCGGTCCGGCGCCAGCGATGATATTCGCGACGTCCGCATACGGCACCTGGGATGGCGGCGGTCGGGTCGAAGGTTCGGGCGCGAGTGACACGAGCAGCGTGGCCACGCCAACGGACCCGACAACCAGGGCGGCGGCGATCAGATAACCTGTGCGCCTACGCAACGCATCGTCCTTCGTTTGCTTCGGCTACGTGCCGGCGTGAGGCGATCATCATGTGCTATCGACTCGGCCGTGCGCCAACAGCCGACTCCTGTACCGCAGGTGGCCGTCCGAATGTACCAGAGACCCCTCTGAGTCGCACGGAGTTGCCGCTCACGATGATCGCGTCGTTGGACGAAACCCAGGGGTCCGCTGGAGAGCCGCAACTGTACGGTGGGCGCCTGGCGCGGGTCCTTCCCGCGCGACAGCCTGTACCATAGCGGTGAATGACTGTTGCGACCGGACGATGACGCGAACCGCCGCTGCAGCGCTGGTCGAGACTCTCGAGAACCAGGGTGTCGACCGCGTCTTTTGCGTGCCTGGAGAAAGTTACCTCGATGTGCTCGACGCCTTGCGGGACTCGTCCATTGAGACGGTGGTCGCCCGGCACGAGGGCGCCGCGGCCATGATGGCGGAGGCGGACGGCAAGTTGACCGGCCGCCCCGGCATCGTATTTGTCACCCGCGGCCCCGGGGCGACGAACGCGAGTTCGGGCGTTCATGTCGCACACCAGGATTCCACGCCTCTCATCCTGTTCGCCGGCCAGGTCGCGCGGAATGCGAAGGGACGAGACGCCTTCCAGGAACTTGACTTCCCGGCATTCTTCGGCGGCATGGCGAAATCCGTCGTCGAGGTGACAGACGCCCAAAGAATCCCCCGCGAGGTCGCGGGCGCCTTCCGCATCGCCCTGTCGGACCGGCCAGGCCCCACCGTGATCTCGCTGCCGGAAGACATGCTGGGCGAAGCCTGCACCGCACCCTGCCCGGCTCGCGTGGAAGTCAGGGACGATCCGCCCAAGGACAACCTGATGCGGGAGTTGGATGCCCGTCTTGAGGCCGCCAGGCGGCCCCTGGTGGTGGTCGGCGGTTCGCTTTGGCGCGCCCCGGATACCAGGGCGCTCGCAGTCTTCGCCGAAACAGCCGGCGTTCCCGTGGCGTGCGTGTTCCGGCGCCAGCAGCTGTTCGACCACGCGCATCCCCACTACGCGGGCGACATCGGCATCGGACTCAACCCGGCATTGCGCCGCGCCGTGGAGGAAACTGATCTCCTGGCTCTCCTGGGCACGCGGTTTTCGGAGATACCCAGCCAGTCGTACACCCTTCCCTGCCCGGGAACTCCCGTAGTCCACGTCCACCCGGACAGCCGGGAACTGCAGCGTGTCCACCCGGCCGAACTGGCGATCCAGGCGCGTCCCGGGGCCTTCATTGCCGCATCCGGGGCGCGCGGCACACGTACGGCCTACATCGAGGCGCTGCATACGAACTACCTTGACTGGTCGAAGCTCCCGCACCCGTCCCCAGGAGCACTGACGATGGGGCAGGTCATGGCCACGCTACGGAATCTCGACGACCCGGAAATGATTGTGACCAACGGCGCTGGCAACTACTCGGCATGGATTCACCGGTTCCACCGTTTCCGGCGGTTCGGCACGCAGGTGGCGTCCACCTCCGGCTCCATGGGCTATGGGCTCCCCGCGGCCATCGCGGCCAAACTGCGCCGGCCCGAACGCACGGTGGTCTGCTTCGCTGGCGACGGCTGCTTCCAGATGACCGGACAGGAACTCGCAACGGCGGCACAGCACGATGCGCACATCATCGTCCTGGTCGCCGACAACGGCATGTACGGCACCATCCGGGCCCACCAGGAACGTTCGTTTCCGGGACGCGTTCACGCCACATCGCTTGCCAATCCCGACTTCACCGCACTGGCGCGCGCCTGCGGAGGCTACGGCGAACGAGTCGAGCACGATCGCGACTTCCCCGCCGCCTTCGCACGGGCGCGAGAAGCCGACGCTCCCGCGCTGCTGCACCTGGCAATCGATCCAGAGGCCATTACGCCCGCAACCACCCTTTCCGGTTTGCGCGACCGTTGACCGAACTTGCCGTGCGCAGCGACCCGCCCAGGGCCACGCATCACGGCAGGCGGATTGAGAGATTTCGCACGGGCACAAGTGGTATTGTCCCGTGGCAAGCCGCGTTCGCTTCAGGCAAGGTCGGGTTCCGGTCCTCGGGCAGTTCGTCATGCACCCAAGCAAGAGCAGTCAAACCATGCCAAATTGGCTCGACGGCAAGACCATCGCCGTGCTCACCACCATGCTCACGATCGCGCTGACGCTCGGCACGATGATGCAAACAGCCCATTCGCGCCTCGGCAACGACATCCTGAGTGTGCGTACGGATCTCAGCGGTGACGTCCAGAGCTTGCGCGCAGAACTCAGCGGTGACATCCAGAACTTGCGCGCAGAACTCAGCGGCGACATCCAGAACTTGCGCGCGGAACTCAGCAGCGATATCCAGAACTTGCGCGCGGAACTGGGCAATGACATCAACCGACTCGATGATCGCGTCAACAAGCTCGACGACCGCCTTCGCTCGGTGGAAGTAGGAATTGCGGCCATCCAGACCGCCATGGCCGGTTCGGACACCCGATTGCGGGTCGTGGAACAGCACGCGCGCCACACGGACGAAATGCCCGGTCCCGATCAGAACGGCGGCTGAGGACGCCGGTCCGACCATTGGGGGCTCGGCACCCCCCTTCGTCCAGCACTCGCAGGACTACTGGATTCCGACGTGCTTTCCGCCCTCAGGTCACCAGGTCATCGTCCAGGTGATCCACCCGGTTCAGGTAGCGGACCATGAGGCGGTCCCCCTCGAAGTCCAGGCGGCTGATGGCAGTGTTGTGGCAGCTGAATCGGCAGCCCGGCACGTGAGTGCCGAACACGAGGTGCTGGACGAGCAGGTTGAGGAAGGTCCCATGGCTGACCATGGCTATGCGACCCGTCGCGCCCGGCATGAGGTCCCGAAAGTCGCGTGCCACCCGCGCTGCCCTGGCGACAAGCTGCTCCCTCAGTTCGAACGTCCCGTTCCACCAGCCGTCGCCAGTGACGGCGTCGGGAATGTCGAATTCCGGGAACCGCGTCTCCATCTCCGCCCGGGTCAAGCCACCGTGGCCCACCCGGCCGCGCCCATCCTCCCGATCGAGCCAGACGCCGCCGCCTTCATGGGTGTCCACCCAGACTTCCGGAGACAGACTCAGAGCCTCGCCGATGGGCAGGGCGGTCTGCAGTGCCCGCAGCATCGGGCTGCAGAAGAGCCTGCCGATCCGGTAGCCGCACTCCACAACGAACCCGTCCCGGACATCCGTCCTGTCCGCCTCGCGGGCTAGATGCGATGCCACCCTCACGGCCTGCAACTGGCCGGTGTGCGTCAGTCCGGGATCCGCCGTTCTCAGACTCTCGCCGGCGCGCGCATTGTTTTCCGACTGACCGTGCCGAATCAGATAGAGTTGCGGCATTCTTTCCAAATCCCAGATCTTCGGACGCCAGACGATGATCGGCGGTCTACTGCGTGAAACGCAAGTCAACGAAACTGCAGACAGGACAATGACCAACCACACCAGGAAATGCCCCACAGCCGGCGCCATCCGGGCGACTGCGATCCTGGCCATGACGGCGTCCTCTGTTGCCATGGAGGTAGACCAGACCCGAGTCCAGGATATTTCCGGCACCATCGAGGAGATCGTGGTGATCGGCGATCTCGGCAGCCTCCCGGGGGAAGCCGTGAAGACCGTCTTCGGCTTCGACAAGTCGCTGTTGGAGACGCCACGGTCCGTTTCGACGGTCAGCGCGGAAATGATGGACCGTTTCAACATGCGGGACATCGACGAGTTGATCGCACTGGCCCCAGGGAGCTTCACGCAGTCGTTTTTCGGTGTCGCCGGGTCACTCGACATCCGCGGCACGCCCGGGGAGACCTACTTCCGGGGCGTCCGCCGGCTCGACAATCCCGGCAACTATCCGACTCCCATCGGCGCGTCGGACCGGGTCGACATCGTGCGCGGGCCAGCCTCTCCCATTTACGGACCCGCCAAGATCGGCGGCTACCTCAACTTCAACCCCAAGTCCGCCAGGATCGAGGAGACGGGTGAGTTCATCGACCGCAGGACCGGGGCGGTCAGCGTGGATCTCGGGAGTTGGGACAAGCGAACCTTAAGCGCCGAGATCGGCGGAGCGGACCCGTTCGGAGGACGCCATTTCGGATACTACTTCTACGCCGAAACCGAAGACTCCGGCAGCTATTACGATCACACCGGCACGCGCCAGACGCTGCTGCAGGCATCCTTCGATACCGACCTGGCCAAACGCTGGCACGTTGAGTTCGGCGGCATGTACCACGACCACCTGGGCAACCAGGTCGGCGGCTGGAACCGCCTGACGCAGGAACTCATAGACCACGGGATCTACGTCACCGGCCATCCCCCGCCACTCGATGCCGACGGCGACGGCCGCATTTCGCATCAGGAATTCGACATCGACAACGATGGCTTTACGGACCTCAACCCCTTTGTCCCCAGCCTGATCCCTGGCGACACCGGCACCCTGCGGCACCCCGGTCCTTTCTCCGGGACCTGCGCCATAGGAGACACCGCCGTGTTCGGTTGCCGCCTCGACCTTCTGCGCCTGGTGCACCCCGGCATCGCACAGCTCCAACCCAACCAGGTCCTCGTCGATCCCGACGATCTCCTCGACAGCCAGGTCCTCACTCTCTACTTCGATGCCATCCTGTTCGCGGAGAACGGCTGGGAGTGGAAGAACCAGTTGTTCTTCGAGTCCGCCGATACCCTGGCGGAATCCGCCTACGGATTTTCCCAGTTCCACAACACCTGGGTGCTGGAAGAAAAGCTCGTCGTGTCCAACAGCTTTCAGGCCGGTGGCGCAGAGGCGTCGATGCAGATATCTCCATCGGTTCGCTACACGGACTTCGACCACGCCGACGACTACACCAACGAGCACTTCGACCGCCGCGATCTCACCCAGCCGGGCGGTCCGCTCGACAGGCGGCTGCTCGCCACCCGCATCGACGACGACTACACCGAGTACTACATCGGGAACTATCTCGACCTCGGATTCGCCGTGCTGGCCAATGCCGACTGGAGCAATGGCCTAAACCTGCTCGCTGGCGCGCGTTACGACGTCATCGACATGGAAAGCCGCCAACCGGTCGACAAGCTCCTGCTGCCCAGCTCGAACAACTTCTGCCCGCCGCCCGGTGACTGTGTTCGATGGCAGGCGGCCGACGAGGTGGGCGGTCTTTCCTGGACCGTGAGCGTGAGCTACGAGAGTCCCCTGGGTCTACGCCCCTACGCCACCTTCTCCGCCCAGTCCACCGTGATCGCCGGACAGGGATCCGAAATCACCACCGCGAACATCGCCGACGGCACCGCCTTCGATGTCTCCGAACTGCGGGAACTGGGCCTGAAAGGAAGCCTGCTGAACGATTCCCTGTACTTCGCGATGGCCATGTACGAACAGCGGCGCACGGACTTTTCAGCGCAGTCCATCGTCACCAACCAGGCCACTCACACGCGGGGCGCCGAGTTGGAAGCCAGGTGGGTGTTGACCGAACGACTGGTGACGACCCTCGGATACTCGAACATCGAGGTGGTCAACCTCAATACGCGGGAAACGGGTTCCCGCTTCAGCTTCGTGGGGGCGGACGACATCCCCGGCGTCGCACCCGAGGCCTTCTACGGCGGCACGCTGGGAGGGATCCTCGTTCGTCCGGGCCCGCAGGGCGCACGGCGCGCCGGCATACCGGAGAACATCTGGTCGCTGACCGCCACCTACGACTTCGGCAACGGGTTCGCCGTCAGTGCCAGCGCGGTCGATGCCCAAGCAGTGCACTCCAGTTTCTCCAACTCGGTCACGCTACCGGGTTACACGCTACTGAACGTCGGCGCGGTGTTCGAAACGGACCACTGGGCGTTCAGCACGACTGTCAAGAACCTCACCGACGAGCGGTACTTCCGCTCGAACTTCCCCAACCTCTTCGGCGGAGTCATCGTCCTGCCGGAGTTGCCGCGCCATTTCCAGGCGCGAATCCGTTACAGATGGTAAGAGTGTCTCCGGCGCCTTTCAGTTGCCCATGATCGCGTCGTCCAGCTCCCCGGCCCGCAGGTAGGCTTCCCGACCGCGCAGCCGCGCCCAGTAGTCGACGAAGACAGGCCGTTTCTCAAGCATCCCGGTCATGTCCATGCCCCATTGGACATGGGATCCCACGTAGACATCGGCGGCCGAGAACCGTTCGCCGGCGACGTAGTCAGTATTCGTCAACGCATGCGCAAGTGTGTCGACCACGTTCTGCGCCTTGCCGTATCCCACCATCGCTTCCTGTTCCGCCGATGGCAAGGCTTTCAGCATTCGATCGGTGGTTGCCGCCTCGAACGGACCCGCGGCGAAAAAGAGCCACCGGTAGTAGGCGCCACGCGCAGTCGCCGGGGGCGCCAGGCCCGCCTCGGGGAACGCATCGGCCAGATACGCGCAGATCGCGGCGCACTCCGTAACGACCACGTCTCCGTGGCGAATCGCGGGCACCTTGCCCATCGGATTGATCGCCAGGTAGTCGTCCGATTTCATCTCGGGACCGTACTGGACGACCTGCGTGCGGTAGGGGGCTCCCACCTCCTCCAGCATCCAGCGCACGATGCGCCCTCGCGACATGGGATTGGTGTAGAAGACGAGTTCCTTCGCCATGGATGATGCCTCCGTCGTTGTACGATATCTGCCAATCGCGGTCGCCTGACTCTGCGGCCAAGTATCGAACAAGGTGCCCCGGAACCGCGTCCGGGAACGGTAACATAGCGGTCGCCTGGCGGGATTGCCGACGGGCTTCTGACATTCCGAAGGCCGACAGAGCACAGGAACGAAGCGTATGGCAACTGTGGAAACGATTGCGCACGACGGCTGGGCGGAGCTGGTCCTCAACCGGCCCGAGCGGCGCAATGCGATCGACGGGGACCTCGGCATGGCGCTGGCCGGGGCGCTGCGCGCGCTGGACACCGACGACGACGTGCGCGCCATCCTGCTCCGGGGCGCCGAAGGCTCGTTCTGCTCCGGCCTTGACCTGAAGGCCTTCAGGGCCGATCCGCCGCCCGAGTGGCTGCCGAAGTTCAATGTCATCTGGCGCGCCGTGCATACTGCGCTGTACGACTGCCGAAAGCCGATCGTCGGCGCCCTCGAACGATTTGCCATCAACGGCGGCGCGGCGCTGGCGCTGGCGGCGGATCTGCTGCTGGCGGGAGAGACCGCGTTCCTGCAGGTTGGCGAGGTGCAGTTGGGAATGCGGGCGCCGTTCAACATCGCCTGGCTGCGCCTGCGCCACCCGGAGTCGGTGGCGGCGAGACTGGCGCTGACCGGACGGCGGTTCACGGGGCCGGAACTGACGGGCATGGGCGTCGCCCACGCCTGTGTTCCCGATGCGGAAGTACTCGTTCGCGCTCAGGAAATGGCCAACGAACTGGCCTCGTATCCGGCGGGGGCGGTCATGGGCGCCAAGGCGGCGATACGCGCGTACAACGACACGTCGGCCAGCGCGTGGTTCGACAAGGCTGCCGCTACGGGTCCCGTTACGGATCCCCTGTCTCCGCGCGCCGCGGGAAGAGGCGAATAACCGCCCAGGCCGAGTGAACGGAACCTCGGCCCGGGAAACCTCAAGCGTTCCCTACCATGAGCGGCTCGCGGTGATGCCGAACCTTCGTGGCTCCCCGAGTTGCGTGAAACCCCGGTCGGTGTAGCCGTCCCGCGGATCGTTGCCGAAGAAGAAGCCGCGCACCAGGTAGTCCTCGTCGGCGAGATTGCGCGCCCAGGCTGTCACGGACCAGTCACTGCCCCGATAGCCGATGCTCGCGTTCAGCAGCCGGTACGGATCCGACTTCTCGCTGTGACTGTCGGAAAAGTAGAACTCGTCGCGCCCATCCACTCCGACTTGCGCGAAATACCCCTGGCCGAATGCGAAATTGGCCCCGACGCTGAACTGGTACCCCGGCGCGTGGGCCTGCTCCCGGCCGTCGAGGTCCATCCCCTCCCCGTTGATGTAGTCCTCGTACTCCGACCGGAGAAGGCCGACGCGGGCGTACAGCGAGACTGCGTCCGAGGGCGTGAACTCCACGTCAAGTTCCGCGCCGCTGTTCGTGCCCTGGGCCGCGTTGCCGACGAAGTCGATGAACTCGGTGCTGCCGTCATCGTGAAAGATCACGATGGAGCTGTCGATCTGCACGTCGTCCCGCTGCATGCGGAAGACCGAGCCCCGGAAACTCAGGCGCCCGTCCACCGCCCGCGCCTTGAGCCCCGCCTCGAAGTTCCACAGCACCTCCGGATCGTACTCCCGGAGATCGGCGCGCAATGTGCCGTCGATGTTGAAGCCACCTGCCTTGTAGCCACGGGAAACAGACCCGTAACCGACGACTCCTGGCGCGAGCTCCCGGTCATAGGACACACGACCGCCGACGAGACTGTCCTCCGGCGCGGAGCTGACATTGGCGCTGTCGTCATAGGTGGCCGAATGCCGCTCAAGCCGGAGACCTACCGTCAGGGTCGAGCAGGCATCCAGCGCCGTCTCCGTCTGGCCGAACAAGGCAAACCTGTCTATGCCGTAGTCGCTTGTGAAGTCCGAGTCGATGAAGGTGGACTGCCGTGTCAGCGCCACGTCCTGGCGCAACGTATACGCGCCGACGGTCCATGCCGTCGCACCACGCAACAGTTCCCCGCCCTCCTTCGAGACAAGACGAACCTCCGCCGTCAGGGTGTTCCGGTCGCGCAGATAGCTGTCGGTACCGGAATAGCCCCAGGGATGGAACCCGACATAGACCCAGTCGGCGTCATAGCCGTACGCCATGTCCGAAAGAGCCGCACCGACATGGGCCTCGACCGTAAACGCCGGATTGTCGTGCCACTTGATACCGGCGGATCCGTAGAGCGTCTCCTGTGTGTCGTAGCCCGGTTCGTCGGCCAGGGTGGTGCGTATATTGTCGAGCGAGAACGCATCATAGCCATTGTTGGCGTCGATGTAGCCGGCGGAGATGTCGACCGTCGAGGACTCGCCCGCATCCCAGGAGAGCTTGCCCCGGAGCAGCTTCTCATCCGTGTTGTCGGTGTCGTCGACACCCAGGTAGTCGTTCTCGATAAACCCGTTCGCCCGGTCCACGCGCGCCGCCAGCCTGCCGCGCCCGCCTTCGGCAAGCGGTCCAGAGATGACCGCACCCGCGCCAAGCGAGCCGTAGTTGCCCGCGAACAGTTCCATTTCACCTTCGTTCGTATCGGTCGGCGGTCGCGTCACCACGTTGACCAGCCCGGCCAGCGCGTTGGCCCCATAGCGCGTGCCCTGCGGCCCGCGCAGCACTTCGACCTGCTCGACGTCGAACAGCATCGCCACCGTACCGATACCGGACAGGTCCACGCCGTCCACCACCAGCCCGACGGACGAATTGAGCGGCTCGCTGAACTGACCGCGCTCGCCGATGCCGCGAATCTGCAGAAAGCGCGCCCGGGACGCCCCCTTCGCGTAGTTCAGGTTAGGGATCATGTTGAGGATTTCCTCAAGATGCGTCGCACCGCGCCGCGCGATGGCGTCGGCGGGAACCACCCCGATACTCGACGGCACCTGGTACAGCTCGTCGCCCCGAAACGTGGCCGTGACGACGATCTCCTCGATCTCAAGGGCCTCTTCCGTCGCCTCGCCCTCCTGCGCGAGCAGGGTCGGACCGGCAAGGGTCAGCGCCAGTGCGAGCGTGATGGGGAATCTCGTCATCTCATCCTCCTCTTGGGCGGGAGGGAGATGCTTCCGATATGGGCGCCCTATCCCTCCGCCGGTATTGTCCGGATCAGGTTCAAAGGGTCCGCGGATCGCATCCGCGTCTCAGGCTCGAAGCCACCCCTTGGGTCCGCGGCTATTGTAGCAGGCATGCCGAGCGGGTGTGGATGTCCGGCTGACCACGATCACTTGCCAACGCCACCCCGTCATGTTCCGCTGTATCCATGTTCCCGCTGCGCGACGAGAATCCCACCACCCGCAAACCCGTGGCGACCATGGTCCTCATCGCGGCGAACGCTGTTTGCTGGATGCTGCTGCAGGGTTTCGGCACGGATCCAAGCCTGGCGGAGAGCCTGTGCTACTACGCCCTGATACCGGGCGACCTGTTCGGCCACATAGTCCCGGGCGACACCATCCGGGTCTCCGAAACGCGTGCTTGCGTTCTCGACGGCGCCGCCAATCCGTCCACGCTGGTCACGTCGATGTTCATGCACGGCGGCTGGTTTCACATTCTCGGCAACATGTGGTTCCTATGGGTCTTCGGCGACAACGTAGAGGACGCGATGGGGCCGTTTCGGTTTGTCGTCTTCTACGTCCTTTGCGGCCTCGCCGCAGCCTTCGCGCAGATCGCCACGGATCCTTCGAGCCCCGTGCCGATGGTCGGAGCATCCGGTGCCATCGGAGGCGTCATGGGCGCATACGCCCTGCTCTACCCCCGGGCGCACGTGCACACGTTTGTGTTTCTCGGCTTCTACATGACCACGATCGCGGTGCCCGCCGTGTTCATGCTCGGCTACTGGTTCCTGATCCAGCTCGTGAGCGGGGTACTCGGACAGGGCAGCGGCGTGGCCTTCTGGGCACATATCGGAGGCTTCGCCGCTGGCCTCGCCCTCGTGCTGCTGTTCCGGCGTCCCGACTATGTCGCCGCCCATCGCTCACAGGCCGAGCGGCGCGTGTCCAGGCATCGGTGGATGTAGGCGCTCATGCGGCGGCAAGACAAATCGCAATCAGTGTCCTGTCACGCATGCAGACAGGGCGACGGCCTGAACCAAAAGCCGGGTACACCGCAAGACAGTGGCGCCCACAGAGGCGCAAAAGCTACCGACAGGCGACATCCTCGTGACCGTAACCCAGCCCCGAGGCACGTTATCACCCACAAGATTGGTAGCTTGAGTCGACGCACCTGCGTGCACGTCTAGTCGCGCGACGGATTTCCCGGGAGGTCATTTCGCTTTCCGCAATGTCTATCAGGTGAGCTGCACTGCGAGCCTGACTCGTCCCGTTGGCAATGGCGATGCTCAACCACATGTGTGCGAGCACGTAGCTCTGGCGCACTCCTCGGCCCCCGTTGAGATACAAGGCTCCGAGTCCGAACTGTGCATTTGCGTTCCCCTGTTCGGCCGCCTTTCGGAACCAACGTTCCGACTCCGCTTCATGCTTTTTCACACCCTTACCCAGAAAATACGCCAGCCCAAGCCGGGCTTGCGCGTCGGCGTTGCCGCCTTCAGCGGCCTGTCTTAGCTGCACTGCCTCCAGTTCGTCCTCCGGCATGCCGCGCTCAACGGAAGTATTGATGACTCCCTCGAGGACCCCGTCTCGGACCCCTTCCACGAATACCTCGGGCGCCGACTTGGCGTATTCGTCAAGTCCGGCCTGCAACAGGTCTGCGACCTCCGTATGGCCCCTAGCCTTGGCGGTCTGCAACGCCTTATGACCATTGAGGGTGCCGGGCTTATATGCGCCAGCCGAAACCAACAGGGTCACGATGTCCACGTTACCCGTCTCTGCTGCCGTAATGAGAGCATTCATGTTTCTCCAACTCGCCATCACATCAGCGCCGCGTTCAATCAATAGCTGGGCCACGTTGACATGACTATTCTTGGCGGCCGCCATCAGGGCCGTTCCCAAAAACTCGACTCCGTCTCCGTCAGTCGCCCGAACGGTCATCGCATCCACATCCGCGCCAGCATCGATGAGGGTTCTCGTCACGTCAACGTGACCCTCCAACGCAGCCAACACTACCGGCGTCAGTCCTCTCAAACCCGCCTCCCGCAGTTGGTCTGCCAACAACCCCTCGACGCTCACACTTTGTTCCAAGTTCACGTTCACGCCAGCATCGACTGACGACCGCACTTCCGTTACATCACCCCGTGCAATCGCAGACCACAGTCGCGATTCCATAGAACTGTTGTCGGCATCGGTTTGCGTTCGTGTCTGGACCGCTGTCGAAATGGTCTGCGGCACAGTCGACACATCGTCGGCCAGAGCTGGCAAACCGCCTGCCCAGGCCCACAGGACCACTGTCGCCACCCTGACAGCGGCGGAGTTCAACGATGCAGATTGCATGGGCATATTCAATTTCCTATGGAGCGTGTCTCGTCCCGCCGAAATCTCAACCGCACGAACTTGATGTTCGGCATCGACACGTCGAGCGTCCCCCGCTCCAGCGTCGCGCGGTCGAGTGTCACAGTGGTGCGACCGTAGAGATCGTCGTTGAAGACATCGTTGTCCCAGACCGAAACGGTGATCCTGTCTCCGGGATGCACCCTAATGACATCATGATCCCTGAAATCGACGATGAGACGGTGTGTTTCGATCTGCCGGGAGGCACCGTAAATCAACCGCTTCAGGTTCGTCACTTCCTTCTCTGTCGCTTCGATCTCCATGACCAACGCCAACACTTCCTCCTCGTGATCTTCGAGGCGCTGCAGTTGCCTTTCTGTCAGGGGTGGGATAGGGACCCGTTCGCTTTCGCTCTGCCGCCACTGAAGCAGCTCTAGTTCCGGGCATTTCGCGCACGCCTGGCAGGTGTCGAAGTCGGCCTCGCCGGGGCATCCGCCGCAAACGGCCCTCGACTTCTCGCAGGTATCCCCCACCTCCGCCAACAGCGTACTCAACCGTTCCGTCTGCTCCCCGGTCAGCGGCTCCACGCTTTCCCTCGCGCTCTCCTCCCGTTGCTCGCGAAGTTCGTCCCGCGCCGACGCCACTTTTCGCCGTCGCTCTTCCCGACGTTCATTCGCAATCTCGAGCCGCCGAATCTGGCGGCTCACCTCGGGGTCCGACCGCGAGACACGGACGACCAGGTCGGGTGCTGGCGACCACGTGTCGTCCGTATTGACATCGTGCAGGATTTCCATTTCGCCCACCGAGAGCACATAGGTCTCCCTTTCCCAGGCCGTCGTATCGTCTGCCCCGTGCGCAGGCACACCGAGGACCAGGCAACCGCCGACGAAAGTCGACCATAGGCCCATCAAGGTGCCTGCATTATTTCGGTGCGCCGTCGCGGAACGTTCGGTGACGGCGTTCGTCGTCCAAACTGTTGGCGAACCCACGAGGACCTCCGCCCGAGCAGGCACGATGGACGCCCGGTACTCATCGATCATTCGTCACCTGTCGGCATCAACAGCCCGTTCGCGTCCACTTCCCAATCAAAGAAGTCGCGATTGTCCGCTCTGTGGACGATCAACTCATCGAACCGCTTCACAAGTTCACCCGGCGCTTCGTTCGACTCCAAATACCGTAGAACATCCCGGGTCTCGGCATTGAACCGCGCCGCCCAAGGAGGCCACGCGCGAAGCACCGCTGCAAACACCGCGAAGTTCCGGCACGAATAGAGATAGTTTGCCTGCTCCGTTCGATTCTCGATCATGTTCTCACGTGAGTAGTCGTAGCGCCGCTGGTGGAGATTAATTCGGGCTTCCATTGCCGACCGCAGGGTGTCAGAGCGCGCAAAAATCCCGTGATATTGACTCTCGGGGTTTACCTCTTTCCACTTTCGCAGCGTCCACTCGTCCATCGTGTATCCACCGTTAACCAGGTCCGACGCGATGTAGTAGCTCACGTTCGGGCAGAACGTCTCCAGATCCCGGAAACCGCCCTTGTTGCAGGGGCCGCCCATGTCGATCACGCCCAGCGGGCGACCAAGGCTCTCGCGCCAATGTGACAGGAACTTGCCCGCGTCCTCCCGATACATCTGGGCACCGAACAGCTTGCCGCCGGGACCCCCATGACCGGAGTACATCAGGTGGTGGCCGGAGTCCGGAAACCGCTCGACGATGACGGTAGCAAAGCTCTCGAATGCCATCCGCAAGAACGTGCTGCGTTCTGCCTTCCAGGCCGCCGGCATTCCGGTGAATGCCTGAATCCGGTAGGCCTCCCGGTACTCGATCTTCTCGTTGTCCGTCCAGCTCTCCTGCCCTGGCGGGGAAGGGTCGAAGTCGTTGTCGAACTCGTAGAGATGGACGGATTCCGTCTCTTCCCATATCACCGCTTCGAAGTACTTGAGGTGATCGCTCTCGCGCCGGTCCACCGCGGCCGGCCAGCCGCCGTTCACTGTCGCGTAGGACATCCAATCAGGCGTTACGCGCACAACGCGCAGCATCACGTTGTGGGCGTAGACCGGCACCATCGGGTCCAGGGGAAAGGGGTCATCACCGTCAGGAACGCCGTCGTTGTCATCGTCATCGTCCGCGTTGTCGCCGATCCCGTCGCCGTCGGTGTCGACGGACTCGTTCGGGTCCAGCGGAAAGGCGTCGTCGGCGTCGTCAACGCCATCGTTGTCGTCATCGGGATCGGCGTTGTCGCCCACGCCGTCGTCGTCCGTGTCCACTGTCTCCGACGCGTCCAGCGGAACGTCATCTTCCAGGTCCAGGACCCCGTCCCCGTCAGTGTCCACGTCGACATGCGGCTCGTCCTGTACCTTGATGCGGCTGGCGTGGCAGTAGTTGCCGTGCTTCTTGTCGTCGGTCACGCGCATTTCGACGGATTTGCCCGCGACCACCGCCGCACGCACCGACTCGAACACGCGCACCGCGTCTTCCTTCTCCGCGTACCCGCCGACGCAACTGAACGTCACCCAGTTGCCGGAACAGTCGAGGCCGGCATCCGAGATCGCCACGTCCAGAGCGGCCATGCAGCCGCCGAAGCGACCATCGCCGGTGGCGAGAACCTGAACGACCTCGCCCTCGACCGACGCCTCGGCAGCATGAATCACAGTTCCCGGCCACAGCACGATCAGGACGAACATCAACCCGATCATGCCAGCGGTCGGCTTCGCGACAGCCCGTGCGCCTGACGCATCTCGACGAGTAGTCGTTCGGGGACGGATCACGGGCCTTCCTCCGGCACAAGGTAGTCGCCGACGTCCGATATGCGCTCGCAGGGCAGCGCAGTCGGAACATCAAGGTCAGGATCCCGGAACTCGCCGAGGTCAGATGCGCTGCCGCCCCGCGACGAGACCCGGTAGAAGGTGCCCGGATAAAGGTCCCTGCTCATCGCGATGTTCGCGCAGGCCAGGTCAGCACCGGCCGTTCGGAATCAGACTCCGCGCGTTGTACGCTTCGACTTTCCCGCCAGTCTTCGCGAGCGTCCGATGTAGCGTATCGAATCTCAAGACCACTCCTCCGAGTCGAGTACGGTCACCGCTCCCTGGTCACCTTCGCCCGTTAAATCGGACTCCTGTTCTCCTCCGGCGATCAAGCACTTCCCACGTCGACCCGCAGCACCAACGTGCTCAGACACCTCCTCGCCGCGCAACAGCGGATCCTGGATCGGCCCTGCAATTTCCTGGCCTCAGGCATCCGGCGATTCGCTGCCCGGTTCAGCCTCAACGTCCTGTTCCTCTTGCGGTTTCGTGCGGCCCTTGACAAGAGCGCTCATGACAGTTCTTCCCATTTCAGATCCGAGGACTCTGTACAACTTGACGATCTGCTCATAGCTCCTGCTGTCTTTTCTCCTCACCTCGGCTGCCATTTCCGGAGTCATTAGCTTGGCGCCAAGCAACAGTTGCTCATTAGTGAGAGCGCCATGTTGACGAGCCAATAACGCGCATGTCGTTTGAAGTCTCTTGTACTCTTCATCGTCGATCGAGCCCTTCCCGTGTCTGAGTGTTGCTATGAAGATCGCCATTGTGTTCGGCACGTCTTTCAAGGCATTGCGATCGGCTTTCGACATCAACTCAGTGTCCAGGAGACGAGTCAGATAGTCCCTTATCTCGACGACACTCTGCAGGCAGTCGGAAGCGTTTCCGGTTTCTGGTTCCCTGGCTTGTGTGGCCGCGCAACTAAAGATTGCGAGAGCCGCAAAAAGGAGCGGCGGGGCGGTACATTTCAGCCGTGTCATACAGACTCCTCTTGTCGCTGACGTTTTGTATGCATGGTCTTGACTCCCTGGGTTACCAGAGGCAGGTGGGAGGAACACTGGCGTCTTGCCTGCCCGGAGCCTGCCTTTCTATCACCCGAGGCTGGAGCCCCCGAATCCTTCGGCCTATCAGGGACACGAGCACTGACCGGAAGAATTACAGGCTTGAACGAAGTAAAAGTAATGGTTTATGGGGGCTGCTTTGAATGTATAGGTATAGGAAGTGCTCGTTGTGGTACTCGAGTGATGTGATGAACGGACAGAACATACATTCCCCCGCCTGATATAGGTAATGGGGACAGCATTATTGATATATACCTTGTAGTCGGCTGCGCCCGAGATTCGATTCCAGGAGAGAATGAGGTCGACGGATTGACCAATAAAGAAGTTCGGAGGAGAAAATCTGCCGCTCGTCCTCGGGTGGGCGGGAACGGGAATCTCCGGCGCTGGCGAGACAACGACCTTCACTCCCGCGGAACAGTTATTGCTTGTATCGGCTTCGCCCGACACCGAATCGACGCACGCGCCGTAGTAGTACGTACGAGGACTTTGGGGCGCAGCAAGGTCGATTGATTCATCGGAGGTTTCCGAGGCCGCGAGTTCGGGCACGGCATCCGTGCCGACGCTTGTGTCGCTGCGCGAGATCGTAGCGTCCGTCGAGCGATAGTAGCGCAGCGTGGTGGCGTCGGATCGGCTGGCACCCTGATTCCTGACGGTTGCGAAAAAGGTGAACGACTCGCCTTCGCGCACCGCGTTGCGGCTTGCGGAGGGAGACTCCACGGCCATATCCGGCCTCACGCAGTTGTCGTTCGGATCCAGCGGGCAGGGATCGTCGGCATCCAGGATTCCATCGTTGTCGTCGTCCGAATCCGCGTTGTCGCCGATGCCGTCGCCGTCCGTGTCGACGGACTCGTTCGGGTCCAGCGGAAAGGCGTCGGCGTCGTCCTCCACGCCGTCGTTGTCATCATCGGCATCGGCGTTGTCGCCCACGCCGTCGTCGTCCGTATCCACGGTCTCCGACGCGTCCAGCGGAACGTCGTCTTCCAGGTCCAGGACCCCGTCCGCGTCGCTATCCTCGTCCGCATGGGGCTCGTCCTGTATCTTGATGCGGCTGGCGTGGCAGTAGTTGCCGTGCTTCCTTTCGTCGGTGACGCGCATTTCGACGGACTTGCCCGCGACCACCGCCGTGCGCAACGACTCGAACACGCGCGCCGCGTCTTCCTTCTCCGCGTGATCGCCGATGCAACT
Organism: Gammaproteobacteria bacterium; assembly: GCA_028821515.1. GTDB lineage: Bacteria > Pseudomonadota > Gammaproteobacteria > Pseudomonadales > Azotimanducaceae > VXNE01. The sequence continues at coordinate 59,282 of JAPPGA010000035.1, read as the reverse complement.
GAACGTCACCCAATTGCCGGAGCAGTCCAAGCCGGCGTCCGAGATGGCCACGTCCAGTGCGGCCATGCAGCCGCCGAAGCGCCCGTCGCCGGTGGCGAGAACCTGCAGGACATTGCCCTCCACGGAAGCCGTGGCGGCGTGGAGCATCGTTCCCGGCAACAGCGCGACCAGGAAGTACGCGAATGCTGTTCCGGTCGCGACCCGCGCGCGTGATGCGTCTCGCCGGGGAGTTGTTCGGTGACGGATCACGGACCTTCCTCCGGCGCGACGTAGTCGCCGACGTCCGCTACGCCGTCGGCGGGCACCGGCGGCGGAATGTCCCGGTCAGGGTCCAGGAACACGCCCGCGTCGGTCACGCTTCCGAACGCAGGCGAAGCCGGGTATAGAACGTCCGGGTCAAGATATTCGTCCGCATCGGCGTAATCGCGGGACACTCGACGGGACGGACTTTCCGTCGGCGGTTGTTCTGCGTGCCGGATCACGTAGTCATACCGGGCAACCATGCGGACAGCCCCATCTTGAATTTCGGGGGAATCCGCCGAGCCGGACAGGATGGAGGCCTTGAAGTCCTCACCGGATTCGACCTCCACGTCTGCCGGGTGCAGCAGAAGGACCGATGCAACGACCGCTAAGGCCATCGCGGACAGCGCCAGCACGACGAACCTGGACCTCGACACAGTCGCTCGGTTGTCAGTTCTTCTTCACATCGACCCGTCGCGCGTAGCAGTGGCCGTTGTGCTTCTTCTCGTCGTTCACCTCCAGCACGATGGTCTTGTCCAGAGCGAAAGCCATCTGCGCGGATTCGAACATGCGGAATCCCTCGTCCTTGGACGTGTGCACGCCGGTGCAACTGAACGTCACCCAATTGGTGCAGTTCAGCCCCGCCTCCGCCAGGCTCCGGTCAAGCTGGACCATGCACCCGCCGAACCGGCCGTCGCCCGTCGTCAGCGTGCGAACGGCCTTCGCTTCGACCCGCTCGACCGCCGCACTGGTGTGAACCGCCGAAAGCAGAACGAGAAAGACACCCAGTACGCCGACATGTTTCCCGGTGATTGCCATCATGATTTCAACCTCATCTGCGGAGTCCCCCGCTCAGTTTCGCTTGCTCGCTGCGCGCCATTGATTCGCAACGCATGCCCTTTTTCCTGCCCACTATTCGCCCGGTTCGGGTTCGACATCGTCGATGGTCCAGCTGTCGTCGTCATTGCGCGATGCGACGAGCGTGATCCTGATGCCATTGACGGTCCAGTTTCTGGCCGAGATGCTGTTGCCGTTACAACTAGTGACGCCGCCGGCGCGCAGGCAGCCCCGCCCGCCGCTCTCGACCTCGAAATAGAACGTCGTGCTGAAAAGGTCGCACCGGCTGCCAGATTGAATTACATCGTCGTCGCGGCAGTAGGAATCACCGCCGCCGCCACCGTCGGAGACCTCGACCTCGACGCCTGCGGAGCAGTTGTTGGTCGTGTCCGACTCCCCCGTCACGGAATCCACGCAGGCACCGTAGTAGTAGGTCCCGGCGTCGGACGGCACCGTCAGCGAGATCGACTCCGTGCTGTTGGCCCCGGCAGCGAGTCCAGCCACCGCGTCCGTACCGACCGCGGTGTCGCTGGAGGAGATCGTCGCGTTCAAGGAACGGTAGTAGCGAAGGGTGGTGGCGACGGACACGGCATTGCCCCGGTTTCTGACCGTCGCGCTGAACCTGACCGATCCGCCTGGATCGGGGGCGGCATCGTCCACCGCCGGCGACTCGACGACGAGATCGGCAGCCTCTTCGGCCGACACGGTCGCGGCGAAGGTCTGTTCGGCCGTTAGACCGCCCGGGTCGGTGGCCGTGACCGTGATCGTCGCCGTTCCCTCCGCCGCCGGCGCGACCGTCACGTCGCTGCCCGAGACAGTCGCGGTTGCGATCCTGTCGTTGGACGACGATGCGCGGTAGGTCAGGTCGTCGCCGTCAGGATCCGAGAAAAACGATGCGACATCCACCGTTGCGGATTCACCGCCAACGGTCAGCGCCTGGTCGCGCATCGAACCCACCCGATTGGGCGCCTGGTTCCCGACCGGCTCTACCGGATCCTCGACCGGTTCGCTATCCGAAGGGTCCCCGCCCGAGCGGGGTTCCGTCGCCAACAGGATCACGCGCCATCCGCCCAGACCGCCGCAATTGGACGCCACGCCGCAGTCGTCTGCAGCCGCCTCGTCACTATCGCCCGCACCCGTGGCAAACACCACGGTGGTCGCAAGCGTCATCGCGCAGGCCACCACAAGTGTTTTGATCGGCGATCGCCGGATGTCGCTATCCCCTAACAACTACGCCAAGGCAGGAACCGATAACGTTACAGGCAGGTCAATCGTGTAGTAGCTGGAAATCCGTGTAGCTGGTCTACACAACCTCGCGCAGAAGCGGGACGGGGGCTAGGGGTCTGCGCCGAAGAACGGCATGCAAGTGCCGATCAAGGCGGAGGATCCGGGACGGGTGGGCCGGGCGAAAGAGTGGGCTTGGGCGGGGGCGAAATACGGCACCCGTAGGGTGACGGATTTCATGGCGCTAGCGCGGGCTATGTTCCAATACCCGACTCAGGCACCGTCTGCGATCAGTCCCAGTTCCCTTGCCCGGCGTACGGCCTCGATCCGCGTGGCCACTCCCAGCTTGGCGAAGAGCTTGCGAAGATGGTATCGAACACCATGCACGCTTAGCCCGACGGCGACAGCAATCTCCTTGTCCCCGCGGCCCTCCAGCCGCTGAAGCACCTCCCGTTCACGCTCGGTGAGCGAAAGGTCCGAACGATCATCCGCACGGCGCATCGCAGCCAGAAGCGAATGCCCCGCCCGCTGGCAGCGGGAGTTTGCATTCAGGCGAAGGAACTTCCTCACCAACGCAGGGCCAATCGCGCGTTCCCGGACGAACGGCGGGGCGTAGTAGGGGGATTCGGCATACAGCCTGAGGAAATTTGCCAGAAGGCGTGTGCTCTTCTCCGTGTCCCCGGCTCGTCGCTCCAGCATGATCGACAACGCCAGGGCGCGCATCTCGATCCTTCGGAATCCCCGATCCACGGCAACCGCCCGCAGTTCGCGGAGCAGGGTCCTGGCCTCGTCAAATCGCCGGCGCCCGATCAGCAGACGCGCCCGCGCCTCCGATATGGCCTCCATCTCCCTCCAGCTCTGAGCGGAAAGATCCACGCAGGCCGCAGGCTCTTCCGGCAGCGTCTCCCGCGACCAGGCCATTTCGGCGTCTTCGATTCGCCCTGCGATCACGAGCACCGACACCCGCAACGCTGCCAATAGCCTCAGGAACATGGTCAATTCCGACCGACGAACGTAGGCCGACAGTTCATCTACCACCGCCATCGCTTCGTCGAGATGCTCGGACGCCAGTCTGGTGCTGATCAACACGTTGATGGCCGTGGCAAATAGCGAGAACGGCACGCCGCGGCGCATCAACAAACTCCGCATGCCGGACGGTTCAACGACGGTCGGAACGAGGTTGCGCTCCAGCGCCAGCTCTTTCGTCACAACTTCGCAGCTCGCGACCGCGACCGGGTCGAGCAGAAAGCGCTTCCGGGCGACCCGACGCGCCTTGCGCCAATGCGACTGGGCGTCCGCTACCCGTCCCTTCACGAATTCGACCTGGCCGTGCAGCACTTCCCCGTACATACCCAGGTACTCGGTTCCCGCAACCAGCTCTCGCGCCACGGAGAGCCCTTCGAGAGCGGCATCGAATTCCCCCTTCAGGAAGTGCGTGACGCATCGCGAGTACTCAAGGTGACCACGTGTGAGGACATCTAGACGCGGCGACCCTGCCAGCCGGGCAAGTTCGCCGGGGCGGGTTCGAAGCCAATCAGAGTTGACCGAGCCTGTCCCGTACAGCGCCATGCCACTGCCAACGATGCAATGGTCCACGGAATACTCGAAGGCTGCGTCGTCCTCCTCGCCGCGACGGGATGGGCGGGGACATTCGCGGAAGAGCCTCCGGGCTTCTTCGTGGTGGCCTGACAGCGACAGTGAAAGGCAACGCACGAGTTTCAACCTCGGCCGTTCGGAGACTACCTCGTCGGTCAACTGGCGGTTGGCCGCCTGCAACCGGACCATCCCCTGACGGGTCCACAAGCGAACGCCGCCAGCCTCCTCGACAATCGATCCTGCCAGGAACGGATCGTCTCCGTCGTTGGCGTGGCGCATGGCCGACACGGTCTCACCCCGCCTCGCGAGGGCGACCGCGATCCGCCGATGGATAAGGCCGAAGCGCTCCGGGTCCTCCCGGAAACGTTGATTGGCGCAGTGCTCGCGTACCAGGGGATGAAGTCGCCAACGCTCGAGAGCGCCTTCACTCGTCCGCTCCATCAACCCGACGAGCACAGCCAGCGACTCGAGGCAGCGCATCGCATCGCTCGTCTGCAGAACTTCTCCCACTAACGCCGAGTCGATCCAGTCAAACAGCGCCAGATCCAGAACAAGGTTCCGGTCATCGCGCCCGAGATTCGCGAGCAAACGGGACTCCATCCAGTTCCCGACCAGATCCCTCTCCGTGAGACCGCCAACGTCCGCTCCGCGTTCCATTCCGATGCAGGCCATGCGCAATGCGAACGGCCATCCGGCCGAACGGCCCATCTCTTCCGCCAGCGCGCGGCGCGACAGGCGCAGGTCGAAAAACCTGGCCGTATCCGCCCGTGAGAACCGCAGGTCCTCCGTCCCCAGCACCTCGGCACGGCCTTCCAGCAGCGCCGTCGCCACGTGGAGATTGTTTGGGAGCATTCGGCAGGCAATCGCCAAATGCAGATTCGATGGCCCCCTTTGCAGCAGGAATGCCAGGAGAGCTACGGAGGCGCGGTTCCCCAGCCGCTCCACCTCGTCGAAGGCCATCACGAACGGTCTGCCAAACGCCTGGATCTCGCGTACTACCAGCCCGATTCGGCTTTCTGGTCCAACGGGAGCGTCGTCGGTCTCGGATACGTCGAAGAGGTTCAATCCTGCGCTCGCGCACGCCAGTGCGATGTAGGCGTCGAGTACGGCAGGTTCGTCCTGCTCGTCCAGCGAGACCCAGGCCGTGGCGGTCCCTTCGCGGCGCAGCCGGCGGCAGCACTCGGCCAGCAGCGTCGTCTTGCCGAAACCACCCGACGCCTGTAGCACCGTCAGCCGACGGCGCGTGGGGCTTGTCCGATCCACGAGTTCGGGACGATGGACGTATCCCGGCACGGGTTCCGGAATCGCAACCTTCTGCCCCAATAGCCAAGGGAGCGGGGGCAACGCAAAAGGCGTGTCCCGCGTTTCTTCGGGCGCTTCTAAAACCTGATCAGCCTGATCGTGTCGCGACATCGGTAGATTCGGGACCTCGGGTCAAAAGACAAACGGGGCAGGGCATTCCGCCACGCAGCAGGGATTGGTTGATCGAGAGTCTTGTCTAAGGAGTCTCCGCGCCGCGGTGGCCCTTGCTCCAAGCGCGGGAGATCAACCGGGATCAACAACTGCGGATGCCGCTTTTTTACGCCCCGCCCAAGCCCACCGGAGCGGAGCCCGTAAATGCCTAGGCAGATGTTAGCCAATGCTTTGTGAACTAAGCGTGTGCAGTTCAGAACTTTTCGTACTTTTTTCGTGACTTCCGGTTGCTCGCAGCGGCGCGATTCCCCCCGGCCTTCGTCCTGATTTTCCGGATCGAAACATCCTACACGATTTTTCGACAACTACATGAACGACAAGGTATTACGCTCTGTCGCCAATGGTTGGCCTATTGGGGCAAGGATGAGTAGGTTCGTTCGGGACATTCGCCGCGCCCGATCGCGCGAACTCTTACCAGAACGTTTCAGAGGCCCTGATGTACAACGGGCTTGCCCAAGGTGGTCCGAGTCCACCTACCGGGTCTTCCTTCCCAAGCATCGCCGCGGAAATCCGGGCGGCTGCACAGCGTATTTCGTTCGACACGAGGATGGGATGTACAGCCTCATCGACGATGTCGGACGACGCGATCAGGGCTGAATCGCTCGTTCTGATCAGAAGACGAACCGCGCAAGGCTCTCCGCCACGCAGCAGGGCTTTTCCTGCCCCTCGACCTCCATCACGACCTCGTTCATCACCTCGATCATGCCGCCCTTGATTTCGACGGTCTTTAGCGTGCTCTGGGTGCGCACCCGGGCGCCCACCGGCACCGGGGCGGGAAACCGCACCCTGTTGAAGCCGTAGTTGATCGCCATTTTCTGGCCTTCGATCCGACGCGCCGTGGCCGCCTGCGCCGGGCGCGGCAGGTGGCCCATGATCGACAGCGTCAGGTGACCGTGGGCGATCGGAGCCCCGAAAGGCCCTGCCTTCGCGCGCTCGACATCGACGTGGATCCACTGGTGATCCATCGTCACGTCGGCAAAATCATTGACGCGTTGCTGGTCTATTTCGAACCAGTCGGAGTGCGGCGTCGATTCGCCGATCCGCGCGGTCAACGTCTCATACGCGGCTTGCAGGTTGTCGGCCATGGTCTTCTCCTTGTCGCTGTTGCGGTTCGCTACACCCCGGATGCGTCAGATCTGCACCCACAGATTCCATCCTACCCACCCGACGCGCCTTGACGCTACCCTGAGGCATCCAGTGACAGCGTTCCATTACCACACTGCGAGAATCGCATTTAGACTGCCCTACCCATGAATTTGATCAACCATCCCCTGACCGGCACGCCTTTCGGCACGGCGCTCGACCTGTGCCTCGTCCTCGCGGCGCTCACGTGGCTCTTCTCCGTGATCAGCCGCGAATACTCCTGGATAGACCGCCTGTGGCCCCTGTGCCCGCCCGTCTACTGCCTGCTCGTGGCGTTCGAAGCAGACTTCGAGTCCGCGCGGCTCAACCTCATGACGGTTCTGGTCGTGCTCTGGAGCGCGCGACTCACCTTCAACTTTGCGCGCAAGGGCGGTTTCGGCAAGGGCGGCGAAGACTACCGGTGGGCGGTTGTGCGGGAGCGGCTCGGCCCGGCCGGGTTTCAGGTCCTGAACCTCACGTTCATTTCGTTCGGACAAATGCTGCTGATCTGGCTTTTCACGTCGCCGATCCACCAGGCATGGGTGTGGCAGGACACCCCGCTGACGTGGACCGACGGCGTCGCCATCACCCTGTTCGCCGTCCTGTTCATCGGCGAGGCCATCGCCGACGAGCAGGTCTGGGCCTTTCAGCAGGACAAGAAACGGCGGATCGCGGCTGGCGAAGAAGTCGAGCAGCCTTTCATCACCACCGGGCTCTTCGGCTATTGCCGTCACCCCAACTACTTCTGCGAAATAGCGATGTGGTGGGTGTTCTACCTCTTCGCCGCCGGGGCATCCGGCCAGTGGCTGCACTGGACCGGCCTCGGTTTCATCCTGTTGACACTGCTTTTCGTCGGCTCCATTCGGTTAACCGAGCAGATTTCCCTCGGCAGGTACCCAAGCTACGCGGACTACCAGGCCAGTACCCCCTGTGTCATCCCGTTGAGCATTCGCTGGGGAACAACGGCCGCCTGATTCCGGTCGCACAATGAGATCATTGTCCGGCAATGGCTCTTGCGAGGGCCGTGACGCTGTCACCCGCGACATCCAATACGCCGAATGGCATGAAGCCGTGGAATGCGGACGCAAAGTGCCTTTCGGTGACCCGAACGCCGCTCTTCCTGAGCATCTCGGCAAAGAGTCTCCCCTCATCCAGGTTCGGGTCGTGTCCGGCCGTGATGATCGTGGTTGGCGGCAGCGACTCGAGGTCGGGGATGAACATCGGTGAGACCAACGGGTCTTCGGTGTTGGTGTCTTCTGTCAGGTACCACTCCCTGGCGGCTGACAAGCCCTCACGCCCGACCAGGTAGTTCCCGTCGCCGAACGAAATCCTCGACGCGTAGGCCTCGTGGTCGTCCCGCAGGTCGAGGAAGGGGTACAACAGGTAGAGCGAGTTCACCCGGTAGTTCGTTTGCCTTGCAATCTGCCACGAAACGGCCGTCGCCAGCGCCCCGCCGGCGCTGTCTCCCATGGCACCGATCCGGGCAGGATCGATTCCCAAGGCTTCGCAATTCCTGAAGGCCCAGAGTGCGGCCTCGTAGCAGTCGTCGTGAGCGGCGGGAAACTTGTTTTCCGGCGCACGCCGAAAATCAACCGAGAGATAGTGTGCGCCGGTCTCCACACACAACCGCCGCACGAACCCATCGTAGGTGTCGATGTCGCCGACACTCCAACCGCCGCCGTGAAAGAACAGCACCAGTTTCCCTTGTGCGTCTGGACTCCCTCGGTAGAAGCGGGCCAGGACTTCCGTGGAATCTGTCGGGATCCGAAAGTCCCGCGTTCCCACGCCATCGGCCCTGGCTCCCAGAAACGTCTCCATCAGGTCCGCCGTGTACCTCCGGCCGATGGCGACCGGATCGCTTTCGGAAACCAGGATTTCCGCCAGGATGCCCTGGGCACTTTCGAGCAGATTGACACACTGCCGGTCGATCATCGCCCTGGTCCTTCGCGGCGCTCAGTCAAAGCGCAGCAGAAGCCGTACTTCGTACAGGCGGGGAGCGCCCATAAAAGCGGTTTCCACGCCGGAGAACTCCGCGGTATTGAAGCTCTGGGCGGCGCGCGCATTGTCCGTCAGGTTTGTGCCTCCCAAACGCACTTCCCAACGCTGATCGCTGGCTGAAATCGATACGAAAGCGTTCAGGTAGGTCGCTGCGGCGACGGCAAGGTTCGGAGAGTCCGACGACTCGTTGGCGTGGGCACCCTTGTAGGCGATATCGACATGCGCGGTTCCGGCGATGCCCGGGGTGAGTTGATCCGAGTATGTGACTCCAAGGAAGCCGGTCCACTCGGGTGCATTGGGCAGGCGCCGCGTACTGACATCGGTGAGCACGCCGTTCACCAGCGTTTCGAATTCCTCGTATTCGGCATTCAGGTATCCGACCGAGGCGTCGATCGAAAGACGGTGGCTGGGACGATAGGAAACCACACCCTCCAGGCCACGAGTTATCGCGGACGCGGCATTGGTGAACAGGCTGACGAATTGCCCGGTCACGGGGTCCTGGCCAAAGCCGTTCAACTGCAGGTCGTTGTAGTCGTTGTAGAAGTACGCGGCCGAGTAGGTGAAACGGTTATCCGGGTCGCGACCCTTGATGCCGGTCTCGAAGGTCCAGACCGTCTCCGGATCAAACGGCTTGAATTCGCTGCCCGCGAATGCCCGTCCCGGGAAACCGCCGCTCTTGAAGCCGCGAGAGATGGACCCATACAGCGTGAGGCAATCGTTGGGCTGGTGCGACAGGACCGCGCGTGGCGTGACCGCGTTCCAATCCTGCGTGTCCTGCAGGTTTTCGCCGGGAAATCCGATACCGGCCAGGAACGGTGGCTGATCCAGGCTCAGGGACAGCGTGGGGTCAAAGAAAAACTCGCCGCGCCGCGTGACCTCTTTCTCGTCAATGGTGTAGCGCGCACCGATCTCCACGCTGGTCGTATCCGAAATGGGAAACGTAACGTCGGCAAATGCGGCGACCGATCGCGTGCGCTGGTCGCTTTCGCCGTATCCACCCGATGGAATTCCAACGCTGATGATCGGGAAAAAGAATCCGAAGAACTCGAATGATGCCGATGCATCATCGAATCCCGCGAGCACGACATCATCGTCGACAAAGTAGAAAACGCCGCCCGTAAACGACAGGCCATTGTCGCTTTCGTAAGCCACCCTCAGCTCGGTGGAATACTGGTCATCGTCCTCATAAACCGGAATGTCCAGGACCGGATGCGGCGTGCTGTCGGCGTCCAGGACGAAATCCCAGGAGAGCTTGCGGTATGCGGTGATGCTCTCCAGGTACCAGGCGTCACCAAAGTGCCGCTTGATCTTGAACGAAGCTCCGTGTGTCGTCAGGTCGGCAAGAACATTCGCCGTGCCTTCGACGACATAGGGCGAGCCGAATGCTTCCTCCGTCGGCAGGTAGGTGACCGGGCTGAACGGAGCGCCAACCGGGTCCGGAAACAACGTGAGCGGCGTCTTCCGGATCGGGGTCAGTGACCGGTCGGGACGCTCGTACTTTCCTTCGAAGCGGAGTGCGAAACTCAGGTCGTCGCTCGCCTCGAAGTTGAGGCCCGATCGAAACGACAGCGTATTCGTGTCGCCGTCGGTGCCCCCAAGCACCGCATTCTCGGAATGCCCGTCGCGGTTGATGCCGGAGAACGCAATCTTCCCTTTCCAGCGGCCATCGCCGCTCAATGGTCCGCTAATGCGCCCGTTGTACATCCTGGCATTGAGACTGCCGGCGCCAACCTCTGCGTGAGCTTCGAACTCGTCGGATGGCTGGCGAGTGATCAGCTTGACGGCGCCTCCGGGGGAGTTGCGCCCGTAGAGCGTTCCTTGCGGCCCGCGCAGAACCTCGACCCGCTCGATGTCGAACAGTTCGACGAAAGCAGCCTGGCTGCGCGCCACGTATACGTCGTCGATATAAACGCCCACGCCCGACTCGACAAAGGGCAGGGAGTCGTTCTGCCCGATGCCACGCAGGTAGACCGCGGCATTGGACGAATCGCTTCGCTGAAAGTGAAAGTTCGGCACCGCGTATTGCACCTGGCGCATGTCGGTCGCTTGCAGATCGCGAAGCCGGCTTTCGCTGAAAGCCGAGACCGAGCCCGGCACGGCAAGTAGCGACTCCTCCCTGCGGCGAGCGGTGACGATGATTTCCTCGATCGCATTGACCTGCTCATCGCCCGCCGTCTCCTGGGCGACAGAGACAAGACTCGCGTCGAGAAGAATCAGGATTGCGACAACGCTCGAGACGGCAACCGGTCGAAACCGGCGAACTGTATTGCTGGGCCACATGGTGCAATTCCTCGCGATGTGTACAGCGGATCGAACATTCCCCCAATGCGAATTTGACGGCTGCTTGAGGTGCTCCGCAATGACACAACAGGTCACGAAAGGGGGACAGTTGTGGCCAGCACCGTGGTACTGTACGAATATGCCGAATTTCAGCGACCACCCAGGTTCGGCGAATGGGCCAGGCATTCCTTGCGTGGACAACTCCCTGTTTGAACCGTTGGCAAGAGCCGCCATGTCCAGCGGTATCGACCTGGCCGTCGTATTGCGCGAAATACGGCGCCATGGAACAGGTGCAAACGATGAGTCGGACCCCGTGGCAGTTTCCGACTACTTCAGGCTTCTCGGGAGACTGGCCGACCTGACCAGCGACGAGATCGTGCGAATGTCGAAGCGCCCACTATTGCCCGGCGCGTTCCATTTCGTGATGTCTCAGGCGGCGGGTTGCAACCGCTTTGACGGCATGCTGCGCGAGTTTGCGAACGGGTTCAATCTATTGCACGGCCGCGTCTACAACCACGTAATGACGCAGGGCGACAGGCTGATTTACGCCATTGACAACACGGACTTCCCCACACCATTCAAGTTGACAGCCAGCCAGTTGCACAGTTTTCTCGAGTGCATCGTGATACTCATGCACACGCTGTTTGGCATTTGTGCGGGCGCCGAAATCGACCCATTCCTCCTGAAGGTAACTACGAAACGGCACTTGAGCGATTCTCTTGCGAGGGGTTCCCCCTCGCGCTCCCCGGCTGAGGGCTCTTTTCTTGCGAGGGGTTCCCCCTCGCGCTCCCCGGCTGAGGGCTCCTCTCGCAGACGCGCGGGTAACCGGCTCAACCAGCTGGCGTACTGGGGCGTTCCGATCGCCTACGGAAGCAGGAACTACGCGCTGATCTACAACTTCTCCGTCGCCGCTGTACCAGTGAAACTGCAGCCCGCCGACCTGCCCCGGCCAGACGCCATCTTTGGCGAAGTGGCTAACCTGATCGAAAGCAATCTCCGGGTATCGCCCGCAAACGTACCGATCGTGGACAGGGTCGTCGACCTGGTATCGACGCAGACCGTGTCAGCCAATGAGCTTGCATCGCAGCTCAACCTTAGTGCCAGGACCTTGCGGCGCCGTCTCGCCGAATCAAACACGTCCTTTCAGCAGGTCAGGCAACAGGCCTTGAACGCACGCGCAAAGCGTCTCCTGTCCCAGGATCACCTCGCTGGCGAAGTCGCAGAAGAACTCGACTACGCGGACGAGAGGAGTTTTCGGCGCGCATTCATCCGCTGGAACAAGATCTCGCCTTCGGAGTTTCGCTCCGGGTCAAGGGCCTGAAGCCGCCGCCGACACCCCTTGTTCAGAAGTGTGAAACGCCGCCATCGATGGCGATGGTGTCGCCGGTGTGGTAGGCGCTTTCGTCGCTGGCGAAGTAGACGGCGATGGCACGAAAGTCCGCGGGCTGGCCCCAGCGGCGTTGCGGAATCCGCCTTATGACCCGTGTCTGGAATGCTTCGGTCTGAAACGCCCGTTCGGTCATCGCGGTCTCGATCCACCCGGGAATGATCGCGTTGGCGCGAATGCCGTAGCGTGCCTGGCCGATCGCCAGTGACTGTATCAGGGCAATGACGCCGGCCTTGGTCGCGGAATAGTGCTCCGCGCCGCGCGCGCCGAACCGCGCCGTGCCGCTGCTCGTCACCACGAGCGAACCGCCGCGGCCGCTCTGCTTCATGTGCTTGACCGCCTCCCGGAAGGTGAACATCACCCCGTCCATGTTCACCTTGAACACGCGGTGCCACTCGTCGGGCGTCATGTCATCAAAGTTCGCGCCGCCACCGCCGACGCCGGCATTGGCGAAACATGAATCGACGTGCCCGAACGTCTCGACGGTACGGGCGAACGCGTCCTCCACCTGCTTCTCGTCGCTGACATCGCAACGCATCGCGGCCACCTTGCCGCCAAAGCGCTCGAGCCTGGCTTGCGCTGCCGCGTTTTTCTCTTCGTTGGTGCCCCAGATGCAGACACCGGCGCCGTGCTCCGCCAGGCCTTCGGCATACCCGAGACCGATGCCTCCGTTGCCGCCCGTTACCAGTCCCACCTTGCCGGTCAAGTCGAACATGCTGTCCTCCGTTCGTCGAATCGCCCTATGTTATGGCGGCCATGCGGCCTGCGCCCGGAAACCGTCAGGGGACGCCGACCATCTCGGTGCCCGCGCGCAGCATTTCCATGCGTTCGCGATCGAGCCACGCTTCCATGCCGTCTGGCTGGATATGCTCGCGATAACCGGCCCAGCCAGCATGGTCATGGAAATAGAGTTCGGCCATTCCCGCGTACGGAGCGTTCTCGGGATCGAGGCTATGACTCACCACGTAACGAAATCCGCCGCCATGCTCCACCGCCTGCTTGACGTTCGGCGCATGCACGTCGAGCCAGTGCCCGAACAGCGCGTTGTAATCGGTATCCGGTTTCACCGCCACCAGGTAAGTCACCTTGAAGAACCCGGATCGCGTCATCGGATAAGGCGCGTTCAGCGTCAGCGGTTCGTTGCTCAGGTGCTCGGAACCGTCGATCACTACATACTCGCGCGTCGCCCAGGGCATATACGGTTCCACCTTCTGCTGGAACGTATCCGTCGGCGTGGTCCCGTGGGGTTCGTCCGGCATCGGTACCGGCTGGTCCCACCAGAGCTGGGCAACGCCGTCCCAGGGATGGTTGCCGTCCGCGTTCGCGTCGTAGAGCGTCGCGAAGTAGCGCCTTGGGTGGGGCTGTCCCCGCCGCGCCTGGTCCTTCGTCCGCTGGATCACGTTCGGCATGTGGCTGGCGTACCAGTGCGCGACCAACTCTTCCCTGGACGTCTCCGGCCTGCGCCTGATCAGGTACATCATCTTGGCGCCGGGGATTTGCTCAACCATGTCTGGTCCTTAATGGCTATGGGGCAGGCCCCGACTATATGCCGCCGCGCCGCGAGTCGCCAAGATACGCGCGGCAAAGCTATGATGGCCGCCGCAATCGCCCGACGGCCAACCTGAAACAGGAGACGCCCATGCCCGCCCTGGACGGCATCAGGATCCTTGACATGACCCAATACGAGGCCGGCACGTCGTGCACCCAGGCTCTGGCGTGGCTCGGCGCCGACGTGGTCAAGGTCGAGCCCCCCGCATACGGCGATCCCGGCCGAGGCGTCGGCCGCAGTCCGGAATACGAGGACTACACGCCCTATTATTGCGCCTGGAACTCGAACAAGCGCAGCCTGGCGCTCGATCTCCGCACCGAAGAGGGCCGCGACCTCTTCATGCGCCTGGTGCCGAGATTCGATGTCTTCGTCGAGAACTACGGTCCCGGCGTCACCGAGCGGTTAGGGATCGACTACGAGACTCTCGCCGCTGCCAATCCCCGGCTGATCTACACGCGCATCAAGGGCTTCGGCACCACGGGACCCTACGCCCACTTCCGCTGCATGGACATGATCGCGCAGGCCGCCGCCGGCGCGTTCTCGATCACCGGCGAGCCCGATGGCCCCCCGATGCGGCCAGGTTCGACGACCGGTGATTCCGGCACCGGCATCCAGACCGCGATGGCGGTGCTGGCCGCCTACATCCAGTGCTCGCGCACGGGCAAGGGCCAACTCGTCGAAGTCTCGATGCAGGAAGCGATGATGTACTACACGCGCACCCGCACGTTCATGGCATCCGAGTGGGGGACCAAAGCCGCGCCCCGCCGGGGAAACTACGGCGGACGGGCGCCGGTCAACATCTATGCGTGCAAACCGTTCGGTCCCAACGACTACATCTACCTGATGCCCGTCAACCAAGGCCACTGGGACGCCCTGTGCGCGGCTATCGACCGGGGCGACCTGCTCATCGATCCCCGGTTTGCGACGATCGCCTCGCGGACGGAGCACGGCGACGCGCTATACCAGGAGATCAGCAACTGGACGCAGGCGCACACGAAGTACGAGGCCATGGAGACCATCGGAGACGCCGGCGTGCCCTGCTCCGCCTGTCTCGACACCGCCGACCTGCACCACGACAGGCACCTGAAGGCGCGGGGCTTCATCCATGAAGTGGACCTGCCGGTGCACGGCAAGGTGCCCATGCTCGGCTTCGCGCCGCGGCTGTCGGAGTCCGAGTTCAGGATCAAGGCTCCGCCGCGACTTGGCGAGCATACCGACGACGTGCTGAGTTCAGAGCTCGGGCTGGACGCCCAAGCGCTGTCGCAGCTCCGCGAAGCCGGGGTGATCGGCGATCCCTCGCGATTCTCTTGAGGACTCGACCGATGTAACGCTGCGGCGGATTCGGCGCGCCGACGGTCCGCTGTACCGAAACTGGCTCAGCGACCCGGCGCTTGCCGGGTGGCACGGCGGTGATATCGATCCAAACGCCGAGTTTCGCCGCGTCCTGAAGTCCCGTTACAACTTCATCATCGAGTCGGAAGGGCAATCCGTCGGCCATGTCGCCATCGAAGCGGACTGGGAGCGCGATACGTCCGCCGAGCTCGGTATCCTGATCGACCCGTCACAGCAACGGCGCGGATTCGGCAGGCGCGCGTTATCACTGGCACTGGATTTCGCATTCAGCGAGAAACGCGTCCACCGCGTGTGGGCGGGGGTTCTCGGCAACAATGCGCCGGCGTTGCGTCTCTTCGAAGCCGCGGGATTCGTGGAGGAAGGCCGCGCCCGCGAGGCTCGGCGCGAAGGCGACAAATGGGTCGATCACGTCTACTTCGCCATGCTGCGCCGCGAGTGGGCGCTGCGAGTGGGCGCTGCGAGAGTAGCCGGCGATACCGTTAGTTTTTCGTAATTTCTCAGGGAACATCCATTAGTTTGACGCTAAAACCCCTGCCGTAGCGTATTCAGATCAAACAAGTCCGTGCTACCGTTCCGACAGAATCGAGATTGGAGCAACACCCATGAACGCACGTCAGCAACTATTCATGTCCATTGTGGAGAAGGCTGCACAGGACGACGACTTCCGGGATGGGCTGCTGACCGATCCCAAGGCCACCATCAGTCGGGAGTTCAACGTGGGCTTCGCGGAAGGGCTGCGAATCGTCGTGCACGAGAATGACGCCGATACGGTCCATCTCCCCTTGCCAGCCAAACCGCAGGTTCTCGCGGAAGGTCAACTCGATCAGATCGCCGGCGGCCTATGCGCCTGCATGTGAGCCTGTTAAGGGACCGACTCGTTCGACGCCCAACTCGGCGACTGGCTTCCGAACAGATCGCAGGATCAACGGCATAGTCAAACGCGATGCTCGACAGCCCATTCGAGTCGGCGGCCGTGCGGAGGCACAAGGACCGGGAGGTCGACAAGCTGTTGATTGTCTCGGCGCCACGCGAGCGCGTGGTTCTCGTTTGCCTGGTCCTGTTCGTGCTCGCCGTCGCCGCCCTGGTGGCCGTGGGCAGTGTCGAACGGACCATCTCGTTGGATGGCGTTGTCTACCGTGCGGCGCCGGATCAACCCGGACGGGTTGCGTTGCGGGTCGCGCCCACCCTCGGGCAATCCATCCGTCCCGGCATTGCGGCAACAATCGAAGTTGCTGCCCCTGCCGGCGCTACACTGCAATTTGAGGGGAAAACCGCCGCGCCGATGGCTACGGCGCTACCGGAGGAAATTGCGGCGCACCTTCCCTGGCCCGCCGACGGCGCCCGGCGTATCGACGTTGCCATCGCGGACACTGGCGACGTACTCGCCATTCCCGAGGGCAGCATGTGCCGGGTGCAGATCTCGCTCGGTCGCCAGTCCATTGCGAGCGTCCTCGCCTTCACACCTCCCTGACAGACGCGTGGCTGACGGCGCGTATATCCCGACATCGGATCGGGCTGTTCTCAAGGGCCAATACCTTAGCCGGGATTGTGCGCAAGTGCCCGTGATCGTTGGCGGGAGATCGATAACCCAATGAGACTCAGATTCCCGGAGGGCTGGGGACGGGGTGGTAAACGCATCAAGACCCCGCTCGTGATGCAGACCCATGCCACGGAGTGCGGCGCCGCCTGCCTCGGAAGCGTGCTGGGCTACTTCGGCCGCTGGGTGCCGTTTGCCGAATTGCGTGAAGCCTGCGAGGTGAGCCGCGATGGCTCCAGTGCCGGTTCCCTGGCGCGCGTGGCGAAGCGCTACGGTCTTGGATGCACGGGCTACCGTTTGACCGGCGCCCAAGTCAAGAGCTTGCGCCTGCCGCTCATCGTGTTCTGGGAGTTCCGGCACTTCGTCGTGGTTGAGGGCTGGCGCAGCGGATGGTTTTACCTGAACGATCCCGGCGTCGGGCGGTACAAGATCACCGAGGAGGCGTTCTTCGCCGGATTTGCCGGGATTGCGCTGGAATTCGAGCCGGAAGCCGGGTTCGAACCCGGGGGCGACAGGCCGAACCTGGCGCGCCATTGGCCCGCCTGGTTCAACGGCAACTGGGGAACGCTGGCCCTGGCGCTGACATGCTCCCTGCTGCTCGCCGTCCTGATGCTGGTTCCGGCGGCGACCCTGGGCATTTTCACCGACCGGGTGCTGGGCGAGAACCTGCCCTGGCGCGACGCCCTGGTCGGGCTGCTGCTCGCGGCGGCGGCGCTGGCGTACGGCGTCGGATGGCTGAAAGCCCTGTGGCTGCAGCGCTTGGTTCTGCGCCTTTCGGTGACCGCTGGCAACCGCTGTCTCGCGCACTTCCTACGGCTGCCGATGGACTACCTTCGGTATCGGGTAGATGGCGATCTGGTCACCAGGCTGGGCTCCACCGACGAGATCGCCCGATCTCTGATCAGCCATGTCGTCGGCGTGTCGCTGGAAGTCGCGATGGGCGTCGTCTTCCTCGCTGCAATGTTCGCCCTGCAGCCGGCGTTGGCCTTGCTGGTGCTGCTGCTTGGCGTACTGAATTTCGCTTTTCTTCGGATCGCGATGCACTGGCGCGACGACTATTCCCGTGTCTGGCACAGCGACCGGGGCAAGCTGGCCGGCGCGGGCACCATGATGATGGAGCAAGTCGGCCTGCTGCGCAGCACGGGGGCGGAAGACAGCGCCTTCAGTCGCTGGAGCGCCTACCAGGCGCAGGAGGTGTCGTCACGGCAGCAGTTCGTCGAGTTCTCCCATTTCAATGCGGCGCTGTCCCTGCTGTTCGTCGGTTTGAGCACGGCTGTAGTGCTCGGTTACGGCGCGACGGAGGTGATGGCCGGGCACCTGACAACGGGCGGTTTGCTCAGTTTCCTGATCGTCGCCGGGTTGTTTCTCCAGCCGGTCTCGCGCTTCGCCGAGTTCGCCGACCATGCGCAGGAACTCGAGGTCAACCTGCATCGGCTCGACGACATCCTGCAGGCGCAGAGAGATCCGGCCTTCCCCAGCGGGAACGCCACCGCGGCTGACGACCCCGACCGCATCGTCACACTGGACGGGCGGTTGCGTCTGACGGGGCGGGTGGAACTGCGCGATATCACCTTTGGCTACCACACCGGGAAGGAACCGTTGCTCGAGAACTTCAACCTGACGGTCAAACCGGGCCAGCGCGTGGCGCTGGTGGGGCCGAGCGGTTCGGGAAAATCAACCCTGGCCTACCTGGTCGCCGGCTTGTACCGGCCCTTCTCCGGTGAAATCCTGTTTGACGGGCGACCGAGAGACGAAGTCCCCTCCGAGATTCTCACCCGCTCCCTGTCCATGGTGGATCAGAATGTCGTGCTGTTCAGCGGCACCGTGCGCGACAACATCACGCTGTGGAGTCCAGCGATTCCCGACCGCGACCTCACCTCGGCCGCGCGGGACGCACACATCCACGAAGAACTTGTTCGGCGCCCGCTTGGCTACGAGAGCCGGGTTGAGGAGGACGGCAGGAACTTCAGTGGCGGTCAGTGCCAGCGGATCGAGATCGCCCGGGCACTGGTGAGCAACCCCACCATCCTGGTGCTGGACGAGGCGACCAGCGCGCTGGACGCGGCAACGGAAGAGAGCATCGACAGGGCGTTGCGCAGGCGCGGCTGCACCTGCCTGATCATCGCCCACCGGCTCAGTACCATTCGCGACTGCGACGAGATCGTCGTGATGGACAAGGGCCGGGTCAGCCAACGCGGAACGCATCAGGAATTGATCGCGGATCGGGACGGCCTGTACTACCGCCTGGTCCACGCGGGCTAGACCGTGGCACAACCTCAAACCCGAACCGTGTCCGAAATCGCCGCCGCGACGGGAACTGCTATCTCCTGTGCCGGCAATCTGCCGCTCCTGATGGACGACCCGGGTCGGATCTGGTTCGTCGAGCAGGGCACGGTGGAGGTCTTTCTGCTGGAATGCGCGGACGGGGTCGAAAGTTCCGCGCCGCAACACATGCTGCATGCGGAGCAGGGCCGACTGCTGTTCGGCGTTGCGCCCATGCGGGACGACGGACTCTCTCTCGGCCTGGTCGCCAAGGGACTACCCGGTACGGAACTGCGCGAGCTTGCGGCTGACGACTTGGCGTCCCTCGCCCCCGTCGAACTCGCGGCGCAGGCCGATGCGTGGCTGACCGACCTGGCCGCGCTACTGACGCGCGACATCAGCTCGCCGCCGCGACCCGACGTGACGCTGGATCCCGGCGAAAGCGTACGGGTCAAGGGGCTGGTCGGTGTGCGCCGGGGGGTGGTCTGGGCGACGGGCCTGTCGTCAGGTACGGGTCTGTTCATGGACCTGGTCGATCCGGCGGAGTTCGCAAGTCTCGCGCCACTCGCGCCGTCGACCTGGCTGACCCTGGCGGAGGAAACCCCTCTCACCGGCGTATCTTCGGAAGCGCTCGCCCGGGACGGCACGCTGCTTCCCGCGCTTCGGAATTTCCATGATGCGGCGCTGTCGCTGGAAGCGCTCAACCGACGCCTGGCGATCGTGGATCTGGCGAACCTGGACCGAACACTGCTCAACAGTCGCCGTGCCGATGAGGAAAACGCCCGCAGGCAGCTGTTCAATCTTTACGGCCTGCGGAAGACCGCCGGCGACGACGCGGGTCCCGATGCCTTGTTCGCCGCAGTCAGGCGCCTTGGCGATTCCGAGGGCATCGACTTCAAATTCCCCATCGGAACTGAGGAGACCGCCCCCGCAAAGACCATCGATGCCATCGCGGATCTCTCAGGCGTGCGCGCCCGTCAAGTCAACCTGGCGGCCGAACGCCGTTGGTGGACCGGCGCCGGCAGCGCCATGCTGGCATTCCGCGCCAGCGACGGCCTTCCCGTGACGCTCTTGCCCGGTCGGCTCGGGAGATTCCGGGCGGCGAGTCCGGACGCAGACAGCACGGCCGTCGTTACGGCCGCATATGCCGAGACCCTGCGTCCGGATGCATGGGTCTTCTACCGCCCGCTCCCGCCCGGGAGCACCGGCGTACGGGATCTGCTGCGTGCCGGGCGCGGCATATCGAACGATGTGGCGCGCTTCGTGATTGCCGGCCTGCTGGCGGGGCTCGCCACCCTTCTACCGGCTGTTGTGGCCGGAGTCATCGTCGACCAGGTGCTGCCGGGAAAAGACATGGGGCTGCTATACCTGACGATCGGAGCACTGGTCATCGTCGCCGTGCTCCAGGCCCTGTTGCAGGTCGTCCAGGGCCTGGTGCTGATGCGGCTGGAAGGGCGCGCCGTCTCGGCCATGGAAGCCGCGTTCTGGGACCGGTTGCTAAGGCTTCCGCTCAGCTTTCTGCAACGCTATCCGGCCGGGGATATCGCCATGCGCGGCTCGGTCTTCCGGACGCTGCGAGACAACGTGCTGGGTACGGTGGTGAGTGCCGCTGTTTCCCTGGTATTCGTGATCCCGATCTTCGCATTGATCGTTCTCTACCAGGACGACTCGGGATTGTCGGCGGGCGCCTTCGGAGTTGCCGGCATCGCGCTGACGGTGATACTGGGCCTGCGCCAGATCGAGCCGCAGTCCCGGGTCTTCGCGATGGTGCGGTCCCTGTCGGGCCTCCTGCTGCAGTTCGTCAAGGGAATGCCCCGCTTCCGGGTGGGCAACGCCGAGCGCTCGGCCTATGCGATCTGGGCGCGTGGTTTCCTGCGGCAAAAACGGGCGGAGCTCGAGGTCGCGAATGTGGAAGTGCACTCGCAGGCCTTTCAGACGGCGATTCCCATACTGCCCGGCGCGGTGTTGATGCTGGCGGTTCCCACTTTGGGCGAGGGTCAGGCAACCGCCGGCGACTTCATTGTCATCTACCTTCTGTTTGCGGCATTCATAGCAGCCTATTCGCGGCTATCCGCGGTGTTCGCCCAGTTGGCGACCCTGAAGCCGAGCCTGGATCTGATTCGGCCGTTCCTCGCCGAGGCGCCCGAGAAGACCGCGCAAGGTCAGCCTGTGAGCGAGCTGGGCGGCGCGATTTCCCTCGACCACGTGTCGTACCGGTACGACGCCGACGGACCGCCGATTCTGGAAGACGTCTCGATGGAGTTTCATCCGGGTGAATTCGTCGCCATCGCGGGCGCATCGGGCGCTGGCAAGAGCACGATTTTCCGGTTGCTGCTTGGGCTCGCACAACCGGATGCCGGCAATGTCTACTACGACGGCCGCGATCTGCGGCACCTCAACCTGAAGCAGGTGCGCCGCCAGCTCGGCGTCGTGCCGCAGGAAGCGCGGCTGTACCCGCAAGACCTGTGGGACAACATCGCTGGGGACGACCGGGATGTAACGAACGCGGACATCCAGCGCGCCGTATCACTGGCGGACATCAAGGGGGAAATCGACGCCATGCCCATGGGCCCGTTCACTTTCGTCGGCGTCGGCGCCCTTTCAGGCGGCGAGAGCCAACGCGTCCGCATTGCCCGCGCGCTGGTGCGCAATCCGCGCATCATCCTGCTGGATGAAGCCACCAACGCCCTCGGCAACGACAGCCAGGCCAGGGTCATGCGCAACCTCGCGCGCTTGTCGTCGACCCGTATCGTGATCGCGCACCGGCTCTCTACCCTGCGCGAGGCGGATCGGATCTACGTGCTGAAGGCAGGGCAAGTCACGCAGCATGGAACCTTTGAAGAACTCACGGCCGTCGATGGCCTGTTCCGGAACCTGGTGCGCCGCCAGATGGCCTGATTCGCCTGCTGAGCCCGCCCTGCGCGCTCAACGCTCGCGCCTTCAGGCGCAAACCCAACCCACGTAGGCCTTTGCCTGGTCAAAGCCCGTATCGGACAGAACCAGTTTGACGTGGTTGATGCCGCGCTCGAGCGTGAACTCTCCGGTTCTTCCCCATAGCGCGACTGCGCTCGTCGCCGTGGCGCGCAAGCCTGACAGTTTCCCTTCGACGTACCCTTCTCCGGCAAGGGCGTCGAGCAAGGCCGGCATCTCACGCGGGTGTCGCCGCAAATACAATCCGAGCGTCGTTTCCAGGCCTCCTCGGGACGCATAGAGCATCAGTCCCAACCAGTCGAATGCCCGTCGTCCTGCAAGTCGAACGAGCGCTTCGTCCAACGCATCGTAACGTCCGTTCCACCCGACACGGCGCAAGAACGCCGTTGCCTCGGCACCTTCGGTGAAGCCGCTCACCGTCAGGCGAAACCCCCGGTCACGGCCCGGCAAGGCACCAAGGGAAATCGGGCGTACGCCTAGAGGCATGGCTCGAAAGACCCGTTCCGCCAAGCGGAACTCGTTCTCATCGTCGGGTCGTCCCACCGCCGCGTTCAATGCCGAAAGGACCGCATCCACCCTGCGCCACCGATCGTCCGGCCGATCCGGCTCACGAAAGCGGAAGTAGAGAAACACTCCGGGTTCCCGGGACACTCGCCCGCCTGCCGTGACGATGTCCATCTCCAACATCGCGCGGTCGATATCACCATGCAACGTCGTGCCCATCTCGTCGAGCAGTCGTGCCAGGCGGCAAATGACGGTCGGCGCTTTCCCGGCGTCCGCCTTGCGGCGAATCCAGTCGGCCGTTTTCCCCCGCGGTGCCAGCGTGATGCTCAAGTCGGTCCCCGGTCGCGGGTCGCGCAAATGGAATTCGAAGACGAACGGCAACGCGCCACAAGTCACCGGCCATTGTTCTGCCGCGGCAAGGACGGATAGCCACCCCGGCTCATCGAGCAGCGCCGGCGACACGAAGCTCCTGAAGTCCCCGAGCAGATCCCCCAGCGACTCCGCCTCCGACAGCAGGCGCTCCTCCACGGGGCGCCAGTCGCCATACTCGTGATACCTGGTGATGATGAAGGTTGCCGTCATGAGTTGTCGAGGCCGGCCCGCATCAGCGATGCCTGGCCGGTGCTGCTCGTCATTGCACGCCCATCTACTGCTCTTAGCGTTAGTTTTTCGTAATTATCAAGGAAATAGCCATTAGTTTGACGCTAATACACCTGTCGTACGGTATCCAGCTCAAACAAGTCCGTGCTACCGTTCGGGCGGAATAGAGATGGAGCATCACCAATGCAGGAACCCAAGCAAATATTCATGTCTATTGTCGAAAAGGCCGCGACGGATGCCGATTTCCGGGATGGATTGTTGGCCGATCCCAAGGCCACCATCAGTCGGGAGTTCGACGTGACCATTCCCGACGGACTGCGAATCGTCGTCCACGAGAACGATGCCGACACCGTGCATCTCCCTCTGCCGGCCAAACCACAGATTCTCGAGGAAGGTCAACTCGATCAGGTCAGCGGCGGCGTGTGCCAGTGCTAGGTTGAATCTGTTGGGGACCGAAGCGTCTGACGCCCTGCGAAGACGCTTGAGGCCTCTCCGTCGGATTGGCGCGCCACGGCCTGTCTTCTCAGTTCGGCGGTTGACTCGTTCCATTCGAACCGCTTGTGCCGGGAGGCTGTTGAATGCCTGAGGTGAACCCGGAGATATCCCTGCAGGGTCGGGTCGTACAGGACTACTACTCCCGGTACACAACAGATTGGTACTTGAGCACCTGGCACCCGGAACACATCCATCTCGGCTTATTCGAACCCCAGGACCACATCGATTTGCGGGAGCTACCGACGTCTGGCAGGCCGTCGCCGGACCTGACCCTGGCGCTGGAACGCATGATCGACGAAGTCGTCGAACCCGTCGTCATTCACGCCGGCCAGCATGTGGTCGACGCGGGCTGCGGCGTCGGCGGGGCCGCCCGGTACATAGTCGGCAAATACGGCTGCCGCGTTACAGGGCTCAATGTATCCAAGGCACAGTTGGCGATCGCCAAGCAACAGACGAAAGAGGCAGGACTGGATCGCCTCGTCGACTTCACCTTCGCCGACTGTTCCCTTCGCCTGCCGTTCCCCGATGCGTCCATCGACGCAGTCGTCAACATCGAAAGCGCCTGCCACTACGATGACCGGCCGCAGTTCCTGCGCGAAGTCCGGCGAATCCTGAAGCCGGGCGGCAGGCTGGCCGCATCGGATTGGCTGGTAACCGAACGTACGTCGCCAGCGCAGTTCAAGGAATACATCCAACCGCTGTGTTCATCCTGGGCACTGCCCAACCTGGAGACTCGCTCGTCCTATGTCCGGATTCTACGGGAGGCAGGTCTCGAGACGGGCCCGCTCGCGGATTTCGACGGCAGGGACTTCCGCAACGCGCATCTCTTCGGGCAGCGCGCGCGGGTCTTTTTCAAGCGCTGGATGTTCGGGCAAGCCTCGGAACTCGAAGTCGGCGCCATGAAGCAACTGGCCACGCTGCACGCGGCATGGCGAAGAGGCCATTTCGAGATGGGGCGGTATTGCGCGCAACGCCCGGAAGAGCCGGACCGGACGAAAGACCGCGATACGTGACGCGACCCCGACGAACCCAGGGAGTCACCTGATCTGGCGGTCAGGACATACGCCTTGATCGCGTCTCAAGCTTGGGGCGCAATCGACAAGTCGCACCGTCACGCGCAACAGAAGCCCACATAGGCCTTTGCCTGTTCAAAGCCTGAATCGGACAAGACCAGTTTGGCGTGGCTGATCCCCCGCTGAAGCGTGAAAGCCCCGGTTCGTCCCCATAGCTCGACCGCGTTCGTTGCCGTGGCGCGCAGCCCGGACAGTTTCCCTTCAACGCATCCCTCTCCGGCAAGGGCGTCGAGCAGGACCGGCATCTCACTCGGGGTACCCCGCAACAAATGCAACCCCAGCCTCGTCTCCAGGCCTTCAGGGCACCCATAAAGCATCACTCCCAAGCGGTCGAATGCCCGACGTCGCTGCAGTCGGACGACCGCTTCGGCCAAGGCATCGTAACGGCCGTTCCATCCGACACGGCGCAAAAACGCGGCAGCATCGCCACCTTCGGCGAAGCCGTTCACCGAAAGGCGAAAACCCCGGTCGCGGCCCGGCAATGCACCCACGGAGATCAGGCTCGCGCCCGGAGGCACGGCTCGCAAGACCCGTGCCGCCAGGCGAAACTCGTTCTGGTCGTCGGGCCGTCCCACCGCGGCATTCATCGCGGCAAAAACTGCATCGACCCCGTGCCGCCCGTCGTTCGGCCGTCCCGGTGGACGAGCGCGGAAATAGACGAACACGCCAGGTTCCCGGGACGCTCGCGAGCCTGGCGTGACGATGTCGATCTCCAGCATCGCGCGGTCGATTTCGCGACGCAACGTGGTACTCATCTCGTCGAGCAGTCCCGCCAGGCGGCGAATGACGGTCGACGCTGCGCCGGTGCTTGCCTGACGGCGAATCCAGTCGGCCGTTTTTCCCCGGGACACCAGGGTGATGCCGAAGTCGGCCCCCGGTCGCGGGTCGCGCAATGGGAACTCGAAGCCGAACGGCAACGCGCCGCAAGTCGCGGGCCATTGTTCGGTCGCGGAAATGACGGACGGCCACGCGGATTCATCGAGCAGCGCCGGGGACACGAAGCTCTTGAAGTCCGTAAGCAGATCTCCGAGCGACTCCGCCTCGGACAGCAGGCGCTCCTCGACGGGACGCCAGTCGCCATAGTCGTGATACCTGCGGATGACGAACGTCCCCGGCCTCGGTTTGTCATCGGCCTTGATTCCCAATCGGCGATCGCTCGAATTCAAGCCGGTCCCGTCCGCACGCCGATGATGATGTCGCGTTGGCGCAGGGCTTCCAAAACGTCGAGGCCGGCGCGCATCAGCGAGCTCGTCTCGTGATGGAAACTGCCTTTGGCGGTATCCGCCAGAATCTCCTGGCCCGTCTTGCCCACGGCATTGTCCCTGACCCGCAACGCGATGGTGGCCGCCAGCCCGTTCAGTTCGACATAGCCCCCTGCACCCCGCCGGTCACGGTAGACGACGAGCCAAGTCTGCTGCACGGGCCTGGCTTCGGGAAGAAACTTGGCGCCGATGCGGTGTACCGGCCATTCGTAGGCCATCACCTCGGCTAGTTCGCTGAACACCGGCACGCCACGGAGCAGGTCGCCATTCGGTTCGATACCGTCCTCCCGGATTTCCCGGATCGAATCCAGAATGGCTATGGTCCTGACGCAGAAATCCGCCAACTCCGGGATGAACGGACGCAGGCCGCGGCCCGCGCTTACCTCCTTGATGTAGTCGGCAAACGACTCCTCAAGAGAGGACTTGCCGCCGAGCGCCACGCGTGGAAGCCGGACGTAGTCGTCGATCAGGGCGAACAACTCGTCTCGACCAAGCGCCTCCGTCAGCGGCGACATCACCCGCTCCAACAGACGGACCAACTTGGCACGGTAGAACCTGGCGTAGATCCTCATCCGCCGCGGATCGGCACCGGCGGGCGGAGCCGCGTTGTCCGGGTCGCGCAGATGTTTCGTGAACTGGCGCTGGATTTCGGTAAACGATTCGATCGCCACGGCTGGACTCTCCACGGTCGTCGGTCAGGGGACGGTTGCGGCCGTGCCTTCGGGATGACCCGACGAGTGGTTGCTCAAGCACACACGCTGTTGAATCGCCCTGATGGCACCCAGTTCCGCCAGTAGTTCCGACATCGGCGGGATATTCTGGTCGCGCTCGATCACCGTGGGGAACACCCCGAACCGCCGATAGGCGACTTCGAGCAGGTGAAACACCGATTCGGAGATGGGGTGTCCATGAGAATCGATGTAGACCGTCTCCTCCGCATCGCCCTTCGCCA
Source organism: Gammaproteobacteria bacterium (assembly GCA_028821515.1). Lineage (GTDB taxonomy): Bacteria > Pseudomonadota > Gammaproteobacteria > Pseudomonadales > Azotimanducaceae > VXNE01. The sequence goes on along the minus strand of JAPPGA010000035.1, from coordinate 32,607 downwards.
TGCCGGTATCGACGATCTTCGAATGGCCAGCCACATGAGCGTAGGCGATGCGCTCCAATGGCATCGCTGCCAGAAAGCTCTCGGCGTCGTAACCCATATTGATGCTGTTGATATACAGATTGCTCACGTCGAGCATCAACCGGCAATCCGATTCCTCCAGCACCGCGGCAACGAACTCGGCCTCGGACAGTCGCTGGGCCGGCGCAGTCAGATAGGAAATGTTCTCAATTGCGATCGGTCGTTCGACGATTTCCTGTGCCCGCCTTATTCGGCCAACGGTGTATCGGACCGCCTCCTCCGTAAATGGAATCGGCAAGAGCTCGTGCATCCAATCTTCGTCTCCGCTATAGCAGAGATGATCGCTGAACCCGTCGATCCGGTGCTCGTCGAGAAACTGCCGGATGTCGAGCAGATACCGCTCGTCCAAGGGCGCTGGGCCGCCCAGATTCGTGTTCAGGGCGTGGCAAACCGCGGGGACCTGCTCCAGCACGGCCCGCAGCACGCGGGAACTGCGTCCCCCTCTCCGAAAGTAGTGCTCGGCCGTGACTTCTACGAAATCGACATCCGCAGGCGTCGCCGTCGCGAAGTCATCCGCGAATTCCTGTCTGAGCCCCAGCCCCACGCCACGCACCGATCACCTGGACGTCATGGATCACCAGGCACAACGGCGGCGAGCGTAGCGAAGTCTGCGAATTGCCTTCATATCGTCTCGTGCGCGGCCTGCCCGGGTTCGCCCGCCGGCTCCCGAATCACCGCGTCGCCGACCCATTCAGCAACCTAGTCTAGTACCTATCGGCGGCCTAAAGAGTTAGTTTTTCGTAACTATCAACGAAATACCCATTAGTTTGACGCTAAAACACCTGTCGTACGGTATCCAGGTCAAACAAGTCCGTGCTACGGTTTGGACAGAATTGAGATGGAGCAACAGCCATGAAAGAACGCCAGCAAATGTTCATGTCTATTGTCGAGAAGGCCGCAACGGATGCCGATTTCCGGGATGGATTGTTGGCCGACCCCAAGGCCACCATCAGTCGGGAGTTCGACGTCACCATTCCCGACGGACTGCGAATCGTCGTCCACGAGAACGATGCCGACACCGTGCATCTCCCTCTGCCGGCCAAACCGCAGATTCTCAAGGAAGGTCAACTCGATCAGGTCAGCGGCGGCGGCGGCGAGTGCATATGCTAGTTAAACCTGTTGCGGGACCGAAGCGTTTGACGCCCTGCGCGGGCGCCTGAGGCCTCTTACATAGAAGTACGCCTCCGGCGACAGGGGAAATGCCGGCACTTCCTTACGCTTCAGCGGTCGGGGGAGATCCCCCCGGCTGAAGGCTCCGGATTCGCGCGCCGCAGGTCTAGGCCGAGGGAACGATGACTCCGCAACCAACCCGTCCGCCTGCGCCTCCGATCGGCTGGGTCACATGGTCGTCGCCCTTGGCGTGAACTACCAGTGCGGACCCGTCCTCATCAAATAGCGGTGCCGCACCCGGGGTCGCTTCGACAACGTATACGGCTGTCGTGTAGAGCTCCGCCTGCACATCTCCCGTTTCGCTTGCGTAGATGTTCGGAAGGTCGCCGTTATCCGGCCCTTCCGGGTTGAGCAGACCGTGCTTGGCGCCGCCAGGGTTGATATGCCCCCCCGACGCCCCGAAATCCGGTTCACAAGCGCCCACGGCATGGAGGTGAATCGCGTGCTTGCCCGGCGAAAGGCCGGCAATCTCCACGTGGATCAACACGCCGTGGGGGCCCTGCCAGAGCGTTGCCGTACCGATACCTTCGCCTTCCGGATTAATGAACTGCGCGGTTGCCGCAGGCTGCATTTCGCCAGCCACCGCCGACCCCGACAGCAGCACCGCTCCCACTCCAAAAAAGACCAGCTTCCTGAACACCGTCAAACCTCCGTCGCCATCGCTTCCACCTGACCTTAGGGCTACCATAGCCGCCGCGCAACAAAAAAGCCTGCTCAGCATGGAACATTTCGATGTGATCATCGTCGGCGCCGGGGTGTCCGGGATTGGCGCCGCGTGTCACCTGCGCACAAAGTGCCCCGACCGGACATTCGCCATTCTCGAAGGGCGCAGCGCTATCGGCGGGACCTGGGACCTGTTCCGCTACCCCGGGATCCGCTCCGACAGCGACATGCACACTTTCGGTTACAGCTTCAAGCCGTGGAAGAGCGAGAAGTCGATCGCGGACGGGGAATCCATACTCGCCTACCTGGGGGAAACGGCCACCGAATACGACGTAACGCCGCATATCCGATTTCGCCACCAGGTAACGAGCGCAGCATGGTCCACCAGGGAAGCGCGCTGGGTCGTCGACGCGGAGCAGCTGGACGACAGCGAGGCCGTTCGCTTCACCTGCAGTTTCCTGTTCATGTGCAGCGGCTACTACAGCTACGCGGGTGGCTATACGCCGGAATTCTCCGGCATCGAACGGTTCCAGGGTCCCGTGATCCATCCCCAGGCGTGGCCGGAGGATCTCGACTATGCGGGCAAGCGCGTGGCGGTCATCGGCAGTGGCGCGACCGCGATGACCCTCGTGCCGGCCATGGCGGAGAAGGCGGCCCGGGTCACCATGATCCAGCGCTCCCCCACCTACGTGATCTCCCTGCCGGCGCGCGACGCCATCGCCAACCGGCTGCGCCGGCTACTGCCTGAGAAACTCGCCTACGCCATCACACGCTGGAAGAACGTGATGATGCAGCGCTATCTCTACCGCACCACCCGCGTCAAGCCCGAAAAGGTCAAGCGGTTGCTCCTCAACGCCGCGCGCAAGCAACTCGGCGACGAATACGTGGACAAGCACTTCACGCCCGCGTACAACCCGTGGGACCAGCGCCTCTGCCTCATCCCGGACGGCGATCTGTTCAAGGCGATCAAGAGCGGCAAGGCCGAAGTGGTGACCGGCACCATCGCCGGATTCGACAGCAATGCCGTGCAGCTCACGTCGGGAGAGGACGTCCAGGCCGACATCCTGGTGACCGCGACCGGGTTGAACCTCGAGGTCATGGGCCGCGTCAGCATCAGCGTGGACGGCGACCCCGTGAGGTTTTCGGAAACCCTCTGCTACAAGGGCATGATGTACGCGGACGTGCCCAACTTCGCCAACGTCTTTGGCTACGTGAACGCTTCCTGGACGCTGCGGGCGGACCTCACCTGCGAGTATGTCTGCCGCGTGCTCAATCGCATGACGGAGACAGGCACGCGTCAATGCACACCGCGCCTGCGGGAGGAAGACCGCAGCATGGAGCGACGCCCGTGGATCGTCGACTTCCTGCCGGGTTACATGGCCCGGTCGATGCACCTTTTCCCAAGGCAGGGGGACCGCGACCCATGGCGGAACACGCAGAACTACCTTGAGGACAGGAAAATCGTGTATCGCCAGCCGCTCGCGGACGGCGTGCTGACTTTCAGCAACCCCGGCTCCGCCGAAACCAACCTGGATACTGAACAACCGAAGGCTGCGGGGGCACGCGACGCGGCTTGATCGAAAAGCGGCGCGCCCGGGCCGGCCGCGCCGAGCAACGCACAACATATATAGGGGAACCGCACCATGAGCACGGATTCACTTCGCATTGGCTTCATCGGCGCCGGCGGCATTTGCCGCAGCCGGCATCTGCCCGGACTGGCGGCCGTCGACGGCGCCGAGGTGGTCGTCGTGTGCAACCGGAGCACGGAAAGCTCCGAGCGCGTGGCGGCCGACTTCGGCATCCCTGAAATCGATACGGATTGGCAGCGGGTCATTGCACGGGACGACCTGGACATCATCTTCATCGGCACCTGGCCCTATATGCACCGGGAACTGTCGATCGCAACGCTCGAGGCCGGCAAGCACTGTTTCTGCCAGGCGCGCATGTGCATGAACGTGGCCGAAGCGAAGCAGATGCTCGCGGTCGCCAGGGCGCATCCCGAGCTCGTCAACATGATCTGTCCTGTGCCCTTTCAACTGGAGCAATACATCCGCGATCTGGTGCGCTCCGACCTGGGCCAGATCACGTCGGTGGAGCTGTCCGTGGTCAGCGGCGCGAACCTCGACCGCGCTTCCGTGCACTGGCGCGAGCGCACCGACTACAGCGGCTACCAGATCATGTCCATGGGCATATACGCCGAGATGCTGAACGGGCTGGTGGGACCCTACGAGAGTCTGACCGCCCACCTGTCGACGCCCATTGCCGAAAAGACCAACGAGACGGGACATTCGGTGACCATCGACGTTCCCCAGGTGGTGGCGATCAGCGGCACGCTCGCGAGCGGCGCGCTCATCATCGAACACCACTCGGGAGTCGCCGTCGACAGTTCCGGGAGAGCGTCATCGATCACCGTGCGGGGAACCAAAGGAACCTTCCGCTACGACTTTCAGACCACGCTGGAACTGGCTCGGCCGGGTGAGTCACTGCAGAACGTCGACGTCCCCGAGGAGAAGCGGACCGTGTGGTCGGTGGAGTCCGACTTCATCGCCGCCGTGCGCGCCGCCCGCGCCGGGGCTCCAACGGAAGCGCGTCCCGTTCGCCCGGATTTCGAGGAAGGGCTGCTCTACATGCGCAAGGTGGAAGCCGTGCACCTGTCTGCCACCACGGGGCAGGCCGTGGCGCCGCACACCCTGTGAGATAGGCGCCAAAACGCCCGCAGGCGCGACGTCCCGTCCATTACATCCTTAGGATTGGACTACCTATCGCAGTTGCGACCTACCTCTGACCATGGGACGGACATTCGGATCGTGGCACTGGCGCGCCGCTTCGCGGCGTCTTGCAAATATATAGATAGGTTTTTGATATTCTAAAACTGATCTTCATGTTTGGCGATCAGATGGCGCGATGGAACTGATTGAGCGGAGTTTACGCAAGGGCGTTTTACAGGCGCTAGGGGATTGCCCGATTGTCTATGTCAACGGACCCAGGCAGGCAGGAAAAAGCACGCTGGCGCTGGAACTTGCTGCCAAAGAGTGGCCTGCAGAATATGTGACTTTCGATCAGGCGACCATGCTGGGGGCGGCGGAAGCCAATCCGGAGAGTTTTCTCCGAGCCTATGAAGGCCCCTTGATTCTTGACGAAATACAAATGGTGCCGGGCCTCTTCCGGGCGCTCAAACTGCTGGTCGATGAGGCGCGTCACGAGAGCATTCACACCGCCGGTGGCCATTACCTGCTGACGGGTTCGGCCAACGTCATGTCGCTGCCGGAACTTTCTGACGCACTGGTGGGCCGAATGCGTGTTCTTACGCTTTATCCCTTGTCAGCACTGGAGATTGCGGGGGGCAAGGGCGATTTCCTCGCGTGTCTGTTCGAAAACGACTTCAAGCCGGGCAGGTGCCGAACGGAAGTCGCTCCGGTAGACATGATCCAGCGGGCCACCTTTCCAGAGATCTGGGATGGGGAAGAGGCCACGCGCCGGCATTGGTTTGAAAGTTACATTGCCACCTTGCTGCAAAGAGATGTCAGGCAAATGGCCAGTATTGCCAAGCTCGGCGTTCTGCCCAACTTGCTGAAGGTGCTCGCGAGCCGGCCGGGAGGGCTGGTCAATGAAGCGGATATCGCCAGGTCGATAGGACAGAACGCCGTCACGACCAAAAACTACCGCGTACTTCTGCAAATGATCTTCCTGACCATGGACGTGAAGCCGTGGTTCCGAAATATCGGCAAGCGTCTGGTGAAGTCGCCGAAGAACTACATCATGGACACCTCGCTGCTTTGCCACTTGCTTCAGATTGATCTCCAGCGATGCCAGATCAACGACCCGCACACGTTCGGGCACATCTTCGAGAATTTTGTTGCCACGGAACTGGCAAAACAGCTCGCCGTTTCGGACGGAATCGCCGACCTGCATCACTTCAGAACCAGCGATGGGAAAGAAGTGGACTTCGTGCTGGAACGCCCCGATGGAAAACTCGCGGGCATCGAGACGAAGGGACGGGACGCCGTGAGTGACGATGACTTCAAGGGCCTGAAAGAGCTGCGGCGACAGGTCGATGATGACTTTGTCTGCGGAATCGTCCTCTATCGAGGCAACAGCATTGTCCCGTTCGACGAACGCATGTGGGCCGTGCCCGTTAGCACCATGTGGGGATAATCGATGGCCGTGACGCACAAATGCGTGAACGTCGCGCTATCACCGCACCGCACTACCTATCTGCCCGGGATTCACGCAAAATAGCGCGGGATTGACAAAGGGGGAAGAGTGACTACACAACCTACCGACGAAGTATTGCTCGACATACACCGGCGCATGGTGCGCATTCGCACGTTTGAGGACGAGGCGGGCCGAATGGCGGAGAACGGTTTCATTCCCGGCGCCCTTCACCTGTATGTCGGCGAAGAAGCAGTCGCCGTCGGCGTCATGGCGCACCTGACGGACGAAGACCAGATCACCAGCACGCATCGCGGCCACGGCCATCTCATTGCCAAGGGCGGCGAGTTCGACAGGATGTTCGCGGAGCTGTTCGGGCGCGTTGATGGCTACTGCAAGGGCAAGGGCGGCAGCATGCATGTCTCCAACCTGGAAATCGGGATGCTCGGCGCCAACGGCATCGTCGGCGGCGGACCGCCCATCGCCATGGGCGCCGGGTTCGCCAACAAGTACAAGAAAAACGGCAACGTCGCCGTCACCTTCTTCGGCGATGGCGCGAGCAACGAAGGCGCCTTCCATGAAGCCGCCAACATGGCGGCGCTGTACAAGCTGCCGGTCCTGTTCGTCTGCGAGAACAACGGATTCGGCGAGTACACGCCGCAGCGCGACCACCAGGCGATCACCGACGTCGCCGACCGCGCCCCCGGATACGGCATGCCCGGCGTCATCGTCGACGGCATGGACGTCATGGCCGTGTACGAGGCGGCCGGCGCGGCGGTCGAGCGCGCGCGCCAGGGCGACGGTCCGACCCTGCTTGAGTGCAAGACCTACCGGTTCTATGACCATGTCGGCAGGCGTGGCATGGGCCGCACGTACCGCACGGACGAGGAACTCGCCGAGTGGATGAAACGGGACCCGATCGAGATGTTCGAGGCGCGGCTCGCGGAACAGGGCGTCCTCTCTGCCGAAGCTGCGAAGGAAATACATGAAGAAATCGCCAGCGACGTGGAAGCCGCAGTCGAGTTCGCCAAGGCGAGCCCGATGCCCGACCCCGACGCCCTCCTCGACGACGTATACGCTTAAGCGAGAAACACGATGGCTGAAACAGAAAACAGAAAACGAGAACTGAGCTACGTCCTCGCCGTCAAGGAGGCGGTGGAGATCATCCTGAACGAAGACCCCGACGCGTTCGTCGCCGGCGAGGACGTCGCCGGCGCCGGCAGCGTGTTCGGCATATACAGGGGGCTGCTCGACGAGTTCGGCCCCGAGCGGATCGTCAATACGCCCATAAGCGAGGAAGGCATCATCGGATTGGGCGTCGGCGCCGCAGCCGCCGGCCTGCGCCCGATCGTCGACATCATGTTCATGGACTTCCTCGGCGAGTGCATGGACGAGGTCACGAACCAGATGGCGAAGATGCGCTACATGTTCGGCGGCCGCGCGACGCTGCCCATCACGATCACGACCATGTGCGGTGCCAGGAACTCGATGGCGGCGCAGCACTCGCAATGCCTCGAGTCCTGGATCTGCCACATCCCCGGTCTCAAGGTCGTGATGCCGTCGACTCCGCACGATGCCAAGGGACTGTTGATCGCCGCATCGCGGGACGACAACCCCGTGTTCGTGGTCATGAACAAGGCATCGCTGGCGCTGACCGGCGAAGTTCCGGAAGAGGCGTACACCGTGCCCATCGGCGAGGCAAACATCGTGCGGCCGGGCACGGACTTCACGATCATCAGCTACAGCCGGATGGTGCACGAGTCCGTCTGCGCCGCGGAGACCCTTGCGGAACAGGGCATCGACACTGAAGTGATCGACCTGCGCTCGTTGCAGCCCATGGACACGGATACGCTCATCGCTTCCGTGGAGAAGACCCACAACGCCATGGTCGTCCACGAGGCGGTGCGTTTCGGCGGTATGGGCGGCGAGATCGCCGCGCAGGTGCAGGAGTTGGCGTTCGACTATCTCGACGCCCCGGTCGGCCGCGTTGGCGCCCCGTTCTCGCCGGTGCCTTTCAGCCCGTCCCTGGAACAGAGCTTCGTCCCCAACGCCGACAAGATCGTTGCCTCGGCGACAGAGTTGCTGGGGCTTTGAACACAAGCGTCATATGACCTGCCTTGTCGGCCTCGCGGCGAATCCCGATTCCGGCAAGGACATCCGCCGGGTCGCCGCCGGTGCGTCGGTGTTCGACAACCAGGAAAAGCGCGCCGTCCTCGCGCGCTGCCTGGCGGGCATCAAAGCGGCGGATGCGAACCCATCGGTCCTGTATCTCGATGACCTGCGCGCCATTGCCCACAGCGCTGTTGCAACCGCGGGCGTCGCCGGGACACCGGTGGCCGGGCCACGCTACGGCAACGCCCAGGACACGGTTCATGCGGCAGCCGCCATGCGCGAGGCATCCTGCGGCGCGGTCATTTCGCTCGGCGGGGACGGGACTAACCGGGCGCTGGCGAAAGGCTGGCTCGACGCACCTCTCGTACCGATATCGACCGGGACGAACAACGTTTTCCCGGGCATGCAGGAAGGCTCCGTCGCCGGCGCCGCCGCCGCTCTCGTCGCATCGGGCACCGTTGCGCTTGGCGACGTGGCGTCCCAGGTCAAGGTCATCCACATCGAGATCGAGGACGAGGACGACGACATCGCCCTGATCGACGCGGTGGCGACCGACGACCGTTTCGTCGGCGCCCGCGCGCTGTTGTCCGGCGACCGCCTGATCGCAGCCGTGCTGACCCGTGCCATCCCGTCGGCAGTGGGGATCACTTCCATTGCAGGGCTGCTCCAGCCAATGTCGGACGAGGACGACGCGGGCCTGGCAGTCGAGTTCACCGCGAAAGGGAAACCGGCACAGTGGCATGTCCGCGCACCGATCGCGCCCGGCCGGTTCGACGACATTGCCATCGCCGACGCGCGCCGGATCGAACTCGAGGAAGCCGTGGAAATTGTCGGACCCTGCGTGCTTGCCTTCGACGGCGAGCGCGAACGCGTCATGAAGCCGGGACAGCGCGCCACGCTCAGCGTGCGCCGCGACGGTCCACGCGTCATCGATATCCAATCCACCCTGGAAGTGGCGGCCCGCGAAGGCGCCATGATTTTCCCAACCGTAGAGGGAGTTCGTCATGCCGGTTGAAGTCCGATTGCTCAAGGTCGGTATGACCATGACCGAAGGCAGCGTCGAAGAATGGTTCATCGCCGACGGCGACCAAGTGCAAAAGGGCGAAATGCTCTACCGCCTCGAGACCGAAAAGGTGAACATGGATGTCGACGCCGAAGCCGACGGCACCGTCAAGCATCTCGTCAGTGCGGGAACCGAGTTGGGCCCCGGCGACGTCATCGGTTTCATATTCGCGCCGGACGAGACGATCCCTGATGTGCTGCCGACCCCGACCCCACTGCCCGGGGAAGAGCCTGTCGAAGAAAAGAAGGCACCCCAGCCAGCAGCAGCAGCGAGAGCGCCAGCGCCAAAACGCGCGGCAGGCCGTCGCCCCGCAGCCTCACCAGCCGCACGCCGACTGGCCGCCGAGCTCGACGTCGACCTGGCGGATGTCGAAGGGACAGGGCCGAGGGGCCGGATCACCGAGGGCGACGTGACTGTCCATGCCGCCGAGGCCAAGCCCGAACCGCAACCGAGACGCCGTCAGCCATCTTCGCCCGCAGCCCGCAGACTGGCCGGCGAACTGGGTGTCGATATCGATTCAGTGGCAGGCACTGGTCCCGGTGGGCGCGTCACAAGGGACGACGTGGAGCGTGCCGCCGAAGCAGCCGAGTCCCAGCCCGCAGCGACACCTATGCGCGGAATGCGGCGCACCATTGCGGAACGCATGTACGCGAGCCTTCAGAACACGGCACAGCTCACCATGGAGATGGAAGTCGACATGGACGACGCCGTGAAGCTCAGGACCCAGCTCGTCGCCGAGTGGGAATCCGAGGGCGTGCGTCCGAGCTATACCGACATCATCATCATCGCTGCGGCCAAAGCCCTGACGAAGCACCCACGGATGCATGCAACGCTCGCCGACGACACCATACTGCACCACGGCGCCGTGCACATGGGCATGGCCGTGGCCCTCGAAGAGGGGCTGGTCGTCCCCGTGATCCGCGATGCCGATTCCAAGGATCTCAAGACCATCGCGACCGAATCCCGCGAGTTGGCGGAACGCGCCCGGAACGGCACCCTGGGCCTCGACGACATGACCGGCGGAACGTTCACGGTCACCTCCCTTGGCATGTACGGCGTCGACACCTTCACGCCCATTCTGAACACGCCCGAGGCGGGCATTCTCGGCGTCGGACGCATCTACGACGGCGTTGCCTGGCACGGCGACACACCGGCGCCGCGAAAGTTCCTGCGCCTATCGCTTACCTGGGACCACCGCGTGCTCGACGGAGCCCCGGCGGCCGAGTTCCTGGCGGAAGTGCGGAGCTACCTGGAGGCGCCTTTCCGGCTGCTGGTGTGACCTCAAGGCAGTAGTGCGACGCACGCCTTACCGGTCAGACACCCAAGGACGGCGCTTCGACTCCCCCACCGGCGCAACGATCTGACCTGGCTACGCCGTGTCGGCCAGTCGGTCGATCAGTAACCGGCGGAACGCTGGCAGATCGCGCCAGCCCATGGCTGCGTTCACAGGTCGGCCATCCGCGGACTCGAAGGTCAGGCCGTCATCGCGCACGGCCAGGCGAATGGTCTCCATCTCAAGCAGGTGGTCTGCGAACGCGAGGTACACGGCTACGGTGTCGAACAGCGTCGTGCTGCGTTGCTCGGCCAGTTCCGGGCGCCCGATCGCTTTCGCCCACGCCCGGTAGTTCGCCATCACGCTGCGCATCGGCGCCGTATCCGCGTCGCGGACCGTGGCGTATTCGTCGCCATCGAGCGTCACGATGCCGCACGTATCGAGGGGTGTCAGGGTGACCGGCCAAGGCGCGGCCAAGACGGATCGGAAGGCAGCGACGTCCATGAACACGTTGTATTCGGGCACCGGGTTGGGACGGCCACCATAGCCGCGCCGGATCGCGCCGTGCATGCCGACGAAGTGCGCCTTGACGGCGATTTCGGGCGCCATTGCCAGGGCGGCGGCCGTCGTGCTGGCCGGACCGATGCACAACACCGTGACCGGTTCCGGCGACGCCCTCACGGTGTCGACCAGAAGCTGTGCACCATCGGTTCGATAGGGGCCGTCGTAATTTGCCGACTCGTAGCCGGCGAGCCACGCTTGTTGGCCGCGGCGATCGGCGGGGAGCAGGCCGTCTGCGACACCCTCGCCAACGGGCACGTCCTCGCGGCCTGCGCTTTCGAGGAACTTCGCGGCGAGCAAGGCACGGTAGCGCGCATCGCCATGACTGGTGACAACTGCCCGCAGTTGAACCTCGGGCGAGTTCAGCAGCATGGCGAGCGCCCATGTGTCATCGATGTCGGTGCCGATATCGGTGTCGAGGACAACGGGGATCAATTGGTTAACTCCGTTGGTACTGGGGATTGGTCGTGCGCGGACGCCCCCGTCCGGTAGTGTCTCAGTTTCGAATCGCGGCGCAGATCGTATCCCTGATCCCCGAGCCTGCTCAAACGGACGACCCGGAATTACCGGCACGGTCTGGCTGAGTGGCAGTTGCCTTCCAGGGAACAAACGCTGCGGAGAACGTCAGTGACCCGGGGCGCTTGTTGCATGGTCGAAAAGCGGAGCCGGGTACAGGCTACCCCGTAGGAGATGGTTGCGGGGCAGTGTAAGCTGCTGCCGGGTGCGCAACGCGTGATCATGGCCACGACTTAGGCATGGTTCGCGCCGGAATCACGGAGGACGTTCTTCATGGATCCGTGCAATGGCACGCCATATCCCGCGCTAGTACGCGCGAGAGCGCCGCTGGGTTGGGTGCTGCCGATCACGCTTTCGGTGCTGGCCGGAGCGTGCGGCGGCGGCGGATCGGGTCCGACCACACCCCCGGCGCCGCCTCCTGCACCGCCGCCTCCGACACCGGCGACCATCGATATCCCCGCCGGGCGCGTCGCCCTCGGATTGGTATCCGCGGGCGAAGTACGGTTTCTTGCCATCGCGGCTGACGGCGAAGAGAGCGAACTTGCCCTGTCAGAGACCGGAGACGATGGCCGTTTCGCAGAGCGCGAAGTGGAAACGGACCACACCGGACCCCTGCGCATCGGTGTCGCGCCCAACGACGAGGAAACGAGCCGTTATATTTGTGACCTGCTGGACGGCTGCATGGACCGGGACGGCGCGCGTGCCGATTTCGGGGAAACGCTGCCCCTGACCGCAACGCTGTCGGCCGCCGTGTCGTCCGCTTCCGAGTCATCCGGCACCATCAACATCACGCCGTTCACGACGGCGGCGGTAGAGCGGGCGATCGAGCTCGGTGGCCTGACGTCCACGAACATCGACCAGGCGGACCAGGAAATGGCGGAGGCCCTGGAGGCGCTCCTGTCGCAGATCCTGCAGCGCGAAGTCGATCTCGAAGACGATCCCAAGGCCATCAGCATCGTGGACCTCACGGATGAGCCAGGCCGTATCGCCGCCGATCACACCGGCATCGAGTTCCTGGTGGCAGTGCTGCACGCCAGCCTGCTCGCAATGGTGGACGATCAGGCGGAAGACGATGTCGTCGAGAGGCTCGCCGCGGCGTTCGCCGAGTCGGGCACCCTGCCCGCCAACGACACGGTCGCCGGCGCAGAGACCATCGACGTGGCGGACCTGCTTCGGGTTGCGGCGGGAGAACTCGAGGCGGTGCTGTCAGACGGCGAACGCCGGGACCACGTCAGGCAGTTGCTCGATCTCGACGACGCCGCATCGGGCGACCAAATGATCGATCGGATGCAAGACCTCGTAGTCACCTACGAAGGCGTGACCGACACCGTCGAACTGGCACAGGTGGACAGCGACGGCGACGGTCTCGCGAACCTGGACGAAATCGAGGACGGGCTCGACCCGCAGAACCCGGACAGCGACGGCGATACCGTCGCCGACGGAAGGGACCCGTTTCCATTGGATGGAAGACGAACGGTGGAACCGGACGTCTTTCCTCCCGCTCGCGACTTTGCCGCGCTATGCGCGAATCCGCGCAGCGGAGACTTTCCCGACAGGCAGGGAACCTTCGTTGACGAAAACAACTGGCTGCGGTCCTGGAGCAACGACCTCTACCTCTGGTACGACGAGATCACCGACGTGGACCCGGTGCTCCACTCGACGCCGCGATATTTCGACCTCATGAGGACTTTCGCCACGACGCTGTCCGGCAGGGATCGGGACCGGTTTCACTTCACCTTATCCACCGAACAATGGGACCGGCTCTCCCAGTCCGGTGTTTCGGGCGGCTACGGGATCGCTTTCGCGATACTGGCCCGACGGCCACCTCGCGACGTTCGTGTGGCCTACATCGAGCCGAACTCGCCAGCGTCCCGAGCAAACATTGGTCGCGGCGCGCGCATTCTCACCGTGGATGGTTCAGACGTGACCTACGGCAGTGCAGCTGTCTTGAATGCGGCGTTTTATCCCAGCCGCATCGGCGAGACCCACGAATTCGAGGTTCAGGATCTCGGCGCCGATGCATCACGCACCATCTCGCTCACGTCCGCGCTCATCACATCCGACCCTGTGCAGAACAACAACGTCATAGAGACAGGCACTGGCTCCGTCGGCTACATGTCCTTCAACGACCACATCGCGACCGCGGAGCGGGAGCTGGTCGATGCCATGACCGAGTTCGAACAAGCCGGCGTCGACGATCTGGTGCTGGACCTGCGCTACAACGGCGGTGGATACGTGGCTATCGCGAGCCAGGTGGCCTACATGATCGCGGGACCGTCATCTGCCGGACAGACATTTGACGAGCTGCGCTTCAATGACAAACACCGAACGTTTAACCCGGTCACCGGCAGAGCCCTTGCACCGATACCCTTCTACGACTCGACGGTCGGGTTATCCATCCCGTCCGGGCGGGCGTTGCCGAGCCTGAACCTGTCGCGGGTAATCGTGCTGACGGGCGGCGGCACGTGCTCCGCCAGCGAGTCAATCATCAACGGACTGCGCGGCATCGACGTGGAGGTGATCCAGATCGGCACCACGACCTGCGGCAAGCCATACGGCTTCTACCCCGCCGACAATTGCGGCACGACTTACTTCTCCATCCAGTTCCAGGGCGTGAACGCCAAGGGATTCGGCGACTACCCCGACGGGTTCTCGCCCCAGAACACGGCGCGCACCGAGGGCGTCTCCATACCCGGCTGCGTCATCGGTGACGATTTCGGTCACGCGTTGGGAGACGTGGACGAGGCGCGGCTCAAGTCAGCGCTGCAATATCTCATCGACGAAACATGTCCGGCGCCCGCCGCCCTCCGATCCGCCAGGCCTTCCGCAGGTACCGGCCTTCCGACCCCTGTGGACGCAATCGTGCCGAAGTCCATCTGGCTGCAGAACCGATGGTGACGTGGGCGCACTTTGCATCGCTTTGGCTCGCCGGCGCCCTGCCGGCAACGCCGCTCGCCAACGCGCCGGCCATCATCACCAATTCAACGCCGTCGGTCCGCGCCGACATTAGCCAGGCCGTCACGAGGGCACTGGGCAGGAAGCCCCTGATCGCCGACGACGCCCTGACGACATCGAGCCTGCTGATCATTGAACGGCGCGAGCCCCGAACCATCGACGGCCGCGTCGGCAGCGGGCGGATCCTCGATCCTCCAGAGACCTTCCAGCTCGTGCTCGACGGAGACCAGTGCGTCCTCCTGCATCGCCGGACAGAAGCGGCGTATCCGCTCGAAAATGCCCGCTGCCGCCCTGCGCCGACCACACCCGAAAGCGCCCCGTCACCGGACCAGGAACAACAAAGCCCTTGCTTTGACGCACCGCAATCGCATAATGGGCGCCATGTTTGACTGAGTAAAGGAGGTGATCTGTGATATCTACGGTTGGGGAGTGTATTAGCTCCTAAATCGGGGCGGGGACGCCCGCTGTGCCGTGGATCGCCATCAGTGCCGATCGTGTAGGACCACGGACGTTCCCGCCAAATCGATAACCCCCTTCCCGCCCCGCATGCCTTACGCGGGCGGTTTTTGTACGACGATCTCTGGCGTTGATGGTTTCAGTGCGTGGGGCCATGTGCCTCCCTCACTTCACGCCGAGTCCACAAAGCCAAGATAACCAATTGTTTTGTCACCGGTTATCTCATTTCAAACACAACGGAGAAAACACATGAAGCTCGCGGTGGAGTTTCCGAGCGTGGTCTATCGCGAAGGCGGTGAAGGACTCGTCAGACTGGCGCGCGGGATCGAGGACATAGGGTTCGATCAGCTTGACACGTTCGATCACGTCGTCATGGGATTCCCCACCGATTCGCGTCCGCCGCCGATCTATCCCCCCAAGATGCCCATCATGGAAGCCCTGATGACGTTGAGTTTTGTCGCGTCGGCCACCTCGCGCATCGGCCTCGGCACAGAGGTGCTGGTACTGCCGCAACGCCAGCCGGTCCTGGTGGCGAAACAGGTCGCCACCCTCGATACGCTATCCGGCGGACGCGTGCGTCTCGGCGTCGGCGTCGGCTGGCAGGAATCGGAGTACGACGCACTGGAGGAGTCGTTCCGCAACCGCGGAAAGCGGATGGACGAGGCGATCCGAGTAATGCGCGCGTACTGGCGTAACGAGCAGGTGGACATCGACGGCGACTACTACACCTCCGCCGCCATGGCGATGGAACCAAAACCGCCCCAGGGCGGCAACCTGCCCATCTGGATCGGCGGCGCCTCCGAAGCCGCCCTGCGCCGGGTAGGGGAACTCGGCGACGGATGGCTTGCCCTGGCGATCCCGGATCGAGCGGTGGCCGACAAGTGCAGGAACAAGATCGCCGCCTATGCCGAGGCCGCGGGCCGCGACCCGGACACCATCGGATATCAGCAGATGCTCGCGCCACCGCCCAGGGACGAGGCCGGCAAGCGTTTCTATTCGGACACGGACGGCGTGGTCGCACGCGCGGTCGAAGCGAAAGAGATGGGATTCGAGTGGGGTGCGCTGAACGCGACGGCGATCTTCCAGTCGGGTGCGCGCAGCGTGAATGCGATGCTCGACGTCCTTGGAATACTCCACGAGGCGATCCGCAGGGCGACGGGCTGACCCGCCGGCATCACGCAATCACGGCGCTTTCCCCCAGGTGTTGCTCGAGCCACCCCTTGAGCGGCACGTCCTCGTCGGTGGGCGACGTATAGCCCATACCCCCGGTAGGGCTGAATCCGAGGAGCTGGCGGCGTATTGGATCCGCGTCCTCAAGGTAGTGCTCCACCGTCATGTCGTCGCGGGGGCGCAGCCAGCGATAGCTGTAGCCCAGGAACAGCATCTTCCGCGTGAACCTCGATACATTGCGGCCGGACGCATGCCATAGGCGCCGGTCGAAGAACAACGCATCGCCAGCTCTCGCCCGCACGGGCATCGCGTCAGGATGCTCGGCGTCGTCCGTCGGCCACTCCAGTTTGTTGAACCGGTGGCTCCCTGGAATCACGTGGGTGCTGCCCCGGTCCGGCGTCTCGATGTCGGTGAGGACGAAGGCCACCTTGAGAGACACGCGGGGGCGCGGGTCAGTTTCGAAGTCGATATTCAGCCGGCCGCTGTCCTGGTGCCAGCCCAGGCGACCCGTCGGTAGCGGATCACCTGGAGGTGGCCCGGGCGTGATGATGAGGTGGCTGTGGTAGAGCTGGATGTGCCAGCCGAGAATGTCGATGACCTTGGCGAATGTGCGGGGCCAGTCGATGAGTTCCAGGAACGCTTGGTCGAAGCCGATGCAGTCCAGGTGGTTGAGGCGTTCGTGGGCGTTCAGCCCGTACCTGGGCCGGTACGCGACATAGAGCCGATCAGCCGCATCGACGACGCGTGCGAGGGTCGCCGGCGGTAGCACGTCCCGAACGACGAAATACCCCTCCTCGTCAAAGGACCTGCGTTCCTCGTCCGTCAGCCGATGGTTGAGACACGCGGCATCCATGCTTCGCGAGTCTACACCCGTGAGAGATGGGACGGTTCGGCGCCCGTGATCAGCATTTCGCCAGCGACGCCTTCATCCAGGCCAGTATTTCGTCAAAGGAGGAATCGCCAGCATTGAGCATGCCCACGATGTAGTCGCAGGCAGATGATGAGTCGTTCGTGAATCGCGATGGCTTAGTCTACCGACAGAAACTGGACCGCTTCACCCTGCAAGGCGCCGGCCCAATTCCTCGTTTTCGGCCATTGATGCTTCCAGATGGTCCAACACGACGGGTCGCAAGCGGCGCTTGCGAACATAGTCGGCGATCGCTTCGGTCAACAACCCGGAAATGGTCTGATGCAACTCGCGGGCAAGTTCCTGCAACGCACGCCACTCGGCTTGTTCGACTTTGGAACTGATCTTGATGGTAGCCATCGTCCGACACCATATGGACGTGTCAAGACATGTCAAGACACATTGTGTGCATTCGGCTACTGGACTTCCCGACTATTCCTGCAAGTCGGCGAGCACATGGTAGCCTGACTGGAACTTCGCCCGGGCCAACGCATGAAATTCGGTCTCTTCGTCTATTGCACGGTGGGGCGCCGCCATGAACTCGAAGCGGGCATGGCCGGCAAGGATCCCGTGCTGTACCGGCGCATGCTCGCGGAACTCGCCGACTACGCGCAGTTCGCCGAGGCGCGCGGCTATTTCGGCTTCGGCCATCCCGAGCACCACCTGCAGATCGAAGGCTTCGAGATCGCGAACGACCCCGCGCTCATGGCGATGTGGCTCGGACAGCACACCGAAACCATGCGGATCGTCACGTGCGGCTTCGTGTCCACCGCGAACAATCCCCTCGCCACCGCCGAGAAGATCGCCACCATGGACCACATGCTCGGCGGGCGGCTCGGCATAGGCCTGGTGCGCGGCTACCAGGCACGCTGGGTGGAGAACTTCAAGGTCAGGCCGGAACTGAAGGCGGTCGGGCCATGGACGAAGGACACGTCGGATGACGACCTCAACCGGCGCTATTTCATGGAATTCGTCGAGGTCGTGACCAAGGCGCTGGCCAACGAGACGTTCTCGCACGAAGGCGAGTTCTGGACTTTTCCGCCGGCGGATTTCGTCAACCCGCACCCCCATCCCGTCTACACCCGGTTCGGCCGCGGCGTGGATGCCGACATGCGCGTGCAGGAAATCGGCATCGCACCTCGGCCCCTGCAGGAGGAAATACCGCTCTATGGCGGCTTCTCCGCCAGCCTGCGCACGGCGAAGTTCTGGGCCAGGTACAAGGGCCGGCCCATCGTCCTTTCCGGCAACACGGATTTCCTGCAGTTACTCTGGCGCGAGTGGCGGGAAGAGGCCGGGGCCTACGGTCACGATGTCCCGCCCGGCAAGGAAGCCTGCTGGGGCGGCATCATGGTCTGCGCCGAAACAGACGCCAGGGCCCAGGCGCTGTTCGAGGACATGCAGTGGTTCTGGGACACCTGGGCGACGCCATTCGGGCAAGGTGTGCCGGAACTGCTGGTCGGTTCTCCCGACACCTTGAACAAGCGCATCGAGCGGATCTCGCGGGCGGTCCCCATCGAAGAAGCCTTCCTCTTGATTCCGGCGGGCATTCACACGCCGGAACAGATTCACAACTCTCTCGACCTGTTCTCAAGGAAGGTCATGCCCAACTGGGCGTAGCGCCACCCTATCCGGGAGCCCTGCCCTCGGTGATCGACTCGTACGTCAGGACCTTGAGCCTTTCGCGAAGCGGCCAGGGTGATCCGAAGAGCTGGATCATCCCGATGACCACGATCTCTTCCGATGGATCGATCCAGAAAACGGTTCCTGCGGCGCCACCCCAGGAGTACTCGCCCACGGAGCCGACGTCTCCGTCCTTGAGACTGGTCACCAGTCCAAAGCCGAGGCCAAAACCGAAGCCGGGAACGTCCTTTTTGTGCCTGTCCGTTGGGGTTTCCCCCTGCCCCCCACCGGATAGCGTCGAGGGAAGATGGTTCTCGATCATGAGACTCACCGTCTCGGGTTGCAGGATGCGTACGCCGTCCAGTTCGCCCCCGTTGCGGAGCATCTCCGCGAACCGCATGTAGTCGCGCGCGGTCGAGACGAGTCCGCCGCCTCCCGAGGACATGCTTTCGGCCCCGGCCTCTTTCGAGGCGTCCTCGAACGTGACGAGCTTGCCCTGCTCCTTGTCCCAGCCGTGGTTGGGAAGCAGCCGGGGCAGTTTGTCCTCGGGAACGTTGAAGAACGTGTCGCACATGTCGAGCGGGCGGAACAGGCGTTCGCGCAGGAAGACATCGAACGGCTGGCCGCTTGCGCGCTCGACCACCGCGCCGAGCACGTCGGTGGCAACGCTGTAGTGCCACCGTTCGCCGGGCTCGAACTTGAGCGGGAGTGTCGCCAGACGCTCGATGAAGCTGTCCAGGTCAGCCACGCTGCGCGGCTGGACCTCGTTATAGAGCGCGTCCACCGGATCACTCGGATCGAAGCCGTAGGAAAGCCCCGCCGTGTGAGTCAGCAGGTGCTTCACCGTCATGGTCGATTTCACCGGTACGCGGTTCCCATCCTTGCCGAGCACATCGAGCTCCTTCAGTTCCGGCAGAAACTTCGCCACGGGATCGTCGAGCCGCAGGTCACCCTCCTCGTACAGCATCATCACGGCGACCGACGTGATCGGCTTGGTCATGGAGTAGATGCGATAGAGCGCGTCCTGCGCGAGCCGCCGATCATCGTCCACGCCCCGCTGGCCCACTGTCGACACATGAACGATCCGTCCGTCGCGCGCGACCATCGTCAGCACGCCGGCGAGCTTGCCCTCGTCGACGAACTGCTGCGTTGCCGCCGTGATCCGCTCCAGTGACTCGCCTGACATGCCGACACTCTCTGGATCGGCGACGGGGATCTCCCCCGCAATGGACGCCAGGGCAAGCAGCGGGGCAACGATGATCGTCAGGGCAAATCTCATGGGCATTCCTTCGCGAAGAATCTTCTCAACCGGCCTCGAAGCGGGGACCCGCAGGCTAGCGCCCGCGCATTCTACGCAAACAGGTCGGCGAAACGCTCTCGCAGTGCGTTCTTCTGCACCTTGCCCATGACGTTGCGGGGCAAGTCGTCCAGGCACACCACGCGTTTCGGCTGCTTGAACCGCGCCAGCCTGTCCTTCAGGGCCGCCTCGACCATGGCTGTTTCCACCGGCTCGTCCCGCGGCACGACCACGGCAACGACCCCCTCGCCGAAGTCCGGATGCGGCACGCCTATAACCGCGCTCTCCGACACTTCGGGCATCTCGTCTATCAGCGTCTCCACTTCCTTCGGGTAGACGTTGTAGCCGCCGGAAATGATCAGGTCCTTGGTTCGACCGGCAATGGAGACGCGACCTTCACTGTCCATCACGCCCAGGTCGCCAGTCCGAAAGAAGCCGTCGGGCCTGAACTCCTCCGCCGTCTTGTCCGGCATGCGCCAATACCCCTTGAAGACGTTCGGCCCGCGGACCTCGATTTCCCCGATTTCGCCCTCCCCCAATACGCGATCGCCATCGGCGATGCGCGCTTCGATTTCGGGCAATGCGAATCCGACAGTTCCTCCAATGCGCTCACCGGCGAGGGGATTCGACGTGTTCATCAAAGTCTCGGACATGCCATAGCGCTCCAGGATCCGATGGCCCGTCCGTGCCTGAAAGTCCGCGAACGTCTGCGCCGCCAGGGGCGCGGAGCCCGATATGAAGAGACGCATCGCCCGGCAGACATTTCCGGTGAAGGCGTCTTGCGCGAGGAGCCGCGTATAGAACGTCGGCACGCCCATCATCACCGTGGAGGAAGGCAGATGCTCGATCACGGCGTCCGCATCGAAACGCGGCAGGAATACCATCGACCCGCCGCCGAGGAACACGCAGTGCAGGCCCACGAACAGCCCATGCACGTGGAAGATGGGCAGCGCGTGCAACAACACGTCGTCGGACTGCCACCCCCAGGCGTCACACAGTGCCCGCGCATTACTCTCGAGGTTCCGATGCGTGAGCATCGCCCCCTTCGGGCGGCCCGTCGTGCCGGATGTGTAGACAATGGCGGCGATGTCGTCCGCAACGCGGGCGACCGTCGACTCGCATGCGTCTGCCGCGTCAACGCGTTCCGGGAAGGAGCCACTGCCGGTGGCGTCCAGCGTCAAGGTCGGCACGGCAGTCTCGACCGTTTGCGACGAGTCGCAGACCAGCAGCGCCGGTTCCGCGTCCGACAGGAAGTAATCCATTTCTGCGGCCGTGTAGGCGGTATTGAGCGGGACATAGACCGCGCCGACCTTGAGACAGCCGAGATAGAGCGCCAGGGCTTCCGGCGTCTTCTCCGTCTGCGTGACGACGCGGTCCCCCGGCTTCACGCCTAGCTCCGCCAATGCCCCGGCAGCCTGCGACACCCGCGCCTCAAGGTCCCCGTAGAGCCAGTCGTCCCGATCTGGCAGCCGCAGGCAGGTGGCATCCCGCTCCGAGCGAAACCTCGCCTCGAACAGCGCGTAGACATTGTCGTTCATCGTCTGCCGGTCGGATTCAGGCGCTTAAGCGCCGCCCAACCATCAAACCCGGTACGGATGGGGACCGAAGTTGGCCTCGTAGTACGGGGAGACCATGCGGCCCGGCGGGATGACCGCGTCGACGGCCCGGCAGTCCTCCTCGGTCAGCGTGTAGTCGGCGGCATCCAGGTTGTCGTCAAGCTGTTCCATCGTGCGCGGCCCGATGATGGGGCTCGTAACTCCCGGCTGCGCCATCACCCATGCCAGCGCAAACTGCGAAAGCGCCACGCCCCGATCGTTCGCGATCGCCTGCAATCCGTCGATGACGTCGAAGATTCCCTGGTGGAAGCGCGCGCTCACCTGGTTGCGCTCCTCTGCGAAGCGTGTCCCCGGCGGCGGGTCCTCGCCGCGCGTGTACTTGCCCGTCAGCATCCCTCCCGCCAACGGGCCCCATGGAATGGTCGCGACTCCATAGGTTTGCGCCATCGGTATCAGTCCGCGCTCGACGCGGCGGTCGAGCAGGTTGTAAGGCATCTGCTCGCAGATGAAGCGATTGAGGCAGTACTTTTCCGATACCCATAGCGACTCGACGAATTGCCACGCGGCGAAGGTGGAGGTCCCGATGTAGCGCACCTTGCCGGCGTGAATCAGGTCGTCCAGCGCGCGCAGCGTCTCGTCGATGGGCGTCTCTGAACGGGGACGGTGGACCTGGTAGAGATCGATATAGTCCGTCTGCAACCGCTTGAGGCTCGCTTCGCACGCTTCGAGGATGTGCCTGCGGGACAGGCCCTGCATGTTCGGGTCGTCGTCCGACATCGCGCCGTGGAACTTCGTCGCGAGCACCATCCGGTCGCGCTTGCCGTTGCGAACCAGCGCTTCGCCAACGAACTTCTCGCTGAGTCCCCGACCGTACGCGTTGGCCGTGTCGATGAAGTTGACACCCCGCTCGATGGCCCGGTCCACCATCGCGTACGCGTCTTTCGGCTCGGTCCGCCGCCCGTATGTCATGGCCCCCAGGCACAGGTTGCTCACCCTGACGCCGGTACGTCCCAGCAATCGCATTTCCACAGGCACAGAGTTCTCCTTCGATTCATCGACCCACCATTGTCACCCCATGGCGTCGGCCCGTCCACGACGCCCGCCGGCCCTATACTTCCGTTCGTTCAGCGCACGAAGGGTAAGGAACCACGATGAAGGAATTCACGGGGAAGCTCGCTGTCATCACCGGCGGCGGATCAGGTATCGGGAGAGCGCTCGCCCGGCAACTGGTGGCCGAGGGTTGCAGCGTCGCGACTTGCGACATTCTCGAGGACAACCTCGCGGAAACGAGGCACCTCTGCGAAAGCGAAGCTGTACAGGGATGCACTGTCAGCACTCACCACTGCGACGTGGCCCTTGAGGACGACGTGCTCGCATTCCGCGACGCGGTCAAGTCGAAGCACAACACCAACCACATCGATCTATTGTTCAACAATGCCGGTGTCGGCGGCGGCAGCAGCTTCGTCGACGAAGATCGCGAAGAGTGGGAGCGCACCTTCAACATCTGCTGGTTCGGCGTCTACTACTGCGCTCGCGCCTTCATGCCCATGCTTGTGGCGAGCGACGACGCGCACATGGTCAACACCAGCAGCGTCAACGGTTTCTGGGCGACGCTTGGACCCATGAGCACGCATTCGGCATACAGTGCCGCGAAGTTCGCCGTCAAAGGGTTCACCGAAGCGTTGATCACGGACTTCGCCAACAATGCGCCCCACGTCAAGGTGTCCGTCGTCATGCCCGGCCATATCGGCACGTCGATCGGCACCAACGTGCGAAGGATCATGCACGGCGGGGAAGTCACCGAAGGAGAGTTGGCCCGTGCGCGCAAGCGCTACATGGCACTGGGCGTGATCGACAGTTCGGCGAGCGACGAACAGGTACGCGAGGTGATCGACGGAATCGGCGAGTGGTTCCGTCAAAGCGCCCCGACCACCGCCGAGCAGGCGGCATCGATCATCCTCGACGGCGTTCGCGAAGAGCGCTGGCGAATCCTGGTCGGCGACGATGCCCGGCACCTCGACGAAATGGTGCGGGCAGCGCCGGAAGAAGCCTATACCGAGCAGTTCCTCGCAACGCTACGCGAACGCACGGAGTGGAATCTCGGCTGATCGGATGCGCTGGCCCGACCTCGGCAAATGAATCCGGAGACCTCCGATCAGTCCTCCGACAACGCCGCCAACAGGCGCGGAGGCGAAATCGGCAGGTCGTGCACGCGCACCCCCGCCGCCCCCCGAACCGCGTTCGCTGTCGCCGCCAGCGGCGCCACGATCGGCGTCTCGCCACATCCCCGCACACCGAACGGATGGGTGGGATTGGCGACCTCGACGATGTGCGTATCGATCATCGGGAGGTCCGATGCTACCGGGACGCGATAGTCCAGGAACCCCGCGTTATCCAGCCGGCCTTCCGAGTCCCAGATGTACTCCTCGTTCAACGCCCAGCCTATGCCCTGCGCCGCCCCGCCCTGCATCTGGCCTTCGACGTAGTCCGGGTGCACGGCCTTGCCCGCATCCTGGACGGCCGTGAACCGCAACACGTCGGTCTTGCCGGTGTCGCGATCGATCCGGACATCGGCAACATTCACCGAAAACGCGGGTCCCGGGCCCTGCGCGTTGAGGGATGCCGCCGCGTTGATCGGTCCTCCGGTTCGCGCCATGTCACCGGCGATCTCGCGCAGCGCGAGCGGTTCGACATCCACGTTGGCGCCCGGCTTCGGCACCGCGCAGCCATCGATCCAGTCAACCTGCTCGACATCCACATCCCAGGTGGCCGCAGCGCGTTCCCTTAGTTCGGCGATGACCTTGCGCGATGCCTCGATCACCGCCATTCCCGTAGCGAAGGTCGTCCGGCTGCCGCCGGTGGCGTTGTTGAAACCGACACTCTCGGTATCGGCCACCACCACCTGGATATCCTCGTAGGGGATGCCCAGTGTCTCGGCGCATTGCAGCGCCATGGACGCGCGCGAGCCGCCGATATCGGGATTGCCCTCCACTACCGTCACTGTGCCGTTCTCGTTCACCAGCACTTCGGCCGACGACTGGTTGCCGCCGTTGAACCAGAAGCCCACGGCAACGCCGCGGCCCTCGTCCTCGCCCAGCTTGGCGGCGTAGTTCGGATGCCGCCGGGCCGCCTCGAGACACTCCTTGAGGCCCACCTTGGAGAACCTCGGCCCGTACGTCGACTGGCTGCCCTCGCTGACGGCGTTCTTGAGCCGCAACTCGATGGGGTCCATGCCAAGCTGCCTGGCCAGTTCGTCCAGCGTCGATTCCCCGGCGAAGTTCGACTGCGGCGAACCTGGCGCCCGGTACGCGGCGACCTTGGGCTTGTTGACCACCACGGTGTAGCCCTCGATGAGGAAGTTCGGACAGGTGTATCCCGCAAAGATGCACATGCAGCCGGGCCGCATGGGTCCGCCGCCCCGATAGGCGCCCGCCTCGTACCACAGCTCCGCCTGCATCGCCGTCAACGTACCGTCGCGTTTCGCGCCGATCCTGACGCGCGAGCGCGTCGCCGACACCGGACCCGAGGCGCGGAATACTTCCTCGCGCGTCATCACCATCTTCACGGGACGCCCCGATTGCCGGGACATCACCACGGCCAGCGGCTCCAGGTACAGCGTGAGCTTGCCGCCGAAACCGCCGCCGATCTCACTGGGTATGACCTTGATCTTCGACACTTCCATTCCGAGCACCCCGGCCACGGAGCCGCGTACGCCGAAGTGGCCCTGGGTTGAGCACCACACCGTTGCCCGTCCCTCTTCGTTGATGTTGGCGACGCAGGCGTGCGGCTCGATGTAGCCCTGGTGCACCGTAGGCGTCGTGTACTCGCCCTCGACTATGAGGTCTGCCGCTTCGAATCCAGCTTCGAGGTCGCCTCCGGACAGCATGTACTTCTGCGGAATGTTCGAAGGCCTGGTCGGCGTCTCAGGCAAACCCTGGGTATAGATGTCGTCGTGTATCAGCGGCGCGTCCGGAGCGATCGCCTCTTCCAGCGACATCAATGCCGGCAGCACCTCGTATTCCACTTCGATGGCTTCCAGCGCGGCGTCGGCGATGGATGTCGAGGCCGCGGCCACTGCAGCCACCGCATGGCCGTGGTACAGCACTCGGTCGCGAGCTATGACATTGACGGCAAGATCCGCATCCCGAACCTCGGCGAGCGCCGGCAAATCGTCTCCGGTGACAACCGCCATCACACCATCCATGGCGAGCGCCCTGCTCGTATCGATGCTCAAGATTCGCGCGTGGGCATGGGGGCTCCTCAGGACGCGGCCCTGGATCATCCCCGGAAGGCTGAAATCCGCGCCATAGTTCGCGCGTCCGGTGACCTTGTCGACGCCGTCCGGTCTGACGGGTCGCGTTCCCACGTATCGAAAGTCGATAGCTTCGCTCATTGGTGCTCACTTGCCAGTTGGGTAGACACATAATGATGCCACAGCGCGCCAGCGAACTGGCGGACCCGCCGCTGTTGGCGACGCGCGGGCATCGGATAAGCTACGGCGCGCTCTTCACCAGTCCCTGGCCGCCGGCGACAGACGCCCCGGCCATCCCGGGGTACGGGGCACACGTCGACCGCATGAATTCGCAACCGAAGCAGTCCCCCCGCACCATCCTCGCGTGGATGTGCGCGCTGATCGCCGTGAACCAGCTCGGATTTGGCGCAGTGATCCCGGTGCTTCCCCTCTACGCGCAGTCGTTCGGCGTGCCCCAGGTGGCCATCGGCGCGACGATCGCCGTGTACGGCCTCGCACGATTCCTGCTCGCGGTGCCCACCGGCCAGGTGGCAGACCGGCTCGGCAGGCGCAACGCCCTGGCCATCGGCGGCGCGCTGTCCGCTTTCGGCAACCTGTGGTCAGCCCTGGCGGGAAGCTACGTGGAACTGGTGCTGGCACGATTCGTCTCCGGCGCCGGCGCCGGTGTCGTGCTGACCGCCGGCCTGATCGTGCTTGCCGACATCACCCGTGCCTCGACGCGCGGCCGCACGCTTTCCATCTACCAGGGCGTATTCCTGTTCGCCGTCGGCATCGGTCCCCTCCCCGGGGGCTACCTGGCCGAACGGTTCGGGCTGGAGGCGCCGTTCCTGGTCTACGGCATCGCCAGCGCCATCGTCGCCGCCATCGCCTGGTTCGGCGTGGCCGAAACGCGCGACATGGCTACCACGGAACGGGGCGAAAGCACTCCGGTCCTGCCGTTTCGACGTCAAATGCTGACACTCGCCCGTAACGCCGGTTTCCTGCTCGTGTGTCTCATGAGCCTGACCGGTGCGGCGGCACGAACCGGCGCACTGTTCAGCATCGTGCCGGTGATCGCACGGGATCGCCTTGGGCTGGATCCGAGCGACATCGGTTTCGGCCTCGCGCTCGGCAGCGTCATCGGGCTTGCAGTCACCTATCCCGCGGGCGCGCTCGTGGACCGCTACGGCCGCAAGGCCGTCATCGTGCCCACGACCCTGCTCACCAGCCTGTCCATGCTCTGCTTCAGCCTGGCGCCCGAATACGCGTGGTTTCTGCTCGCATGTGCCATATGGGGAGGCGCGAGCGCGGCCAGCGCCGCCGCGCCATCTGCATACGCAGCCGACTCCGCGCCGCCCGGTTTGAACGCGGCGGCCATGAGTTCCTACCGGACGATCAGCGACATCGGCTACGTGGTGGGACCGATCCTTCTCGGTTGGCTGGGCGACGCAGCCGGCCTCGACGCGCCTCTCTGGACTTCGGCGGCAGCACTTCTGCTCGTGACAATGCTGTTCGCCTTCATCGCCCCGGAAACGCACAGGAACCGATAGACTGACATTCAGGAGCCCTCAGCCGGGGGAGCTTCCCCGACCGCTGACGCGTAAGGAAGTGCCGGAATTTTCCCCGTCGCCGAAGGCATACTTCCATGGAAGACTGACCGAGTGAACGATGGTCGCGCCAAAACGCCGTAGCAGAGCGGTCATGTTGCTTCTCGCAGGCGTTGCATCCGTCTCTGTCCACGCCGTCCAATGGAGCAATACCGAACTGCAACTCCAGTACGGCAACCTGGACATCCCGACCTTCGCGGGAGGCGGCGATTCAGTCCATCTCATCTACACGCTACAGCATGCAAGCGGATGGAAATACGGCGACAACTTTTTCTTCGCCGACGTGCTCGACGCCCGCGATCCGGGGTTCCAGGACTCGGATCTATACAGCGAGTGGTACTCGAACTTCAGTCTCGGCAAGATCCGCGGAAAGAAAATGCGCGCGGGGTCCGTTTCGGACGTCGGCCTCTTCCTTGGGGTCAACTGGGCCGACGACGCCAACGTTCGGAAGTACCTCCCCGGCCTGCGCCTGTCCCTCGACCTTCCCGGCTTCGCGTTCGCGAATCTCGACATCGCGGCCTACATCGACGACAGCGCGGGGGCCGCATCGGGAGGCGCGCCGAGTGAAGACGATACTTTCATGGTCGACTTCAACTTCGCGAGGCCATTCACGATCGGCGAGTCGAACTTCAGCATCGAGGGCCATGTCGAGTACGTCGGGGAACGCCGCAACGAATTCGGCGGCCAGGTTGAGGCCTGGATCCTGGCGCAGCCGCAGTTGCGCTGGAACCCGAACGATCGCTTCGCGCTCGGCATCGAATACCAGTTCTGGATGAACAAGCTGGGGGACGGCGCCACCGACGAGAGCGCCGTGCAGGCCCTGTTCGCCTGGAAGCTCTAGCCGCCCGGCATCTCTTGCGTCCTGGGCGCCACCGCTTGGGAAGATCCTCGCAGGGACGTTTGCCTACGCAACTTTCGGCGATCACCCGTAGCGCATCCTCACGCGTTTGCCCCATCCTGAGAGAGAACTGGTACAGGCGCAGCGTATGGCGGACGAGGTCAGCCACGACCAGAACTTCAAGAACCTGATCATCGACATCCACGTGACGCACTTGCGTTCTTCGGCGGCGATGAAGCGCCTCTGGAACAAGACGACGCACGGATCATTCCGATTCGACAGGAACAGCTCCAGGAACGTCTCCGCGAACGCTTCCGCGAGCTCGATACGCCGCTCCTCGTGGAGTGGGCCGAAGGTCGTCGCGAAGCGGTCCTTTTCGTGCTGGAAGAAGAGTCCGACTCGCGGAGATTCAACCTGCGCCGGCTGGCCCACTACTGCCTCGACCTCGCCGACATGTTCGACACGGACCGCGTGGTGCCGGTCGCAATTTTCCTGCGCGACGCCAACGCCGCGCCACTGGCGCTCGTCCTGGGCACGGAGCGCCGCACCTATCTGACATTCGACTACCTGAGCTGCAAGATCGCAGAGATGTCCGCCGAGCGCTGGTGGGACAGCGACAACCTGGTGGCTCGGGTGAATCTACCGAACATGAACATTCCCGAGGACGGCAAGGTTGAGGTTTACGCACAGGCGGTTCGTGGTGTGCTCGCGCTGGAGCAGGACAGCGACCTGCGGGAAAAGTACATCGACTTCATCGACATCTATGCTGGCCTGACCGAAAATGAGCGCAGTCGCTATCGACGACAATATCCCGAGTGAGGGTGCAACGATGGCAGGAATGTTCCAGAGAGCCCGCGACGAAGGCATGCAGCAAGGTCGCGTCGAGGGGGAGCGGGCGGTGCTGGAGCGACTGCTCCAGAGGCGATTCGGCCTCCTGTCCCCCGAAATCACCCGACGGCTGAACGAAGCGTCCGCAGGCGAACTGGAGACATTGGCCGACAGGGTGCTGGACGCTGGCACGCTCGACGACGTATTCGATTCGGATTCCTGAATCCGGGACCATTCGCCGGACGAGGTTATTCCACCGGGCTGCCGCGGCCTCGAGTCAGACGATATGTGCGTCCCGCTTCGAAACCTCCGAAGGCTTCCTTCTCCCCGCCCGGCCAGATGACGGTAGCCTCCTCGACCCAGGCCTCCGCGCCCAAACCAAAGTGCACCCGCGGGTCGCTTGAAGCCAGGTAGCTGGCGCCCGGCTGCACATCCCGGCGCATGCGGATGTCTCCGACCGTTGCCGAAACGCTCGCTCCGTGGGCGTCACGTCCGGTGGCCGTGCGCACCTCGAATCGGACCCAATTGCCTCGCTCAACCCGGTTCATCAAGAGGTATGGCGCGGCATCACGATTCACGACCAGGAGGTCAACGCCACCGTCGTTGTCCACGTCGCCAACCGCGAGACCGCGGCTGGTGTGCAGCAGCGGCGGGTTGACGCCACCCTGGGGCGCAACTTCCTCGAATCGGAACGAGGTTGATTCAAACGTGCCGCGATACAGCGTGTTGGGCTCCGCGAAATTCTGCAGGACCGAGGGATCCGGCGACTCGATTCGGCCGTTCGACTCGTAGAGATCGAGGCGGCCGTCGTTGTCGAAGTCCACCAGCGCCACGCCGAAGCGCGTATGCCGCAGGCTCGACGCGCCGAGCCCCACGACCCGCGTGGCATCGACGAAATAGCTGCCCTCGTTGCGGAAAAAGGAGTCGGTCTGCTGCTCCATGTTCACGACCAGTAGATCGGTATCGTCGTCGTTGTCGAAATCCACAGCGGCGACGCCCATCCCGGCCTTTTCGATGCCATGCTCATCCACGGCGCAGCCCCAGAACAAAGACTCGTCCTCGAAGCGCATGTTCCCCCGGTTCAGCCACAGTTGGTTGACCAGCATGTCGTTGGCGACGAATAGATCCGTGAGTCCGTCGCGATTGAAGTCCGCGCCCGCAATGCCCAGTCCGTTGCCGAAGGCCACGTTGATGCCAGCATCGTAGGTGATGTCCGTGAACGTGCCGTCGCCGTCATTCCGGTACAGCCGGTCCATGGCCGGAAGGGCGTACTGTCCGGGACCGCAATACGTGATGGCTCCGCGCACGTAGCAGTCCCGCTCGATTTCCGGCGTCCAGTTCATGTAGTTGACGACGAACAGGTCCAGGTCGCCGTCCGCGTCCAGGTCCAGGAAGGCGGCCGCGCTCCCCCAGCCCGGATCGTCGACGCCCGCCGCACGCGACACGTCCTCGAATCCGCCCGCGCCATCGTTGCGATACAGAACGTTCGGTCCATAGTTGGTGACGTACAGGTCGACATCGCCGTCGTTGTCGTAGTCGCCTGCGGTAGCACCCATGCCGTAGCCCCGATCGTCGGCACCCGACGCTTCCGGCGCCTCTTCGAAGTACCCGTCGCCGCGGTTCAGGTACAACCGGTTCGGCGCGTCAGCGTTTTCCGACCCGATCCGGCCGCTCTGGACCAGGTACGCGTCCAGGTCCCCGTCGCCGTCGAAGTCGGCCAGCGCCGCGCCACCGACAAGGATCTCCGGCAGCAGGGGCCGGTCCGCGTAGCCCGACCGGTGCTCGAAGTCGATCCCGCGTTGTTGCGCCTCTTCGCTGAACCACGGGCCGTCCTGCACGCCGGATTGCGAGCACGCCGATACGAATGACATCAGGAGAGCCATTCCGGTGGCACCCGCAATCCGGACTCGATAAGTCGCCAACATCAGGGCGCAGACTCCAGTTCCTTTAACCGCCGCTCCGTCGCCTCAAGCTCATAGGCTGGAGCATTGTGCTCTTTTGCTGTCCAGTACGCCTGCCTGGCTTCATCGATTCGGCCGGTTTCGCTCAAGGCCCGGGCCAGGTAGGCGTGTCCGACCGCGAATTGCGGGTCCAGGCGAACCGCGCGCTCCAGGTACTGGACAGCCTGGGGCCACCGTTTTCGCTCGCCCTCGACCATGCCCAGGTACAACAGCGTCACGGGTCTTTCCGGCGCAAGCCGCACCGCCGTCTCAAGGGCCTTCATGGCCTCGTCGGTTCGGCCCAGGCCGATGAGCAATCGCCCGCGCTGCTCGTAGCCGTAACCGAGCGAGGGATTCAGCGCGATGGCTCGATCGATGTGCCGGAGCGCGCTATCCAGTTCACGTCGGCCGCGGTAACGGTCGGCGACATTGAGGTGAAAGGGGAAGAAATCGGGATTGATCGCGAGGCCCCGCTGCACGAGGGCGAACGCCTCATCCACACGGCCCGCCCGGACATAAGCAAGGCTCAGCGCATTCAGGATCTCGCAGGTGCGCGTCGCCGCATGGCCTGTCTCGCCGCACGTCTCGTCCGGCTGCTCGCCGCGCAACGTCTCCAGTATCGCAAGCGCCTCGTCGACCTTGCCCGCGCCCAGCAGGTTCTGAGCAAAGGAGAATCGGCCGATGCCGCCGACGAATGCTCCCTTTTCGGCGGCGCGCGGGTCCCTCCAGGAAAGCGGGTCCGCGGATCGACCCAGTGCCACGGCCGTGCGTGCCTCTTCCACCCGGCCAAGCGCCCGCAAGGCAAAGCCAAGTGTGCGATAGATGTACGGATGGCGATACTGCCGCGCCAGGGGGTCGAGAAGGGTGACGGCCTCGGCGTATTTCTCCTGGGCGACCAGCACCCGGGCCGTTCCAAAGGCCGCCTCCGTCCCGGCCCCCAGGGCATCCGCCCGCTCAAAAGCCATCGCGGCCTCGCCCGGTCGCTCCAGGTCCAGCAGCCAGGTGCCACGCCAGAGCCAGGCCGGGGCATAGCCGGCATCGATCGCGATCGCGCGCTCGAGGTCATCGAGGGCCGCCTCGTAGCGCCCCTGTCTCCCCTTGAGCAGGGCACTGAAATAGGGCCAGCGAAAATCGCCCGCGGCGAGGGCGGCAGCCTGGGCGTAGCTCACCAGCGCCTCTTCCGGGAACAGGTTGTTCTCATAAGCCATGGCCAGGCGGCCCCGCATCAGCCCCGAATCCGGCAACGAGCGGGCGTTCTGGATCATGCCGTCCAGGAACTGCGCAAGCTCCTCGTCCGGCGAGTCGACGCCGGCGACCACGGGGGCACCAACGGCATCGCTCCCGCCGTCACAGGCAGTGAGAGCCATGCACGACGCTGCCCACAGGACGATACATGCCGCCACGACCGGCGCCGATGTCAGTCCGCGTCCACCATGCATGGTTGATGCAAACACCTCCAACTGGAATGGGGCAATTTTGCTCCGATCGAACGGTGCGCCGCCAGCGTTTCCTGAAGTCGAGGGCTGCGCGGTCGTCGCGAAGGCACGCCGTTCGCAAGTAGCATAATCCCATACAGAAATGAGCCTGAACGGAGGCGCGATCTGAGTGTGACCG